>JAGWXD010000056.1 GCA_018970085.1 Cyanobacteria bacterium REEB459
CAAGTCGGGTGCCCGCCCCCGCACCCGCTGGTAAATAGCCTGGGGTTTAAAGACTTTTACCGGCAGGGGCTGACCCTGGGGATCCTGGAGTTGCTGCAGCTGCTCCGCCAGTTGATCCCGCAACCCTTCATAGTCCGCCATGGTTACGGTACCCTGGGGCTCCCGCCCCTGCACATTCAGAAAAATTCGAGCGTAGTAGCCCCCCGCTCCCCAGGCCTGGGTGCGGGTCCAATCCACCGCCACCTGGTCCAGGGGCTGGGGCTGGGGAACAGACTGGGCCAAAGTCAGGTAGCCCTGGCGGATCAGCCACTCGTTAATGCAAATGCCCCCCATCAGAGGCTGGGCGCCGTGGTCTGACACCACCAGCACGGCGGTATCGGGGTCGCAGGCCTGGACCAACTGCCCCACCCGGGCATCCACGTGGACGTAGTAGTCGTGGATGGCGGTGGCCCAGGGGGAGCCCGGCTGGTGCTGGGGATGGCGGGGGTCCATGGGTTTCCAGAAGGCGTGGTGGATGCGATCCACCCCCATATCCACCAGCATCAGCAAGTCGGGTTGATCGCGGTGCAGGAGCTTTTCCGCCAGGCTAAAGCGCTGGTCACAAAGGCGATAGAGGTGGCTGAGGATGGTTTCCTTGTCCTCTGAACGGAAGTTGGGCACATCCATCATAAAATCGGGCATCCAGGCCCGGATCTGGTCCCCCAACTCGGGCGGGTAGGTGAAGGGTGCGGCGGTGCTGGGGGTGAGGAAGCAGGATACCAAACTGCCCTTCACCGGGTAGGGGGGCGAAGTACCGGGTACCCCTAGCACCGCGACGGTCCAACCGGCCTCTCCTAGCCAGTCCCAGAGGCGCGGGAACTTGACGGCACTGCCGTCACTGATGGCCATGGTGTGGTAATCGCGATCGCGGCGGTTGCGGAAGCCATAAATCCCCAGTTCTCCCGGATCCCGACCGGTCATCATGCAACTCCAGGCCGGTACGGTAATGGCGGGAATGCTGCTTTCCAGGCGACCGTAGCTGCCCTGAGCCATGAGTCGACTAAGGTTGGGTAAATCAGACCGCCACTGGTCAAATACCAGGGAGGGCTCCATACAGTCCAGACCAATGATCAACAGACGGGGGGCGGCCATAGCGGGGGTTAAAGGGGGCCTTCGATGCGGGCGTTAAAGCCGTAAACCCGCCGCTCTCCCGCCAGGGGCACCAGGGTAATAGTGCGATCGTCTCCGGGTTCAAAGCGGACGGCGGTGCCAGCCGGAATATCCAGCCGCATGCCCCGAGCCTGGTCGCGGTCAAACTGGAGAGCCCCATTCACCTCAAAGAAGTGGAAGTGAGACCCCACCTGGATGGGGCGATCGCCGCTGTTGGCAACGCTCAGGGTCAGGGTGGGTTTACCCCTGTTCAATTCAATCTCACCCTCGGCGGGAAACAGTTCACCAGGAATCATCGCGTACCTCCTAAATGGGCCATCAGGTCTTGACGTTTTTGTTGCAGCGATCGCTCTACCCGGGGCAGGGTATCCTCAATTTCCCGACGGGCCGGACCCAATGGCGCTGTCTCTAGCAATTGGTTGAGGGCCACTAGATGGGCGGTCTCCAGGGCAATTTCCGTGGGCACCTTCAGGTCAGGAACCACCCCCGTCCCCTCCCAGTTACCACCAGTCACCGGGTTAATTGCCTGCCCCGTGGGGATAAATACCCAGAAATGGTCATGCAGACGAAACCCCTGTCCCGGATTAGCCCCGCCCCGGGTAGTTTCCCCCACCACCTGGGCCCGTTTCAAGGTTTGCAAGTTATAGGCAAATTCCTCTGCCGCCGAGAAGGTCTCAGGGCTGGTCAGCACAAACACCGGCCGATCCAGATAGCGACTACCGGGAACATGGGGAAGAGTCCACCACTGCTGGGTTTGATCCGTTGCACTCCAGTACAGGTCATTGAGGTGGACGGGGGGATGGGTCGGAAACAGATAACTACAGAGAAAGGCGACGGTGGCAGGGGAGCCGCCCTGGTTATGGCGCAGGTCAAAAATCAGCGCATCGGTGTGGGTCACCAGGACCATCGCCGCCGCCAGAGATTCTGCCGCCAGTTCCGGTGGCTCAAAACTAAACAATTGCAGGTACCCCACATTCCCTGGCAGTCGCTCCACCCGGTTAACGTCAAAGTTACGGCGGCGACTGGCACTAGCCTGCTGAGCTAAATCGGCAGGGCTGGGGGCAGTGGTCTCCAGGTGGGGCAGGGGCAGGGGACTAAAGTGCAGCCGTAGGGCGAGATCATGACTAATCTGCTGTAACTGGGCGGTGAGGATATCCGCCAGTTGCTGACCGCCAGTAATGTCGGCATAGCCCCCCTGATCCAGCCGCCGTTGAATGTCGGCTTGAATCGTCTCCGCCACCTCTGGAAAAATGTAGTTCTCAAGCTGATGCATCAAGGTCGCCAGCACGGCCTCAAGGTCACCGGTCTGAAGAGAAAAATCGGTTGGGGAAGGAGAAACGGCCATGGGCAACCGGGGCTTAACGCTAGCGAATGGGGTCGTGTACCGTTACCAGTTTAGTACCATCAGGGAAGGTAGCCTCTACCTGAACTTCATGGATCATCTCCGCCACGCCCTCCATGACCTCCTCTCGCCCTAAAAGAGTGGTGCCGTAGCTCATTAGATCGGCCACGGTGCGACCATCTCGCGCCCCTTCCAAAATGGCGGCAGAAATATAGGCTACCGCCTCCGGATGGTTAAGCTTAAGGCCCCGCTGCTTACGGCGTTCTGCCACCAGAGCGGCGGTAAAAATCAACAGCTTATCTTTTTCCTGGGGAGTCAGTTGCATGGAGAAATGGGAAAAACAGGATGCATGGCTTTGGCCAGAAGGCTCAAGACAGAGTTGATGGTCAACTCGATAGCTGGTAACCGAACTGCAACTCCGAGTTTAGGAGACAGCCAGGAGCTAGAGCTGGGTAGGCTTCTTGGTTCGCTTTTGCCCCGTTGCTACGGTTTTACCTGCTGGTGGTGATTGACACCGATCCTAACGACCGGTTGCTATAAGCTTTCAAGGTTTTGGTCGGATTGTCAACTCTGTTTTTCAACTTGCCAGGCGGTTTGGGCTCCCAACTTACCCGCCTTTACAAATACCCAGCAGCCCCTATGGAAACGGTCTTCTCCCCTGGCACAGGTAGGTTTTATCCCAATCAGGTGTTGTACCTCTTCGCTCGTCAAGATCCATCCGCCAGTGCAGGCTTGCTCCAGTACCTCCATGTACCACAGGGGGTTGGGATTAGCCTGGGTTTTAGTCTGTAGGGTTTGGTTCAATTGGGTGAGCGCGGCGGCAATGGTTTCCAATTGCTGAGCTAAGGGAGCCAGGGGTGGACCGGAAACTGGCCCTAAGGGGGGGGCACTGGGCACTGGAGCCGATGGCGCTGGGGAGGAGGAGTCTAGCGACCCAGCTATCTCTGGCGCCTCAGCCCAGAAATCTTCAGGGACATCCGCTACCGCCGTGGGATTGGGGGACATCTGCGCCGCCGTCGGCATGGGGAGTTCAGGCCCAGAGACAGCTACCGGTGTCGGGGGCACTTCGGGTTCCGGCTCAGCCATAGGCTTAGCCAGGGGTTGAAAATCCTGTTGTTGGAGCCATAGCCGACTGAGCTCCCGAGCCCATTGCTGCAGGTACTGGGCCGCCTCACCATCCCCATTGGCCGCCAGCTGATCCCCGACCTGCTGCATAGCCCTCACCAGCCCTGGTCCCAGCAGATCGGGATGGGCGGCCAGGACCTGGCCCTCTTCTCCCTCTGGACAGGCCAGCAACTCCTTGATTACCTTGAGGTAGGCTTCGGACCGATCGTCCTGGGGCGGCCGCTGTACAGTTTGGGCTAGAAATAAATGGTGAATCTGCCCGGCCAGATTGTGCAAAAATTTGGACTCCTTGCTATCGCCCTGGTGGGCCAACTGGGTAGCCACCTGTTCCATCACCTGCACCAGGTCGGGGGTAACTAGGCTTTCGTTCTGGCGTAGTAGAATCCACTCCTCCCCGTTAGGGCAAGCCAGCAGTTGTTGAATCAGGTTGAGGTAGGCCCGTAGGGATTGTTGGTGCATAAACCCAAGCTCCATACCCGAAATGACTACCTCTATGGTCGCGCTAAACTGGCGACCCCAGCTTGAAAAGTAATGAAGTGTATTAACGTGGGATCGGCAGTCTGCGCTGCCATTTGCAGTGAAACTGAGGGCAATCTTGCCATCACACCAAAACCGAACCAGGCCTTAGGAATGCAGCCAATGTCACCGGATTTCATTCTTTTTGCCCAGCATGGCTGGGCCGATAATCATCAGACTATGCTGGCTCTGGCCCAAAAGCTAGCCACGGAGACGACAATGGTGATCGCCCCCCGCCTCAACTACGCCCTGACCTGGCTACGGCTCGCTCCCCTGGTGGAAACCGTAGATCGCTTAGCCACTCAGGCTATAGCGGACAATCCCGAGGTGCCCCTGCGGATTATGGGTCATTCCATGGGGGGATTAATCTGGCTCGAGGTGCTAAGTCGTCATCCCGACTGGTGGCCCAGGGTTCATTCCCTGGTACTGCTGGCTGTGCCGGTGGGCGGCGCTCACCTAGCCCGCCTGATCGATCCGCTAGGCTTGGGGGTCGGCATCGCCGCCGATCTGGGTCGGAATCACCGCCCCACCGCCATTCCCATCGTGGCGACAATTAAGACTCTGATCCTGGCCGGAGATATTGACGGCGGTAGCGATGGCACGATTACGATCGAGAGTACTAAAATCCCCCGAGCTCAGTTCTCAGTACTAGAGGGGCTCAGCCATCCAGTCCTGCGCTACCACCCCCGGGTGATAGAAATGATTCGGGGGTTTTGGGCGGGTGACCACCTAGGATTTGCCCCTACCCATCCCCTCATTGAGTACCTGCGCCAGGTACCAGGGATGACCGATGCCCATTACCGGGGATTTAAGCACTCAGTAGTTTACCGCACTGAGCAGGATGGGGTGAGTATGCGCCGCTGGCGCCATCCCCTGGGGCTGGATCACATTTTTGTTGCCTCCCCCCAGGGGGATTGCCTCTATGGAGGCTACGTGGGCTGGCTGCATCGGAGGTGCTTAGCTAGGGCCTTAGTGGCACTGTAACAGTAGGGTGAGCCTGAAAGCTGACGAACAAATGGTCAGGGCCACCCTGACTAAGGCCGTATCAAACCGAACCCCGCAGGTTTTTCACATCAGACAAAGGATTCTTAATCTTTCCTTATTTTTTAAACAGTGTCATTTGCTACATAATTACAATCGCATGTTTCCGCTTCTCTGTTAGTGCTTATGGTTACATAAGTTCATTATTGAAGCTATTAGCTCCCTTTCGAAGAGAGCTGATCGGGGCATTGTTTTGATTCTCTAAATAATTTTCTTGAACTACCCAGGAGTGTCTGCTATGCAGCTGATTTATCGTGGTCAATCTTATTATGTTTCTTTACCAGCCGTTGACCCTGTAAAGACGGATAAAAAACTGATGTATTTGGGTAAACCCTGCACCCTGATGCGTTTTATCGTGGCTGCCCAACGGACTTTGAATGAGGAACTGCACTACCGGGGTGTTCGCTATAGCGGCTAATCATAGCTATCCCTGGCCCAACTCTAGCTTTGGCCAGAACGCCTAGGGCAGGGTTGAGCGGTTATCACTATTATCAGAGAGCATTCTGACTCATCTTCGCCTCTCTGCAGGTAGTTACGGCTATGGCTACCTAGGTTCCCTTGAGCTGTAGCCGTCTGATTCTAAAGGGCTACAGCTATATTTTCGTTCTGGCCCACGACCTATGGTGGATTGCCTGCTGTCTATGGCTGTAGCTCCCCAAGAATCTTAAATCGCATGTGGTTTACCGCTAAGTTGCCCAGACGGGCGTCGGGGCTACCTTCTGGCCGAATTAGCTTTTCAAAGGGTACGTTTTTGCCCATTTCCACATGCCACCAGGGGAGACCCATAAAAAACCGGGTGGGATAGGGACCCCCTTCCTGCACATCGTCGGGGTTGGACTCCATCGGTAACCAGCCGTAGCCGGGTAGGTAAAACTCAATCCAGACGTGGTTGAAGTCCGGTTCCAGGTAGATGCCAGGGCGATCTGCCTGGGCCGGACATTTATAGCGACCCACAGTGCGGCAGGCAATGCCATTCAAGCGCATCAGGGCCAGTAGTAGGCCCACGTACTCACCGCAGGAGCCCCGGCCCCGGTCTAGCACCACATCGGGGGCGGCGATGGTGGGGGTGACTGCGTAGCTGAGTTTGTCGTAGACATAATCTCGGATACTGAGCACCTGGCGCAGCAGGTTGGTTTCCGTGCCAATGCTTTCCCGGGCCGCTGCCTGGATGGCGGGGCTATCCATAGCCAGGTCGTCGTCATCGATCAGATAGCGGGGACCAAATTCCACCGGTAGGGGCGGGGCGGCCTCTACCTGACGCGGGGTGAGTTGGTACTTAATCCCGTAGACTTCCACCAGGGCTCGCCAGCCAAATAGGTGGCGCTCTTGGGGAGTGAGGGTAGGAAAGTAAAAGCTGGCTAGCCGTTCACCATTCTGACTGATTTCTTCAAAGGGTAAGCCCACTGGCTCAACACTTTTGACCACCTGGCGATCGCTACTGGTGGGAAAGGCGATCCGCCACTCCACATTTTCCAGAGCTGCCGTATCCTCCAGCGTATCGGTTTCCTCCACATAGGTCATCTCCAGTAGAAAGCCGGTGGTGAGGCAGTAGCTCCGATCGGGGCACCAGCGAAAGCGGAGGGGATGGATAAGGCTGCGATCGCGAAAGGTGAGTTCAAAAGGAGTGGGACCGTTGGGATCTTCCCGAACGTAGGGCTCCTCGTTAGTATAGGCCACCCAGAGTAAACCCTGGTCGGGGGTGGTATGGGGGGGGACCGCCAACCCGGTGGGGGTAGGAAAGGGGGTGAGCATCTTAACAATTAGGGCGCCTGTTGCCCGATCCAGGCAATAAATGGTTTGCTCCATCTGGTCACAAACCCACAGGTAATCGCCCCAAACAGCGATGTTTTCAATGCCAATCCCGGGAGCGGGAAACTGGGTAATGCGCTGTCCGGAGTCGCGATCATAGACAAAAATGTAGCCAGCCTTCTTACAGCTAACGTAAAGAGTACTTTCCCACACCGCTACCCCATCGGCAGTATAAGGTAGGGTCAGCACCAGGGTCGGCGCAATGTCCTCCAGGGAAGTGACCAATACTCGCTGATCGCAGGTAATCCATAGACGATCTTGCCAACAGGCCAACCCCGTCGCCAGCTGAAACTCATGGGCATGGCGAGGGTTAAGGATTAAGGCATTGCTGGTGAGCGGGTCAATTTGGAGCAGGTAGCCCCGAAAGGGATCTACCGCTAAAATCTGATCGCCCTGCAAGGCCAAACCATAGAGAGCCTTTACCCCAATTGGTTGAATGGTGGTAACGGTCCCTGGCAAGGTACCGGAGGAGGGCAGGGAGAGGTCAAGCATGGACTGCGATCGCACCTGGACTAGAGAGCACTGGTTCTATCCTAGGGGAAGAAGCAGTAGAAAACTGTAGCTTCCCTATCCCAGCCAGCATCGACAGACAAGCATGATCCCTAGTGATCGAGTTAGGCTCGCCTTACCGGTAATAAATTAGACCTTATCTGACAGATAAGACAGACCAGACCAGTAGCAGGATATCGGATTCTGCTCTCCACGTTTGCATAGGTGTGCTGAGCTTGGTGGCAGCTGTGGTCAATGTCCTCAATGGGCAGGTAAAGCTGGTAGTCGGGGTGGGCGACATTACTACAGTAGTCAGTGCCTCGACCGGTGAAGAGGCACACACCCTGAGCTTCACAGCAGGGAATCACCCGGTCATTAAGCAGTTCAGCCGCCATGAGGGCGGTCTTAAGCTTGACCATGGAATCACATGTAGGTGTCGATCTGAACACGGTTTTTGACCCAGGGTTGACAACGGTCACTCTCCTGCAAGGCTAATTTACCCCCGCTTTCCTATAATTCCTGGTAGCGGTAGAAGGTGTCCCGCGAGACCCCCGTCAGGTTACAAGGCTGGAACCCGCTAAGACCTTGGCCAGATTTAACGGGCTCAATCTGTTTTTGACGATCTTTGCTTGGGGAGTCATGGTGACACTCCTCAGTCAGTACAGGTTTACGCTGAGTGTCAGATAAAGTCCTGGCTACTACAGATACCCGATTCCTAACCTTTAGATAGCCTTTTTGCCAAAATCAGATTTTCTGGGAGCCCTGGCTAACGGGAGACATCCTATCTGGGCTGGGGTAGCTACCCTGGCCCTATCAGCTCTAAGATGACCTAAGGACGTGATCAGAACCCTGAATTCATAGAAAAGTTTTAATCTCCAACTAGGGGACGATCGCCCCTATCTACGGCCAAGTCGCCCGTCATTCACACCACCACCATGACCATTGGTATTTGGGTACTGGGTAATCAACTCTGGCAACAACAGGCCGCCCTGGCCAGTTGCAGTCACCATCGCCAGACAACTCCAGTGCTGTTGCTTGAATCCCATCAACTGGCCAGGGAACGACGTTACCACAAACAAAAGCTAATCCTGGTCTGGTCCGCCATGCGTCACTTTGCCCAGGAACTAGAGATTGCTGGCTGGCCTGTGACCTACGCCCAGGCAACCGAGACGGCTCCAGCCCTAAAGCAGTGGATCCAGACTCATCAGATTAGCGAACTACGCCTTATGGATCCAGTAGACCATTCCTTTCTAGCCTGGTTACAGGGGTTGGAGATGCCCTGTCAGCTGACTCTGCTAGAAAACAATCACTTTCTCTGGTCAACCGCAGACTTTAAGGCCTGGGCTGCAGATCGCAAAACCCTCCTGATGGAGTCTTTTTATCGGTCAGGACGCCGCCGGTTCAAGGTCTTGATGGCAGGCCCTAAACCGGTCGGCGGTGAATGGAACTTTGACCGGGATAATCGTAAGCCCCCGGGGCGTAACCAGCGATCGCCCCAGTTGCAGGAGTTCCAACCCAATACCCTAACCCAGGCCGTGATCGATCAAGTCGATCACCTGCCCTACCCCACCTTTGGCCAGAGTACTCCCTTTCCCTGGGCCGTCACCCGTTTACAGGCCCAAAAGGCCCTAGAAAACTTTATCGCCGATCGCCTGGAAAGCTTTGGTCCCTATCAAGACGCCATGGTCACAGGTCAAGATAGCCTGTGGCATGCCCTGATTTCTCCCTATTTAAACCTGGGTCTGCTCCATCCCTGGGAGGTCATCGAGCAGATAGAAACCGCTTACCACCAGGCCAACCTGCCCATTAATAGCGTTGAAGGATTTATTCGCCAGGTGCTGGGCTGGAGAGAATACATGCGGGGTATCTACAGCTACGGGTCCAGCGACTATGGGCAACAAAACTGGTTCAACCATCACCATCCCCTGCCGGAATTTTTCTGGACTGGCCAGGTAGAGATGCATTGTTTACAGCAAGTTATCAACCAGATTCACCGCACCGGTTACGCCCACCACATTCAACGATTGATGATTCTCAGTAACTTTGCCCTGATTGCTGGATTCAGACCCCAGGCCGTGGAGGATTGGTTTCATGCTGTGTTTATTGATGCCTACGACTGGGTCATGCAACCCAATGTGATTGGCATGGGCTTATTTGCCGACGGTGGCTGGCTGGCTTCTAAACCCTACGCGGCCTCGGCCAATTACATCAACCGCATGAGTGATTATTGCCAGCACTGCCCCTTTAATCCTAAGGCTCGCACCGGCCCCGACGCCTGTCCCTTTAATTTCTTTTACTGGGACTTCCTGCTGCGTCACCGTGACCAACTAAAATCCCAGGGACGCATGGGACTGGTCCTGAAGAACCTGGACCGCATTGATTCAACAGAGGCCGCTGCAATCAACGCTAAAGCCCTGGAATGGTACGAATTACAAGGAATTAAACCGCCTGACTAAAGGCGATTCTCTGCAAGGGGCTGACCCGAGGCGGGGGGCTTGGAGGCACCTGACTCAAGGCTAGATCAACCACTAACTGGGCCAGATCGGCGGTGGGGCCCAGGGGGGGCAGCAGGTGAATTCTGCTCTGGGGAAATCGCTCTGCCAGGGCTTCCGTTGCTCGAATAATGGCGTCGGTAGTGGTGCCGGCAAATAAAAAATAGGGCAAAATAGTAAACTGGTGTACCCCTGATTGCAAGAATTGAATCATTCGGGTTTCTAGATTGGGGCTGTGGCTCCAATAGGCCACCGTGCCCCCCAGGGATTTTGCCAGGGTTTCTATGGCCAGGTTACTGGCTTTTCGCCGACTGCCATGGGCCAATAGCACCCAAGTCTGATTAGAGCTGGTCTCCAGGCGCCGACGTAGCAAGGTTTGCAGGCCAGGATGGTGGCCCAGATGGGGAGTCAGGTTTAAGGCCAGGGCCGGTAGGGCCCGTTGGGCCGTGGCCAGGGCGGCAGGAATGTCTTCCATTACGTGGGTGCCCCGACCTAAAAATAGGGGGATGACCTGTAGAGTCTCGATGCCCATGGCCTGGGCCCGCTGACCAAAGTGAATAACTTGTTCGTGGAGAGGACGCCCACTGGCCTCTAAACTGGCGGTGCCTACCAGAGCCCCTGGTGCCAGTTGGGAGCGACCTGTCTGGTGGGGTTCGGCCTCCGGGGGGGGAGACAGCGTTGCCGGGCCAGGGGCAACACCACAGCAGGGGTAAACAGCATCTACCGGCGATCGCAAAAACCGGCTCAGGCGTTCCATCGCTTGAGCCGGCCTGGGATCACGACTACCATGGAAAACCAACAGGTAGGCCATAGAAGACCTTGCCGTAATAGACACTACTCAACTCCCGGTGATAGGCGGCGGGTAACAAAGTCACCGCAGCACAAGTTTATAGACTCTTATTATAAAGAGTCCCTTTCCCTAAACTTGGTATACCATCCAGCATTTGCGGCAGATTGTCTGCCCTAGTTCTGGTTCCACCGGGGGTGCCCTGAGGCCGTCGGCCCTACCCCCTGCGATCGCCTGGCCCGCTGAATTAAGCCAACTGTTTCAGGTGGTGGCGGGCAGCCTCAGCCACAATCGGTGAACTATCCTGGCTGAGGGTCTCCAGGGCCAGCCTCGCCTCGGGTTCAGAGAACCGACTCAGGGCCTGGGTGAGACGATGGCGAAGCTGCCAGTCTGGGTGCTCGGTATAGCCCAGCAAACTGGGGATAGCGCGCCTATCCCCCAGTTCTCCCAGGGCCCCGATGGCAGCGGTGACCACTAATTCATTGTCAGACTGGAGGGCTTCCTGCAGCAGGGTAAAGGCTTCAGGGGCACCCAGTTCCCCCAGGGCAGCGACAATACTAAATTGCACCAGCCACTCACTAGAACTCCGGTAAACCGCTTCCAGGTCAGGGTAGGCGGCCCGCAACCCTAACCCGGCGATGGCATCGGCAGCAGCGGCCTGAACATCGGCCTCTGGATCGTTAGTGAGGGCTCGACGCAGGAGGGGCTCTACCGTCGCTAGGTGCTGACGCCCAAGGCTAGCTAACTGACTGATGGCGGCGTAGCGTACCCGGGCATTGCTATCATGGGCGGCCAGTTGGGCCAGGTCGAAGGCGGCAGGCCCCTGAAGCTGACGGAGTTGATTGACCGCTTTGATGCGATCGCCGTAGTCCTGGGAATGGAGCAACTCTCTGACGGAATCGGGAGTGATAGTCATAGACGCAAACTGGAAATTAAGGATAACAAGGCAGCCTAAACGGTAAAGCCAGCCATAGCCAATCCACTGTCATGCCCTTGCCGCTTTTGGGCCGGCAGCAAACACTGGCGGCCCCTAGCCCTGGGCCATTTCCCGGAGAATATCAGCGCGGGTTACGATGCCCACCACCTGCCCTTGATCGTCAACCACGGGTAGGCGGCGAATGCGTTTTTCGTGCATCCGCTGGGCAGCCTCTCGCAGGGTGTGGCCGGGGCCAATGGTAATCACCTTAGCCGTCATCACATCCCTCACCAACTGGCCCAAAGCCTTATGAATTTCCTGGCTGTACTGGCCGGGGTTTTTTAGATAAATCACACTATCGAGCAGCAGAATGTAGGCAGGCATATCTACCCCCGTGGTCTGCCACATTAGATCGGACTCCGATAAAATCCCCACCAGCTTGCCACTGTGGTCGATTACGGGCAACCCCCCAATGTGGTTCTCCACCAGCAATTGAATAGCTTCCTGAAGCAGGGCATCAGGCTGAACGGAGACAGGGTTGGGGGTCATCACCTCAGCAACGGTTTTAGCCATAGGTCTCATCAACTCTCTAAGGGTCAGTACCTAACGGTGAATCAACAACCAGCCAGGGGAACGAGTAGGTCTACAGCTGACGCTGGTAGGCGGCGATCGCCTCGACCAGATGGGCCAAGCTTCGGGCTGGCATCAACTCTGCCAGGGGCAGCATTTTTTTGCCCCCACCCAGGCTGACGCTAGTATTGGCTAGTAACTCAGCCAGGGCTGTATCGGTAAAGCGGTCCTCTAGCAACAGCGGATAGAGGGCCTCGGCCAGGGGTAGATGGAGTTTGGCGTCGGCCAGATACAGGTGCCAGTCAGCCACCTGCAAATAGGCCTGTTCGCCAATGGCCGCCGCCAACTCTTCGATTGCCTTAGTGGTACCAGCCTTAGCCATAGTCAGGAGTCGCCTTGTTGGTTAGAGTTGGATAGGGGAGAGGGGGATCCAGCCGAGTAATCAGCCAGAACGAATATATAAATCCCATGGAGGCTCAGCAGTCCTAGCCAGGTCAGGGTTACCCAGGGGACCCAGGCTACCCAGGCGGGGTTGAGGTTATGGAAAAACCATAGGCCAGAATTGACAGCAATACAGGCGGCTACATGGACGGCAAAGTTGATTCGATCATCTAGACGGCGGTAGGCCGGATCTTCTCGGGTGGGCTGACGGGGCCAACGGGGAGGCATAGGGGAAAGGTGGTTCTACACCCCTATTGTAAGAGGGGATGGCAATTCCTTAGGGGGTAGTTCGTTAAAGGTTACGATGGCCAGAGGTCAGCAACCCAGCCGACCAAGGGGTAGTTTTAGACTCAAACCCTGAGTTAGCACCAGCTACCGATGATGAGCCCAACCCTGGCCACACAGCAGCCCTAGGCAAAGTGGTCAATCACTGCCGCCGACACCGCCGCAAACAGGGTAATGGCAAGACCAATCAGGGGGTGTTGTCCCTGGCTGACAGCGAAGGAGGTAATAATACCGGCTCCAAGAGCAGCGATCACGATCGCACCGATCCAATCTTTGTCCAGGTTATCCATAGGTTTGAGCAGCGGAGTAAGGGGTTGGCATACCGCCAGACAACTGGCCCTGGTGGCCCTGGCGGCGGATAATTATGCCCAAACCTACCACTCCAACCCCAGTCAGACACCCAGAAATTGACAAACCGACATTAAGCTTCAGGTTAGTTTAGATTCCTTAACCTTCTAGCCTGGACCTCAGCCATAGCGGCTCAGGTTAACCCGATAGCGGTCCTTTTTAGTCAGAGCCACATCCCCCACCGTCAGCCGCCCCTTGCCGCGGATCGCCACCAGATCGCCGGTTTTCAAGGCATGACTGGGCTGGGTGATGGTTTTCCAGTTCACCCGCACATCCCCAGCGCTAATCAAATCCGCCATCTTACTGCGGGACATGGCAAAGCCCGCAGAGGCAATGGCATCTAGCCGTAGGGAGGCCTCTACCGTAACTAGATCCTTTTGTTGGGGCGGCCTCACCCGCAGTTCGCTCCAGGGAATACTCTGGGTTTTCACCGGTACCGATCGCACCTGGGTGAGTTGCAGACCCAAAAACTCCGCCACCTCGGGTACCACAATCACCTGGGCACCCCGTTCCCCCGCCACCATAATGTCGCCAATTTTATCGCGCACCAGGCCAGCGCCCAAAACCGCCCCCAAAAAATCCCGATGGCTGGCCGGGTCAAACATAAAGTTACCCGCCACCTGCAGCAGGGTCAGGGGCATGTCGCTGATCTCCAGGGGTAGATCGGGGCGGGCGATGGCCAGGCGCTGGCGTTCCGCCTGGGGGTAGCCGCCCCAGGCCGCTATTTGAATATCACTCAAGCGCTGAAACATCCGCTGGGCCTCGGCCTGTTCGGGGGGTGAGAGAAAGTCGCTATAGACCACTTCCCAGGTTTTCAGGGCCTGCTCCACCTGGTCTAACAGGCGAGCCAGGCAATCCCGGTGCTCTACCGCCTTTAGTAGATCGGCCTTAGGCAACATCCTGTTTTCCCCCTGGGCTTAGTACATCGCTCATCAAACCTACTTGCCTATCCCCAGGCGCAGTTTGCGCCACCAAAAGCTGAGGATGGCGATAACTGGGGCGTGGAGGTAGACAGGTCCGTGGCTTCCTCTGCTATAATACACTTAAACTATCTCCGGCTTGGCTATGTCCACTGCTCAGCCCACCTACGAAGATATTTTGCGGCTTTTTCAAGAAACCGATCGCCTATTGCGGGAAAAATCCCTGGAAACCGATCGCAGGTTCCAGGAAACCGATCGTCAGATTCAAGAAACTAATCAGCAACTCAAGGAAACCGATCTCCAGATCAAGGAAACCGGTCGCCAACTCAAAGAAACCGATCGCCAACTAAAGGAAACCGATCGCCAACTCAAGGAATTAGGTAAACAGATTGGCGGGTTGGGGGCCAAGTTTGGCAGTTTTACCGAAGGGCTGGCCTTGCCCTCCATGGAAGCCATCCTGCAGCAGCGCTTTGGCATGACGGTGGTGACACCCCGGGTGCGAGCTAAGCAAAATGGTGAGCACCTGGAAATTGATGTACTGGCCTATGCCAATGGCGATATCAATGCCGCCGTTGTGGTGGAGGTCAAAAGCCATCCCCGCCAAGAGGCCATTACCCAACTAAAGACTACCCTGAGGCGATTTCGCGACTTTTTCCCGGAGCACCAGGATAAGCAACTCTACGGCATCTTGGCTGCCGTCGATTGGTCCTACGTGGTTAAGGCCCAGGCCATGGCCGAAGGGCTCTATGTGGCTCGCATCCATGATGATGTCTTTGACCTAGAGATAGATCAGGATTTTCAGCCCAGGGCTTTTTAGTCTCGATCTAATCGGTTACGAGTCTGGTTCAATTCCCTGCGATCGCAGCTGGGTCTTCAGTCGAGCGATGTCCTGTTCGGCCTGTTCGGCTCTTTGCCGTTCCTGCTCGGCTCGTTCCTCTGGAGACGGGATCAGCTCTCCCTGGGGGGTAAAGAAGCGCAGTCTCTGCTCAAACACACCCAGATACAGTTCCAGTTGTTGACTCCAGAGCCAGCCCTGGTCAGTGGGCTGAATCGCCTGGTAGAGGCCATCCACCAGATGAAAGCCTTGAAATTCCAGGGTATTGGGGTCAAACCAAAAATAATCCGG
>JAGWXD010000096.1 GCA_018970085.1 Cyanobacteria bacterium REEB459
ACCATGGCGGACTATGAAGGGTTGCGGGATCAACTGGCGGAGCAGCTGCAGCAACTCCAGGATCCCCAGGGTCAGCCCCTGCCGGTAAAAGTCTTTAAACCCCAGGCTATTTACCAGCGGGTGCGGGGGCGGGCACCCGACTTGATTGTCTATTTTGATGATTTAGCCTGGCGATCGGTGGGCAGTGTGGGGCTGGGCAGCATCCACACGGTGGAGAATGATACTGGGCCCGATGACGCTAACCACGCCCCCTTTGGCCTGATGATTTTCCATGATCCCCGGCTACCCAAGGAGGGGCAGGAACTCAGCGAGGCCCAGATCTACGATATTTTGCCTACCCTGTTGGGGCGCTATGGCATCCCCGGCCCAGCCGGATTGCGGGGGAAACAACTAGACTTTTAAGGGGAAAAGAGTTATGACGGAAGCTATACCGGGCTGGCGCCAGGAAACCGACAGTATGGGGGCGATCGCCGTGCCCAGCGATCGCTACTGGGGAGCCCAAACCCAACGATCCATCCACTACTTTTCCATTGGTCAGGACAAGATGCCCCTGGCGGTAGTTCATGCCATCGCCACCATTAAAAAGGCCGCCGCCCTCACCAACGCTGCCCTGGGTCGGCTGCCCCAGGACAAGGCGGATCTGATCGTCCGGGCCGCCGAGGAGGTGATGGCGGGCCAACTCGATGACCACTTCCCGCTCCACGTATGGATGACCGGCAGTGGCACCCAATGCAATATGAACGTCAACGAGGTGATTGCCAACCGGGCGATCGAGATGGCGGGGGGGGTACTGGGTAGCAAAACCCCCATCCACCCCAACGATCATGTCAATATGGCCCAGTCCTCTAACGATGTTTTTCCCGCCGCCATGCACATGGCCGCCGCCCTGGCCCTGGTGCAGCAGTTGCTACCCGCTGTAGAGAACCTCCGGCAAGCTCTGCAAGAAAAGGTCCAGGACTGGACCGACATCGTCAAAATTGGCCGTACCCATATGCAGGACGCCGTACCCCTCACCCTGGGCCAGGAGTTTTCTGGCTACGTAGGCATGCTGGCCGATAACCAGGCCCGCCTCCAGGCAGTGCTGCCGGACCTCTACCAGCTGGCCCTGGGGGGCACCGCCCTGGGCACCGGCCTCAACGCTGGCCCGGGGTTTGCCGAGGGGGCGGCCCAACACCTGGCGGCAATTACCGGCCTACCCTTTGTCACTGCCCCCAACAAGTTCACCGTCATGGGAGCCCATGATGCCCTGGTAATGGCCAGCGGCGCCCTCAAAACCCTGGCAGTGTCGCTTTATAAAATTGCCAATGATATTCGCCTGCTGAGCTGCGGACCTCGGGCCGGTCTGGCGGAACTGCAATTGCCAGAAAACGAACCTGGCTCTTCGATTATGCCGGGTAAGGTCAATCCTACCCAGTGCGAAGCCCTAACCATGGTGGCGGTGCAGGTGATGGGCTATGATGCCGCGGTTGCCTTTGCTGGAGCTAGCGGCAGCTTAGAGATGAATGTCTACAAACCTCTAATGATTTTTAACCTACTGCAATCCATTCGCCTACTGACGGATAGCAGCCATAACTTTACGGAATTTCTGGTACGGGGTATGACAGCCAATCATCGCCGCATCGCCCAGTATGTGGACCAATCCTTGATGCTGGTCACCGCCCTTAGCCCGGTAATTGGCTACGATAACGCCTCTCGCATTGCCCATCACGCCTTTGAGCAGGACCTGACCCTGCGCCAAGCTGCCTTGGAATTGGGCCTGATCAGCGCCACAGCCTTTGATCGGGCGATTGATCCCCGCCGCATGACCGAACCTGGTTAATTGCAGCATCATTAAAAATCATTGCGACCAGGCATAACAAACTAGCAGTATTCCGGGGTAGATACTTGCCCACCAAGGGCTAACTTCCTCAGCCTCAAACCAAGGAGAAGACCTGGGAGTTTCTTCAAGCCCTTTAGCTCACTGCTGACCCCATACATTCCTCACAAGCTCAGAGGGCCGGTTGTTCTTTTAACTAGCTACTTTAAAGGTAGGTCAAAGCTTGGAGCACAGAAAGCCTTTAATCAACTTCATCACTCAACTAAGACTGTGGGGTTGCAGGGGTTAATGTCTTTTGGGGTGTGGGGTATTTTTTTTTAGGAATGAGGGACTGGGGTCTATTGACAGGGGAGTAGTGGAGGGGGTAGATTAGTAAAGCGCTTGAGAGGGAACGAGAGTTCTACTCAAGTGCGCACCTTGACAGAAGAATAGTCTAGAAACAAAGCCAAGGTTCCTGTCAAAAGATTAAATTGTTAGTATCTTAGCAGAGATGTTACGAACTAGCAATAGACAGAACGGATACTGAGGTATTCGGGATTTACTTTTCGAGGGCCATTTAGCTTAGGTTAGATGGTTAATTAACATGGAGAGTTTGATCCTGGCTCAGGATGAACGCTGGCGGCGTG
>JAGWXD010000057.1 GCA_018970085.1 Cyanobacteria bacterium REEB459
TGATTGGACTTGATACCAATATTCTGGTTCGCTACCTCACCCGCGACGATGAGCAACAGTGGCGGCAAGCTGCTGCTCTGATTCAGCAGAGTCAGCCATGCTTTATCACCAATATCGTTCTGTGTGAACTGGTTTGGGTACTGAGGGGAGCAACCTACGGTTTTCGTAAAGACGAAATCATTGGTGTTATGGAGCCTATGTTACACAGCGCAGCTTTTGAGTTTGAAAATCGCTCAATAGTGGACCAGGCTCTGCAAAGGTATAAGCAAGGTAAAGCTGATTTTTCTGATTATCTGATTGGAGCAGTAGCTCGACAGTCCGGTTGTACAGAAACCATAAGCTTCGATAGCAAGTTAAAGAATGAAAGAGGGTTTCAGTATTTGGGAGAGTGATCAGAGTTTTGGATGAACCCTGGTTTTTCAACTAGAAATTAATTTAATGGTTTCAGTCTGGTTTAAACTGGCTTTCTGAACACTCCCCCACAGACTTTGGCAACGCCAGTAGCCTCGATCACACCATCGGCTCCGCCTGCACCTCAGGCATCGAAGCCTCCTTCCAGGTCCTCCGCGCCATGGGCCTACCCACCCCCATCCTCGACAGCGCCCTCCGCCTTAGCCTGGGTAAATTCTCGAGCGAAAGCGACCTGCAGCCCACCGCCACCCTCCTCCACCAGGCTGTCCAGGCCATCCACAGTCTCTCTACCGGAGTCCTTTAACTAACGGGGTACACCTTTCCTTCAAACTGTCCTGCGGTAGTCAAGACAAAATCGCCCAGCAACTCGACGCCCTCGCCCTGGTGGTGGAGGCCCCCGTGGTGCAGTTCAAAGACCCCGACAAAACCCTGCTCCCCCTGATCACCCTCGCCCCTAACCAGGGCTTTCTCACCGACTGGCACTATAACTCCCTGGCAGGGTGACTAGCCCTTACACCCTGGCTCCCCAGCAGAACCGCCAAGCAATCAGGGGGCAGACGGTCAGATCCAGGTTGCTGCCCAGTTGGGTAAACTAAAGGAACTGGGGGTAGCGACGCCCCCGCGATCGGCCCGACCGCGAAGTGTCTAAATAACGGGGTACAGCTTAAGTTGTCGCCCACGAACTTAGCCCATAATTGAACCAGTAACCCAACCTCAAGAGGACTCTACACGGATGGAACAGGCCACCATCGAGCAAGCCCTACTAGAGCAAGTTCGCGCCCTCAACCCCGCTCAACAGCAAGCAGTCCTAGACTTCGCCGCCTTTCTGCGTCAAAAACTGCCTCAACCTGCCCCCAAGGCCCGAATCGCTGGGCTTCACCAAGATGACCCCTATTGGATGGCCGATGATTTTGACGATCCGCTGCCCGATGAGTTTTGGCTCGGTGAAGAGCTATGAAACTTTTACTCAATACCCATGCCTTTATCTGGTGGGATAGGGATACTGCCAAACTTCCAGCAGCTACACTTAACCGCCTCCAGTCCCCTGAAAACCAAGTGCTGTTGAGCCTTACCAGCCTCTGGGAAATCCAAATCAAACTTCAGCTTGGCAAGCTAACTCTAAGAGGTAATCTAGCCAATATCGTTGGCCAACAGCAGGCTGAGGGTAATATCACCCTGCTACCCATTGAATTTTCCCATATCTTAGACCTCGAACAACTCCCCCAGCACCACCGAGACCCATTTGATCGCTTACTGATTTCCCAAAGTCGAGTTGAAGATGCCACGATCGTCAGCCGCGACCCTATTTTTCAACGTTATGATTGCCAACTTCTCTGGTAGCTTCTCCTCATTACTGATATCCCCTAGAGCCCCAATTCAGAAGTCCATCGTGATTAGAGAACTAGAGACGGTTTGCCAAGTGGGCTGGCAAAACCCTGCTCAGACAGGCGATCGCCACGGTATGCATCCCCTACCTCTGCGCCGCTGTAACCCCTGGGTACCCCTACAGTGTTGGCTAAACTGGAGGGGAGGGGTAGAATAGCCCCTGATCTGGCCTACCGGCTTTATAGCTTGGGCGATCGCAACGGTTAGCCCAAGCGGCGATCGCCTGGCCCGAAATCCGTCGGTGAGCCTCAGAGATAACTACCCCCGACCTATTCAAACCAGCTTGCTCTAACCTCCGTGCTTCTGTGCTTCCTATTCACCACAGAGCCATAAAAAACATAGAGAAATCCTAAAGGAGTTAAGCCCATGATTGCTCTCAATCTTCGACCCACCTTGCAACTCACCGATGAAGTCTTTGCCCAACTCTGTCAAAGCAACCCCGACCTCCGCCTCGAACGCACCGCCCAAGGAGAACTGATCGCCATGTCCCCCACCGGAAGTGAAAGCGGATATCGTAATGCCGATCTGCTGGGTCAACTCTGGCAGTGGAATCGTCACATGCGCCTAGGCGTAGTCTTCGACTCCTCGACGGGCTTCACCCTCCCCAACGGTGCCATCCGATCCCCCGATGCCGCCTGGATTGAACAAACTCGCTGGGATAACTTATCCCCCGAGCAACGGCGCCAATTTGCCCCCATCTGTCCCAACTTTGTGCTGGAACTCAAATCCCCTAGCGACGACATCGCCACCCTCCAAGCGAAACTGCAAGAGTATATAGACAATGGCACACAACTCGGTTGGTTGTTTGATCCTGAAACCCAGACCCTCTACTGCTATCGAGCCGGACAACCCATGCAACTGCTAAACCAGCCCAGCACCTTATCTGGCGAAACCGTATTACCCAACTTGGTTATGGATTTCACCCTGATCTGGGAGTAACACCCCAACCTTCCGGGCCCCTGTGGTTCCTATGCTTTGGGTCAACCACCTTCAATTCGTCAAAAGATGCGGTCAACTCTGTAAACCGGAGAATTATCGATGACCTCAACATCGAGCGACTAAATCGACGGCTACCCCGAGCCAAATTCTCAGAGCTATTTCCTACCCTGACCATATAAAGAAGAAGTTATCGATTGCAGGAGTTGTATGGGGTCAACGTCTCTCATAGCCTGATTTCGACGGTGACTGAGGCGGTGGAAGCTGAGCGTAAAACCTGGCAGAATCGGAACCTCGATGCGGTGTACCCAGTCGTGTATTTCGATGCCTGGGTGGTCAAGGTGCGCCAGGATGGGCGGGTGATTAACAAGGCCATTCATCTGGCCTTGGGGGTTAATCTCGTCGGTGCCTATCTCCACCCCCCTCGCCCCATAGACAGGACGGTTGCTGGTTGGCCTCTGTCAAGGGACCGAAGAATTCCAGGTGAAATACAGATGGTATCCAATGTAATCGTTTTTTCTTTAACCTGACAGCAGCCTGGGTTGAATTCGATCAAATACTGTGACATAGTATGAAGCGATATTCCGGTAAGCCCATGGGGTTTAAGGGGTATGGAGTGACTTAGGGTTTGGATGGGTAGTTCTAGTGCCATAGCCCTACCGTACAAATCAGAAATTTAATTGCCAACGATCAGCTCATGCTCTCCAATACTATTACTGAATTAATTGGGCGGACTCCTATGGTCCGTCTCCAGCGGATTCCCGCCAGGGAGGGGGTTGTCGCCCAAATTTTGCTGAAGCTAGAAAGCTTTAACCCGACGTCTTCCGTTAAGGACCGCATTGGGGTGAGCATGATTGAAGCCGCCGAGGAGGAAGGGCTGATCAGCCCCGATCTCACTATTCTGGTGGAGCCCACCTCTGGCAATACGGGCATAGCCCTAGCCATGGCCGCTGCCGCTAAGGGGTATCGGTTGATTCTGACCATGCCCGACACCATGAGTCTGGAGCGCCGGGCGATGTTACAAGCCTACGGAGCCCAGGTCGAACTCACCCCCGGCAGTCAGGGCATGGCCGGAGCCATTCAACGAGCCTCAGAAATCGCCAACTTTCTGCCCCATGCCTTTATGCTGCAGCAGTTTAGTAATCCGGCCAATCCTCAAATTCACCGGGAAACCACCGCCATTGAACTGTGGAACGATACCCACGGTGCCATTGATATTCTGATTGCTGGGGTGGGCACGGGGGGCACCATCACTGGGGTGGCTGAGGTGATCAAATACCGTAAACCCTCCTTTCAGGCGATCGCCGTGGAACCGGTGGAAAGTCACGTCCTATCCGGTGGTGCCCCCGGACCCCATAAGATTCAGGGCATTGGGGCAGGTTTTATTCCTGAGGTGTTAGACCTGGAGCTGCTGGACGAAATCATCCAGATTGATAGCGAAACCGCCATTGAGTACAGCCGTCGATTAGCACGGGAAGAGGGCCTCCTATCCGGTATCTCAGCCGGGGCCGCCCTGGCCGCGGCCATCCAGGTGGGGCAGCGACCTGAGAATAAGGACAAAACCATTGTGGTGATTCAACCCAGTTTTGGTGAACGCTATCTCAGCACCCTATTATTCCGAGACCTACCCCCGGTGAATGTGGCGGACCTTTCCGCCCTGCCCCTGCCGGGTTAAGTGCATCGCCAGGGTAGGCTTATTTGACCCTGGCCAAGGCTATACCGATAAATTTCCTATTGCCATAACCGAAAACCTTCTATAAGTATCCCTATGCATACATCTCCCGTGGCTGCAGCCCCCTTGCCCCTAGCGCCGGCGGCCGGGCAGCAGGCCTCCCCCGATCCAGCGTTGATCGATCAACCCCAGGCTAAGTCCCCTGAGCCGGGGGCAGGGTTGCCCCTATCCCTGGGGCGACGGATTTGGGGAGGCACCCTGATGGTGGTGGGTTATCTGCTGTCTCCCCTCTGCTGGTGGAATGATCTGGCCATTAACCTGCCCCTGGCCCTGGCCTTTGGTTACCTGACCAGTCGCCCCTTTCCTGATGCCCTGGTGCCTCTTACGGTTTTAGGTTACTGGCTCACCAATGTGGTGGGGTTTATGCTGATGCAACAGGGCACCCTCACCGCCCTACAAAAGCCCCAGGAGCACCCTAACCGCACCCTTCGCCATGGCCTGATTACCTCCACTCTGTATACCCTGGCGATCGCCCTCCTCCTCCAGTTCCATCTGATTGAAACCCCTGATTTCCTTCAGGGTGATGTTCTCGCCCAACTCACCGCCCTTTTGCCCGACTGGCTCCAGGGGTAGGGAGCAGGGGAGAGCTTGAGGCTAAACTCTGGCACTACTGACTACTGCCTGGGTAATTCTAGAAACCCGGAAGCAGGGCATAAACTAGCTGGTAACTACCATTCTCAATCATGATGTCCGTCCCCAACCAGATCATTACGAAGGGAGAGGCTCGGCGCACGTAGCGAGACATGACCACCGTCAGTGCGGGTTGTCGGGTCAAGTGGTAGGAGAGCCAGAGCCAGAGACCAATCGCCCCATAGCAGGTGGCTAAAATCAGGCTGAGCCGGGGGAGGCTGGTGCTGGCAAAGAGGGGAATGTAGATGGCCAGATTATTGCCACCGTTGGCCAGGGTAACGGCGGAGACCTTGTAGGTTTGAGGATCTATCAGGGTAGGAATCAGCGATCGCAACCGCAGTTGACGGTAGGGCAGATGATCAGGGTTAGCCACCCTCACCTCCGGGAGGGGCTCCTGGTGATCGGGGGTGCGGCTGATCAGGGCATTCACCCCCAGGGCCAGAGGTAGTAACCCCAGTAGGCCAATCCAAGCGTGATCAATCATCAGTCCTGCCAGGAGCCCCCCCAAGCTAATCAGCACTAAGCCGGTAAAGCCAATCAACTCTCCTACAATCACATGGCGGGGGCGAAACAGGTGATTGGTTTTGCTGAAGAACAAGGTGAGGTAAATATTGTCGTCAAAGGTAGTGGCGGTGGCGATGGCCATGCCCAGAACCAGCGTAGATAGTATCCAGTCCATAAACTAACCCCCAGGGAGAACATTTCCAATCTAGGGGTTGGAAAAAACAAGATCAAACGTTCCTTTTTGTGGAACTGATAAACCCGGTTTATCGCTCTAGTCCATAGCTCAAGGGGGGCAGTAGTCAGTAGTTGGCAAAGTCCCCATCCCCCAGCCCCTTCTCCCTGCAAGTCTAGGCCGGTCGCCGTTGCATCAGCAGGGAGGAACACCCCCGTACAGGCCCAGTCGTCATCGGTGGTTTGGCCGGAGCCTAAATAAACCAACCCAGGGGTGGCATTCTTGATCTCCGGGTCGTAGCCATAGATAGCCAGGGTGGTGGGGGTGACATTGTGGCAAACCCCCCAGTCTTCCCCGGTTTCCTAAATGTACTGTTGGAATTACAGATTGGCGATCCGCTGGCTGACTTCGGCGGCCGTATAGCCAGCGGCCCGGGGATCGAGTTGCACCTGACGCCAATCCGCCAGGGCGGGTCGGCTGAGGCCGATCGTCCACAGCAGAATACTGGCAAATACCAGGAAACCCAGGGCATCGTTTAAGACAGGAGGTCGGACAAGACGCATGGTACAGTCTCCATTAAATAGAGGATTTAATCCGTTGAACGGGGGCCAGGGCAACTGGCCGCGGGGCTGACCGTAATAGGTGCAGGGTGGCGATCGCCATAATGGTTAAGGCAAGGGCGGTTAACCCCCGATATTCCAGGGTGTGACTATCGATCAGGATCAATCCCCCCAGAACCATCAGCACAAAGGGAACGACCTTAGATCCGTAACCGGTCAGCAGGATTGCGATCGCTCCCAGGGTTGCTAATCGATAGGCCACCAGGCACCAGGCTCCCACCAGACTAAAAAACACCGCCAGGGTAATGGCCAGGCCCAACCCACTGCTACTGGCAAACATGGGCATATAAACCCCCACATTGTCCCCTCCATTGGCCAGGGTAATGGCGGCGATGGTGGTGGTTTGGGGAGACAACCCACCCCAGTGCCGACCCACCCCACCACCGGTCATTTCCCCCGCTGACTCGGTTTCGGCGTCGGCTGCAACCCATAGCAACTGGCTGAGACCGATGAGGATGGGCACCACACCCAAAAGACCAATCCAGGGTCGAGGCAGCAGCAGGCTACCCAAGAACCCCGGCAGGCTAAGCACCACCAGCAGGGCAAAACCCAGATATTGGCCTACCACGATGTGACGCCTACCCAGGGCAGGCCCCACCTGGGAGAAAAACAACATCAACAGCACAATATCGTCCAGGTTAGTGACGGTAAAGGCCATGGCACTACGAACCAGAATGACGAGGGGATCGGTGATCATGACCGTAACTCTAGATGAGAACTAAAGTTCACCATAGGCTCCTCCAATAAACCCGTCAAACACTAGTTCTTCTAGTTTTAATAAACAAAATTTATGCAATAATTAATTACTTCCCCTTTAGGTTTTATCCATTAAGAATAATCACCTTAGTCCATCTCCATGAAGATTGATCAACTGCGGATTTTTCTGGCTGTGGCGGAGCATTTACACTTCACTAAGGCGGCGGATTCTCTCTACCTAACCCAACCTGCCGTGAGTGCGGCGGTTCAAAGTCTAGAGGAGCAATACGGGGTTAAGTTATTTCATCGAATTGGTCGTCAGGTTAAACTCACCGATGCTGGAGAACTGTTGCAAGTCGAGGCTCAAAAAATTTTAGAACTCGTGGAGCTGACGGCTCAAAATTTGCGAGAACTGAATAACTTACAACGGGGAGAGTTGAAAATTGGTAGTAGTTTAACCGTGGGTAACTACTGGTTACCTAGCAAAATCAGCCAGTTCAAGCAGCAATACCCCGGCATAAATATTAACTGTACCCTGGCTAACGCCGAGGAAATTTTCTCTGGGATTGTCAATGGTTCCTTCGATTTAGGTCTGGTCACTGGAGAGGTCAGTCCATCCCTGGGGCAGTCTCTGGTAACGGAGGTGATTGCCCAGGACCTGGTTGTCATCGTTGTTGGTCAGGCCCATGCCTGGTTTCAGCGCGATCTCATTACCCTGGCGGACCTGACCACCACCCCTTGGATCATGCGAGAGTCGGGGTCGGGCTCTCGCCATATGTTTGAACAAACCCTCCAGGGGTGGGGAATCGACCCCAGTCAGTTGGCCATTAGTCTAATTTTGACCACCAGTGAAATGATCAAAGCGGTGGTTGAAGGGGGAATTGGCACCGCCGCCCTACCCCGATCCACTGTGCGGTTGGAGCTCAGGTTCGGGGCGCTGAAGGCCCTACAAGTGGTTGATCAGCTTGAGCAGCCCCAGCGTATCTACGAAATGACCCAACCGGTCATTCTGGTGAGACACAAAAGACGGTTCCGAACTCGTATTTCTCGAGAGTTTGAAGCCATTCTGATGGAGAGTGATCAACCCAAAGGGGAGACAGGGGGATAGGGGGACGGGCAGAGATTTACTGCTCACGTAAATCTTGCTAAACCACGAGGGTGGGTGGTGAGGATATGGTGGAGGGCGTAGCCGCTGCGGCAAGCGGGCCAGAAGAAAGGGGGGGATTGGCCAATTTCTACGCCAAATACATAGCAATGACTCAATGGTAGGCAAGCAAAGGATTGATAGATCGTGGGTCTCACGGTTGCGTAAGATGGTTTTAGCTCAACGGACAAGCATTAACTCTTACCATGACAGAACAGTTCTCCTGGCTAACTGCGATCGTACTACTGCCGTTGGTAGGCGCGTTAGTCATTCCTTTGCTCCCGAATAAAAGCGGCAAGACTGTCCGCTGGTTTGCCTTGGCAGTTGGCGCTGTTGATTTCGGACTGATGTGCTATGCCTTTTGGCGGCATTACGACGCCAGCCAGGCGACCTTCCAACTGGCGGAAAAGGTGGTTTGGTTACCTCAGCTGGGCTTGAGTTGGGCCCTGTCGGTGGATGGGATTTCAGCTCCGCTGGTGCTGTTGGCAGGCTTTGTGACGACGCTGTCGATGTTTGCCGCCTGGCAGGTGGATCGGCGATCGCGGCTGTTCTACGCCCTGATGTTGGTGCTCTATGCCGCCCAGGTGGGGGTGTTTGTGGCCCAAGACCTGATCCTATTCTTCATTATGTGGGAAGTGGAACTGGTGCCGGTCTACGTGCTGGTGTGCATTTGGGGCGGGCAAAATCGCAGCTATGCAGCCACGAAGTTCTTGATGTATACGGCCCTGGCTTCGATTTTCATTTTGGTGGCAGCCCTGGGCATGGGACTCTATGGTGATAGCCTCACCTTTGATATTGCTGAACTAGGGTTCAAGCAGTTTCCCTTGGGATTGGAGTTGTTCTTGTATGCGGGCCTACTGGTGGCCTTTGGGGTGAAATTGGCAATTTTCCCCTTTCATACCTGGCTGCCGGATACCCACGGCGAAGCGTCTTCTCCAGTGTCGATGATTTTGGCGGGGGTGTTACTGAAAATGGGGGGGTATGGGCTGATCCGGTTGAACTTGGAACTGTTGCCCCATGCCCATGTCTATTTTGCCCCGGTGTTGGCGATTTTAGGGGTGGTCAACATCGTCTATGGGGCGCTGAATTCCTTTGCCCAGACCAATATGAAGCGGCGGTTAGCCTATTCTTCCATTTCCCATATGGGGTTTGTGCTCCTGGGGATTGCGTCCTATACGGATTTAGGGGTGAGTGGGGCGATGCTGCAAATGCTGTCCCACGGGCTGATTGCGTCGGTGTTATTTTTCTTGGCGGGGGTTACCTACGATCGCACCCGCACGATGATGATGAATCAGTTGGGTGGGTTGGGGCAGGCGATGCCCACGGTGTTTGCCCTGTTTACCATGGGCATACTGGCATCCTTGGCCTTGCCCGGCATGAGTGGGTTCGTCGGGGAGGTGGCGGTCTTTGTTGGTTTGGCCACAACCGACATCTATGGGTCGGCCTTTCGCCTGGTGACTATTTTCCTGGCGGCAGTGGGGTTGATTCTGACGCCGATCTATCTGTTGTCGATGGTGCGCCAGGTGTTTCATGGAGACATGGCTGATCAAATGTGTGACCTGATGCCTGCCTGTGACCTGGATGATCTAGATTTGAAGGCCCAGGGTAACCAAGAGGCCTACTGTTTTGGTACTGACTGTGTCTTACCCGAGCAGGCCGAGTTTAGGGATGCCAATCCCCGGGAGCTTTTTATCGCGGCTTGTTTTCTGGGGCTGATTATTGCGATCGGGTGTTATCCCAAGATGGCGACCCAGATGTATGACGTAAAAACCATGGCGGTCAATGCCCATGTGCGGGCGGTCTACCATGAGGTCTTTCCAGAGGCGTTCCAGGCCTCGGTTCAGCGGCTATGGAGTCCTGCGATCGCAGCGGCTCCATCGGGGGATGGTTGGGGTGTTGTGAAATAATCACCGCCTCAGACAGGCCCAGTATCCGTTGAGTATCCTTAGCCACCGCTGGTTACCTCTGAAGGCGGTGGGTTGGCTGCGGGCATTAAATCCTTCAAATCAATCACCGAGCTGGGGTCCGTTCCCAAAATCAGGGGCAAGTGACCGTTCCATTTTTGCAGGGCCTGGTACCTCAGCACCTCGGTGGTTAGGGTAGATTGCAAAAGCCGGTGGGCCTCCGCCTTACCCCGGGCGAGGTTGATTTCAATTTCAGCCTCCCGGATGGCCCGACGGGCGACAAACTCGGCTCGCTTGGCCTCCTGCTCGGCAATTTGTTTGGCTTCCACCGCCTCGCGAAACTGTTGGGAGAAATGGATGGTGGTCAGGGCCACATCGTCTACCGCCAGATCGTAGGGGCCCAGGCGATCGCGCAGCGCCTTATCCACCTCCGCCTTCACCTGGTCGCGCTGGGTAATCACCGCCTCTGCCCGGTAGTGGGCCATCACCGCCTTGATGGTTTCCTCAATGGCCGGGTTCAGCACCCGATCCACCACAGCGGTTTCTCGGCCAATCCGCTGAAAGACCCGATCAACCTGGTCGGCGGGGATATGCCAATTAACCGCCACATCGGCGAAAACATCCTGCAAATCCTCAGAAGAGGCCTCCGTAGGAATTTCCTGTTTCTGCACCCGGACGGTTAAATTTTCCACCCGATCCACCAGGGGCACCATAAAATGAACCCCCTCCCCCAAGGGATGGGGCTGCACCTGGCCAAAATGTAGCCACACCCCCCGACTGCCCGCCGGCACCACCACCCAAAAACTCGCCAGTAGGGCTAACCCCAGCAGCAGCAGCAGTACCCAGCCCGCCAACCTGGCTGCCCCCAGGCGAGTCAGGGAGTCGGCTGAGGCATTATCCCTATCTAACCCCTTGCTATCCACCTATCCTGCCCCCCCTGCCACCGCCACCCCAACCCCCAAGATCTCCTGGGCCAGGGCCTCCGCCTGGTCGCGAATCTCTGCGACGGCGGTGGTTTCCCACAGTTCCCCGCGGCGGGTTGGCCCCAGGGTATAGAGCCAGGGGGAGACTAGGCCCTCGGCAGAATACACCGCTCCGGTAGGGCTGGCTCGCAACCCCAAACCTAGGGGATCGGGTGTCATTAACCCCTGGCTCAGCAGGGATCGCACCAGGGGGTCCGCCAGTTTGGCGTAGTTAAATTGGGGTCCGGTACAGTTAATCACCGCCTCCACAGTAAATTCCTGGTTGGTGGTCTGGCCCCTGGGGCACACCGTCACCACCACCCCCTGCCCCCTTTCCTCCAGGTTGATTAGGTGACCGGTGTGGAGTTGCAACTGCTGCGATCGCCGCAAAGCTGTCACCATCTCCCCAATCTCTGGAGCAATGCGGTGGCGATGACTATCCCAGTAGGGTCGCAGATGGCGCACAAAGCGCTGCTTTTCTGCCAGGGGCAAACGCACCCAGAGGGCTTGCCCCCGATAACGCAAACTATCCAGCACTGCTCGCCAACCATAGCCCTGCTGGGCCGCCCAAACCACCTGACGACGCACCCAGCGCAGCAGCCCCAGGGTAGTATGGGGCGGTGGCTCTGTCCACCAGGCCGGGTCATAGTCCTGGGGGGCCGTGTGGGGTTGGGGCAGCAGGCCATGGCGAGAAAGCAGGTGAATCTCCCCTCCATAGCCGCGACTATGGAGGGCCACAATCCAGTCGATGGCAGTCAGACCCATGCCTAGCAGTAACAACCGCCCCTGGCCCATGACCGCCTCCAGCTGGCCTGACCAGCCAGAATCAATATAGCGGTGACTCCGGTAGAAATCGCGGTTAGCAATCGCCACCGACCCCGGCGCCGGGTTACCCAGGGCCAGCACCACCCGATCGGCCATCAACACCTGGCCCCTCGCTAGCCTGACCCCCACCCCAGGGGAGCCAGGCACCAGCTCAACGGCTTCATCCTCGTAGCTGTCTAGGGGTAGGGAGTCTGCCTGTTGGGCTGCCTGCAAAGTCGCCTCCACATAGGAGCCAAATAAATAGCGGGGTACAAAGGACTGGGCGGTGAACTGGTCATGCCCCTGCTGGTGCAACCAGTGGAGAAAGTGATGGGGCTCAGACCGCCGCAGGCTAACCCCATTCACCGGCACATTTAGCAGATGGCAGGGCAGCGGGCTGCTGTAGGCCACCCCCCGACCGATCGCATGGCTACGCTCCACCAGGCTGAGGCGCAGGGGCCTGGTCCTCTCTTGCAATAGCTGCAGCGCCACCAGAGCCCCACTCAAACCACCGCCAATAATCACCACTGATTGAGGCTGTTGGCCTAATGTCATGACAGTATTAGATTCGATCTAAATTCATTTCAACTTGAATCCGATTATAATCTTACTTTACGAGTTTTTATATTCCTGGGTGTTCTTCTATGGTCAACGCCTACCCGGCAAACCCAAGCCCTAGTGTTCTGACCAACGCTTTACCTAAGGAGGATTCCGTGTCCGATCGTGCCCCTCTCCACCAGACCATGCGCCTGGCTAGAGCCAGGTTAGAAGAGGTTTCAAGCCACCAAATCGATCGCCTACAACAATTGACCGGCAGTCAATTCAACCGACGGTACTACCTCTCCACCAGCCCCCAGCAGTTTTGGTGGCTGAAGTCGGGGGTGGTGCGCACCCTCACCTACCAGGATGACGGCAACATTATCACTCTGGGACTTTGGGGGCCAGGTGACCTGGTGGGTACCTCCCTGTCTAGGGTCAGTCCCTACCTGGTGGAGGCCATTACCAACGTGGAAGCCGTTAGTATCACGGAGGCCGACTGGCAGCTGCCCCCAGAGTTACTAAGCCGCTATTGGCAACAGACCGAGATTCTGCTGCTGGCTCGAGCTAACCGGCGAGCTGACGTGGCCTTACTGGAGGTGTTGCAGTGGCTGGCCCACCGCTTTGGCCTACAGGTGGAGCAGGGTGCCCTGATTAACCTCAGGATCACCCACCAAGACCTGGCGGACCTCAGCGGCCTGAGTCGGGTTACGGTTACCCGGCTGCTCAGTCAACTTGAGGATCAACAGCTGATCCATCGCAAATCCCGCCAGCTGATCGTGGCGGAAACCGGCGAGCACTGGCATTACGATATTTAGAAACCTGCCATCGTCTATTCCCCAACAGGTCTATAGGGATTTCTATGGCCAAATCCAACTCAAGTCAAGGACAAAACCAGGCAAGACCTTCTCTCCGCTCAATGTTTCAGGAGTCTGCAATATCTCCACCTCTTGATCGAGTCGATAGATTTCTGCCTGTCGGTCTTGAGGATTGATCAGAAACCCCAGTCTCACGCCATTATTGCGATACTCGACCATTTTTTCTTGGAGAGCTGACAACTCATCCCTAGGGGAGCGTAGCTCAATGACAAAATCTGGTGCTAGAGGCGGAAATGTCTGGCGATTCTCCCTATCTAACTCATGCCAGCGCGATAACTCAACCCAGGCAGCATCGGGCGATCGCTTACCCCCCAAGGGTAGCTTGAAGATAGTAGAAGAACTAAAAACTTTGCCTAGCCCAGTTTGACGATTCCAGATGGTGAGATCCGCACCTAACTCCATTTCCTTGTTGCCCCTCTCTTCGTCTACTGGTGCCATGACGATTAAAACTCCTCGGCTGTCAATTCAAGTAAATACTCTGGATTGGCGATGCAGAGCTGGTAGAACTGCTCGTCTGTGAGTTTCAGTGTGCTGATATCGAGAGGCGGTAAGTTCGTGGAATGGGACTGGGCGAATGTCATAAAGCCTGAAGACGCTGGTGTGGCATGATTTACACCATTACCCCAAACTCACCAGAATTAATCCGACCAGGATGATGGCGGTTCCCAATAATCGAGGGGCTGGGCAGGGTTCTTGTAGCAGGACCCTGCCCAACACCGTACCGATGGGAATACTTAACTGGCGAAAGGCGGTCAAGTAGCTGACGTTGCTGACAAAGGCCAGGGCGGTGAGGGCCAGGCCATAGGCACAAACGATGCCACTGCCGGCGATGGCGGCGGCCTTGATCTGCCCTGACCAGACCCCTGGACAGGCTAGATATTCGCTTGGGGTTACCAGCACCCCCAGCCCTTGCCAGACCAGGGCACACAGGGTCTCGAGAAATAGATAGATCAGGGCGATCGCCATCGGGCTGAGGGGGGCGTCGCCCTGCCGCAGAATCGTCAGGGCCCAGTCATCAATAATCGTATAGCCGGCTGACCCAGCCGCCGCCAGCAGGGCCAGGCCACAGCAGGGGTTTAGGTAGTTGCGGGGATGGAAATCGGCCAATTGACCCACGGGTAGTAGGAAGGCTCCCAGGATCACCAATGCCATGCCGGTCAGGGCCCCAGGGCCGATGTCATGCTGCTGGCCGAGGGCCAGGGACACCGCCACCACTATCAGAATTGATGAGCCCCGCACCAGGGGATAGGCGATGGATAGATCCCCCCGGCGGTAGGCGCCGGCCAGGGCGACATAGTACACAGCCAGGCAAAGCCCTGATAGCACCAGAGCCTCCCAGACCCCCAGGGGAATCTGGGCAATGGCACCGGCGTAAACTATCGCCCCCGGCAGGAGTAACAGCACCCCCGCCAGGCTGGCTAGCAGGAAAAAGCTCTGGGAGGGGATCTGGTACTTGCAAACCAGATTCCATCCAGCGTGAATACTGGCGGATATCACCAGTAGGCCAATGGCAATCCCAGACATGCTGGCTTAAGTTCCTGGCTATGGAGAATCGGAAAAATACTACAGGAAAAGGTCACCTGTATA
>JAGWXD010000097.1 GCA_018970085.1 Cyanobacteria bacterium REEB459
CCGCCAACCCCGTGCTCTACAAAGATATGTCTCGCCGGGTGATCCAAACCCTGCAGCAGTTTAGCGCCGGGGTCGAGCAATACTCCATCGACGAAGCCTTCCTCAACCTCAAGGGCTTCGACCCCGCCACCCTGGCGGATCCCGTCCGACCAATTGCTGGGGTTCAACAGCCATGGCTAGAACCAGGGGAGGTGCTCAAACTCAGTAAAGTCCCTTTCCAACTGCCACTGGACCCTGGCCCGATCACTCTGGGCCAGGAAGCTGGCACAGCCAGGGGATAGGGCCTGATTACCGGGCTTATCCTTGGCACAGGCCGCTGTCACGGCAGCGAACTGGGGCGATTGCCACAGACTATCCCCCTCTAGGAAGCTATACTCCAAGCTGTTACGGGCCAGCTTTTTTAGGTCTGGGTAGCTCAGGTCGTAGCGCAGGGCCGCAAGCAAATACTCATTACTCAGGTCAACCCGGGATATGCCCTCATCATCGGAGGCCAGGGTCAGGGGTACACCAGCGGCTTTGTACTCCAAAAAGGGGTGTTCCTCTCCCTCAACATTGAGGATAACCTCATTACTGGTCAAGCAAATTTCCACCAGCACCCCCCGTTTAGCCATTTCCGTCATCAGTTCAAAGGGGTTCTGTTCGTGGAGGATGGCGACTCCATGGCCAATACGGCTGGCCTGGGCTAGCTCTACGGCCTGACGGATGTGAAAGGTCATTTGCTCCGGTGGCACCAGACCCAGCACCAGCTCACCGGCATGGAGGGAAACCTTCACCTCAGGGGACTGCTTCTTCAGAAACTCCAGCATTTCCATCTGCAGGGTGTAGTCCCGCAGGGCAATCGGATGATCCTCCGGAGCTACCAGATTAATACCCACCACCTGGGCACTAGCCTTGGCTAATTCAAAGCCATAGACAAACTGGGCGAACACTTCCTCCGGAGCCTTGGTACGGGTAGTTTGCTGCAAATACCGCACTGTCACCCCACAGCCTGGCTGAGCCGCCGCCGTACCGCAACCCAGGTTCTGAGCCACCTGTCCTTCCATGTCCGCCATCTCCTGAGCGCCTACAGTCACTAAATCCATCAGGCCACGATCCATCAACTGGCGCTGCATCTGGGCAAAGTTACCCCGCCAGCCTACGCTCCGGCCCAGCTGACGCACCTCACTCCCCTTGTTTGTTATCATCAGTTCCAGGTAGGTAATGTGTTGGTTGGCGGCTCGATTAGCCACGGAAGCCACCATATCGTCCTGACGAGCCAACTCTGAAGAAATGCCAGAGAAACCAGCGAAGGCCTCGAAAAATTGATCATGGCCTGACTGCCCGGCAAAGGGTAGGTTGCGGGTAGACCATAGGTTAATCAGAGCATCGTAGGTAGCGGTGCGATTAAAGAGTTCAGAGGCCGGAAAGTAATGACTGTCCTGCCCGCAGGCGCTGGGTTCCACCAAAGCAGGCCCCTGGGGGTTGACACAATACCCATCCGCCGCCGCCCACCGCAGGTAATCTTCGGCATAGACTGCTCCGCTTAGATGGCTGTGGATATCCCCTCCCTTCGGCATACGTTGAACAAAGGCCCGCAGTAAGGTAGGGCGCTGGCGATGGGCTTCAAACCACTGGGCAACCTTCGCTTCGCTACTCGGAGCAGAGAGGCGAAGGGCCTGCCTCGGTAAGGGTGCCGGTGACACCATCGGACTCACCCGGGACTGTAGCGCTGGGCTGGCTTCTTTTTCTAGTACAGTCACCTCTGCCCTTAAGCTTGGGGCCCCCAGGGATGCACCCCATAGAACTCCTGACAGGGATAAGACTGCTAAACCGCTGAAGGAAGGGCGTTTGAACATGTTCTGTAAAAGCGCTAGACATTGGTAGGTACTCTATCTCGAAAACCAATGGGTTTAGCCGCGCAGTTAAAAAACTTGACCAGGACTGCTGCACTGGCTTGGATGTAATTGCTTCCATGCCGCCAAAGGCCACCCCCAACACCAGGTTTTTTTACCTTAACCACCTGCCCGACCCCGATGCCTTTTGGGTCAGCCAGGCCTTTACCCCCGGCTATAACTACCTGAAGGCCAAGGTGATCGCTACCCACCTCAGCCCCGCCGATCAGGTGCAGGGGTCCCTCCTCGCCCCGGTGGTGGATAGGGCCAAACGCGAGGTACTGGTCTGGTAAGCGATGATAGGTAAAATGGCTATAGTGCAATTACCCTAAAGTTATGGACTGTCCTCACTGCCAGAGCCACCAGGTTATGAAAAACGGGCGTGAACCCCGCCCCAATGGAACGCTGATGCAGCGATATCGGTGCCGAGATTGCGGTAAGCAGTTTAATGAACGCACCGGCACCCCGATGGCGCGCCTGCGAGCGCCCAGTTCAGTGGTGGCTATGGCGTTGA
>JAGWXD010000058.1 GCA_018970085.1 Cyanobacteria bacterium REEB459
ACCAGGAAGAGCTAACCGCCCAACTTTATCAACAAATCGGTCAACTGAAGGTAGAAGTGGACTGGTTGAAAAAAAATCTGGCCTTACCGCTGGGGGATAAACGAGGGCTGGTGGAGCCAGAGCATCCTCAGCTGAGTATCCGTCGACAATGTGAGTTACTGGAGCTGGCGCGGTCTAGCTGGTACTACGAACCCGTGGCGGTTGACCCTTAGGAGTTACACCTGATGGAACGAATAGACGAACAATACACGGCGACGCCGTTTTACGGGGTGCGCCGAATGACCGCCTGGTTGAGACAACAGGGCGAGCTGGTCAATCATAAGCGGGTGGCGCGGATCATGGGTCAGATGGGGATTCAGGCGATTTATCCGAAGCCCCGGACGACGATAGCCGCAGACAACGCTCGCCGGTATCCCTACTTGCTGAGGGGGCTGTGTATTGACCGCCCCGATCTGGTGTGGAGCACGGATATCACCTATATTCGGCTGGCGAATGGGTTTGTGTATTTGGTAGCGGTGATGGACTGGTACAGCCGTTATGTACTGTCCTGGCAGCTATCGAATACGATGGACGTGCATTTTTGCTTGGTGGCCCTGGAGGAGGCGCTGCAAGTCAGTCAGCCTGCGATCTTTAACTCAGATCAGGGCAGTCAATTTACCAGCCTGGCCTTTACAGGGGCGAGCGATCCAAATTTCTCAAGACGGCAAGGGCCGGGCTTTTGATAACATTTTCGTGGAACGGCTGTGGCGTACCGTCAAGTACGAAGAGGTCTACCTCAAAGACTACGACAGTGTTTCAAGTGCCATTGAGAATCTGGAGCGTTATTTTCGGTTTTATAACCAGGAGCGGCTACACCAGTCACTGAACTATAGGCCGCCAGCCAGTGTCTACTTCAGTAAACAGGAGGATAGTGATGTAACAAAAGAGACGTGGAGGAAGAAAGTGAACTAAACGGCGACTCTACCTTAAATCCTTACCCTAACTGTCTAGACAACGGGGTACACTTCAACCCTTGATAATTTTAATTTTACAGGAAACCTTAGGCTCAGTCTTCAGTGGATTCTCCATGAAATTAATAGCGTTGTGAAGTAACCATGTTGAATAGGCCTGATTTCCGGATAAAACCATTGCCAGTCCTCGACAAAAAAATGAGTACTCAACAGGACAAGGGGTTGCCCAGCGTCTCAATAGGAAGACAAAGGTTGAAGCGCCTGGTTGAACTCAGGGGGCCACAAGGAAAGATGCCAATTTCAACGGCTTTAGACACCAGGAAATAAAAAGCTTGCCATACTTGCGACCCACACCCCCATGGTCACGCCCTCTGCTGGAGGTAGGCAACTACCGCTGGCCAATCGGGAAAGAGCGGCTGACCAAAATGGATATGCTCTCCCCGAAAGAGATCGGCCCCATTCTTAGTTCTATCGTCTATAAGGAAATCACCCTCATTGAGGTTTTTGTGGTGAGACAGAATCAGCCGCTTATGGGCCGCCGGGCCCAAGTGACGCTTCACCCACAACAGCTTATCTGACCAGGCGCTGGGTTCTCCCAGGGGGCGGTAGACAGAATTAGGTGTCATAATACCTCAAAGGACGCAACCGCCCCCGGCAGCGGCTCCATCAGGGAGAAGATACCAGGCACGTCGTCCAGTCTGTCGTCATAGTCCACTACCACCTCTGGGGGGATACGGGCAATGCCGGAGGGAAAATCAACCAGAACATTGTCCATATCGATGTAGAGAACCTTTGAGCCCATAGACGTTCCCAGTGAAACAACTAGACAGCAAACTCACCAGCAGCCCAGAACAGATCGACAGGTAACCCCTTTTCATGTTAACGTAAAAACATGATTTAGCTACCTGGGTTGAGGGGGGCTGATGCTCGGTCGATGTCTTCTTGGTGGTCATTGGGCTAATCCCCAGGTGGCAACGCCCCTTGGTCTAACCCAGGGGTCTGCTAGAGTGATCTCCACCTAACCACTTAAAAGCGCTTCGACAAACTCATAGCTAGAAAAAGGCCGCAGGTCTTCAATCCCTTCTCCGGCCCCAATAAAGCGAATCGGTAACCCTAACTGTTCAACGATCGCCAAGGCGATGCCGCCCCGGGCGCTGCCATCCAGTTTGGTTAAGACCACGCCACTGAGGTTAGCTGCTTCGGCAAACACCTCCGCCTGGCGCAGTCCATTTTGACCCAGGGTCGCATCTAAAACCAGCAGAGCTTCAATCCTGGCATCGGGGGCCTGGCGATCAACGATGCGGCGAATTTTGGCCAGCTCATCCATCAGGTTTTTTTTATTTTGGAGGCGTCCAGCCGTATCTACCAGTAAGAGTTCCACCTGTCTAGATTGGGCCGCCGCGATCGCATCAAAAACTACCGCCGCCGGGTCTGTGTTTTGGCCAGGATTGGCAATCACCTCCACCTGGCTGCGCTGTCCCCAGGCCTTGACCTGCTCTACAGCAGCGGCGCGAAAGGTATCGGCGGCGGCAATCAGAGTGTTATAGCCAGATTTTTTAGCAATGTGGGCCAGCTTACCAATGGTGGTGGTTTTGCCAGCCCCATTCACCCCGGTCATCAACCAGATATTCAAATGGCCCTTTTCTGGCACAAAGGTGATGTTGCCCGATTTGCCCAGGGGGGCCTCCAGCATTTCCCGCAGTAGGGTCTTCAGATAGCTGATCGCCTGCTCAGGGGGCAGAACCTCTTGCCTGAGACGGTTTTGCAGAGCCTCAATGATCTTATCGGTAGCCGCTACCCCCACATCAGCCTGGAGCAGTAGGGTTTCAATTTCTAGCATCGCCTCATCGTTGAGGGGGCCCTGGCCAACGATAGCCTTGAGCTGATTAATCAGGCTGAGGCGGGTTTTATTCAGCCCCTGGCGCAGCCGCTTCAGCCAGGTAATTTCCTCAACGGAAATATCATCGGGGCGACGCCCTTGGGCCGCCAGCACCTCTGCCGACCATAGAAAGGCCTCGTCGAGATCAACGCTAACCAGGGCTGGATCAAGGGCCGGGGGCTCAACTACTGGCTCCACAATGGCCGTTGCCTCCAGTTGCTGCAGTCGTTGTTGCCGGTCTGCATCGGCCCGGGCCCATAGGGGCAGGGTCGCCTCAGGTGAGGCCAGATCAGGGGCGTCAAGGGCAGACCTGGCATCGGGCTCGACCTGAGAGCGGGGGGGCTCAGTGATGGCCGGCTCAACCAGTTGGCTGGGCAATGGGGCGGCGGCGGCCTCGGCTTCTGCCCTGGCCTGCTGTTGTTGAATATTTTGGTAAGCCGCCTTAGCCCACTTCAAATAATCCTCAGGGGAGAGGGCGGGGTCGGCAGCGGCGGGCGGGGGCGAAGCAGCAGGCTGATCAGAGCCCTCCTCAGCGTCATTGTAGCTGCGTTGAAACCAGTTAAATTCGGCCATAGCAGGCCCACCCCGATGAATAATTGAGAAGAGTTATCATGCCACTGTACTATGCCAGGACCCGGCTAGGGGTTAACGGCCGATTCCCAGGGCTCGGGGCTGGGATCCACAGATGGGGTCTGCCGACGGGTAATGACTCGCCGTAAAACCCCGTTGATAAACCGGTAACCATCGTCATCACTATAGCGTTTAGCCAGTTCTACCGCCTCATTGATAGCTACCCGGTCTGGTGTACCCAGGTAGTCCATTTCTATCACCGCCAGTCGTAAAATATCCCGGTCGATGCGCGCCAATCGCTTGAGTTGCCAGGCTACCATAGCCTCGCCCAAGATGGTATCGACGGTGGCCTGATGGAGAACGGCCTGTTCTAGCAATTGCAGGGCAAAGTCCCTCACCTCTGCTTGCTGGCCCAGTTGAATAAACTGGGGTAGCTCCAGGGCCTGGGCCAGGCGATTAATCGCTGCTTGGGTGAGGTTGATGGCGTCTTCCACCATGAGTTTGCTGCTCTCCAGGTCTGCCGCTAGCAGATCGGTATCGAATAGGCGGCTACTGCCCCGCTTGAGTTCGTCGGAGGCGGCTTCTAAATCATCTCTGGCCTCCGTGGCCAAGGTTTTAACCGCCGCCAGCAACAACTGATCCAAGTTCTGGCTAACCAACTGTTTAGGGGCCTCCGATAGCTGACTTAACCCCAATAGCGCCAATTCCCGACCAGTGCGACGAGCCTGCATAGCCAATCTCTCCCAGATATAGCTTTGCTATCTTAGCAATCTTCCTCTGCCCTGGGGGCAGGATAGGAAGAATTCCCCCGATCGCTCGCCCCATCAGCCAGATCGACTGCGGGGGGAAAGGCAGAACGTATGCGATCGGCCGGCACCGCCGCCGCCAAATCGGGACCAACAATTCCCCCGGAGAGCAGCACCTTAAAGGCTTCTTCAACGGAAATGGAGAGATTAATCACATCCGCCTCAGAGACAACGGCATACCATCCACTAGTGGGATTGGGGGTTGTGGGCACAAATACGCTGACCATGGTCGGCAGGGTAGGGCTACTGGCCCCAGTCACAAAGGCGATCGCCCAGGCTCCCTGACGCGGGTATTCCACCAAGACCACCCGACGAAAGCGACTTTTAGAGTCTTGAAAAACCGTTTTCAGCAATTGTTGCAGGGTTTTGTATACCGACCCAGCCAGGGGAATAGATTGCAGGGTGCGATCGCCCCAATCTAATAGCCAGCGACCGGCAATATTGCGCGCCATCAGACCAATAATTAAAATCGCCAGCAGAGGCACCGCCAGACCAATGGACAGGTTAATTAAATCCACCAGGATAGGATTAAACCCCTTAAAGGGAGTCAACTGGCGGGGGAACCGGGTAAGCAGGCGAATGACCCAAGCAGCGACGGTAATGGTGAGCCAGATCGTAGTCGCCAGGGGAATCACCACCAGCAAACCGGCAATTAAATCATTTTTAAGGTCTTGCTTGATGCGTTGCAGCATCGATAACTCAAGACGATCTTGACCCGAACGGGGTACGGCGGGGGAAGGATTCAGGCCGGAAGAACCATCAACATCCATAGGGAAAACCTCGAGTCAAAGATACCGTCGCTTGTCGATTCGGGTTACACAGCCAGGCCAACCAGCGGTAAATCCACAGAATTATCTACAATTGTAAACAGGGTGGGCCTAACTGGAGTAGGGATAATACCCTGGGATTAACTCTAGCTATCCCTGGGGGTCTTGGCCCGCTCTTAAAGCTACTAAAAAACCTGATTCCATTCGTAGACCCTGTACTCAGTCCAAATGCCGTGCTGCCAGTAGGGATCGGCCTCAATTAACTGGCACACCATCGCCCCATCTTCTGCCTCGTAGGTGCCGAAAACCTTAGTGTTATCGGTAGTGGGGCCAAGGCTCAGCAAGATACCCTGCTGCTTTTGCTGCTCCAATCCCCGTAGATGGGCTTGGCGATAGGGGACGCGTTTTTCCAGGGCGTTGTTGCAGTAAGAACCCCAAAACACATACTTAGGCATAGGAACCAAGAAATATCACAACTAATATATTTATTGTAAGGGATGAAAGATTTCAGAAGTTGCGGTAAACTTCATCAGATTTAATTCCTACCTGATCAGCCTCGCCTGACAGGACCTCTATGAGCCAGCAAGACACTTCCCCCATCGTCACCTTAACAACACCGCTACCAGCCCCGAGCGAGGTAGATGTTATCGATCCTGAATCCCTGGTTGGCACCTATGCCGATAGTCTGATGTCATCCCTGTTTGAGGAGGTGGATCAGATGTTAACTGGCGATCTCACCGCCCTGGCCACTGTGGAGGCCAGTCTGACCACAGCCCAAGACCAAGTCCACCTGTCTGCCGTCGTCGATCGCCCCAACGGTAGTGATCTACAGAACCAGTCTGAGGATAGCAGTCAGGCCCTCACCACGACCGGCGAAGACGCCCTGGATAGCTGGCTTGATGGGGTCGGGGTGAGTGATCGCCTCCAGACCCCAGCCAAAAGCCGCTGGGGCTATCTATTTGATCATTTTCTACTGGCCTCTACGGGCCTGTCCTTACTGGGTCTGCTGGCTTTTTTCTGGATGCACCAACGCCAATCCGCCCTACCGGTGGCTACGCCCCCCCCAACCCCGGCGGTGAGTCAGGTCGATGCAGAATTTGTGCAGTATTTGCAGCGATCGCTGGAGGTAATTGGTAAAAAGGCCGACCAGGTGAAATCCGCTAGCCAGCTAGGGATGCCACCAGCCCCTGGAGATCTCCCCCTGGTGCCTCCCTTGGGGCTGGCCCAGGCCGGCCAACCTGCCGGTGAACCCATGGTCGGTGGACCGATTGTCGGTGGACCGATTAATGTGATTGAACGGATCTACATTCCCTACCAGGCTCCCGGCACTGCCCCCGCCCTACCCCCGGCGGCAGTGACCCCCGGGGCCTCCACCCCTAGCCCTAGCCCAGGGGTGATCCATCGGCTGGTGGGGGTGTTGGAATTGGGGGATCGCTCAGCCGCCCTGTTTGAAGTCAACGGCATCCCCCAGCGGGTTTATATTGGCGAGGCCATTGGTAGTGCCGGCTGGAGTCTGGTATCGGTGAGTCGAGAAGAGGTCCGCATGCGTCGCAATGGAGAGGTAAGATCACTGTATATTGGTCAACAGTTTTAGGAATTCGCAGCGAGCCAGAGGCTGCTCTACCTACGCCTGGGAATAAACACAATGGGGTTATTTGAGGACCTAAGTCGGTTTTTGTCCACTCGTCTAGATGAGTTTCTCAAGGCTAATCCCCACCTGGAGTTACTCGGCTTGGAGGATCAATTGCGGGGACAGGAGCAAGACGCCATTCACCTGCTAGGGGAGCTGAAGCGCCGTCAGAAACAGCTGGAAGATAGCATTCTAGACACGGCCCAGGAGATTCAACGGTGGCATCAGCGAATTCAACGGGCCCAAGCGGCCCAGCGCCCCGATCTAGCCAAACTAGCAGAAGAACGGGAGGCCACCCTGCTGCGCCAGGGCAACCAGTACTGGGGGCAAATGCAAGGGGTAAGGGAGCAAATCAGCCAAACTCGTTTATTGCAACAGCAAATTCACGATCGCCGGCGAGAACTGAAGGTAAAGATTGCCCAGGTACAGGCCGAGCGCGCGGCTCAGCGATCCACCAGTTGGGACCGGGGTTGGTACACCTCTACCGTAGAAGGATTTAATCACTCCCCCCTGGACCCCCTGGAGGAGTCCTTTCAGCGTTGGGAAACGGAACAGGAATTGGAGGATTTAAAGAAACACATCAATCGTTAGGCCCTGTTGGTTGTCTTGCCTGGCGCGGGGCACGGGCAATGCGAAAAGAAATAGAGGGAACAGAGGCCACTGGGCCAGATCGGCTAAGGGCAGTCGGCTGGGGGGCAGACTCCTCCACCGGCTCAGCGGGGCTGGCCCCGGGTTCCAGGGGAGCTGGCAGGGGTAACCGGGGCGGCGGGTGACGACTCCAGTTCGAGGCGATCGCCAGGCCCATCCCCCCTGCGACCACCAGGGGTAAGGCTAGGTCTAGCTGACTAAACCACAGGGTATGGCCTAACCACTGCCATCCCTCCACGGCAAAAAACAATAATAAAAAACACACTAACCAGAGCTTCATCACCACTCCCTCAGGTCAGGTTAATTATATCGATGGTGACGGGTTTGGGCCCTGGGTTTTTAAGAGTTACCCTAGCTTTATCGATCTATCCCTACGCCTATGACCGTTTCCAGAACCATATGTTTAGGCTTTCTGCTGGTCATCAGTCTGGGTACCTTAGTCCTGATGACACCCCTAGCTGTCCATCAGGGTAACTGGGGTCACCCCCTGGTGGCGCTGTTCACCTCCACCTCCGCAGTCTGTGTCACTGGTCTAGTGGTTGTTGACACGGGCACCTATTTCACCGCCTTTGGTCAGGCCGTGATTGTCGCCCTGATTCAGGTGGGGGGGTTGGGGTATATGACCGCTACCACCGTGCTGCTGCTGTTGCTGGGACAACGGCTGAAGCTCAAAGACCGGGTGGCTATTCAACAATCTATGGATCAAAGCGAACTAGCTGGGGGTAAGGCCCTGATTACCAGGATTATGGCCATGACCCTGGGGTTTGAGACCGCAGGGGTTTTCTGTTTTTATCCAGTTTTCAGCCACGACTACGGCTCTGCCTATGGCCTGTGGCTATCCCTGTTCCATAGCGTCAGCGCCTTCAATAACGCTGGGTTTAGTTTGTTTCCAGATAATATTATTGGCTATGCCTTGCATCCCTGGATTAACCTGGTGATTGCCTTACTGATTATTTTCGGTGGTCTGGGCTACGAGGTGATTATGGAGATGTTTACGGCCCTGAGACTGAAACGGCACCCCCACCGACGGCAGCCTTACCGGTCTCTCAACTACCGGGTGGTCACGACCACCACCGCCTTGCTATTGAGTCTGGGCACCCTGGCCCTTTTTGCCTCTGAGTTTAAGAACTCTGCTACTCTGGGGGATCTATCTGTTCCCTCAAAATTGTTAGTGGCGGGGTTTCAGTCCGTAGTTACCCGGACCGCAGGGTTTAACAGTATTGATATTGGGGCACTGGGCAACGACTCTTTGTTTATTATGATTGCCCTGATGTTTATTGGGGCTAGCCCGGGGGGTACGGGTGGCGGTATTAAAACCACCACGGTTTGCATTTTGCTGGCCTCTAGCTGGGCGGTCCTGCGGGGTAAGGAGGAGGTGGTCTGCTACCGGCGACAAATTCCTCCGGCCCGGGTGTTAAAAACCGTTGCCGTTTTGGTTGGCTCCGGGTTAGTTGTGATTATTGCGACCACCCTAATTGTGATCAGTGACCCTGGCCTGAATTTTATAGCCGTGTTTTTTGAAACGGTTTCAGCCTTTGCCACAGTAGGGTTGTCGATGGGCATTACCGCCAAGCTCTCGGCCTTTAGCCAGGTGGTCATTGTTGCCACCATGTATTTGGGACGGGTCGGAGTCCTACTGTTTATGGCAGCCCTGGTGGGAGACCCCAGACCCACGGCAGTTCACTATCCCCAGGAGGATTTACTGATTGGTTAGCTAGCCGTGGCTCACCGCTAGAGGGGATTGGACTGATAGGGGTCAAAGTTTTGCCAGTCCCCTTTTTTGACTGTAATTACGGTCTTAACGCCGCCGCGGCGGGTAAAGTCTCCAATCACCCGAATCCCCCGGGGAGAGAGTTCGTTCCAGAGGCGATCGGCAATTTGATTGGTCACATCCTCGTGGCTGATGCGATCGTTGCGAAAGGAATTGATAAATAACTTAAAGGCCTTAAGCTCTACAACCCATTGCTGGGGGCAATAGTCCACCACGATGGTGCCAAAGTCAGGATACCCAGACCGGGGGCAGAGGGCGGTAAATTCTGGATGTTCTAGATGGATAGTGTACTGGTTAGCGGAAGGGCTGGGCCATTTCACCAGGGCATCTTCGCGGCTTTTAGTAATAGCTAGGTCTCCATAGAGGGGAGAGGTCAGGGGGGTAGCCATAGGGCATTACCAGGCGGTAGGGTTAGGGTTCAGCACTGATCGGATCGGGGGTTTGCTCGAGTTCCATCACCAATGGTTCAGCGGCGGCGGATTCTAGCGGTAAGGCCTGGGGCTCGGCGGTAACCGCTTTGGTGGCCAGGGTGAGGGGAAGCCGTAGGGGGTGTTCGAGCTCTAGATTACTCTGGGGCAGAGAAGCTTCGAGGTCGTCTAGGGGGCGGGGAATCACCATCACCGCATGGAGTTCGCCGATACGTTCGGCTTCATGCATGCCGGCTTCAATCGCGATCGCAACGTTGGGCAGAGAACCGCGCACCAGAATGGTACAGAGCCCGTCACCAATAGTCTCATGGGACATCAGTTGAATGTCCGCGGCTTTAGTCATGGCGTCAGCCGCACCCACCATGGCTGGAAACCCGCGGGTTTCTAGCAAGCCGATGGCGTGGTTGCCGAGTTTGCCGCCGGTCGCCCGACGCAGTTCATCCCAGCGGGCACAGATCGGTAACACTGCCTCCAGATTAGGCAGGGGCCGGGGAATCAGGGTAGAGGAAACATACTGACCGAACTGCTGGGCTGTCTTCACCCCTGCCTCCACTGCCATGCGAATATCGGCAATGCCACCCCGGACAATGGCGGTGCAATGGCCACTGCCAGTCTTTTCGTAACCCACCAGAAGCACATCCGCCGCCTTCAGCATGGCATCAGCTGTGCCCACGATGGCTGGAAAACTTTCAGCGGAGACCATGCCCAGGGCGGCACCGCGATAGCGATCGCCTCGAGGTGGGACCGCAGCGAGGGCGGCTGGCTTGGCTTTGTTAAGGGCCAGGGCCGATGCCCGAAGGGCTGTTTGCCGGTCGGTTGGGGCAGCCCACTTACCATCGGTTTGCATAGACGACCTTTACGAATAGGGTCTGTTTCTCCATTCTAGTCTAAGGATTGGGCTTGGTTCCGTTAGCCTTTAAGGGCTGACGGTAAGGAAATAGGGTCTTCAGGAGTTGCTCAAGTTGAGTCTTGCCGTAGACATAGGGCAGGTCCGCTGGAGTGGAACTGGCAGCAGATGGCTCAGAGCCATCCAGGGCCAAAGGGTCGAACTGGCCTGCCAGCCATCCCGGAGCAACCACCTGACTACTCTGCAGGTCGGGGTCCACTAAAGTGCTGTTGCTGCCAATACAACTATGGGCCCCAATTCGCCCTTGCCCCACCACCAGCACCCCGCTGCCCAGGTTCGCCCCAGTTTCGATGATCAGATGGCCTCGACTGGCTCGCACCAGCACCCCCCTGCCCAGACAGACCCCAGCGGCAACCACCAGATGGCAGCCCGGATCGGCAACTAGAATTACCCCATCACTAATGGCCACCCCCGCCGCCAAAGTGACCTGGCCATAGCATTGCACCCCGCTATTCTGGCAAGATGGTTGCATCGGTTCTACCACGGCCACCCCGAGGGGCCTAGGGTCGCTGAATCGTCGCCTCCAACACCCGGCGTTTCACCTTGGGATCAATGCCAATCAAACGGACATACTCACCCCGGTGGGTTTGCAGTTGACTTGCCAGAGCCGCCAGCACCTCAGAAACCCGGCTACCATCTAGAGCCCGGCCAGTTTGCCAAGCCCCACTGTGATAGCGGCGCTGATCGGCATGCTCCAGGCTGAGACGATAGCCCTGATTCACCAGCTGATTGATCTGTTGCACCAAATCTTGAGGCAGGGAGGGGCTACTGGCACCATTGCCACCATAGCCGCCGCTGGCAGCCACCGCAGCAGGGCCAGCGGGAGCGGCGGCGCTGGGAGCAGTGCCGGGCCGTTGAATGATCAGTTCAGAACTACGGCGCTTGGCGGTGGGTTCAATCCCAAAGATCCGTACATATTCCCCCGGATGCTGGCTAATACAGCTGGTCAGAGCGGCAATCACATCCCCTTCTCGGGTAGAGGTAATGGGGGGGCAGGTCTGCCATACATTGCTGCGATAACGGCGCTGGTCAGCGTACTCAGCCCCAATCTGATAGCCCTGATTGAGTAACTGGCGGACTGACTGAGTGAAATCACTGGCTAGGCCCGCAGCCTGGCTGGGGGGGCGGCTACTAACCGCAGTTGACCCAGGTTGGTGGGTGCTGCCGCTGCCATTGGTGGGCTGACTGTCAGGCCGCTGGATAGTAAGCGGAGTGATCCGTTGCTTCACCCGGGGGTCAATGCCAAACAGGCGGACGTACTCCCCGGCGTGTTCGGCCAAGCAAACCTCTAGAGCCGCCAGTACCTCTGCTTCGCGAGTCGCCGTAATGGGGCTACAGGTTTGCCAGACGTTACTGCGATAGCGGCGCTGGTCAGCATGCTCTGTACCAATGCGGTAGCCCTGGGCTAAATAATGACGAATGTGCTGGACCACCTCCGCTGAGAGCGAGCCCTGGGCGGCAGCGGCTCGGTAGGGTTGGGGCGACGAGCCCTGGGAGCCATGGCCATTCAACTCGACGGGCTTACCATCAGGTCGTTGAATGGTAACAGGGGCTACCCGTTGCTTAAGCTTCGGGTCAATTCCAAACATGCGAACGTACTCCCCTGCATGTTCCGTCAGGCAGGTTTGCAAGGCCTGGATCGCTTCCGCTTCGCGACTAGCTTGAATGGGGCTACAGGTTTGCCATACCCCGCTGCGATAGCGACGGGAGTCGGCGTGTTCGGTGCCAATATGGAACCCTTGGGCCAGATATTGACGGATTCGCTGAACCATGTCGGAGGAGAGTTGTTGGAGTGTCATAGCGCTTAATTGATTGGGTTGATTGACGGCTGGTTTGGTATCAGGGGGGAAAGCTTGATCTGCTAAAGAAGCTGGAAAATTGCCATGGCCTAGCAGTTCTCTAACCAGGGCGAGATCTGAAGAACGAACATCGGGCAGGCCATCGGCTTGCTCTTGTCGGGTGATAACAGAGCCAGAAGGCACCAGTTTGCCGGGCGGAATGTCGACGTCTTGCACCAGGGCATGCATCATGACGACACAACCGGCACCAATACGAGCATTGAACACGGTCGACCTGAGACCGATAAAGGTGCCCGTTCCCAGGTAGGCTGGACCCTGGACTAAGACCTTGTGGGTCAGGGTGACCTGGTTACCCAGCCAGACCGTGTAGGGACGCTGGTCATCCCCTAAAACCTTGGCCTGGGAAAAACCGTGGATCGTGGCCCCTTCCTGCAGAACAGTATCGGTACCGAGGGCAAAATTAGCTCCTGCCTCGGCCCGGACCACCGCTCCCAGGGCGATCGCCACCCCTGGGCCGCACTTGACATCACCACTGACCTCAGCAGCGGGATGAACCAGGGGAGAAAGGACCCTGGGGTTTCCTGTTGACCCTGGCTCCACCGTTGGAGTCACCCTCAAGGTGCCAACCGTCATGTTCTAAACTCTCCAACCAACGTGTTTGACCAACGTGTTTGACGCATGCCTTGCCAACTAGGAACTCGCCAACAAACCTGCGATCGATAACGGGCTAGTCAATAACCGCGAAAACCCTGCCCTTGCCCGGCTGAAGACGGCATGGCGGCCAAGCCAGCCTGTCCGGCCCCCGACGGACCCTTGGCCTGAACGACCTTAGCTAAAGTCATCTCGCTTGTTATAAAGAGCACCCGTGTCGAGGCTTACCGTATCGACAATAGCGATAACGGCAGCATCCACAGGCCGGTTGCCATAGCCTGGTTGCTGCCGGGCTCCACTGCCTTGGGTAATCAGTACCCACTCCCCTGGACCTGCGCCAACCACATCGGCGGCCACAGCATAATCGGGTAGTAAGTCGCCAGCCTCGCTAATCAACTGCACCAGTAAGAACTTCACCCCGCTCAGGCTAGGTTCTTTGCAGGTACTAACCACAGTGCCCCGTACCTTTGCCAGGAGCATAGCTACCTATCTACCGTAGGGCCGAATACCGCTGACGCTTTCCCGGAATTGTTCTACAGCTTCGGTATAGCGGATGGGCAGAACAAACTCTAGATTTTCGTGGGGACGGGCAATGATGTGGGTAGACAGTACCTGGCCGCCATTAACGCGCTTAACGTTTTCGACCCCTGCCGCAACCGAAGCTTGGACCTCGGAAACATCGCCACGGACAATCACTGTCACCCGGCCACTACCAATTTTTTCGTAACCAACCAGTGTCACCCGCGCTGCTTTGACCATTGCGTCTGCGGCTTCAACGACGGCAGGAAACCCTAGGGTTTCAACCATACCAACTGCAATTGCCATTGGGAGTTATCCTTTTGCTAAGTATAAATAATGGTCCACCAATGCCTGAAAGCCAGACAAAATACCTGCGTCTATGGACCAGAGACGCTCATGCCATGCTTAGCCAGCTACTAATGCCCTTTGCACCGGTCGGGCGATCGCAGTGGCCTAAAAACCAGATAAAAAATTAAGTACGAAATTGCTCAACGGCTTCGGTGTAGCGAATTGGCAAAACAAACTCAAGGTTTTCGTGGGGGCGAGCAATAATATGGGTGGAGAGTACTTCGCCACCATTAACCCGCTTCGCTGATTCAATTCCAGCCGAAACCGAGGCCTGCACCTCCGAGACATCGCCTCGAACGATTACTGTGACCCGCCCACTTCCAATCTTTTCGTAACCTACCAGGGTCACCCGGGCAGCTTTTACCATCGCGTCAGCCGCCTCAACTACAGCTGGAAACCCCAGGGTTTCAATCATTCCAACAGCAATCGGCATTGTCGTAATCTCCTTGTGATTTCAGAGCCAACCCAAGTCAGCGGCATCCTTTCTCCAGACTCCGGCGATGGCAAAAAACCACGAAAGAGTATTTTCCCGCCCAAGCAAGACGGGATAGGGGGAGGATGATTTAAGACTCAGAAAAGATCTGACCTTGATTTTTTGATAACAAATCAAGCATAGGAGGCTGTAGGTACTTTTGCAATATAAGCCCTAATGATTGTTGCTAATGTTGAGTATTGTTAAAGCTTATGACTTAAAACTTTTGACCTTGTTATTTTTTGAAAAACTTATAGAAGTAATTACTCAATATCGATGTCAATGTCTGAGATAATTAATTTTAAATATTGAGAAATGGGCTGTTTCTGAAATAGCGGCCTAAATTGCCAATTTTCTCAGAACAGTGGTTTATTGAGCCTGTATTTATGCCTATTTGCCGTTGGTTTGCCAGGGGTTTTTAGGGGTTGCGGGTAACAGTCTGTTAAAGGTCTATTGAAGCCCTTGAGGGCTTAAGATTACCCTGACTCTGAGGATGTTTCCTTCCCTATAAAGAAAGGGCCATCCAGTAAACTGGTAAACACTAGCCA
>JAGWXD010000017.1 GCA_018970085.1 Cyanobacteria bacterium REEB459
GGTGCCCCTGGGCCAAACCCAGGGTCAGCAAATGCTCCTTGACCTCTACCCCAGCCTGGAAACCACAGCCCAGCAGGGCCAACAACTGGACCCCGAACAGCTGAGCTTGAGTAATTGGGGTACATCCCTGGCTACTATGGAGCATGAGGCTATGTATAGTCGTCTATTCCGGAGTTAATGCCTGCTAATCATGGGAATGCAAGTCTGGCCTGGGCGACCTCATCCCCTGGGAGCTACCTGGGATGGGGCTGGTACTAACTTTGCCCTCTTTTCTGAAAACGCCACAGGGGTGGATCTATGCCTGTTTGACAGTCAGGGACAGGAAACCCGATTGCCTCTGACCGAGGTGGAAAACTACGTATGGCATGGCTATTTAGCGGATGTGGGGCCTGGTCAACGCTACGGTTTTCGCGTCCACGGCCCCTACATACCGGCCCTGGGTCATCGCTTTAATCCCCATAAGCTGTTGATTGACCCCTACGCCCGCGCCCTGGAGGGGGACGTGCATCTGAATCCGGTGATTTTTGGCTACAACATGGCCGACATTACCATCAAGGATGCCGATCTGACCTTCTCTGAGATTGACAGTGCTCCCTGCGTGCCTAAGGCCATTGTGATTGATCCCCACTTTGACTGGGGTAGCGATCGCCATCCCCACACCCCCTGGCACCGCACCATCATCTACGAAACCCATGTGCGCGGCCTGACCCAAACCCACCCCGATCTACCGGAAGCCCTGCGGGGCACCTATGCGGGGCTGGGCCATCCAGTCATGGTGAATTACCTGAAGCACCTGGGCATCACCGCCGTAGAGCTATTGCCGGTGCACCATTTCCATGCCTTTCCGGGCCATCTAGCCGGCACCGGGCTGCGTAACTACTGGGGTTACGATTCCATTGGGTACTTTGCCCCCTACTCCGGCTACAGTGCCTCAGGCCAGGGGGGGCAACAGGTGCCAGAGTTTAAGCAAATGGTCAAGGCCCTGCACCAGGCGGGCATTGAAGTCATTCTAGATGTGGTCTACAACCACACCGGCGAGGGCAATCAACTTGGCCCTACCCTGAGTTTGCGGGGTATTGACAACCAGGCTTACTATCGCCTGGTGGAAGACACCCCCCGCTACTACCTGGACTTTACGGGCTGTGGTAACTCCTTAAACGTGCGCCATCCCCAGATTCTCAAGCTGATCATGGATAGCCTGCGCTACTGGGTGCTGGAAATGCACGTCGATGGCTTTCGCTTCGATCTGGCCTCAGCCCTGGCCCGAGAGCTGTACGAAGTCGATAGTCTGGCGGCTTTTTTCGACATTATTCACCAGGACCCGGTGCTATCCACGATTAAACTGATTGCTGAACCCTGGGACCTGGGGGAAGGGGGGTACCAGGTGGGTAACTTTCCTCTGCTATGGTCGGAGTGGAACGGTAAGTACCGGGATGCCATGCGAGACTTCTGGCGAGATCACCACTGCCGCCTGGGGGAATTTGCCTTTCGCCTGACCGGCAGTTCCGATCTGTATCAGGAGAATGGTAAGCGTCCCCATGCCAGCATTAACTTTATTACCTGCCACGATGGCTTTACCCTCAGAGATCTGGTCAGCTATAACCAGAAACACAATATCGCCAATCAGGAAGATAACCGGGACGGCGAAAGCTATAACCGCTCCTGGAATTGCGGTACCGAAGGGGAAACCAATGATCCGGCCATTCTCGCCCTCAGGCAGAAACAGCAGCGGAACTTCCTAACCACCCTCCTGCTTTCCCAGGGTGTACCGATGATTTTGGGCGGCGACGAGTTGGGCCGTACCCAGCAGGGTAATAACAATACCTACTGTCAGGACAGCCCCATTGCCTGGTACAACTGGCAGATCGGTGAAGACAGTGGCCAACTGCTAGAGTTTACCCGGAGCCTGATTAAACTGCGCCTGCACCATCCCAACCTATCGCGGCGACATTGGTTTCAAGGGCGAGAAATCCATGGCTCTGGCATTCATGACATCGGCTGGTACAATCCCAGCGGCCAGGAAATTACCCTTGAACAGTGGCAGGATGGTACCGCCAAGGCAATTTCTATCTTCCTGAATGGGGAGGAAGTCATCGGCCCCGGCGCCCAGGGAAATCGGGTGATTGATGACAGCTTTTTACTGATGTTTAATGCCCAACCCGCTGCCCAAAATTTTCGTATTCCCCATACGGTGATTCGCCATGGCTGGAATCTGATCCTGGATACCCAAAGGGTAGAGGGATTTATTACCGATCGCCACGACTACCGGGTAGAGGACACCGTTACCGTGGCGGATTTTTCGATCATGGTGCTACGCTGTCAGCCCTGGCTAAACGGTAGAAGCTGACCATGCTTACCTACGATCGCATCTACGCCATTGTCCGCCAGATTCCCTGGGGCCAGGTCGCCACCTACGGCCAAGTGGCAGAACTGGCGGGCTTGATTGGCCAGCCCCGGCTGGTGGGGTATGCCCTCTATCGGGTCGATATGGCCACAACGGATATTCCCTGGCAGCGGGTGATCAATGCTAAGGGGGAGGTGTCCCACGCCGTCCAACGCCACGGCAGTGACTACCGCCAGCGATCCCTACTGGAGGCAGAGGGCATTGAGTTCAATCCCCAGGGTCGCATCGATCTGAAGCGTTACCGCTGGCAACCATCTGTCCAGCAGTTGGGGCAATCTTTGCCAGGGGTTGAGGGGGAGTGGGGGCATGGCAGCAAAGACTAGCCTCCTCTCCAGTCTAGGTCGGAGGACAGGGGACTGGGGTGGTTGGTCCATCCTCTAGCGGCCCGCACTCCGCCTACAGCACTCCCTTGGAACTGGGAATCCGTTGGGACCGCCGGGGATCTACCTCCACCGCCATGCGTAGGGCTCGGGCAAAGGCTTTAAAGCTGGCCTCAATAATGTGGTGGGAATTAATCCCATCCAACTGGCGCAGGTGTAGGGTCATCTGGCTGTGATTCACCACGGCTACAAAAAATTCCCGCACTAGTTGGGTATCGTACTGCCCTACCCGCTGGGTGGGAATCTCCAGCCCATAGCTGAGGTGGGGCCGACCCGAAAAGTCCAGGGCTACCTGCACCAGCGCCTCATCCAGGGGGGCGAGGAAATGGCCGAAACGGGTAATTCCCTGGCGGTTACCCAGGGCTTCGTGCAAGGCCATACCCAGGGTAATCCCCACATCTTCGTTGGTGTGATGGTCGTCAATGTGGGTATCCCCTTCGGCCTCGACCTCCAGGTCAATCAATCCATGGGAGGCGATTTGATGGAGCATGTGGTCTAAAAAGGGGATGCCGGTCTGAGCTCGACACAGACCCGTACCATCCAGGTTGAGGCTGACCTGGACATGGGTTTCTCCAGTTTTGCGGCTCACCTGGGCGCGGCGCAGGGGCAGGCTGGTGGGGGAGAGGGGACGGTCTTGGGTTTGCATGGCAGACTCCTGGGCAATGGTTTCCATTGTATAGCCTCGACCCCGTTGTCCAGGTCAGAGGCTAGCCAGAACTTCTATTCAGGTTGGTTTCCAGGTTTGACGGGGGCTGTTTCTCCAGACTAAACCGGTTGATCCGTGGGGCGGTAGGCCATGGACCGATCCACCCGGTCCTGGTTTTGATCCCCGCTAGAGATCCTGGGGCCGATCCTCTACCGACAGCATTAAAGCCCGAGCGGTTTCCAGGCGATCGGCCGCGCTGGGGTCCTTATCCTGCCGCCAGCGCAGAATGCGGGGAAAGCGGACAGAAATACCCGACTTATGGCGTGGCGAGGCAGCGATGCCCTCAAAGCCGATTTCAAACACCTGCAGCGGTTCCACCGATCGCACCGGCCCAAAGCGCTCCAGGGTATGGCGGCGGATCCAGCTATCTAGGGCCTTAATTTCCTGATTGTCTAAACCACTGTAGGCCTTGGCAAAGGGTACCAGTTCGGTCCCCTGCCAGAGGGCAAAGGTATAGTCGGTAAACAGGTTAGCCCGCTTGCCCCGCCCCGCTTGGGCGTAGATGAGAACGCCATCCAGGCTCATCGGGTCCACCTTGTATTTCCACCAGTAGCCCCGCTTCCGTCCCACCAGGTAGGGGCTGTCCACGGCCTTAATCACCACCCCCTCAGCGCCCCGATGTCGGGCTTGATCCCGGTGGGCCGTGAGTTCCACCAGGGACTCAAAGCCAAAGGGATGGCAATAATGCAGGTGGGGGTGGGGGTAACGCTGCAGTAGCTGGGCCAGGCGCTGCTGGCGATCGCCCAGGGGCTGGGGGCGGAGGTCCTGGCCCTCCTGCTCCAGCAGATCGTAGGCTATGAAGTGAACCGGGTGATCGGCCAGCAGGCGCTTGCTCACTTGCTTGCGGCCCAGACGCTTCTGCAGGTGGCTAAAGGGCAGGGGACGGTCCTGCTGCCAGCAGAGCAATTCGCCGTCCATCACCAGACCGTTGGGCCAGCCCTCCAGGGCCGCTGCAATTTCAGGAAACTGGGGAGTTACCAGCTCTTCCCCCCGGGACCAGATAAACACCTGATCGGCGCGGCGTAAAATCTGGGCTCGGATGCCATCCCACTTCCACTCTGCCCGCCACTGGGAAAAACACTCCGGGGTAAAGCGATCGGGGTCTAAGGGACTGGCCAGAAAAAAAGGGTAGGGCTGGCTGGCATGGGCTAGGCCGGTTTCTGGGTTGGTGAGATGGGCGTAAAAGGCCAGGTTGGGGGTAAAGTCCCCGATTAGGCGATGGGCCAGGAGGGCTCCATCCAGGCCGCTCGCGGCAGCAAACCCTTGGATCACCAGCTGTTCGGAAACCCCACAGCGAAAGGCTCCGGTGAGAATTTTATTTAACACAAACACCTGGTCGGGGGGCAGGGCTGACCACCAGTCCAGAATTAAAGCCTGCCGTTCGGCCTCATCAGAGGTTGCCTTAGCCTGGGGCAGGATAGTTTCCATCCACTGGTGCAGGGCCAGGGGAGGTGGGTGGGTGGGGGTCAGGGCTAGGTCCGCCAGTAAGAGGGTAATCACCTCTGCCGAGTCCCCCACCTGGGCGTAGCACTCGTCAAATAGCCATTCCGCCATGCCACTCACCCGCAAAAATACCTGCCGAAGTTGATGGGCGGTAACCAGACGGCGACGGGTTTTGCCCATCAACAGGTAGAGGGCCCAGACCTGATCGGCGGGGGGCACGGTCTCAAAGTAGACCTGCAGCGATCGCACCTTTGCCTTGGTCGAAGTGGTGCTGTCCAGCTCCTGAAATAACCGGGTAAAGCGCTCCATGGTGGGGCCAAGGGGGAATCTAAACGGGGACCGGTACCGCCGCTGGCGATAGGGTCAACACCTCTACCCCCGTTTTAGTCACCGCGACGGTGTGTTCAAACTGGGCCGAGAGGCTACCATCTACCGTGGTTGCTGTCCAACCGTCGGCCATAATCTGGGCCTCGTAGGAACCCAGGTTAATCATGGGTTCAATGGTAAACACCATGCCAGGTCGTAGCTTTGTGCCCTTACCCCGGACCCCATAGTGGGGAATTTGGGGGGCCGTATGGAAGATCCGGTGTACCCCGTGACCAACAAAGTCCCGAACCACTGAAAACCCCTCCGCCTCCGCATATTCCTGAATGGCAGCGCCAATATCGCCGACCCGACCACCGGGCTTAACCGCCTCAATTCCCCGCCACAGACACTGCTCTGTTACCTCAACCAAACGCCGCACCAAGGGGGGTGGGTCGCCCACTAGAAAGGTGCGGGAGGTGTCGCCATGGTAGCCATCCACAATCGGGGTGACATCGATGTTGATAATATCCCCATCCCGTAAAATCTCCTCGGCCCTGGGAATACCATGGCAGATCACCTGGTTCACACTGGTGCAGATTGACTTGGGAAAGGGCATCACCGCACCGGCGTAACCCAGGGGAGCGCTTTTTGCCCCCCGCTGGCGAGTCCAGTCTTCCGCTAGATCATTCAGTTCCAGGGTACTGATCCCCGGTTTTACCAGGGGGGTGAGGTAGTCTAGCAGTGCCGCGGCGGTCTGACCGGCTATGCGCATTTTTTCTAGTTCGCGACTGGAGAGCAGAGTGACGACATCGGAGAGCTGTTGCTGATCTGGCAAGGTCATAGGGGCAGGGAAGGCAAACTATAGATCAATCGGGCGGTAGAGAGTGGCAAGACCCAGGGGCTAGATAGCCAAGCCAGGCTGATTGGCCCAAGATCAGCCCGGGGCAATCGCCATCACTTTGGGCTCCAGGGCAACCGCCCATCGGGTCTTGATTTCAGTATATCCCGCTGTTTCGGCTATCGGCCTAGGCAGCATAGACCCTGGGGAGACCGGTCCTTTAAGTTGCTTTAACAACAGCCTCACCCTGCTGGGCAGCGGCAGGGCGAGGGCTCATTCCCATGGGAAACATCTATTCCCACTCAATGGTGCCAGGGGGTTTAGAGGTGATATCGTAAACCACCCGATTAACTCCCTCGACTTCATTGACAATGCGGTTAGACAGGGTTTCCAGTAAGTCGTAGGGCACCCGCGACCAGTCAGCGGTCATGCCATCTTCACTGCTGACCAACCGCAGCACAATGGGATAGGCATAGGTGCGTTGATCCCCCATAACCCCCACGGTGCGTACCGGTAACAGCACCGCAAAGGCCTGCCAGAAGTCGTTGTAGATGTCTTGCTTATTGATTTCGTCCCGGACGATGTAGTCGGCATTACGGAGGATCTCCAGGCGTTCCTCGGTAATTTCGCCAATGATACGAATCGCCAGCCCCGGACCGGGAAAGGGATGGCGACGAACAATTTCCTCCGGTAGGCCGATGGAGAGCCCCACCTTACGAACTTCATCTTTGAATAATTTACGCAGGGGTTCTACCAGTTTGAATTGCAGGTCCTTAGGGAGGCCGCCGACGTTATGGTGGCTTTTGATCTTAACGGCGACGCGCTCTCCGGTTTTGGGGTCCACATTGGTATCTGCTGACTCAATCACATCGGGGTAGAGGGTGCCCTGGGCCAGGTAGTCAAAGGGTCCCAGTTTTCTGGATTCTTCTTCAAAGACGCGAATGAATTCATGGCCAATGCGTTTGCGCTTTTCCTCGGGGTCGGTAATACCAGCCACCCTGGCCAGAAATCGTTCCTGGGCTCGAATGTGGTGAACCGGAATATGGAACTGCTCCTGGAACAGTTTGATCAGCCGTTCGGGCTCTTCCTTCCGCATAAACCCCTGATCGATGAACATGCAGGTGAGCTGATCGCCGATCGCCTCGTGCAACAGAAAGGCCAGGGTCGAAGAGTCCACCCCTCCGGAAAGGGCCAGCAGTACCCGTTTATCGCCCACCCGTCCCCGCACTTCGCGAATTGCCTCTTCTACGAAGGCGGCGGTGGTCCAGGTGGGCTCACAACGGCAAATATGATAAACAAAGTTGCGAATCAGGGCCAACCCCCCCTGGGAGTGGATCACCTCAGGATGGAATTGCACGCCGTAGAGCTGACGCTGGTGATCGGCCACGGCGGCACAGGGGGTATTGCGGGTGTGGGCCAGAACCGAAAAGCCCTCAGGCAAGCAGCTAACAGAATCACCGTGGCTCATCCACATGGTGGTGCCGGGCTCCACATTGGTGAGCAGATCGGTGGGATCGTCAATCAGTAAGTCGGCTTTACCGTATTCCCCCCGGTCGGCCCGCTCGACCTGGCCACCCAACTGTTGCACCATTAATTGCATGCCGTAACAAACCCCCAGTACGGGAATACCCAAACTCCAGATCTCTGGATCGCAGTGGGGAGCTGCTTCGGCGTAGACTGATCTGGGGCCGCCGGACAGAATAATGCCCCGGGGATTGAGTTGCCTCAGTTGCTCCGCTGTGGTGCGGTAGGACAGCACCTCGGAATAGACTTCGGTCTCTCGGATGCGCCGGGCGATGAGTTCTGAGTATTGGGATCCAAAGTCAAGAATAACCAGCATCTGGCGGTTGACTTCAGGCAGAAAGGGTTCCTGCAGGGAGGAGAGGGGTTCGGTTTGCAAAGACACGGCTAAATCCTGGGGATGGACAGGGCAAGGAAAACGATAGCTGGTGACTGGGGTGAGTCGGAGGACTTTTAAATGGTCTGGGATCCTGAGGATCGGGATTGAGAGGCAAGCCAGGAGAAAATCCTTAGCAGCGAGTTCCAGGGGTCATGGATAGCGGTCCTAACCCTGGAGTTAGGACGGCCAGCTAACCCGAGAGTTTTGGTCAGTATGTCCTAACCACAGCAGGTTTTAAATAGGCAAATGTAAAAAAAATATTGGTCTTTGGCCAGATCAGGGGGTCAGGTCTGGTGGCACCGACCCTGACCAGGGTAAAAACCTGGAGAAGATAGCCAGGCAATGTAGACCTGGAAAACTGGTCAGAGGAAAAACCTTATCCCCGTTGCCTGGGGCTAGGGTTATAAAAAATATTCTGTAGCCTAGTCTACCAAAACTTGGCGGAGTAGGGTTTTTCCAGCCGCACTGGTGGCCACCACCTGGCGATCGCGGTTAAAAACCATTGATCCAATCGTCAGCGATCGCCCCGACAGGGCGGTGACGTAGTCCCTGGCCCGCTGATCAATGCGGCTGACCATGTGGTCATAAACGAGCTGGGCCATCCCGTCCCCTTGCTGCTGTAGCAGGGTGAACCCGGCCTCCACCGTAGGTTCCTGCAGCACCGCCTGAATCACCGCCAGGGGAACGCCCTGGGCGGCACAGCAGGCGGCTAGAATTTCCTGCCGACCATCCGCCAGGTGATGGTGGGTGTGAAAGATACCCCCCGCCAGTTTTAACAACTTGCCGTGGTATCCCAGCAGTAATACCCCCTGCAACTGCCGTTCCGCTGCCTCCAGCAGGAGGGGACCCAGCCAGTTGGCAGTTTTGAGCCGACGTTGGGGATCAATGCCCAATCGCAGGGCCAGATCCAGGCCATTTTCCCCCAGACAGAACACCAGCACTGGATAGCTGGTGGCCAGGCGGGCCAGGGTTTGGCGGGCTTGGTCCAACTGGCCGGGGGCGCTGAGGGGGGCGGCGATGCCGGAGGTGCCCAGCAGGGCGAGCCCGTCTATGACCCCAAAGGCGGCGTTAGAGGTGCGCTCCGCCAGGCTGCGACCCTCGGGCAAAATAACCGTGACCCGTAGGGTTTTACCCACCGGCAGCCAGGGGGTTAGATGGTGCTGCATCAGTTGGCGGGCGTAGCCGTAGATGGCCGGTTCTCCCCCCAGATGGCGGCCCAGCCCTTCGCCCCCCATCAGCAGAATGGGTTCGCCCTGGTCTGGACTGCCCCAGGTGACCATCGACCAGATCGGGGTATGGCGGGTGAGGTCCAGGTTATCCCCCGGATCGCTGTGGGTAATGGCCAGCACCGCATCGTCGGGGAGGGGCGCCAGCTGGTGAATGGGAAGGGTGGCGGTCTGGTCCGGGTTGATCAGGTTGAGGGTAATTTGATCGGGGCGATCGCCATTGTTGAGTAGACAACGGAGGGCGGCGATGGCGGCGGCGCAGGCAAAGACCGGTAGGGTATAGCCCGATCGCGGCGGGACGGATATAGCCGGGTCAACCATGGTAGCAACAGAAAAATTTTCCTAGCGATCCTGCCGTAGGGTCAGGGTGTCCAGGGACTTACCGGGTGGCAGGTTGATAAATACCCGATCGCCCGCCTCCAGGCCAGTTAAGATCTGAATCTTATCCCCTGCCTGGGGACCCAGGGTGACGGGCTGGAAAACAATATCCTGGTCCTTACCCGGCACCAGTAAGCCGGTTTGGCCGCGCTGGGTAACTACGGCCACCGTGGGCACCACCAGGGCGTCCGCTACCTGATCGGTAATAAAGGCAACATTCACGGTCATGTTCGATCGCAGTTGGTCTTTGCCACTGTCTAATTGAATACGCACCTGAAACAGGGTGACATTTTGGCGTTCAATGGCCTCTGGGGCGATGCGTTTGACCCGACCCCTAAAGATTTGCTTGGCAAAGCCATCGGCTTCCACCTCTACCCGTTGTCCCAGTTGGATGATGCCGATATTGGCCTCTGGTACCTCCGCCAGTACCTCCAGGTCTTGGGCCAGGGCCACAATCGCCGTAGAGGTGGCGGAGGAGGCCTCGGAGGCGGAGGTGGTGGGGGTGACAAAGGCTCCGGCGGTGGCAAACTTTTGGGTAATTACGCCGGCAAAGGGAGCTCGAATTTCCCGTTCCCTCAGCCGCACCAGACTACCTTGTAATTGGGCTTTCGCCTGGGCTAGACGGGCCTGGGCCTGGGCTATCGCTTCCGGTTGGGGTTGGCTTTCTAGCTCCTGGAGGCGTTGCTGGGCTTCTACCACCCGCGATTGGGCCTGGCGTACCCCCGCCTGAGCGCTCCGGTATTCTCGAGCGGCGGCATCGAGGGCACTGCGAGCCACTGCCCCGCGATTAAAGAGGGCCTGGCTACGGCCCAGTTCGGCCACCGCTAGATCGAGGCGGGCTTGGGCCTCGGCCACCTGGGTCTGGGCTGTGACCACAACCGCCCTGGCCTGGGCCAGGGCGGCGGGGCGGCTACCCCGCCGCAGATCGGCTAGAGCCGCCTCTGCCTCTGCAACAGCCGCCTGATATTGGCTGATCTGGGCCCTAATGTCCTGACTTTCCATGCGGGCAATCAGTTGCCCCTGGCGGACCTGGTCCCCCTGCTCGACGTAGATTCGCTCCACAATACCGGCACTGGCAGGGCTGAGATTCACGGTTTGCCCTGGTTTAACTCGCCCACTGGCACTTACCCGCACCGTCAGGGGTTGGAGACTGGCGACGGTGGTAAAGGTGTTGATGTCGTAGGGGGTAGACCGACTGCGCCAGAGTAAGACCCCGACCCCCAGAGCGCACAGTATCATACCGGCCAGTAGGGCCCCTAACCATAACCGCATAGCAGGCTGTTGACCAGAGAAGGGAAGGGCCATAGGTTAGGGGAGACGCGATCGCAGCGACAGGAACTATAGGGCAATAATAACCCCCGAGGCCATAGACCTCGGGGGCGGTTTAACATAGTTAAGTTTAGTATAGAAATGAAACGCGTCCTTGACACCTCTTATTTTGCCGCCCTGGCCGGAATCGGGCGATGACTTCAGTGGCCTTCTTTTGTGATTATGATCACTGACTCCCTCAACCCTTGCAGGCTCTAGTTGCTGGCTTTAAAACCATGGCTACCCTGGGAAGAGCTGGCGGCAACAGGCTATGCTATGGTTTGTAAATCTGGCTGGAAGGGGTACCATGAATCGGCTCAGTAGGTTATCAGGCTTAGCTCTCTGCTGTCTGCTAGGCCTGACCGCAGGGGCCTGTGGTGGCCACCAGAAAAACGAGAGTCCAGTGGCTCTGCCAACGGCGCCGGGGGCAGTTCCCGCCCCTGGCCAGCCGTCTCCCACCCAGTCCACCCCCGCCCCTGGCCAAGCCGCGCCCAGCCAGCCGTCTCCCGCCCCGCCCAGCTCCGCCCCCGGCCCGGCTGAACCCGGCACCCCCATCAGTCCGGCCCAGCCGGCCCAATTAATTGCTGCCCAGCCAGAGGCTCGGATTAACTTGCGCTCTGGCCCCAGCACCACCGCTTCTACCCGGGGCTATGGCCTGGTGGGTGACCCCGTCCAACTGCTCAGGTCGGCCCAGGCTGAGGACGGCCTCTGGTACTATGTGAAATTTGAACAGTCCGGGGCAGAGGGGTGGATACGATCGGACTTGATTACGGTGGCGGGTCGCCCCCAGCCTCTTCCTAAGGAGGTCGCCACCGGGCCCCAGTGCAAAGGCATGATGGAAGCCCTGGCCTTTACCGTCTATTACAATCAGGCCGGGTTTACTCTGGTGCGATTTCTCAACCTGGAGACTAAAAATAGCTTCGATAGCACCCTCACCCGGCAGGGTAACGATAGCCAGGGCAAACCCCTCTACCAGGGTAGCGCCACCCCCCCTAAGGCTGGTCCCTACACCGTACAGATCACCGATCTATCGGGAGGTAAGCCCGGTAGTGGGTCCCAGTTGACCATTAATTACAATGGCATGGCCGGTATCGGCCTGTGTCCCTAGTCCGGTGTCCTATCCCTACCCTCCGGTGGCGGTGCCCACCCCCCCCCTAGGGTCAGCCAAGGTGGCGATCGTCCATGAATGGTTGCAGACCCGGGCTGGCTCTGAAAAGGTGGTGGAGCAAATGCTGGGCCTATTTAGCCAGGCAGACCTGTTTGCCCTGGTTAACTTTTGCGATTCCCAGGGGGGGCCGATCCTACCTGCCCATACCCGCATACAGACCTCCTTTCTACAGCATCTGCCCCTGGCCCAGAAGTACTTTCGTCACTATCTGGCCCTGATGCCCCTGGCGATCGAGCAGTTTAACCTGGACCCCTATGACCTGGTGATCTCCAGCAATCATGCTGTGGCCAAGGGAGTGATTACCCGAGCCAATCAGCTCCATATCAGTTACGTCCACACCCCGATTCGCTATGCCTGGGACCTACAACATCAATACCTGAGCCAATCCGGTTTAAAGGGGATAGGGGGTGGCCTTACCCGCCTGATTCTCCATTATCTACGTCTGTGGGACCTGGCCGCTGCCAGTCGGGTTGATTGCTTTTTGGCTAACTCTCGCTACGTCGCCCGACGCATCTGGAAAACCTATCGTCGCCCCGCTACGGTCCTTTATCCGCCGGTGGCCGTGGACCGGTTTGGCTGGCAGCGCGATCGCGAAGAATTTTACCTCACGGTTTCTCGCTGCGTGCCCTATAAGCGGGTCGATCTATCGGTAGCCGCCTTTAACCAACTGGGTTGGCCCCTGGTGGTGATGGGGGATGGCCCGGGTCTAGAACAACTGCGGCGATCGGCTAAACCCAATATCAGCTTTATTCAAAAACCAGATGACAACCTGGTGGCGGATTATATGGAACGCTGCCGGGGCTTCATTTTTCCGGCTGAAGAAGACTTTGGTATTACCGTAGTGGAGGCCCAAGCCGCCGGGGCTCCAGTGATTGCCTATGGTCAAGGGGGTAGCGCAGAAACTGTCCAGGCTGGCCAAACGGGCATTTTATTTGATCGCCAAACCGTTGAAGACCTGGTGGAGGCAGTCAGGTATTTTGAACAAACCCGCAGTCACTTCCATGCTGAGAGCATTCGCAATCACGCCGAAACCTTTTCAGAACAACGGTTTCGCCAGCACTTCTGGAATTTTGTCAACCTTCAATGGATGAATTTTTGTCAAGGTAATGGCTTAGAGTAGGGACGGGAAACCCAGGGTAATAGCAGACATATGTTTCTTCCACAACCAGCGGTTAATCCAGTCAAGGCCTCTTTAAAAATGTCCAGCCGATCCATCCCTATGGTGGGGCTACTGGCTGCCGCCGACCTACTGGCTCTCCTGCTAGCCGGGGCCCTCAGTGTTTACGGACGGCTAGTGCTAGATGGCCAATACCCCCCGGTTCTCTACGGCCAGCTGTGGCCAATTCTGGGGGTGTTTATTCTGGCCTATGGGCTAAGCGGCCTCTATCCCGGGGTGTGTGTCAGCCCGGCGGACGAGCTGCGCCGGGTGGTGCTATCCACCTCCTTTATTTATTTGGTATTGGGGTCTGGTATTTTTTTGGTCCGCCAGGGAGAAACCTACTCTCGCAGCGTCTTTCTACTGGCCTGGGGACTCTCCCTGCTGTTGGTGCTGCTCGGGCGATGGCTGGTCCGCCACCTGTTTGCTCGATGCGACTGGTGGGGCTATCCGGTACTGATTTTGGGAGCTGGACGGACCGGAGAACTGGTCATTCAAACCTTAAAAAAGCAACCCTGGTTTGGTCTCAAACCGGTGGCAGTGCTGGATGACAACCCGGCGATGAGGGGAGACCTGGCGGGCGTTCCCGTAGTTGGTGCCTTGGCCCTGGCCCCCCTGCTAGCCCGTCAGCGAGATATTCACTATGGGATTGTGGCGATTCCAGGAGTGAACCGCCAGCGACTGCTGACCATTCTGGAGGACTACGGCCATAGTTTTGCCCATTTATTAATGATTCCTGACCTATTTGGCCTGGCCAGTCTCTGGGTAGGTGCCAGGGATCTAGGCGGCATACTTGGTTTAGAGATTAGTCAACGGCTACTTTTGCCTGGATCCCGCATGACTAAGGCCCTGCTAGACCTGAGCTTAACCCTGCTGCTGGTAAGTCTGCTGTTGCCGCTGCTGCTGCTAGTGGTGATTTTAATCAAACTGGATTCCCCTGGGCCTTTGTTTTACGGTCATCAACGGGTGGGCCGCCACGGCGCTACCTTTGTCGCCTGGAAGTTTCGAACCATGGTAGAAAATGCCGATCAGGTGTTGGAAAATTATTTGCAGGCCAATCCCGCTTTGCAGCAGCAATGGCAGGCAGATCAAAAGCTGCGTTACGACCCCAGAGTGACCACCGTTGGCCGCCTTTTACGACGCACCAGCCTGGACGAATTACCCCAACTCTGGAATGTGCTGCGGGGTGAAATGAGTCTGGTGGGACCCCGCCCCATTGTGGGCGATGAAATTGAACGCTATGCCGACACCTACAAGCTTTATACTCGAGTCTTGCCAGGACTAACCGGCCTATGGCAAGTCTCGGGGCGCAATAATGTTTCCTACCCAGCCCGGGTTAATCTAGATGCCTACTACGTGAGAAATTGGTCGGTCTGGCTGGATATTTATATTCTAGCTAGAACCGTTTGGGTGGTGATTACTGGGGAAGGGGCCTATTAGGGATGAGCAACGATCTCCCCGACCGGGTTGGAGATAGACCGGGCTAAAATAACTCCATAGCCCCAGCGGCTCAGGCGCTAATCACCCCAATTTTCTGTTTCTCCCTATGGATTTAACCACGGCTCTACCCACTGGCTTAATTACTCTTCGTGAGGGGGTAGAAGCGGCTTTGGTAGTGGGCATTGTCCTTGCCTGTCTGAGTAAGGCCCAGTGTCAGCGTCTCTACCCCTGGGTCTATGCTGGCGTGGCTGGGGGCCTGGCGGGGAGCGCCATGGTCGGCCTGGCCCTGGGCATCAGTCTACAGCAGGTGCAGCAGGTCTTACCCCATCTGCGGAGTGTGGTGACTCCCCTACTGAACGTGCTGTTTGGGGCGATCGCTATTCTGATGTTGAGCTGGATGCTCCTGTGGATGACCCGGCAGGCCCGCAGTCTCAGGGGAGAACTTGAGGGATCGGTACAAAAGGCTTTGCAGAGGGGAGAGACCGCCGGATGGGGGATTTTTAGCCTGGTTTGTATTGCCGTATTAAGAGAAGGCTTCGAAACCGTTCTATTTATCTTTACTAATGTAGAAGCCAGCCTCAGCGCTGCTCTGGGAGCCCTGATGGGGTTGGCGGCAGCGGCCCTGGTCGGGATTGGTCTATTTCGCTGGGGCCTCACCATTAACCTGAAGCAGTTTTTCCAGGTGATGGGGGTACTGCTACTGCTGATTATTGGTGGCCTGGTGATCTCAGTATTAAAAAATCTGGATGCGGGCCTGGCCACCCTCAGCCTGGTCGGTGGTGCTGACGGTGACCTCTGTGCCTTTCAAAGTTCCTGTATTTTAGGCCCCCTACTCTGGGATACCAGCGGTATTTTGCCCGATCGCCAATTTCCCGGTGTATTATTAAAAACCCTGCTGGGTTACCGCGATCACTTCTACCTGCTCCAGGCAATCGCCTACGCCAGCTTCTGGCTACTGGTGGGTGGCAGCTATTGGCGCAGCCTGCGTCCCCACCCGGTGCAAAAGCCCCTGCCAACTAACCCACCGGCAATTTAATCACCGATCCCTGGCTGGCAAGCGCCAATACTAACCCATTGACCACTGGCTTGCCCGGTGCCATCGTCGTACCATTCCTTCTTCCAGATCGGGGCTGTATGCTTCAGGGTATCGATGGCATACTGGCATGCGGCAAAGGCCTCTTCCCGGTGGGGACAGCCAATAGCCACCACCACACTAATGTCGCCAATGTATAAGCGACCAATGCGGTGGTGAATAACCACCTGAGCCACCAGGGGCCAGCGCTGGTGAATCTGCTCGGCGATTTGTTCAAAAATCTTCAGGGCCATGGGCTCGTAGGCCTGATACTCCAGGGCTGTAACCGCTTGGCCCTGGTTATGGTCGCGGACCATACCGCTCATGATCACAACCGCCCCGTTACTGGGCCGATGAGCCAGGGCATAGGCCGCCTCAAGGCTGAGGGGAGCCAGACCAAGGTGGAGGGTGGCGGTAGGAAAATCGGTCATCCTGGCCATAGAGGTGGATATGGCTTGATTTTAGCAAACCAGCGACGGGGCCAGCCGGGTGGCTGCCAGTCTAGCCAGAAAGGTCGGCTTGAGCACTGACCAGGGCAGGCTGAGTGAGCAAATCCCCCTAGTCGATCGCCTGGTTGACCTATCAACGCTAGACTTAATCTACGGGGACTATGAATGGAAGATTTATTCTTTGCAGGAAGGGTTAAAACTCCTAGGGAAGGGATTACCCCGCTGCCATGGTAAGGCTAAGCTTACCCAGGCGGGAAGAATTAATCTGGGAGGATTTAGACTGCCCTGAGACGCCCCTAGGGTTTAAGCGAACCCTGATCCATCCCCTGACTCTGGTTGGCTGATAAATACGTCCTTATGGTTACTACTGGGTTGATTTTGCTGGTGGCGATCGCCATTTTGGGGTGGGGCTACCGCCGCGCCCTTCCCTACGGCCACCCTGGCCTGCTAGCCTGGCTGCAATCGGTGGTTTTAATGGCTCCCTGGTTGCTATTTTTCGGCTTAGCGGCTTTGGGTGTTGGTCTCAATTTGGCTGCAGTGCTGGCCCTGTTGCTGCTGTCTACAGGAATTTATATCTACCTGGGGCGGCGCTTGCGCACCCTGGCCCAGACCAGCCCCAAGCCGGTGCTGGGTACCCTGCCGGATCCAGATGCGGCTGCTCCCACCGACCAGGTGACAACGGCCCCAGCTCCAGCCCCAGCCGAGATTGCCATTCCCGCCGCCGATCTGGCTCAAATTGAGGGCATCTTTGGCCTGGATACCTATTTTCGTACCGAAACCATAGCCTATGACCAGGGCGCTATTTTTCGTGGCAACCTGCGCGGCCAGCCGGCCCAAACCCAGGCGGAGCTGAGCCGGCTATTGACAGACCGGCTGGGCGATCGCTATCGCCTATTTCTAGTGGAAAATCAAGACCAACGGCCAACGGTGGTGGTGCTACCCGCCAGCTTAGATCCGATCAAAACTACCCCCATGCAATGGGCAATCGCTGGCGGACTGGGGATTATTAGTGTCTTCACCGGCTTAGAAGCCGGAGCCCTGTTACAGGGTTTTGATCTACTCCAGACCCCCTCCCATTGGCCAGACAGCTTACCCTTTCTAGGGGGACTGCTGGTGATTCTATTCAGCCATGAGGCCGGGCACTGGCTACTGGCTCGACGCCATCGAGTACGGTTAAGCCCTCCCTTTGTGATTCCGGCCTGGCAAATCGGCAGCTTTGGCAGCTTAACTCGATTTGAGGCTTTGCTACCGCACCGCACCAGTCTCTTTGATATTGCCTTTGCCGGTCCAGCCCTGGGGGGATTGGTATCCCTAATCATGCTGATGGTGGGCCTGGTGCTATCCCATCCCGGTAGCCCCTTCCAGCTACCGGTAGCCTTCTTTCAGGGATCGGTACTGGTGGGCACCCTGGCCCGGGTAGTCCTGGGGGAAGCCCTGCAAGCTCCCCTAGTTGATGTTCACCCCCTCAGCATCTACGGTTGGTTAGGATTGCTGATCACAGCGCTCAATTTAATGCCCGCCGGTCGGCTGGATGGAGGTCGAGTCGTACAGGCCATCTACGGTCGCAAAATAGCTGGCCGCACCACCATTGTTACCCTAATTTTGCTAGCCCTGGTATCGCTAGCTAACCCTCTGGCCCTATATTGGGCAGCACTGATTGTGGTCCTTCAGCGCAACCTAGAGCGGCCCTGCCTAGATGACCTGACAGAGCCCGATGATACCCGGGCGGCCCTGGGATTATTGGTTCTATTTCTAGCCCTGGCCGTCCTGATGCCCCTCAGTCCATCCCTGGCAGGGCGGCTGGGGATTGGCGGGTAAATCGCCTAAGGCCTAACCCTGGCTAAACCATCCGATTAAAAAGTCTAACCCCCGGCGTGAGGGTTAGACTAAAGCCAGAGGCCCTAGGGCCCCTGGGGCAGATCTAAGGGCTAGCCCTGAACTTGTTGCCTAACGGTAACGCTTTTTACGTCGGGCTACGGCCTTACGCTTGCGCTTTTCCTGAGGGGTTTCAAAGTGACGTCGCCGCTTCACCTCAGAAAAAATTCCCGCCTTAGAAACTTGCCGCTTAAAGCGGCGTAGGGCTGATTCAATGCCTTCGTTTTCACCGACAAGGACTTGAGTCATAGGAAACTGCTTTTTCTCCTGATGGAATGTCTTGGAACAGATTGGTCCTGCTGCCACAGAACCGGGGTTATACTTGGATCCAGATAACTGGGGTTGGTAACCAAATTGGTTAAAAGGGCCACGGGCGAAGAAACCATGGACCTTAGCCCCCGCCGGTTAAGGGCGGCCAGGGCAATGGCAAAAGCTTGGAGGTCGCCTGGGAATGGTCGAGTCACCTCCTGGAATCCCAGACCAGTCTGTACAGACAGTAAAACCGGGGCATTCAGTCCCTGGAGTTATAGCTAGACTATCACAGATAGGGACGTTCTCTCTGGCAAAGACGGCGAATTCAGGGTCCTAGCCGACCTGGATGGACCGTTTTCAGCACTGCCTCAGGCCCTACAGAGGTCTTCACCCAGCCGTTGCTGGCAAAAGCTTGTTTCCTCAGGCTTAAGACTCTCGTAGGTAACGTCTCGACGCAGCAACATACCGTTATGGCCGGCTAGCAACCGAGGCAGTTCCTGATTGGCTACCGGCTTTAGGGTCGCCATGTCGTAGGTGGTGTAGGTGGTCAGGTCAGCATTATCAAAGTCAATATCCACCACAGTGATGGTCTTACGGGTCGGCAGCTTACTGTCAATCAGGGGCCGGGGACCAGCCCCTAAAATGCCCGTATGCAGGAGTTGCAACTTGCCCTTGTGGGCTGGATAGTAGGCGTGATGGTGACCGCTAATCACGGTGTGGACGTGATGACGCTCTAGCATGGCCTGGATCTGGGGGGACTTTTCCAGAACTTCACCGGGCTCGTCACGACCCACGGCTACGGCGTAAAGAGGTAGGTGGCTAATCACAATGCGCGCCTTGGCAGTTTGAGCCGCAGGGCTGGCCAGGGTTTGATCGATCCAGGCCAGTTGTTGATCAGAAATATGGCTGGAGGACCCGTCCCAGGCCATAAAGAAAACCCCCCCGTAGGTAAAGGTGTAGTAAAAGGGAAATTGGGAGCGATCGAGGAAGTTCAAGCCGGGATTATGGCTGGCATGGGTCCAGTAGGCCGCCGCCCGATCTCGCTCCTGGCTAAATAAATACTGCTTTCTGACCCCCAGGGCGCTGGAGGCGTCATGGTTGCCCAGGGTGAAGCCGTAGGGAATTTTCTGCTGCCGTAGGGGGGCGGCAATGTGGTCATCAAAGGCCTGCCACATGGCGTCTATGCGATCGCGGCTGAGGGAGGGATTCTGGCCTGCCACCATATCACCGCTACAGACCACCAGGTCGGGCCGCCAAAAAGGCACCAAGGCCATACCCCGATCCACCTCAGGTTCGTAATCAGTGGAGCCATAGGCACTGTTTAAATCACTAATCACCACCAACCGAATATCCTGTCGGGGGGGATTGACCAAGTCTGACTGCTGGGCTACCAGAGCCTGGGTCGCAGCTGGTAAAGCCGGAGTCGCCTGGGGGTAAACCTCTGGGGTTACCGGCAGAGCCGGAGCGGCAAGGGAGCCCCCTGGAGGAGCGGGAGGTTGGGGAAAAAGTACCTGCTGGCCCCAGGCTAACCCGACCACCACCAGCAAACCCAGAGCCAGGCCAGTTAGAAATCGCTTCAGAGACATAATATAAAAAGAGCAGACCAATATCTGGCCTTACCTTACCTCAAGAGGCCCCTGGGTGATCACTGGTCTAAAGGCGAAGGTGATCTACCGCCATGCTAGTAGCCCCGGCCCTGGTTAGGCCTGGGGCCCCCTAGTCAGCTAATCCGGCTGGCCGGCCACCCTCCAGGGGGTCTGAAACCAGCCGGCCAAGGCCAGGGCCAGGGCATCGGCGGCATCATCAGGGCGGGGTATATGGGGCAGGTCTAACTCCCGAGCCACCGCCTGCTGCACCTCGGCCTTGGCGGCATTACCGTAACCCGTCAGGGCCTGCTTAACCTGGGCTGGAGTGAACTCAACATAGGATAACTGGTGCTGGGCCAGGACCAGCATCACTACCCCCCGCGCCTGGGCCACCAAAATGGTATTACCCATGCGGTAAAAGAAAAATTTCTCAATCACCACCTGATCAGGGCGGAATTCCTTGATCAGGTGATGGAGGTCGTCGTAAATAGTACAGAGGCGATCTCCAATGGCGGTGTGGGCTGGAGTTGACACCACCCCAAAATCCACTACGGTCACCCCCGCCGAGTCAGGGGGTGAGCCAGTAGTCAGCTCAATCACCCCAAAGCCCAGAGTGGCCAAACCCGGATCCAGGCCAAGGATGCGTTCAGCCATAGGATCCGGGCTAGCGAGCCCCTACGGGCTGGGGACCAGGGGTGATGGCGATATCGGGATCGCCCAGCCCAAATACCTGGGAGAACACCTTTTCTACCCTATAGCCAGAGTCTATGGTTTCCAGGGGATCCTTGCGGAGGCGGTGACGCAGACAGAGGACAATTACCCGGCGAATATCCTCCAAAGTTACCTGGGTACGCCCTTCGTAGGCAGCCAGCGCCTTGGCTGCCCGGTTGGTGACAATGTCGCCGCGCAGGCCATCCACATTCAACTCAGCACACACCTGAGAAATCCGCACCCGGTCGTCATGGTCTATAGCCACCTGGGGAAGCCGTTCTTGAGCCTGGACCAGGGTTTGCTGTAGGGCTTGTTGATGGGGCTGGTATCTGGCCACATAGGTGAGGGGGTCGTGATCAAAGGCCGATCGCTCTTCCACGATTTGAACCCGCAGTTCCGGATCCCTGACAGTCCGAATTTCGGCATGCATACCAAAGCGATCCAGTAACTGGGGCCGCAGTTCACCTTCTTCGGGGTTGCCAGACCCAACCAGCACAAATTGAGCCGGGTGGCGAATGGAAATTCCTTCCCGCTCTACGGTGTTCCATCCCGAGGCGGCCGAGTCGAGCAGTACATCCACCAGGTGGTCATCCAGCAGGTTGACCTCATCTACGTACAGAATTCCCCGGTTAGCCTTGGCCAGGAGCCCCGGTTCAAAAGCTTTAACCCCTTCTGCCAGGGCTTTTTCAATATCGATGGTGCCACACACCCGGTCCTCTGTGGCCCCCAGGGGAAGATCCACCATGGGTACTTTTTTGCGGCTGACCGGCACGGGGGCGGTACCCCGTTCCGCCAGGACATCAGCGTCCTCAGGTGAGCGACTGAAGGGGTCATCGGCCACCACCTCAATGTCTGGCAGCAGGTCAGCCAGGGCGCGAATCGTGGTGGACTTACCCGTGCCCCGATCACCCATGATCATGACGCCGCCAATTTTAGGATCAATCACATTTAGTAGCAGCGCCAGTTTCATATCATCCTGGCCAATCACAGCGGTAAAGGGAAAGACTGCCCGGCCAGAGCAAACAGGCTGGGGTAAAGAGGCGGTAACAGTAGGACTCACGACGGTCTTTAGATTTAGAGAAGATTAACCAATTAGCTTCCATTGTGCCACAGCCATACCGGTGTTTTGGCTGCAGGGGATGGGAGTTTCTCGGCGGCCCCTTTTCAGCGGTAACGCAATCCAGGATTATGGAAAAGGGATATGACGGCTCACGCACATCAGCGCTTTAGGCAGGCTAGGGATAATGGGGGCAAATCAACCGATAGATGGGCTGCCTGAAAAACTTCTAGACCTGGCCCTAAAAAGCGGGGCGGAGGCCGCAGAGGTGCTGCAATCCAGTTCCCAGTCCCACCCGGTCTTCTTCGAAGCCAATCGCCTCAAACAGTTAGACAGTTCTGATGCCGAAGGCACGGCCCTCCGCCTTTGGGTCCAGGGTCGGCCCGGGCTGGCGGTAGCCTATGGAGATGTGGATCCAGAGATCCTGGTGACTAAGGCGATCGCCATCAGTCAGCTGAATCCGTCTGAAAGTCTGGATATTCTAGCCGGCAGTCCAGAGATTTACCCCGATCTGGGGCAGCCGGTGGGCACAGATCAGTTGATTACCTGGGGAGAGGATCTAATCGATCAGATCCGCAGCGCCTATCCAGAGGTATTGTGCGAGGTAGACATGGAGTGCGAGGTGGAGACCACCCGCATCCTCAATAGCCAGGGCCTGGATTGCAGCTACAGTGATACCACCCTGAGTGGTTATGTCACCGCTGAATGGATTCGGGGGGATGACTTCCTCAGTGTCGGGGATGGGCAAACCCGGCGTCACAATTTAGATATCGCCACCCTGGCCGATCAGGTACTGCAACGGCTGGAGTGGGGGCAAGCATCAGCAACGGTGGCCTCTGGTCGACTACCGGTGATCTTTACCGCCAAGGCTGCTGATATGCTCTGGAGTACCCTGCAATCTGCCTTGAGTGGCAAGCGGGTCTTGGAGCGATCGTCTCCCTGGAGCAATGGCCTAGGCCAGCAGATGACCTCTACGGCCATTACCTTACTGCAAGATCCGGAGTTGGGCCCCTTTAGCTGCCCCTTTGACGATGAAGGCACCCCTACCCAACGCCTGGTGTTTATCGACAAGGGCATATTGACGCTGTTTTACTGCGACCGGGGGGTAGGAGGCCAGTTAGGAGGAGGGTCTACGGGCAATGGCTTTCGCCTGAGTCTGGGCAGTTATCCCACTCCAGCTCTGTACAATACCCTGATTCAACCTGGCCAGAGGTCCTTGCAAGAATTAATCGCAGCGATCGACCATGGTATTCTGATAGACCAGATTCTGGGCGGAGGAGCTGGGATCTCAGGGGATTTCTCAGTCAATATTGATCTGGGCTATCTGATTCAGCAGGGAGAACTGGTTGGTCGCATCAAGGACACCATGCTGGCGGGTAATGTTTATGCTGCCCTGAAAAATAACATCGAAATTGGTAGCGACAGCGATTGGAACGGCTCCTGCTGTACCCCGTCGGTATTGGTTGATAGCCTATCTCTGACGACCACCTAAGGCCAGTCCCCTGGCAGATCACCGCTCTGGTCAAGCCGCCCTAGCGAGTCAGGAGATTTTTACCTTCATTTTTGTAGCCCGCCACCAAACCCTGGCGTAGGGTTACCTGGCTGGCACCAAATTGAAGGACCTCTTCGCAACTACCGTCATTGCGGCTAATAGCGGTAGGGGGGGTGGGCTGGGTCTTAAATACCTGGGCTCGGGATGAACCCACTGACCAGCGCTGGGAGGGCAGATCATGGGCTAGGGGCCGGGCTAAATTAACCGATACCTTGAGGCTGCCGTCGTTATTCCAGTAGCTAATCACATGGCCCTTGTCTAGCAGTATGGAGCTACTGCCATAGTAAAGGGTGACCAGATCATCAACCCCATTCTGTTGGGTGCGGGTGGGGGTGCCCTGGAGCTTCAAAACTTCGCTGGTGGAAGACCCTAAACTCCAGGTTTGGGGCTGAGGCTGGGTGGACAGGGCCAGGGGGGTATTGGCAAGAACCTTCAAATTAGCGTCGGTATTAGAGTACTGCTTAACGTAGCCGTTCTCTAATTCAATCAGACTACTACCGTAGCCCAGCCGCTCCTGGCATGAACCGTCGTAACTGACGATGCGGGTAGGCGGCCCCTGAATGGCGATCACCCAATCGCGATCGGAACCCACTGTCCAATAGGCTTTGTTACCAGGAACATCGGCGGCGCGGTTACTCACGTTAGTCTCGGCATAGCGGCGGTTGCGATCGTATTGACGACGCTTCTGCTGGGCTACAACATAATTTGGACTACTGATGGGAACTGCCGCCATATTGGCGATCGCCTGTTGCCAGAGCAGCGCCACCCTCACCCATTCTTCCCTAGACGCCGCACTTTGGGTCAACTCTGCCGCCTGCATAGCCTGATCGGAGCCGGCCTTAAAATGGGTCTCGGCATCGGGCTGCCCCTGCCCCACGGACCAGGGCAGCCCCCGGGGAACCAGGGGCAGAGACAGGACAGCGATCGCCGTACCCACCCCCAAACATACCCCTAGGGCAGTCCAGGAAAATCGGTCCCTGAGTACCTGACCGGTTCGTTTGAACTGCAGCGTATAGAGCGTATGAAACTTTTCGCCCTGAAGCTCTGGGTGCACTTTTTTAGCCATAGTAGCTGCTAAGTAGGGGTCGGTGACGACTGGAGGAAACTTTGTAAGTAATCTTACCTAAGAAACTAAAATCTTTAAAGTTATTTCTCTGCCCTGGCGAATATTCATGCAGTCCTTTGGTTCCCCATAGCCTGGCTGGGTCTACAACCCCTTTGATATGCTCCAATCGTCGGTTTCCCTGGTGTCGGTCCAGGGCCTTGCCCCCCCGCCACCCTCTATAGTTAAGTAACGCAGTCGGCCGATCTAGTGTCATGGCTCCATTGTCCTTACCCTGGCGTTTATGTTCCTCCCCGCCCTGTCCTGAGGAGTGGATTGCTGCGGTCACCAAGGCGCTACCAGAGGACCTAACCGGACCAGGCAAGTCGATCGATCAAGTCGCCCAACTACTCTGGCAACGCCATCTCTGTACCCTGGAAGGGTTGCCGGGTTTCTTCCAGCCCCAGTTCTACCAGCCAACTCCAGCCGATGGGTTGGGGCCCTCTATGGCACAGGCTGTTAAACGCCTACAACATGCCCTGAAAACGGGGGAAAAGGTGGCTATATGGGGAGATTTTGATACCGATGGGGTAACCGCTACCGCCGTCCTGTGGCAGGGACTGGGGCAGGTTTTTACCCAGTCTGAACGGTTGACTTACTATATTCCTAACCGCTTAACGGCCTCCCATGGCTTATCAAAATCTGGCCTGGATCAGCTCAAGGCTTGGGGCGCTAGCCTGGTGGTAACCTGCGACACTGGCAGTAGTGATCTTGAGGCGGTGGCCTATGCCACTGAAATCGGGATAGATGTAATTATTACCGATCACCATACCTTGCCTGAGGTGCAACCGGCTGCCGTTGCCCTGGTAAATCCTCGCAGCCTGCCAAGCAATCATCCCCTGGCTACCCTCTCGGGAGTGGCCGTGGCTTACAAGCTGGTAGAGGCTTTTTACAGCACCCTGGCCTCTCCCCCCTCGATGCCCCTGGCAGCCCTTCTAGACCTGGTGGCGATTGGGTTAATTGCTGATCTGGTGGAGCTGAGGGGGGATTGTCGATACCTGGCACAACGGGGGTTACAGCATTTACAAGCTCATCTGTACCCCGATCCACCCTATCCCCGTCCGGGGGTGGCAGCGCTGCTACGGTTGTGCAAAAGTACCGGCGATCGCCCCACTGATATTTCCTTTGGGCTCGGCCCCCGCATCAATGCAGTTAGCCGTATTCATGGTGATGCTAGCTTTTGCGTAGAATTGCTCACCAGTCAAGACAGCGATCGCTGTCAAGCGCTGGCGGAACAAACCGAACTGGCCAATACTCGCCGCCGGGCTTTGCAAAAATATATTTACAACCAGGTGCAGCAGCGGTTAACCCAAATTGATCTGAGTACAACCGAGTGCCTAGTACTCAGCGACGAGCATTGGCCGGTAGGGCTCCTGGGCCTGGTGGCAGGCCAGATTAGTCAGGAACTGGGGCGCCCCACCCTATTGCTGACAGTCGATCCCCTAGACCCCCAGCACCCCATCCCCATGGCCAGGGGGTCGGCCCGATCTAGTCAGGGATTAGACCTGTATGAACTGTTCCAACACCAGGGCAATCTGATTACCAGCTTTGGTGGCCATCCCCTGGCGGCGGGGCTGACCCTGCCCCTGGAAAATTTGCCCTTACTGACCACCGGTCTGAATCGATCAGTGCGCCAACTGTTGAGCCAAAAAGCCATTCCTCAACCCGCCTTAACCATCGATCTGGTAATCACGGTGGCGGATCTAGGCCAATCCCTATTTCGCCAGCTAAAATCCCTGGAACCCTACGGCATGGGTAACCCGGTCCCCAAGTTGTTAATTCGTAACGGCTGGTTTGAAGCCGTTGGCCATAAAAACCTGCGGGATTTCAAAAACAAAGCCGTTAATTACATCAAGACCCACTTTGAGCTTTGGGATGAGAGCAGCGCAGTCGGCTATGCCGGCGAGTGGTGGGGCCACTATGCTGAAGAAATCCCCCAGGGTCGGTGCGATGTGGTGGTCGAACTAGACCACCACCGGTCCCAGGGCTACTATCTGAGGTTGATTGACCTGCGGCCAACCCAGGTCGCTGTTGATACCACAGTAGACCCACCGCCACCCGGGCAATACCCACCGCCGCCAGCCCCACCCCCCGCTCGATCGCCTGTAGACATCTGGCAACACCTGGTGGGTCTGGCTAAGTACCTGGCTCGCACCCAAACCCCCACTAATTTGGAGCAATTCAGACAATCCTTAGACCTCAGTATGACCACCTTCGATGCCGGTTTAACGGCCCTGGTGGCCTCTGGATTCAACCTCTGCCCGGCCGGTCCAGACCAGATTTTGCTAACCCTTCCCACCGATGCCAGCCTACGCCCCCCAAAGCCGGTGCAACACTTTATGGAGACTGTTCAAGAGGAGCAATTCCAACAGCTTTACAGCGCCGGTCAGCAGCCCCCGATCGCTCCCCAGTTCAGCGGTCAGGGCAAAGTTCAAGAGCGATCGGGCTAAACCCCTGGTTATAGTCCCCCTAGAACTCCGGGTCTGACGTTGTCGATGCTTCGTTTCTGGGACTGGAATCTAAGAAAATATCGGTTGCCTTCAGCTGCAGACCCGCTCGCACCTGGTCATCGCCTTTGCTCAAATAGGGCGAAGCATCGATCGCCCCACTGGCAATAATCAGGGATCCCTTTTTAATATAGGTGAGCTTACGCCAGGCCGGCGATCCTTCCCAAACACTGATATCAACGGTAAAGCTATCGTTATCCTTACGACTGGGAACCCGGTCTACATAGATAGTTATCCCGGCCACCTTGGCATGACCTCCAGCCTTACGCTGAATCTGTCTTACCTCAGGATCGGCGGCAACATTGCCAGCCAGGGTACAAAGATTAAGACCACGACTTGACATCGGAAAAAATCTCCTGAAAAAACTAATTTTTATTCCTACTTGCTTAATCCAGGAGTTCTGGCCATCCCTAAGATACTCGAGAGGTTCAGGTTTCATGCTTAAAACCGATTAGCCCCAGCCAGAAAAGCCCGGATCAGGTAAATACCTTGACCCTAGGATGCACCCCAGAGGAGTCAACATTTCTAGGAAAGATGGCTGATTTTTGCATAGGCACCTGCGCTGGCCCCAGCCTGACCCGCCCTAGCTTGCTTAAGCCACGCCTTGCCTAACCCCTCCCTGGCCAGGGGCAGACCCAAATTGAGTTGGCATCTTTCCTTAATTGTTACCAAGGAAATGGTCTAAAGTGATTTTGAGGCTACAGCCATAGCCATCCAATGCTGCTAAGTCTTCTCTAGGAAGAGTGATAGTAACAGCGATAGTAACAGCGATGACGAAGAGCCATGCCAACCCTACAATCTATTGAAACAGCCCCTTCTTCCCTACCCAGCCCCTCCCCTAAACACCGGGTTGTCATTCTTGGTGGCGGGTTTGGGGGTCTCTACGCGGCTCAACAACTAGGCCGCACCGAGGAGGTGCAGGTGACCTTGATTGATAAGCGCAACTTCCATTTATTTCAGCCCCTGCTCTACCAGGTGGCGATGGGCGGCCTATCTCCGGGAGATATCGCCTCTCCCTTACGGGGGGTACTGAGTCAGCAGAAAAATACCCAGGTCCTGATGGGAGAGGTGGTGGATCTAGATCCCCAGACTAAGACCGTCATCCTTAAGGAGGGCGAGGGGGTTGCCTACGACAGCCTGATCGTGGCTACCGGCATGAGCCATTTTTACTTTGGTCGAGATGATTGGGCAGAGATTGCGCCTGGGTTGAAAACCGTAGAGGATGCCCTGGAAATGCGACGACGGATTTTTGGAGCCTTTGAAACCGCTGAGAAAGCAACGGATCCAGACCTGCGACAGGCCCTATTAACCTTTGTGATCGTCGGGGCAGGGCCGACCGGTGTAGAACTGGCAGGAGCCCTGGCTGAACTGGCCTTCCATACCCTCAAACCTGATTTTCGCCGGATTGACACTGGTCAGACCCGCATTTTATTAGTCGAAGGCATGGATCGGGTCCTTCCCCCCTTTCCCCCAGAGCTATCGGTACGGGCCCAGCAGGATCTAGAAAAAATGGGAGTTGAGGTTTTCACCCAAACTCTGGTGACAGACATTGCTGGACATCAGGTCACCTTGAAGCAAGGTGATCACCTGAGGACCGTATCAGCCGCCACCGTGCTTTGGGCGGCTGGGGTCAGGGACCCAGGTATGGGGGGAATTTTAGCTGATCGCACCAGGGTTGACCGAGACCGCTCCGGCCGGGTCATCGTTGGCCCCGATTTAAGTATTCCTGGCTATCCAGATATCTTTGTCGTAGGAGATCTGGCCCACTATGGTCACCAGGGCGATCGCCCCTTACCAGGAATTGCCCCGGTAGCCATGCAAGAGGGTCAGTACGTAGCCAGACTATTGCAAAAACGGCTGCAGAGCGAGACTCTGCCCGACTTCAGGTACAAAGACGGAGGCAGTCTGGCGGTGATTGGCCGCCATTCTGCCGTAGTTAACTTCCCTAAGGGTAAGCTCACTGGTTTTCCGGCCTGGTTTGTGTGGTTGTTTGTCCACGTGTTCTTCTTAATCGAGTTTGACAACAAGGTAATCGTGATGATTCAGTGGGCATCCAACTACATTACCCGCAAGCAGGGGTCACGGTTAATCACAGAACGGATCCTCACCCATGACTGAAACCATCCCAAAGGTGATCATCCATGGTGGAGCCGGACCTGCCCTGGCAGACCAGAGCGCCTTAGGGGCAATTCGTCAGGATCTGCACACCATTGTGGCATCGATTTATCAGCGGCTCCAGCAGGGTGCTCCGGCCCTGGACTGTACTGTCTATGGCTGCCAGCAGCTAGAAGCTAACCCCCGCTTTAATGCCGGCTATGGCTCAGTATTGCAGTCAGACGGTCAGGTGCGCATGAGCGCGGGCTTAATGGATGGGGCCCGCCAGTCTTTTAGCGGGGTGATTAATACCACTGGGGTGGCCCATCCCATTGACTTAGCAGCTTTTTTACAATCCTCCTGCGATCGGGTACTGGCTGAAACCGGGGCAGCCGAACTAGCCAGGGAATTGGCTCTACCCCTGGTTGATCCGAGGACCGCCCTGCGACTGCAGGAATGGATAGCATGGCGGCAGCAAGATGCTGACCAGACAATGGCTGGGGTAGTGGCAGAGGACCCCCGGGCCCGGCGGGGCACTATTGGTGTGGTAGTTTTAGATGGCCAGGGGCAATTAGCGGCGGGTACCTCTACCGGGGGCAGGGGCCTGGAGCGGCCAGGCCGGGTCAGTGATGCCGCCATGCCTGCGGGTAACTACGCCAATCCTTTTGCAGCGGTGAGTTGCACGGGTATCGGCGAGGATATTATTGACGAGTGCCTGGCGGCCCGACTGGTAATTCGCATCAGCGATGGTATGGGCGTGGGGTCAGCTTTTGCCCTCTCTTTTGCTGAGGCAGCCCGTAACCAGAGGGATTTCGGAGCTATTGCCGTGACCCGGCAGGGAGAGGTGGCCTGGGGTAAAACCAGTGCTATGCTACTGGCAGCCTATCATATCGGCACTACCTGGGGTGATACTCTGGATCTAGATACTGGTCTATTAACTGGTGTGGTTTGTCCGTAGCAATTTGAGCTATTTTGCTGTAGTTAAGGAAGGGATTCTCCATGCGCATGAAGTCGCGATCGCAAAGGCACGACCTGCCCGAAGTCAATCTAGTGCCCATGATGGACGTGTTGATGACCATTCTGGTATTTTTCATCATCATTTCCATGAGTGCTCAAATTAACCAGAAAGCCGTTGAGGTTAAACTGCCTTCGGTGGAGGCCGGGGGGTCTAACGTAGATCAGCCCGACCCCCTAACCGTAGAGTTAGACCGCCAGGGTAAGTTATTTATTAAGGGCTCAGCCGTTGATCAGACGCAGATGGCCGAAAATATTCGCCAATACCTGACAGAACATGCCAAGGGTACGGTAGTTCTGAAGGCTGATAATCAGCTTACCTACCAGAAAATCGCTGAAGTACTGGGCACAATGCGAGATGTGGGGGGGAATCAGGTGTCCCTGGCGATTAACAAGTAGCAACCCCCAGCCCACCAGGGCTTGGGGCTACAAAGGGTCTACCAGAGCAACCAGCCGTGGTACGGGCAAAGCCAACCGCAGCTCATTAACAGTTAGGTCTAAGTAAGAACCCTGACCGATCAGAGACTGATCGCTCTGACCCAATGCTTGAGTCAGAGCCTCGGCTATTACCGCTATCGCCCCTGGACCAGTTTGCTGTAAAGCCTGCAACCAAGCCCAACCACAGTCTATCAGTGAGTCCAGGTCAATCTGTTGGTGGCAGGGAGCAAAGGGGCGCAGGCGATTCACCCCTTCTCCTAATAAAATTGCCGCCCCCCGCCAGTTGTGGTTACCCAGGTGGTAAAAACCCACCGCAATTTGCAAAATACCCTGAAAAAAAGGTTTCTCCACGGTATCAGCGCCCATCCAAAGGGTCTCAAGCTGGTCGTGACAGGTATAGTAATCACCTTGATTAAACTGGGCGATCGCCCTGGCGAAATTGCTATCTATCAAATCGAAGCAAGGCATAACGTAGTTTTAGTGGCACAGCTACTTAGTTCATCCTAGAACAGAGGTGGTATTCTCCAGAATGAGTAAGTGTGATGAGGATAATTAGCTATGGTCAATTCTGTCCCTAAGACCCCGGGTAGTTCTAATCCCGGTCAATCACCAGACCGCCGTTCTGAGGTCTTTACCTCTAGTTTGGGAGGGCTACACCTGCCCAATACCCCCCTCTTTGGCACCGATGGCATTCGCGGCAAAGCAGGAGAATTACTCACTGCCCCTCTAGCCATGGAAGTGGGCTACTGGGCAGGACAGGTATTTCGAGCCGAGGGGTTAGACCAGGGACCGGTGGTCGTGGGGCAGGATTCTCGCAACTCCGGACACATGCTGGCTACAGCCCTCTCCGCCGGGCTGACCTCAGCAGGGCTGGATGTGTGGCAGGTGGGGTTATGTCCCACCCCCGCCGTCGCCTATCTAGCAGAGTCCTGTGATGCCCTGGGAGGCATTATGATTTCTGCCAGCCATAACCCCCCCCAAGACAACGGTATTAAATTCTTTGGTAGCGACGGGACTAAACTCACCACTGACCTGCAGGCTAAAATCGAAGCAGCGCTGCGGGGACACCCCCCCCACCTGGATATATGCCCTAATGCCCACTGGGGTCAATGCTACTACCGCCCCGAATTGATCAATCGCTACGCCAGCTTTTTGCACGAACCCCTGATGCCAGGGCTGAATTTAGCGGGCATGACAGTGATCCTGGATCTAGCCTGGGGATCCGCCACCTGCCTGGGGGAAGAAGTATTCCGGGCAACGGGGGCGCGGGTGATTACCCTCCATGGCTTACCAAATGGTGACCGGATTAATGTTGATTGTGGATCAACCCATCTGGACCCCTTGAAGGCTGCCATTAAAAGTACCGGAGCTGATCTGGGCTTTGCCTTTGATGGTGATGCAGACCGGGTCATGGCCGTTGACGGCCAGGGACGCGTGGTAGATGGAGACTATATTCTTTACCTCTGGGGTCAGTACCTGCAGCAGCAAGACCGCCTGCCTGAGCAAACCCTGGTCTCTACTGTGATGGCGAACCTGGGCTTTGAGCGAGCCTGGGAAAAATTGGGAGGTACCCTGGTGCGCACTAAGGTGGGCGATCAGTATGTGCACGCTGAAATGGTAAAACGGGGAGCCAAACTGGGGGGTGAGCAGTCTGGCCATATTCTCTGTCACCACTATAGTTTGACGGGCGATGGTCTGCTGACCGCGCTGCACCTGGCGGCCCTGGTGCAACGGCTCGGCGGGTCTCTGGCTACCCTGCTTGATCAGAGCTTCAAGACCTATCCTCAACAGCTACAAAATGTCAGGGTTACAGACCGGGAGCGTCGTCTCAACTGGCAGGACTGCCAGCCTTTGCAACGAGCTATTGAAGCGGCCGAACAGGCCATGGGAACTGAAGGCCGAGTACTGGTTAGAGCCTCAGGCACCGAACCTGTGATTCGAGTCATGGTTGAAGCAATGCATCAGGATACGGTAGACCATTGGATGCAGCACATTGTTGGCTTAGCCTCTAAACACTTGGCAACCTAAATGACTCGGTGGATTTAACGAACCTGGGTCCGTCTAGCTGAACAGTGGCCAAGAGCCCCGATGGAGGCAAGCGGCGTGACCCTTGAGGAGTTTCCCTGGCTACCGAACCAGGTAGGGCGACAAGGGATGGCCTGGGAAATTTCAGTCTATTTTAACAATTTATCCTCCACCGTAGCCTGCAGCCAGGGACTATTTCTACCCCATGACGATAGGGTCCCAAGGGCTTAATACCCCCTATAGTTTTGGGATAAATCAGGGAACCCTTTATGGGTAAATAGATTTAGGCTACCCCCTGATGTAGCTGGGGCAGCCCAAAGCCAGGCAGAGCGGTCCTGGCTAGTATTATCTGACTATCGGTACTGGGTTGGGGATATATAAAGCTAGGGAGATAGATATGATCGCTATAGATGGCAAACAACCAAAAGGCTCCTGGATGGGTATAGGATTGGCTCTGGTGATGATCACTCTGCTGCCTACATCCGCCCTGGCGACAACTCAAATGGCAGCGGTCAGTCAGGCAACCTGTCAGCCTCCAGCTCTGTCACGGCTGACTCGTTACCGGGTAGGAGCCAAAGATACCCTAGCCGCGATCGCCGAGCGCCATGGATTGATAGCAGCCACGTTGATTGGGTTTAATCCAGCCTTGCAAGCAGGCCCCATCAAGGTTGGGCAGGAGTTAGTGATTCCTCCCTACAATGGCATTCAAGTCAGGGTTAATCCAGGGCAAACCTGGCAGCAACTAGCCAAACTCTATCGTACCCAGGCAGATGTGCTGTTTGAGGTGAATGGGTGTGTCACCACCATGCCCACCACTATTTTTGTTCCCGGAGTCAACTGGTATACCCAGGCCAACTCTGGAACTACTGCTACCCCCAGTTCCAACCTACTGGGAGGGTATCCACTCAGCGAGCGGGCAGCGGTGATTATGGCCTATGGCTGGCAGCCCGATGCTGCTCAGAACCGAATGATTTTCCATACCGGGGTAGGGCTGATCAGCCAGGGAGGAGCCCCAGTTCTGGCCGTAGGAGCAGGTACGGTGGCCTTTGCCGGCATCGATCCGGTCTACGGCAAGCTGGTGGTAGTCAACCACGCCCAGGGACTTCAAACTCGCTATGCCAACCTGGAGACTATCACCGTCAAGGCAGGACAGCGGCTGCGTCAGGGCGATCGGCTGGGGCGGGTAGCCGCCCCCCAGGTCAACCAACCCCCCTTTCTCTACTTTGAAGTCAGGCTAAATTCCCCACAGGGTTGGGTAGCCCAGAATCCCCAGGATTTCGTTTCAGGCATCAGTGACCCCTAGGAGCACCTGGCCATCAACAGAGGATTGAGACCGGGACATGGAGGAAGCAGGGTTTTGTAAAGCCAGGATGAAGCCTTGATAAAGCTATGATCTTTCTCACGCCAAATCCTCTAGAAAAATTCTGTTTTGACCTAGAGTGTTATTATGAAGAAAAGATTCTAAACATACAATGATATTGTATGCTTTAGTAAATCATAATTGTTCATCACTGAGACGTATATTAATAAAATTAAATTGATTTGATTTAAAATTATCTAGCTAGATATCGCTAAGTGCGACAACTTATTCCAGAATTCAAAAGAATAGTTAAACTAGTTTAGCTGCGGTTTATCTCCGCCCAAACAATATGTTTAATTCATTTTATTCAGATAGAGTTTTTATACTGTTAACTTGATTTCAGAAAAGTTATTTGTTTCTGCTTTTAGCTTTAGCGAAGCATTTTACCGATCAACAATAGATTTTTATATGGACGAGAGATAGCCGTAATACTGATCGAAAGAGCCAAGGTTTTGCTTGATATTTGCCCTCTAAAATGATAATGTTTAGTTTATTTACCGGCATTAATTACCTATTTCAGATGCCTTGAAATTATTAATTTTAAATCCTCGCTTATGAGGCGTTTAATCTGTCAAGTTAAAGATTTTTATCAAGGAGAACTCATGGGAGCTATCGGAAATGGTGGTAAAGTCTATTCTATGCATTCTGGCAATAATATTGATACAGCGATTTCTGATGGACAAAATCAGGTCGAATCTGTGTCTATGACTTCAGCCAGGCATGGAGATAAAATGAGCTATGACAGACTGTTCCTAGAGTCAGCCCATTGTACTGATAGTCATATTTTTCCCCTCGAAAAATTTGATCAATGGTTTAAGGAGGCGATTCAGCGCCATCGCTTTCGTATTGATCAAATCTCCTTCTCGGAATTGATAAAATGGAGTTTCACCGCCGCCGGTAGTCTTAGCCACGATAGTGGTCGTTTTTTTTCTATCCAAGGTATTTCTGTTAATACCAGTTACGGTTCGGTACCCCATTGGTCCCAGCCCATCATCAATCAGCCTGAGGTTGGTTTTTTGGGATTTATTGTCAAGCGAATTCGCGGTATTCCCCACTTTCTGATGCAAGCCAAGATGGAGCCTGGCAATATCAATATGATTCAGCTGGCTCCTACTCTTCAGGCCACCCGCAGCAACTACATGCGGGTCCACGAGGGCCGGTCTCCTACTTTTTTAGATTATTTTCGCGATCCCTCCCGTCGCCGCCGGGTTCTGGTGGATGTTCTCCAGTCTGAGCAAGGCGGACGCTTCCTTCGTAAGCGGAATCGCAATATGGTAGTTGAAATTTCCTCCGAGGATCTTTTGGAGGTGCCTCAAGATTATATCTGGCTCTCTCTAGGACAAATCCAGCGCCTGCTGCGTCGAGATAACACCATTAACATGGATGCACGAACGGTTTTGGGATGTATTTCCTTTCATCGTTTTGGATTTGATGCGGGGGATCATCTGAATGAATCAGCCTCCAACATTGCCCATCCCTTGCATACCATGGATGAGATTTTGACCTGGTTCACCGAACGTAAATGTCAGTATGACCTAGAGGTCCAGCCCATCTCGCTGGACCAGGTTGCAGAATGGCAACGGGATGACCATCGAATTTATCACCCCAGCGGAGATTTTTTTGAAGTCATCGCGATGCGAGTGGAAGCAGATAATCGGGAAGTGACGGCCTGGACCCAACCCATTATTAAGCCCTGTAAGCATGGCATTATTGCCATGGTAGCCCGGGAGTTCAACGGCGTTCTGCACTTCTTAGTTCAGGCTAAAGTTGAGGCTGGCAACTTCGATGTGGTAGAAATGGCTCCTACGGTTCAGTGCATGACCGGCGACTATCGTCGCCATCGTGATAATTGGCCTCCTTTCCTGGACTATGTCCTGAATGCTCCCACCGACTCAATCTATCTAGATACCCTTCAGTCCGAAGAGGGCGGACGGTTTTATCGGGAAGAAAACCGTAATATGATTGTCTGGGCTGATGATTCCTTTTCTATGGATATTCCCGACAATTACAAATGGATTTCCTACACCCAACTCAAGAACCTGATTCGCTTTAACAATATTGTTAACATTCAGGCTCGTTGCCTACTTTGCTGTATTCCCCCTGGGCTGGACGGTACTGGGCGTTTGCAAAAGGTTTAAACCATGACCAGTCAGGTAAATGCGCCCCCGCTCAGGGTGGGAGTGATGGGATGTTCCTCCTTTGCTCAACGCACCATGATCCCTGCGATCGCAGCGGCTAACGGGGTTGAGTTACGGGCGATCGCCAGTCGAGACCTCGAGCGCTCCCAAGCCCTTGCCGATGCCTATGGTGTCCTTGCCCTGGGCAGTTACGAAGGGCTGCTGGAGTTGGCCGACATTGATCTGGTCTACATGCCTCTGCCTACGGCTCTGCACGAGCCCTGGGTAATGGCCGCCCTGGAGGCAGGCAAACATTTGCTAGTGGAAAAATCCTTTGCAGCGGATCTGGCCTCTGCTCAGCGCATGCTCGATCTAGCCCAACAGAAGCGACGCCTGGTGGTTGAGAACTTTCTATTTCGGCGTCATTCCCAACTCAGCTGGGTTAAGCAGCAATTGGCTACAGGGGCTATTGGTTCTTTGAAGTTCTTCCGTGGTTGTTTTTCAATTCCGGCTCTGGCTCAAGACAATTTCAGGTATCGAGCTGATTTGGGAGGGGGTGCGCTCTTGGACGCAGGCGTCTACCTGATCAAATCAGCCACTGAATTTCTAGGTCCCGACCTTAAACTTCTCTACGCCACCCTGGAATTTGATCAGCAACGACAGATCGACCTACGGGGCTCTGCAGCCTGGATAAACTCAGAAGGTACCCTTGCCCAAACTCTCTGGGCCTTTGATACCCATTATCAATGTACCTGGGATTGCCATGGTACCGACGGCCGCATAGTGTGCGAACGGGCCCTCACTCCGCCGCCCAACTTCCAGCCGCCGGTCAGACTAGAGCGGGGATCAACCAGAGAAGATTTGCAGTTACCTCCAGATAATCACTACGTTGCCCAGTGGAATTATCTGGCTCAGGCGGTAAACTCTGACCAGAGCATTGATGCAGCCCTGGCAGAAACCCTATTGCAAGCCAAACAATTGCAGCAAGTTATCGACTATGCTAAATAATTTCCTATGCTCAAATCTTAGGTAGTCATGCACCACACCCTTGACCAATTACATCGGGGGGAGCTAGCGGGCACTAGGCGTCTCAATCTTGCCGCTGGTCTGATGGATTTTCCGGTCGAGATCTTTGATCTGAGTGATTCCCTTGAGGTTTTAGATTTATCCCATAACCAGCTCGATTCCCTACCCGATAGTCTACCCAGGCTAAAGAAACTTCAGAGACTGTTTCTGAGCAATAATAACTTTGAAACGGTTCCTGAAGTCCTGAGCCAGTGTAGCCGGTTGTCTATGATTGCCTTCAAAGGTAATCGAATTCATACCCTACCAGACCATGCCCTGCCACCCCGAACCCGGTGGCTGATCTTAACCGACAATTGCCTGGAGTCCCTACCCGCTTCCCTGGGATCTTTGCCCTGTTTGCAAAAGGTTTCCCTGGCTGGTAATCGGTTGCGCCACCTACCGGGGCAGCTGATCCATTGCCAGCATCTAGAATTTATCCGAGTGGCGGCTAACCAACTGGAGGAATTTCCTACCTGGCTGCTATCCTTACCTCGACTAACCTGGTTTGGCTATGCCGGCAATCCTTTTTGTGCCGATTGGAGTCAACCGGGTCGGGGCCAACCCCAGCTTGCTACCCCCCAACTCACTACCCCCCAACTCACTACCATTGACTGGCATCAGTTGGTGTTGGGGGAGGTCCTGGGACAGGGGGCCTCTGGGATCATTTCGCGGGGCGTCTGGAACAGCGGAGATGGCGACCTGGAGGTTGCGGTCAAGGTGTTCAAGGGAGAGGTTACCAGCGATGGCTATCCCATTGATGAGATGCAAGCCTGTCTGGCGGTTGGTAGCCATAGTAATCTGATGAGTCCTCTGGGGCAAATCAGTAACCACCCTGAGCAAAAAACAGGGCTGGTGTTTCCCCTAGCGCCTGCTGACTACCGGAGTTTAGGCAACCCGCCCAGTTTAGACAGTTGTACTCGAGATACCTACTCTCCTGAGACCCATTTCTCCGTGCAGGCGGTCCTGAATATTGCCCTTGACGTGGCGGCAGCGGTTGCCCACCTGCACCAACGGGGCATCCTCCATGGCGATCTCTACGCCCACAATATTCTCAGTAACCATCTAGATAGGGCTATTTTGGGAGACTTTGGAGCGGCCTCCTTCTATCCTGAAAGCCTGGCTACCCGGCTAGAACCTACGGAAATCCGAGCCTTTGGTTGCTTGTTAGAAGACCTGTTAAGCCATTGCCCGACGGCCGACAGCCCTTCTGCCTCTATGGTCGAGGATCTACACCAACTCTGTCAAGACTGTATGGATACCCGACCAGACCAACGGCCTGGTTTTAGCTTGATTCTGGACCAGATGGAGGGCTTGGTTTCAACCATCGGTTAGACCCCACTGAACCAGTCAGGGGTTGAGACTCTGGGCAAGCGGGCCGACCTTTTCTGGGTGCTAGACCCTAATTCAGGTGGGCACGCAAACGGGTGAGCAGTTGATCTAGGGGAAGCACCCCTTCTATGCGATCGACAACCCCCCTGGCCTTAAAGAAAACCAGGGTGGGGAGGGCAGTAATGCTGTATTGGGAGGCGATTTGGGGATACCTATCGGTATCGATTTTAACCACCTTGATCTGCCCTTTGAGCTGATCGTTTACCTGGGTTAGGATACTTGCCATCATCTGGCAGGGGCCACACCAGGTGGCATAAAAATCTACTAGTACTGGTACCTGAGAACTGGCCAGCAGGTCGTCAAAGCTCCGAAATTCTTGCTTAGTGGCCATGGGTTGTGGTCCTATCCTACCCTTAATAGTTGTTGGTAATCTTCTGCTTTCAACTGCCGTTCCATCAGGGCCGTAACGGCTGCACTGGCGGAGATTTGACCCCGCAGCAGCCGATCAACCTGGTCGCAGATGGGCAAGGAAAGGGTATCACGACGGGCGATCGCCATCACTACCTGGGCTGTATTCACCCCCTCCGCCGTGCTGCCTAACTCCCTGAGAATCTGTTCCAGAGCCTTACCCTGGGCCAGGCCGTAGCCCACCCGGTAATTACGGCTCAGGGCACTGGTACAGGTAGCCAGCATATCCCCTAACCCTGAGAGCCCCAGAAAGGTTTCAGCTTGGCCGCCCAAGTGAGTACCAATCCGAATCAGTTCGGGTAGGGCTCGGGTAATCAGAGCAGAACGGGCATTGGCACCTAGTTTAAGGCCATCACAAACTCCCACCGCAATAGCCATAACATTTTTTAAGGTACCGCCTAACTCTGCCCCCAGGGGATCACCACTACGATAGGTGCGAAAGGTTTCCGTTGCCAAGACATGCTGCAGGGCTTCAGCAGCAGTTTCCTGACGACTGGCAATGACTGTTGCCGCTGGCAGCCCCTGCTGAATTTCTCCAGCCAGATTGGGACCCGAAAGAACCACCAGGGCGTGGCCTGGAAAGGTTTGCTGAAAAATTTGAGAGGGAGTCAGGGTGGTGGCGGGGTCTAATCCCTTAGTGGCGGTCACCAGAATGGTAGTGGGGGCAATGGCCAGGGCCTCTAACTCTTTAGCCAGATCAGGCACCCCCGCCATAGAAACCGCTGAGATCACCAGATCGGCTCCCGCCACAGCCTGTTCGAGGGTCAGGCCCTGGCGCCGCGACCATAGTCGAACCTGATGCTGGTTAGCCAGGGCCAGGCCAGCCAGGGTCTGCCCCCAGACTCCAGACCCCAAAATGGTCAGGGTCACCTGATTGTGTTTATAGGTTTCAAAGACCTGGTTCAAGGCTACTGGAACCGGAGAGGGAACACCCATGGGAAAACCCCTGATAGATAACACTCTAGAGAAGATTTAACAGCCTGACTCTGGCGGTACGGTGGCCCCAGACCCGGTCCCTAGCCGACAACGCAGGACCCTGACCAGGGTAGTCAAGTGGGGAGGCCAGGGAGCCACCGCTACAATCGGCTCTCCAGTTAGGGGATGGGTCAGGCTCAGCCGCTCAGCGTGGAGAGCCTGACCGGGCAGATTAACGCCAATAGGGCGGCCTGAACCGTAGGTGCGATCGCCAACCAAAGGATAGCCGATGTGGCTACTATGTACCCGAATTTGGTGGGTACGGCCCGTCTCCAGACGATAGCGCAGCAGAGAGTAGGGGCCCAGTCGTTCCTCTAAGCACCAGTGGGTCAGGGCTGGTCGGCCGCCCTGGGTCAGAGGCAGCACAGTATTTTTTTTGCGCTCAAGGGGATGGCGACCCAGGGGCAGGTCAATCGTGCCAGACTCTCCCGGAGGCACCCCGTAGACCACCCCCAGGTATTCCCGGCCAGCCGTTCTAGCCTTAATCTGGGCTTGCAGATGGCCATGGGCAAAGTCGGTTTTAGCTACCACAATAGCGCCGGTGGTGTCCTTATCGAGCCGATGCACAATGCCAGGACGCTGAACCCCCCCAATACCTGGCAAACAGTTACCACAATGGGCCAGCAATGCATGTACCAGGGTGCCCTCCAGATTACCCGGCGCCGGATGGACCACCAATCCGGCTGGCTTATTGATAATAATCAGGTGATCGTCTTCGTATAAGATGTCTAGAACCATCGCCTGGGGCACCAATTCTAGAGGCTGAGCTGCCGGTATGGTGAGGCTAAGGCGATCGCCCGCTTGCACCAGGGTCTGCTTGTGAGTACAACGCTGACCATTGAGGGTGAGATAGCCCCCCTCAATTAGCTTTTGAATGCGATTGCGAGAGATACCCTGAACATTAGCAGTCAACCAGCGATCCAGCCGTTCTAGATGGCTGGATCTGACGGTTAAGTCCATCTGCTGGTCTGGAAGGGAGCTAAGGGCGTTAATCAAGGGGATCGGGGGAATTTTGCACTCTCAATGGAATAGATAACCTATGGCTAATCAGCCCTCCTAGTCATCGGGGAACTGCCAGCAGGGAATCGATTCAACCCGACGGCTACCACAGGTGCAATCTTGGGGCTCAGAGGCAACCCAGGTAGCGTCGCAATCTCGGCAATGACAGAGAATATTGTTTAAATTAGCCTGGGCTAAACCAAAGTGCCAGCGCTCCAATTCTGCGGCAGTAAAGTAGGAAGGAATGGCTGTCATTGTAGGATTTTTAGCGGAGGAAGGGTTGAGATAATTACAACTCACATAGCCCTGGAGCAAGGCTAACCGGAATCGGACCAAGGGAAATAGGGCATCACCCTGAGACCAATAGTCATCCCCATGCTACGGCAAACACCTATGGCTACCCCTAGCCTGGCAACTATTATGACTATGGTAAACTAATTAGCATAGTTTATAGAAACAGCTCCTAGCTGCGGGTGTAGTTTAGTGGTAAAACCTTAGCCTTCCAAGCTAATGATGGGGGTTCGATTCCCCCCACCCGCTTTTTAACCCCCCTGAGCCAGCCGAACCGACCGATCACGGCCTCTATAGGGCTCACCCTGGCGGCGGCCGGTCCCCCAATCTCTGGTCTATGCTCTGAAGACTGGGGGATTGTCCTGACTCAATCGATCAGTCCCCCGCCCGCTTGCCTGACAGGATGGATAGCAACACCAGCAGCTTCTCGGCTCGATTGGGGCCGTTGAAGATGGCTAACGGTGTAGGTATCTAAGGCGTTAGCCTGACCCAGGGCAACCGGGATGGTGAAGTAAAATTGACTGCCCTTATTTTTGCCCTTAGACTCAGCCCAAATCTTACCCCCCAAGGCTTCAACAATTTGTCGACACATGGCCAATCCTAGGCCGGTGCCGCCGGCGGTGCGCCGCAGGGCTCCTTCTTCTTGATAAAACCGATCAAAAATAGCGTCGAGTAAATCGGGCTCAATGCCGCGGCCCGTATCGGCTACGCTGACCTGAAGGTAGGTGGAATTTGGGCAGGTAACTTGAATGGTAATTTTACCGTCGGGGGGCGTGAATTTTCTGGCGTTATCTAGCAGCTTAATCAACAGTTCCACCAACCACTCGCCATCGGCCTGTACCATGGGCAGCTGCTTGGGTACCTTAATGCGGATAGTCGACTGAGATGGATCCTTACCCTGAGCATAGATATTACTCACCGCCAGTTCTATACACTCTTTAATCGAAAGGGCTTCGGAATTCCACTGAATACGACCGCTTTCTAATTTAGACAGGGTTAAAAAGTCTTGCACTAACTTGCGAAGTCGTTCAGCGTTCTCTAAAGCGGATTCCAACATGATGCGGTGTAAATCCGCCGGCATATCAGGCTCGGTAGCTAAACTCTCCAGGCAGACTTGAATAATGGAAAGGGGTGTGCGCAATTCGTGGCCGGTAATGGCAATTAAGTTATTGCGGGTACGATCGAGGGCCTCAAGTTGATGGTTGAGATCTTGAAGATGGGCGTAGGCCTCGGCTTGAATAATGGCAACACTGAGTTGGGGGGCGATCGCATCTACCAGCGCCTGATCATCATCGGTCCAAGTGTAGGGGTGAGCCCCACATTGGTGTAACTCAATAATACCGACAAGGCGTCCTTGATAGGTTAGGGGCACAATTAACCAGGCTCGAATCTCCCAGCGATCGATCAAGGGTCGGACCGCGTCTAGTTCCTGACAGAAGGGGGATGTCCGATCCTGAGTATCGGCAATGGCAACCACTTCTTTAGTATCCTGTACGTAATCAAATAAAGGATTAATCGCCAGGGGCCAGACTTGATTAACTAAAGAGTCAACCCCAGGCTTGAGGTGCTGAAACTTAATGGACACTGACTGATCGGTGGCGCTACAGGGATAAATTAAACAGCGGCTAACCTCTAAGGCCTGTCCTAATTCCGTAACGGTTTGCTCAAAGATTTGTCTGGCCTCCAGGGATTGACGAACAACCGAGGTAATCGAGTTCACCAATCGTTCTCGCCGACCCTGGGCAGCGATCGCCTTGTAGGCCTTCAGCAGCTTATACTGGCCTGCCTGCAAATAGGTCACCAGCCTTTGAGTAAAGGGGTCGGGGCCACCGCTATCATCCAAACGGTCAGATACAGTAGCCAGGGGACGCAGGTGACGGGTCTCCGCCCTGGCCGTTTGAGCGGCAATGTCTGGGCGATAGGCAGCAATACGATGCAATAAAATTTTTGCCGCCTGCTGACTGACATAGCGGTCTTGAGTCCAGATACCTTCAAAACGTCGGGTTTGATCAAGGGAAGACTGATCTGCCCCCTCTGTAGAAACCCGCTCTCGACAGATCAGGCAGGCCTGATAATCAAATCCAATCACCACCAGATGCCATTCTTGGGTGAGCGTATCTCCAGGGGCAAAAATAATAGTTTCGTAGTTACCGTGGGCATGGCTGGAGAAGCTGGTTCCCTCTGCAGACAATACGTATAGCTGATCGCTTAACTCGGCAATGCGCAGATAACGACTGGCCTCTTGCTGGTAAAAGCGTTCCTGTTGAAAACTGGCAATCACCAGAGCCCCCCCCATGCCAGCCAGAATGTGATCTTCCATGGCATGGGATAGGGCGGTCAGGGATGTTTTGAAATATAGTCTTGGTCTAAGCTGGGGAATTGCAGTTAGCAACTCTTCCACCACAGATGGGGAATTGCTCATAATTTAGGCCAGAAAACTGTTCGGACTATCGAGTCTGGGTTGAGACCGGGCGGCTCTCTCTAGGCGATCGCTGGATTGAACAGTAGTTACGTTTCCCTAGCCTAGCAGCTAGCCCATACTCCCAGAAAACTTTGTAACCATTCGCCAAATTCCCTGAGGACTCCCCCCTTAGCAGTTAGATCATCAGCCATTAACTCTAAATTCTGGTCAGCGGCCAGGGCTAGATTCCTAAGAGTCTACCTAAAAAAACAGCCAAAACATTCATGGTTGAATGCTTTGGCTGCTGGAGAACAAACCAAAAACAAGATCAACGAGGTGATCAATGGCTGATGGATGTCATCGACTCAGGTACACCCTGGTCACCGTAGCCAATTTCCTGGTGCTCGGTGGGATCCAGACCAACAGTTTCCACCTCAGGAGATACCCGTAGACCCACGACAGCCTGAACAATCTTAATCAGCACAAAGGTACCGATACCGGCAACGACGTAGGCTATTACGACACCAAGAATCTGTTTCCAAACCTGGGAAGCATCGCCATAGAACAAGCCATCTGCCCCAGCGGCATTGACAGTTTTCGTGGCGAAGAAGCCAGTCAGAATGGCGCCAACCGTTCCCCCCACCCCATGGACAGGAAAAGTATCGAGGGCGTCATCAATACCAAGCTTGTTCTTAATGCGAATGGCATAGAAACAGCAGGTAGCAGTAATCGCACCGATTAAAATGGCCGACACAGGGGTAACAAAACCAGCCGCTGGGGTAATACCCACCAGGCCAGCAACGGCACCGGTAGCCAAACCCACCGCAGTCGGTTTACCGGTCAACACCCATTCCAAAACGATCCACATCAACCCAGCCGCCGCCGCCCCAGAATTGGTGGCAACAAAGGCAGCTGTAGCCAGAGACCCAGATGCCAAAGCACTACCCGCATTAAAGCCAAACCAACCAAACCAGAGTAGACCAGCGCCTAAAAGAATAAAGGGCACATTATGAGGAGGGGTGAGACGATCGGGATAGCTGATGCGCTTTTTCAATAGCAAGGCCGCAACCAGGGCAGAAAAACCAGAGGTAATGTGAACCACCGTGCCGCCAGCGAAGTCAAGAGCCCCTAAACCACCGTAGAGACCCAGAAAACCGCCCTTGCCCCAAACCATGTGGGCCATGGGATAGTACACTACGGCTGACCAGAGCAGCACAAACAAAAAGTAGGCCTTGAATTTGAACCGTTCCACCAGAGCCCCGGAAATCAAAGCTGGGGTGATGATGGCAAACATGCACTGATAGATCATGAAAGCCTGGTGGGGAATGGTAGCAGCGTAGGAAACCACCGCCTCAGGTTCAGTTCCTTTCAAATAATCGGTGGTTTCCAGCCCGACACCATTTAAGAAGGCCCATTCCAGACCGCCAATAAAGGGGTTGCCAGGGGCGAAGGATAAACTGTATCCCCATAGAATCCAAGTAACACCCACTAAGACCATCATCACAAAGCTCATCATCAATGTATTCAAGATGTTGAGCGATCGCACAAAACCTCCGTAGAAGAAGGCCAGACCAGGGGTCATGAGCAATACAAGGGCTGAAGACAGCAACATAAAGGTCGTATCAGCCGAAACCAGGGCCGATGTGGCAACCTCTAAGGCATCTGGGGGTTTAGCCTGAGCCAGGGCCAGGTCTGGACATAGACCCCATCCTAAAACTAAGCCAATAACTAAGACAGATAGACTTCGAAACATTTCAAATTACCTTGACCTCTTAGATTTAGGGCACTTCGAAAAATGCCAAGCTTATTGAGAATGACAACGAAGTTCCAATGGTCCTGGGCTTCGAAAAATAGCCAGCAGACCATTTATCGGCATGCCCTTTAAAGGGGAAAATCGAAACTCAGTAGATACTTCTTAAGATAAGAAGGTTAAGAAAAAAGTCGTTTGCAATTTGTATAACTGAAAACAATTGCCCCATTTACCAGCAGCAGATCTAGGGATTTGCCCCTAACCATGGCTGGGGCTTTACCGATGGGCCCCTTATCCAACTGCGGGTCCAGCCTGAGGCCGCTGTTGCAAGTAGGCTTGAACGCCTAAGGTTTCCAGCTGACTTTGTTTTGCCAGTACCTCAGCCTCCATCTGGCAGCGATACTCCAGCAGCCGATCAAATAGGTGAGGGCGGTCGATCGCTAAAATTTGTACAGCCAGCAACCCAGCGTTTTTAGCATTGCCAATCGCCACCGTAGCGACTGGAATACCCGCCGGCATTTGCACAATGGAGTAGAGGGAATCCAACCCTCCCATGGTTTTACCCATAATGGGCACGCCAATCACAGGCAGGGGGGTCAGGGCTGCCACCATGCCCGGCAGGTGGGCAGCCCCTCCAGCGCCAGCAATGATCACCTTGAGTCCCCGTTGACGGGCAGTTTGACTGAAGTCAACCATGCGTGCAGGAGTGCGGTGGGCCGAAACAATAGCCACCTGACAGGGTAGATCAAAGTGGTGGCAAACCTGAACAGCGGCTTCCATAGTCGGCAAATCGGAATCACTACCCATAATGATGGCAATTTCAGTAGAGCCCATAGTCACTAGTTGAGGATGCAAAGAGACAGAGGACCGGCCCCATAGGCAGGCAAAAAAATAGGATCAACAATTAATTGGCCGAGCCTGAGGGCAGATTAGCATCGGTCTCAGCAGTCGTATCAACGACATCAACGGCAACAACATCAACGGCGACAACATCCACCGTGCCCGGTTCAGCTACCCGTTCAAACCCGGTGGTCAGGATGGTTAAGGGGGTGCCACAGCTAGGACAAACCGTCTCGGCAGCTTGAAGTCCAGTCAAGGCGGTGGTGCACACCGGACAAGTTCCCCGAATTAAATTGCGTTGCAGCCAAAATCGTAACCCCACAAACAGTAATACCGGAGTTAACACCAGTAGCAACATCAGCAGCACAACGGATTTAACCAGCCAGCCTAAGCCAATGGCCCCCAGCAACCAGGCCAGCCCAATTACAGTCAGCCAGCAGCCAATACCGGATAAATTCAACTGAATGAGTCTGAAGTTTAACTGGTTCATCCTAAAATCTACCCTAGCCTGAGAGCCTAGCATTACTATAACGGGTTGCCAACTAAGTCAGGAAGGGGCCCTGGCAGACCCAGAGAGGGCCGTGTTGGCACCACCAAGGCTGACTTCAGGGCCAGGTTAGGCCTGAACCAGGCAACTGGCGTATTTAACAATTGTCAGACAATTACGACCATCCCGCAGGCGGTGATAACTGACTTGATCAGCCAGGCGCCTGAGCAAGAACCAGCCATAGCCACCCTCCTGCAAAGCCCCTGGGGGAGGTTCGGGCACCAGTTCTGGATTGAAGGGGTGGCCTTGATCTAGAATCCGAATCTCCACATGATGATGATGGAGCGCCACATCGATGGTGATAGGAGTGTCGGGGGACAGGTGGGCATGGGCATGGCGAACTGCATTGGTAAAGCCTTCGGTTAGGGCCAGGGCCAGGCGATCTCGATAGTAATGAATCCAGGCATACTCTTCATCTAGCGACTGACAGAGGGTGCTAAACCAGAGCTGAACCTGGCCAACTCGATCAAGTTGACTTTTAACTTTAAGGTGCACCTGTCTAACTGTATCGGCCATAGGTTACTTAACTTTGAGACAGCGATTTTGAAGACAGCGATCGCCAGTTTCAGCCCCCATCTATGCATCTTCGGCCCTGGCTAACCTGGCAGCTAGCACCCTGCCCTCTGGGCAGACAAAGATGTTGCTGACAAAATAGCACTAACCCCGATTTATTTATATCGGCTGGTTGAGATTTCAAACATAAAATTTTTACAGGCCTGGGTTATAGACGATTTTGAGGATGGGTCAACCCCCTAGAGACACCTAGAATACAGGGTAACGACTTCGGCCAAGCTTTGCGTTACCAACTTGCGTTACCAACTTGCGTTACAAAAATTAAACATGATTTTTATTAATGGATACTATAATGACGTATCTCAATAAATCCAATCTTTGAATGGGTTCTTAAATTAAAATTTTCAATTCAAACTTTACCTCTAGCCTGGTCTTTACTGGCCAGGCTTTTTTCTGGTTGGCAGGGCAGTAGCGATCGCCAGTTGGGGCAGCCTACCCAGTTGACCGGTCATCAGTTGCAAGGCCAATCGTCGCAGGGGCCATAGTCGCCCCAAACCAATCAGAGCCATACGACGCAGCACCACTACAGGCCAGATCTGATTAGAAAAGCTACGATTGAGCAGGTCGGTAAAGGTCAAAATCAACCAATTCTCGGGGCGTCGCCAGCGTTCATAGCGGCGCAGAACCGCCATGCTGCCCAAGTCTTCTTGATATTGATGGGCCGCAATCAGCACCTCAGCCAGGGCAGCGGCGTCTCGAATACCCATATTGAGACCCTGCCCCCCCACTGGATGGCAACTATGGGCGGCATCCCCCACCAGAGCGAGGCGGGGTTGAATGTAGCGATCGCTTTGAGTCAACTGTACTGAAAACACTCCGGGGGGTTTGAGTTGCTTCAAGGGCCCCATGTGGTTACCGTAATAACGCTGCAGGTGGGCGATAAACTCAGGCTCAGAGAGCTCCATAATTTTCTGGGCTTCAGCATGGGGAAGGGTCCAGACGACCTGACAGCGTTGCCCGGGCAGGGGCAAAATCGCCAAGGGACCGGCGGGCCAGAAACGTTCATAGGCCCTGGCCTGGTGCGGCATGGCTGGTGCCACCACCGTAGTAATACAGGATTGCCAATACTGCCAGCCAAAACTACCAATCTTGGCAGCCTTGCGCAGAGATGACTGCCTGCCATCGGCGGCTACCAGTAATCGGGTACGTAGCCTATAGGCCCCCTCCGCCGCCGTCAGCTGAGCCGTGACCCCGTCACTGTCAGGTTGCAGCTGACTTAGACTGGCGCAGCTCAAGTAGCGCAGGCGAGGACTAGCGATTGCAGCCCCCTGCAACGCCCCCATTAAAACAGCGTGCTCAGCTCCGTAGTAGACCGCCTCCGTCCCCAGGTCAGCGGGCAAAAATCTGACCACCTCTCCATAGTCGCCATCGCAAAGGTCAACCTGTTGAAACTGACAAATCCCTGGCTCCATCTCTGACCACAGGCCCAACCCCTGGAAAATATTGGCAGAGGTCAAGGATAGGGCATAGGCGCGATCTCGGCTGGCGGCAGCAGCCAGGGTTTGGGCCTCCACCACCACCACCTCCAGCCCCCCAGCACTGAGGGCTAGGGCCAGGGTTAAGCCCACAATACCGCCCCCCACAATCACTACATCTGCTGCGATCTCAGGCCAGAGAGTCGGCTCGGTTGGCAAAACCTGAGGGTGAATAGGGGCAGAACTAAGGGACATGGAAACGCCATAAAACCAGTTTTTTTATTCTGGCTTGAAATTTCCATCAAAATCAAGGTGAACCCTAAGCCGAAAAAATCAGTTACCAGAAGTGTCTGTCCCCAGGCTAGGGATTAGGCAGAAAGCCATAGTATTGCTAGAATTCTTCCGAGATGGAGCTCAGCAGGCTCCCAGCTGCTGAATTCTGGCCCTACCCCAGCCCATTGAGTGGCACGGGTGCCATTCTCTACCCCGATGGTTATGGAAGTCGATATTTTACTCCTGACGGTTTATTTTATTTGCCTGGGCTACGTCAGCTATCAAATGGCCCTATCTCTGGAGGCGGAATTAGAAGACCAGATCAAAATCCTTCCCAATCAGGAGCTATTAAAGGGTTCTGTCCAGGATCAACTAGCCCGCCAGGGTCTACCTCCAACCCTGGCAGAGGTGATTGCCATGCCCCCCGCTCCCCTCAAACCCCTGTCCGCTTTGCAACTGCAGATACCTGCCTCCAGAACCCAACGCCCCGAGGCAGGGCCAGACATTGAGGGACACATCATCGTTCAAGTGCTGCCCCAAGGCCCCCAATTAGCCCAACCCCTCAAAGCCCTCACTATTCAAATCCTGAATCAGACTCGGAACTTTCAGGTAGCGGTAGATTGGGACCGGAGTTCCTTTACGCGAATGAATCATCAAACCTGCCGGGTGATTCGCCATACCCCAGGGATGCGATTTGATCTGGCGTTACCTCAGGTGATCAGCGTGGTCAATCCCCGTCAGCTTCTCAGTACCCAGATAACCAGCGAAGACAGCTTTGGACGCCACCCAGAGACCCAGGTTTTACAGGTCTCAGCCCCCTTAGTTAATGTGCCCCAATTAACCGCCTTACCAGCTCAGGCCAGGGGCTATACCCTGGATCTGGCCCTGCAATTATTAGCTTTGAGTGGCCGAGGCAGTCGGCTAGGCTTGCTCCTACCCTTTCAATTTCAGTTGGAGGTTTTACCCGCTAAAATTCCCATTCCCTACCTGGATTGGATTTTAAGACGGTAACCCGAAGCGGAAACTGCCACCTCTGATTCACCCCAGCATCACTCAACCGGCACATGGGAGGTTGCCGTCAGCAGATGGGGTAACCAGCTGATTGCCAACCCGGCTACAGACAACAGCACCAGACAGAAAAAAATAACGATGTCTTTAAACCTGGCTACCATCATGTCTACTCTGGCTAGCAAAGCCACCGCCAGTAGCATTAACCAGTAGGCAAACAGACGAAACTGAGAAACCACCGTAATCGCCAAAAAGGCAACCAGCAAAGCTAGTAAAAAGTATCCCCAATCGGAGCGAAAGCCCAAAACAATAACCTGACGGCACAAACTCCAAAAGAAAGCCGCCAGCCCTGCCACCAGAATGGCCATAGCCAAATTGAAACCCCAATCCAGGGGATCCGCCTTAACCGTGTGGAGAAAGTTGCCATAGGCGGCATAGGCAAGCACCAGCAGCAACCAGGATAACCAGGGAAGGTTCATGCGATATACCAGGAACAAATATCAAAAATGAGCCCTTTAACCATGGAAACTGACCCAGCTGGGTTAGGGAAAAACCTTGTCAAAAGACGATGCCCAACAAACCTTGCTGCCCTCCACAGATAACAGATAGAGGTGATCAAATCGGGGATATCAGGAGAAAGGAGAGAGCCCAGCAATTGTGCCCTATACTCTAACATATTCATTTATTGCTTCTGATTTCATCAGGATCCTTGAATTTATGATTTTTCCTGGAGCTCCGGTTACAGTCATTAACCTGAATGATACCTACTACGGTTTTCAGGGTTTAGTACAGCGAATTACAGACGGCAAGGTAGCGGTTCTTTTTGAAGGAGGAAATTGGGATAAGCTGGTCACCTTTGCATTGTCTGATCTAGAGCCAGTTAATCCAGGGCAGCGACGCAGCTAACCCTTCCATGGCATTACCCCTTTTCCAGCCGGTGGAGACCCCGCGATCGCCCGATCATATCGGCGAAGTGGTGGAAACCTCCTCCACTGAATTTCTAGCCCAATGTCTGAGTCAAGACCAACTCAGCTTTCCCTCCATGCCCGCCTTTGGCAGTTGGGTCACCGCCCAGGAGGAAACCTCAGGTAATCAAATCTACGGTGTGGTCTATCACGCTACCACCAGTCCCATTGACTCCATCCACCGGGCTCGAGCCCTAGGGCTCTCGCTAACGGAATTGCGGCAACAGCAGCCGCAGATTTTCGCCATGTTAAAAACCGAGTTTCGAGTTGCCATTCTGGGTTTTCAGCCCATGGGTCAAAGCCCAGCATCGCCCTCGCCGGTTTATCAATACACCCCTCCCTGCCCGCCACCGGTCCATCAAGCGGTCTATCGTTGCTCACCAGCCGCTGTAATTGCCTTTACTGACCAAGTAGAATTTCTTAGAACCTTACTCAGCCTGGCCCAGGCTCCAGTTGATAGCCTGGTGGCGGCGGTGATCCGTCAATGCTATCAGAGCCGCCATCTAGACCGCACCTGGTTGGTGCAGACCTGTCGCCACTTGAGTCTTTTACTCAAGGACGATTACGATCGCCTGCGTTCGATTTTAGGCCAAATTCATAGTTAGGGCAGCTAGAGGCGAGCCTAACCCAGGGAAAATTATGATAAACCCTGCAACTGACTTCCTTGGAAGTGACGGGGGGTTTTACAATGGTTTACATTTGCTACTATTACTCCCTGACCCACCATCCACCCTTACTTGCTATGATCGGGGCTGGCCTGGTTAGGATGAGGCTGCTAGCGACATCCCTCTCTGAGCCCCTGCTCAGCTGACCAAGTCCACAGAATCCGGAGAATCTGTTATGCCAACTAAAGACATCAGTCGTTACCGCAATATTGGAATCTTTGCCCACGTCGATGCCGGTAAAACCACCACTACCGAGCGTATTCTCAAGCTTACAGGGAGAATTCATAAGATCGGGGAAGTCCACGAGGGAGCGGCCACCACCGACTTTATGGAGCAGGAACAGGAGCGGGGGATCACGATTCAGTCAGCGGCCACCTCCTGTTTTTGGAAGGACCATCAATTCAACATTATTGACACCCCCGGTCACGTTGACTTCACCATTGAAGTCTACCGGTCCCTGAAGGTGCTGGACGGGGGCGTGGGGGTATTTTGTGGCTCCGGTGGAGTAGAACCCCAGTCAGAAACCAACTGGCGTTACGCCAATGATTCCAAGGTAGCCCGGATTATCTACGTCAACAAGTTAGACCGGATTGGGGCCGACTTCTACCGGGTGGTAAAGCAGGTAGAAGATGTGCTGGCGGCCAAGCCCCTGGTGATGGTGCTACCCATTGGGCAAGAAAATGACTTTGTTGGAGTGGTTGACCTGCTGACCCGCAAAGCCTGGGTTTGGGATGATTCAGGCGAACCAGAGAACTACAAAATTCTAGAGGTGCCCGCAGGCATGGAGGCTGAGGTCGAAAAGTACCGAGAGATCTTGATTGAGCTAGCGGTAGAACAGGATGAAGAAATCTTAGAAAAATACCTGGAAGGGGAAGATATTACCATCGACGAAATTAAGACCTGTATTCGCAAGGGTACCCGGGAGTTGGCTTTCTTCCCCACCTACTGTGGCTCCTCCTTTAAGAATAAAGGGGTGCAACTGGTACTTGATGGAGTGGTGGACTACCTGCCCAACCCCATGGAGGTGCCGCCTCAGCCAGAAATGGATTTAGAGGGCAACCCTACCGGTGGCTTTGCCTACGTAGATGCTGCTAAACCCCTACGGGCCCTGGCTTTCAAGATTATGGACGATCGCTTCGGTGCCCTTACCTTCACCCGCATCTACTCCGGTCAGCTAAAAAAGGGGGACACCATCCTGGATACGGCCACCGGGAAAACCGAGCGCATCAGCCGGATTGTAGAAATGCACGCCAACGACCGGGAGGAGGTAGATGAGGCCCAGGCGGGGGATATTGTTGCCCTGATCGGCATGAAAAACGTCCAAACCGGCCACACCCTCTGCGACCCCAAACAGCCTGCCACCCTGGAGCCCATGGTTTTCCCGGACCCTGTAATTTCGATTGCGGTGGCGCCCAAAAAGAAGGGAGACAACGAAAAAATGGGGCTAGCCCTGAGCAAAATGGTCCAGGAAGACCCCTCCTTCCAGGTGGAAACCGACCAGGAAAGCGGCGAAGTCATCCTCAAGGGGATGGGAGAACTGCACCTGGATATCAAGGTGGATATCCTCAAGCGGACCCATGGCGTCGAAGTGGAGGTGGGCAAACCCCAGGTGGCCTACCGTGAATCTATCACCCGGCGTCTTCAAGATAGCTACACCCATAAAAAGCAATCTGGAGGATCTGGTCAGTACGCCAAGATCGACTACGCTGTCGAACCGGGCGAGGTAGGCACGGGCTTTCTATTTGAATCGAAGGTGACGGGCGGTAACGTGCCTCGGGAATTCTGGCCAGCGGTGCAGAAGGGCTTTGAAACCAGTGTGGATAAGGGTCCCCTGGCGGGCTACCCGGTGGTTGATCTGAAGGTCACCCTCACCGATGGCGGCTTCCATCCGGTAGACTCTTCGGCGATCGCCTTTGAAATCGCGGCCCGGGCCGCCTACCGTCAATCTCTGCCGAAAGCTGGCCCCCAACTACTGGAGCCGGTCATGAAGGTGGATGTGTTTACCCCAGAAGACTATATGGGAGACGTAATTGGCGATCTAAACCGGCGTCGGGGCATGATTAAATCCCAGGATCCAACCATGACTGGGGTGCGGGTTAAGGCCGATGTGCCCCTCAGTGAAATGTTTGGCTACATTGGGGATCTGCGCACCATGACCTCGGGACGGGGCCAGTTTTCTATGGAATTCTCCCACTACGCCCCATGCCCCAGTAATGTGGCAGAAGCGGTGATTAAAGAGGCAAAGGACCGGCAGGCTGCGTCCTAACCGGTGGCATGGGACTCAGGCGATCCTGACGTCTTACCCTGCCAACCCCATTGATACCCATAGGTTGACGCCCGATCTCGTCAACCTATTTTTTTGCTTCGGCCCCATTAAAGGCCCGGACTCAGGGGTATATCGCTAGCCCTTGACCAGAACAATTCGGTCTATCGATTTTCTCTGCAATCCTATACCATTAGCAGTTGGCTATCGCCGGAGCCAACTCTGGCAGCGGCCCAGTATTATCCCTGACCCTGCCCTCACTAGGAGCTGTACAGATGGCCGTCGACCCCAAAACCTGGCCGGGTCTATCCTCCCTGGAGGCCCATACCCGGCTCCGGCAGGAAGGCTATAACGAGTTGCCCGCCAGCGATCGCCGTACCTTTTGGACCATTGCCCTAGAGATTATCCAGGAACCCATCTTCCTATTACTGGTGGCCTGTGGCGTCATCTACTGGATGCTGGGAGATGCCCAGGAAGCCCTGATTTTAATGGGGTTTGTCCTATTTATCGTGGCCATTAATCTGTACCAGGAACAGAAAACCGAAAAGTCCCTGGAAGCTCTGCGGGATTTATCTAGTCCCCGAGCCCTGGTGATTCGAGATGGCAACCGCCAACGTATTGCCGGGCGGGAGGTGGTTCGGGGAGACCTGGTGATCCTGGCGGAGGGCGATCGGGTCCCTGCCGATGGGCTGCTGCGCTGGTCTACTCACCTGACCGTAGATGAGTCCCTGCTCACGGGGGAGTCCTTGCCAGTGCGTAAGCGGGCGGCGGGCTGGGGGGAAGATAGCCTGGCCAGCCCAGGGGGGGATGACCTGCCCGCCGTTTTCTCTGGCACCCTGGTGGTGCAGGGCCAGGCCATTGCCGAGGTGCTAGCCACGGGGTTGCACACCGAGATGGGTAAAATTGGCCGCGCCCTACAAACCGTTGTGCCCGAAGATACCCGTCTCCAGCGGGAAACTCGACATATAGTCAAGCAACTAACGGGTATAGCCATACTCATCTGTGTAGCCGTGGTGTTAATCTATGGCTTCACCCGCGGGGACTGGTTAAATGGCATATTGGCCGGACTGGCTCTGGCGATGGCCATTTTGCCCAACGAAATTCCCGTGGTGTTGACGATTTTTCTGGCCCTGGGGGCCTGGCGTTTTTCCCAGCAGCGGGTGTTAACCCGGCGCACTCCGGTGGTTGAGACCCTGGGAGCGGCCACCGTGCTCTGTGTGGATAAAACCGGTACTCTCACCTTTAATCGCATGGCGGTACAGCAGTTGTTTGTGCCGAAGGATGAAGAGGGACAGCCCCAGCCCTTGCTTTACGATGTTACGGACCACCGTCAGGAGCCCCTTCCCGAAAGTCTGCATCGCCTGGTGGAGTTTGGTATCCTGGCCAGTCGCCGCGATCCCTTTGATCCGATGGAAAAGGCTCTACAGCAGTTGGGTCAGGATTACCTGGCTACCACCGAACATCTCCATGGGGATTGGCAGATGCTGCACGAGTACCCCCTTTCCCCGGAATTACTAGCCATGTCCTGTGTGTGGGCCTCACCCCAGGGAGACCTGACCGTAGCGGCTAAGGGAGCCCCGGAGGCGATCGCCGATTTGTGCCACTTTGATGGCTATCAGCGATCGGCGCTGACCGACCAAATTCAGGCTATGGCCCAGGCGGGGTTACGCATATTGGGGGTAGCCCAGGGCAGTCAATCCGCCGGTAAGCCCCGTACCCATGCCAGAGTACTGGACTCCCCTGCCCAACTGCCGGAGAATCAGCACGACTTCGACTTTGAATTTTTGGGATTGGTGGGTCTGGCCGATCCTGTCCGTCCCACCGTCGCGCCGGCCATTGCCGAATGTTACCGGGCGGGCATTCGGGTGATTATGATTACCGGCGACTATCCCGCTACAGCCAGTACCATTGCGGCCCAGATCGGCCTGACTCCCGCCACCGCTATTCTGACCGGGGCTGAACTCGATCAACTCAGTCCTGAACAACTGCAAAGTCGTATTGCCACGGTTAATATCTTCGCCCGGGTGGTGCCTGAGCAAAAGCTCCAGATTGTCAATGCCCTCAAGCAACGGGGCGAGATCGTGGCGATGACCGGTGACGGGGTCAACGATGCCCCTGCTCTGAAGGCTGCCCACATTGGCATTGCTATGGGCGGCCGCGGTACCGATGTAGCCCGCGAAGCCGCCGATCTGGTGCTGCTGGAGGATGATTTTTCGGCCATTGTGGCTTCGGTTAAATTGGGTCGGCGTATTTTTGATAATCTCAAAAAGGGCATGGCCTATACCCTGGCGGTGCATATTCCCATTGCTGGAATTTCTCTGATTCCAGTGATTTTCCAGTGGCCCCTGGTGTTGATGCCCATCCATATTGCTTTTCTGCACCTGTTGATTGACCCCGCCTGCACCATTGTGTTTGAGGCTGAGCCGGCTGAGGCTGATGCCATGGATCGTCCTCCCCGTCCGCCTCGCGAGCCTCTCTTTAGTCGCCGCACCCTGAGGCTGATCTGCCTGCAGGGGTTGAGTGTGCTGGTGGTATTGGTGGCGGTTTTTGCGATCGCCTATTACCGGGGTAACGGAGAATTTGACGCCCGTACCCTAGCCTTCACCGCCTTGATTATTGCTAACCTCAGCCTGATTGTCACCAACCGTTCCTGGTCCCGCCCGGCCCTGGCCACCCTGACCACCCCTAACCCCGCTCTCTGGTGGGTGTTGGGCGCTGGGGTGGGACTCCTGGCCATGATCCTTTATCAGCCCCTGCTGCGATCGCTGTTTCGCTTTTCCATTCTCCACCCTGTGGATCTGGCCCTGGCGATCGCAGCAGGGGTCTTGAGTACCCTTTGGTTTGAGGCCCTGAAGTTGAATACCAAACGGTATTGATGTCCTGGTCAGCGCATGCATGGTCCATCAACCAGTCTAGGGCTGCGGATCCAGATTAGATAACTGGCCGATCTTCCCTGGGGCGGCGGGTAAAGGGTTGTAAGCTTTCTACTAGGGCCTGGGCCCTGGTGGTGATCAGGTCCCAATCGCCCCGGGCGATCGCCTGACTGGGGCAGAGGGCGGTAGAAAGCCCTACGGCCATTGCCCCTGCCTCCAGCAACTGCGGGGCATTTTCAAGGCTCACTCCACCCGTGGGTACGAGGGGAATATTGTCCAGGGGACCCCTGAGACTTCTCAGGTAGGCTGCCCCCCCCACCGCCGTAATGGGAAATACCTTAACCGCTGTGGCTCCCGCCTGCCAGGCGGTGACAATTTCACTGGGGGTTAGGGCTCCCGGTACAAAGGGTAGGCCATGGTTGACAGCCCAGGTCACCATGGCCTGATCTGTATGGGGGCTAAAGGCAAAGGCGGCTCCGGCGGCTGTAGCGGCCTCCAGATCGGCTATGGAAAGGAGAGTCCCTACTCCAATCTGACAATGGGGTAGGGACTGTCGTAACTGGGTGAGTAATTGCCCAGGGCAAGGGCTATTCCAGGTCACCTCCATGAACCGTAGCCCCCCCGCCGCCAAGGCCAGGGCCAGGGGCAAAGCCTGGTCTAGATTCTGGCAGCGCAGCACAGCGATCGCCCGATATTGTCTTAATAGGGCCAGAAAAGCCAGGGAATCCATAATGGCCCGATAGACCCAGCCTCAGGCCAGAGATAGAACCGCCTCAGAGCCAGACCCGCCGGCCACTGGCGTCAGTTGGGCCAACACTCCATTGATATTGGAGCGAGCATCCCCAAAACACATCAGGGTATTATCCCGGTGAAACAGGGGATTATCCACACCGGCATAACCGGCTGCCAGACTGCGCTTGAACACCACGACGGTTTCCGCCTGCCACACCTGCATCACTGGCATGCCGGCAATAGGGCTGGTGGGATCTTCCTGGGCGCTAGGATTGACCGTATCGTTAGCACCAATCACTAATACCAGATCGGTGCCAGCAAAATCATCGTTAATTTCGTCCATTTCCAGCACTATGTCATAGGGAACATTGGCTTCCGCCAGCAGCACATTCATATGACCAGGCATACGGCCCGCCACGGGATGGATGCCAAAGCGCACCTGCTTACCCTGGTCCCTGAGAATGCGGGTGATCTCGGCGATGGCGTGCTGAGCTTGAGCGACCGCCATGCCATAACCCGGCACGATGACAATGGTCTGGGCTGCCCGCAGCCGCTCAGCCACCTCAGTAACGTTGGTGGAGGTGGCCTCAACAACCGGGCCAGAGTGTTTGCCAGAGCTGACCTGGGCACCTTCGCCAAAGCCTCCCAACAGCACATTCAAAAAAGACCGATTCATGCCCTTACACATGATGTAACTGAGAATGGCCCCACTGCTACCCACTAAGGCCCCGGTAATAATCAATAAATCGTTATTGAGCATGAAGCCGGCCGCCGCTGAGGCCAACCCCGAATAGCTATTTAACAGGGAAATCACCACTGCCATATCAGCACCGCCAATGGCCAGCACAATCACCCCCCCAAAGATGCCTGAGATTAAGGTGAGCAGACCCAGGGGTAATAGGCCACTCTGGCCAGGGGCCGTGACAAAGGGAACGGCAAGACCCACCATAGCCACGAGCATGGCCATGGTGAGCAGGTGACGAGCGGGAAGCAACACCGCCCGGCTGGGTAGCAGGGCCTGCAGCTTACCCACCGCTACCATCGAGCCGGTAAAGGTGACCATGCCAATGAATACGCCAATATAGATTTCAATGCGGTGGATGGTTTCCTCCAGCCCCGCCCCCGCACTACCGGCTTGGAGATACTCAGCAAAGCCCACCAGCACCGCCGCCAGACCCACAAAGCTATTGAGTAAAGCCACCATTTCGGGCATGGCGGTCATGGCAACTCGGGAGGCGGCCAGCACTCCCACCAAAATGCCCAGGCCAATGGACCCTATCTGGATGGGGTAACCCTGGCTAATCAGGGCGGTAGCTAAAAAGGCGATCGCCATACCCAGCACCCCCAGCAGGTTGCCACCCTTAGCGGTGGCCTGAGTGGACAGGCCACTCAGACTGAGAATAAACAAAATACTGGCAGCGATATAGGCCGTAGTCACAAAGGGGGTGGTCATAGGGCAAGGAAAAAAGGGGACTAACTAGACGGAAACCTGGGGGCGATAGCCTTAGCGGTGGGACATTTAGCGGTGGAACATATTGAGCATGCGCTGGGAAACCATAAAGCCCCCGGCGATATTCACCGTTCCTAAAAATAGGGCCAGGGCTCCCAACAGCGTTGTAGGGGAGGTGAGCTGATCGGAAATTTGCAACATGCCGCCAATAATGATGATGCCGCTGATGGCATTGGTAACACTCATCAGGGGGGTATGGAGGGCAGGAGCAACATCCCAAATCACCTTCCAACCCAAGAAACTGGCCAGCACAAATACGGTGAAATGGGTCAGAAAGGCGGGCGGAGCCCACCGCCCCAGGGCTAGAAAGACCGCACTAATGGCGATCGGCCAGAGTAACTGAGACCCCCAGCGTTGCCAGCCGGGGCTGGGGGCATCCGGCTGGGGCGGGGCGGGGCGATCGATCTGGGGGGCCACCGGCTGGGGGGCCTGGGGTTTAGGGGCAGGCCAGATCACCTCACCCCGATGGATAACCGTAACGGAGCGCACCACCTCATCCTCCAGGTTGAGGGCAAACTGATGGGCTCCCCCCAGGTCGGCGAGCAAATGGTAAAGGTTATTGCCATAGAGTTGACTGGCCTGGGCGGCCATGCGACTGGGTAGATCGGTCAGACCAATAATGGTCACCCCCTGGTGGGTAGCAATCTGACCAGGCACCGTCAGCTCGCAGTTGCCCCCTTGCTCAGCAGCCAGATCCACCACCACCGATCCAGGTTTCATGGCTTCTACCATTTCCCGGGTGATTAACTTCGGGGCCGGCTTGCCAGGAATTAGGGCCGTGGTAATAATGATGTCTACCTCCCGGGCCTGCTGGGCAAACAGAGCCATTTCGGCGGCAATAAAGGCCGGACTCATGACCTTGGCATAGCCCCCATCGCCGCTGCCGT
>JAGWXD010000018.1 GCA_018970085.1 Cyanobacteria bacterium REEB459
AGAACTGAGAAAATACTAGCCGTCACCTATTGGCTGTCACCTCGGAGATCGTTCTCGGGAATCGGCGATCGCCCTCTGGCAGTCACTTCCACCGGTCTACCGACAATGCGCCAAGGTTTACACCGACTGCTGGGAAGCTTAGGTTACGATAATTCCGAGTAAGCGGCATGAGGCTGTGGGCAAAGACAGCGGCTTGACCAGTTACATCGAGCGGCTGAACAACACCCTGAGGCAGCGGGTGGTGCGACTGGTCAGGAAGACCTTGTCGTTTTCCAAGAAGCTAGAGAACCCCATTGGGGCAATCTGGCTGTTCATCCATGACTACAACTGCCGCATCCGGGAGAAGCTAGCAGAGCAAGGTGATCCGATTCTTTCCTCCGTCCTGCACTAAAATCCACTACCGGCCAGTTTAGAGGTGTCGATTCTTTGGGATCGTAACGGTGAGTTTGATCCGATATGAATCCCTAAACATCAGCGATGCTTAGCGGGTTTGGATGAAAAGATCATTGCAATGTACGCCTGAGGCTTGAGCTTGCGAGATATCACTGCCCAGTTGCAAGACCTATTCGGGGTGGAGGTTTCCGCCTCGCTGATTAGCGAAGTGACGGATGCGGTACTCGATCAGGTGAAAGCCTGGCAGAGCCGGCCCTTAGAGACGGTTTATCCGGTGGTTTACCTCGATGTCTTCTACGTCAACATCAAGGTATTGGGGCGCATCAGTAAGCGAGGGGGAGATTTAGTCTTAGATATTACTCCCCAGCCCCCCACCGCCAAGTTGGGTTTTATTGCCCTGGCTGACTCCGCCCCCTTGATTATCGCCATCGCCAGTGGGTTTACGACCAGACCGGTGAGTGGCCCACCGATCTAGCGATCGACCCCGATCCGGCCTGGGGGCGGCTAGACCAGATACCAGCCCGGTCACAGCCCAGGCCAGCCGCCTGGGCACTGCGCTCAGTCTGGATCAATGGCATGCTCTCAGCCCGCTCTAACGATTTGCCCTGATTCAACTCAGCCTGGCCGGACACGAACACCGTAATTTCGCCTTGGCTCTGGTGGAGTTTTGCCTGGAGAGCCCTGCCTCTAACCCACCAGGGCCGGTTGAGGAACCCGGTAGGTAGCCAGGATGCGCTCCGCCAGATGGGGCGGGGTCAACCCCAGGGTTGCCATGGACTGTTCTGGAGTAGCATGGTCCACTAGTACATCGGGCACCCCAAGGCGCAGCACCGAGACCGGCAGTTGGGCATCTAGAATGGCCTCCGCCACCGCCGAGCCAAAGCCCCCCATCAGGCAACCTTCCTCCAGGGTGACCACCTTACCCAGGCGCTGGGCCAGGGGCAGGATCAGCTCGGTATCCAGGGGTTTAGCAAAGCGGGCATTTACCACCGTGGCCTCAATCCCGTGCTCACTCAAAATCTCGGCGGTTTGCAGGGCAGGGTAAACCATGGAGCCGTAGCCCAACAACAACAGGTCATCTCCCTGGCGTAGCACCTCCGCCTTACCGATCGGTAGGGGCTCCCAGCCTTCCTCCATGAGGGGAGCGCCATAGCCGCTACCACGGGGATAGCGCAGGGCGATCGCCCCATCCGTGTAGTTAATCCCCGTCACCAGCATACGCTGTAACTCCGCCTCGTCCTTGGGAGCCATCAGCACCATATTGGGAATGCAGCGCAGATAGGCGATGTCGTAGAGGCCCTGGTGGGTAGGACCATCGGCCCCCACAATACCCGCCCGGTCCAGGCAGAAAAACACCGGCAACTTTTGAATACAGACGTCGTGAATAATCTGGTCAAAGCCCCGCTGTAGGAAGGTGGAATAGATCGTCACCACGGGACGAACCCCCTGGCAGGCCAGACCAGCGGCCAGGGTGACGGCATGCTGTTCAGCAATGCCCACATCAATATACTGCTGGGGCAACGCCTGTTGCAGTTTATCCAACCCCGTACCAGTAGCCATGGCCGCGGTAATACCAATAATTTTAGGATTTTCCTCCGCCAGCTTAATCAGGGTTTGGGCAAACACTTTGGAGTAGCTGGGGGGCTTGGGCTTACTGGAGGGCAGGCTCTTACCGGTGGCCAGGTTAAAGGGGGATTGGGCATGGTAGCCGACCTGGTCCTTTTCGGCGATCGCATAGCCCTTACCCTTGGTAGTGGCCACATGCACCAGCACCGGTCCGGTATGTTGGTGAGCTTCTTTGAAGGTGGTGATCAGTTCCTGCAGGTTATGGCCATCGACAGGACCCATATAGGTAAAGCCCAACTCTTCAAACACCGCTCCCACCTTGGGCACCGCCAGACGCTTCATGCCCTCCTTGACCCGATCCAATTCGGGGGAAAGGGAACTACCCACAAAGGGCAGGTGCTTGAATTGCTCCTCTAAATTATCAGTGAGAAACTGCACTGGTGGGCTGAGGCGCATTTTATTCAGATAGCGGGGAATGGCGCCAACATTGGGAGAAATGGACATTTCATTGTCGTTCAGCACCACCAACAAATTGGTATGGGGCAGGTGGCCGGCGTGGTTGATCGCCTCCAAGGCCATGCCCCCGGTCAGGGCGCCATCACCAATAATCGCCGCCACCTTGTAATCTTCGCCGGCCAAGTCACGCGCCAGGGCCATGCCCAGGGCGGCGGAAATACTGGTGGAGGCATGGCCCGCCCCAAAGTGGTCGAAACGGTTTTCGCTGCGTTTCAGGTAACCGGCCACCCCGTCCTTTTGCCGCAGGGTATGGAAGTCATGGTACCGACCAGTAATTAATTTATGGGGATAGGCCTGGTGGCCCACGTCCCACACCACCTTGTCGCGATCTAGATCGAGGGTTTGGTAGAGGGCTAGAGTTAACTCCACCACCCCCAACCCCGGGCCCAGGTGCCCCCCACTGGTGGCTACGGTCTCCAGGTGTTTTTCGCGAATTTGGCGGGCAATTTCTTCGAGTTGGCGAATTGATAGCCCGTGCAATTGGTTGGGGTGAGTTATGTCACTCAGGTGCATATTACGGAAACCTCTAGATTTTGATATTAAATCAGGTTGGCCATGGCCATGCTGATACTAAAATTCGCGTACGGGCATGCTTCCCTGTGATTCAGGTATGGGGATGAAACACCTATCGCTGGGCTGATTGACCATAGACCGCTATTGCCGCATCGGGATTGATTTTGCAAACCCGTCTACTTTTTCAGCCCTATGGCCCTTGACTAGTGGCCACAGAGTATTGTCTTTCCTTCAAATTGTACCGCCAGTGTCGAACAATACACTTTACCGTCTCAGCCCAGGCTGAGCGGTCTATCCCCCTGGGAGGGGCTGGGAGGATTTCCAAGGTAACTAAAGTTCAAAGATTTGCAAACACAGTAATAATTATAAAAGAGATTGATAAACTGTAGCTATAGATACAATTTGAGGATTCTTCCTATGGGCTACGCCATTTCCCCCCAACACCGTCGTCAGGTAATTAACGAACTCCGCCACCAGCTGCGCTATGCCAACCCCGAGGACCGGCAGCGTATTCGTCAAGAACTGGAGTTTTGGCAACAGCACGGCGTCCTCTAGCCTTGACGCTAGGGTAGCCAGGGATACTGGCGAAAATTGGGCGATCGCTTCTCTAGAAAAGCCTGTTTCCCCTCCGTACCCTCTTCAGTCATGTAATAGAGCAGGGTAGCGTTACCGGCCAACTCTTGCAGGCCGGCCTGACCGTCGCAGTCGGCGTTGAAGGCGGCCTTTAGGCAACGGATGGCAAGGGGGCTATTTTGCAGAATTTCCTGGGCCCAGGCGATGCCCTCCGACTCTAAGTGGTCCACCGGCACCACCTGGTTGACCAGGCCCATGGCCATGGCCTGGTGAGCATCGTACTGGCGGCAAAGATACCAGATTTCCCGAGCTTTTTTTTGGCCCACGATGCGGGCCAGGTAACTGGCCCCAAAGCCGCCGTCAAAGCTGCCCACCCGGGGGCCAGTCTGGCCAAAAATGGCGTTATCCGCCGCAATGGTCAGGTCACAAACCACGTGCAGTACCTGACCCCCACCGATGGCGTAGCCCGCCACCAGGGCAATCACCACTTTGGGCATGGAGCGAATCAGCCGCTGCAGGTCCAACACATTCAGGCGTGGCACTCCTGCCCCATCCAGGTAGCCGCCGTGGCCCCGCACCTTCTGGTCACCACCGGCGCAAAAAGCATACTTGCCATCGCTATGGGGACCGGCCCCGGTCAGCAAAACCACCCCAATGCGGCTATCTTCCCGGGCGTTGCTAAAGGCCTCGTAGAGTTCGGTAATGGTTTCGGGCCGAAAGGCATTGCGCCGATGGGGGCGGTTAATCGTGATTTTGGCGATCCCATCGGCCTTCTGGTAAAGAATATCTTCGTAGGCTTTGATGTTGTGCCAGTTCACCTGCATAGGGGGAGACGGTTGACTTGTGAGTTTAATCAGAACAGCAATCAGATGGGGTAGACAGGTTGGCTTGATGCCCTCAGTTTTTAGTCTAACCCAGGGCTGGAGACCACTAGCCAGGTTTGGTGAGCCAGGCTTTTAGGGGCTGGTTAGGGGACCATCGCCGGACTGCAGGCTGAGTTGTCCTTGAGCTCAGTCCCTACCATAGCCTGGAATGGCAGAATTCAGGTATAAGTTAATCAGGTCCTCACTGCAGATCAGTGATCAGCCATCTTCCCTTGGATCTTTCACCTATGGTTAACGCCTCAGAACCATCCCACCCCTCTGCGACTCCTGGTCGGCCCTCTGCCCGGCCTATTTCCTTTAATATTCAGTCTCAGGATCAAGGTAGCGCTCCCCCCGCGGCCGTCAAACCCTTCCCGATGCAGGTACAAACCTGTGACCTGCCAGGTCTGCCCAAACCTAAACGGCCGGTCTTTAGTCGTCATCGCCACGATGCCAATCCTGCGCTAGCTATTAAGGTATTGCAGGATATCCACCTGGCCATCGAAAGCTGGCATAGGGAATTAAAAGAGGTCCTACAGCGTATCCAGGCCCTTTATATGGAAGGGCCCATTGTCGAAGGTTGGCTAGAACCCGTTAAGCCCTCGGACCGCAATCCGACTCCCTTAAAGGAAGCGGCTTTGCTGCGCCATGGCGATGCTGAGGCGCTGTCTGGTTATGTAGAGCGGTTATGCCAGTCCCTGGATCAGGAAGCTCCTCTATCCTCGGCGGAGGCTTCTACCGCCCCTACCTACCAGCTCTGTAGTCTTGACCCAGAAGGCCAGGTGCAGTGTCTTGTTTGTCCTCCAGAGCAACTTCCTAGCCTGAGTCTGGCGATCGCCAGGCACCAAAAGTTGCGCCAGTTGTTGGATCAAAAACACTATCTAGAAGCTCGTCTGAACCGCTCGGTAGAGGTATTGACCGCCAGCCGCGATCGCCTGGATATTCCGGCCACCTGCAGCTCTCAGCCCGCAGGGGAATAACCGGTCAACTTACCAACCCCAGGTGCCCGGGCCGCCCTTAAAGGGGCCCACAATATCAGCGCTAATCCATCCGCCGTAAAAGTCGCCGGGCTGAGCTTCAACTAGCTGACCATCCAGATAGCAGCCATCCATGCGAGCGGGATAAAAGGCGATGTAACCAGCAATCTCGGCAAAGGGTGGAGTGGGGTGGTGATAACACCAGGCCCCAGGCTCTACCTGGCGATCGCCTACGGCAACGGAGAAGTAACTGGCTTCACCCTTCCATTCACACAGGGAGGTTCTGGGTAGGGGCTGCAGATAGGCGATCTGTACGTCCTCAGGGGGAATGTAGTAAACCGGCGGGTGACTGGTCTCTAGAACCCGGCGAGCCCGACTAGAATCGGCTATGACCACCCCGTTAAAGACCACCTGAAGATGGCGAGAAGAGTCTTGCCAACGGGGTGGCCGGGGATAGTCCCACACCGACTCTTGACCAGGACCCGGCAGAATTGGGGAAAGCATAGGCAATCACAAGGTAACTTTATTGGCCCCGCCAGGTTTTTAGCTGTTGTTGGGCCTGATCGTAGGCGCCGGTACCGGCTGGTATCAGATCGGCGGCGGCGATCGCTCCCGGCAGTTGCCCATTAGCAGCCCGTACCTGGGCTATTGCCAGCATATCCTGACTCCACTGGTTAATTCGCTCCTGGGCCAGACTGGATTCTGGATAATCGGCTGGAATCTGTTGCAATAATAAAATGCCATCCCGATAGGTGGTAGCCTGCTGGGCCTGCAGCAGAGCCTGAGCCTCTTGTAGAAGCTGGCGATTGATGTTTTGTTGCTGCCATCGCTGCATCAGCAGCTGGGCCTGGGCATAGGCATCGGCTTGATCGGTGGGGACTAGACGGGCAGCCGCCACCGCCCCCTTCAAGTTACCAGCCACCGCCCGGCCTCTAGCCAGATCTAAAATTACCCAACTCCAGCGACTGATTTGAGCCTGAACCTGGTCATAGAGGGGGTCTTCTGGGGCAATCTGGCGAAGCTTTTCGATGGCATTGTTAAAGGCAGAAGCAGAGAGCGGCTCGAGGTGGCGGTAGGCGTGGTTAAACAGGGCTGACCCCGCCATGGGAGCAAGGGAGGCTTGGGGCAAGTTAGTTTTTCCTGAAAAGTCCAGGTCGGTCAACGCTGGGGGTCTCTCTGCCGTTAAGGGGGGTGGGCCTTTAAATTGGGGCGCAAGTGCTAGCAGTAGTGCTCCCACCAGTACTCCCCCCGCCAGTAAACCGGCAACCCCGACCCTCAGCCAACCCCAGGGAGGTTGGCCCGGGTTAGAGATGGGCGCAGGCGGGGGCGGGCTCTCTGGGAGGGGACGATGGGAGTCTGCCGGCGGGGTTGAGCTGGGGTCTAGGGTACTAAGATGGCCTGGCCGCTGCAGTGCGTGGTGGGCTGTTGATGCCGGAGCATGGCTCACCAGGTCGTAGGTGTCCCCCGCTAGGATCGAGCTATGGGGAGGCACCAACAGCAGCAGTCTCTGATCAGCAGGAATCACCACCATGGGATTTTGCTGCGGTCGCCAGTGGTGTTGACATAACTCTGGGATGCGATCGCCGAGGTAATCCACCATCTGAGCCAAGGTAAAACAGCTGTGAAATCTCAACCCCTCCAGCAGAGCTTGGGTAAAAAATCCATGGCGCACCGCTAGGCTTTCTTGAGAGAACTGATCGGGCAGACAGGATAGAATTAAAGGCACAGCCAGACTCTCAGCCAGGGCCAGGGTGGAGCGCCCCAACTCGGCTACGGTTAAACCCGACTGGGGGCGATGCATATCTAACATCACCAGGCATTGACAGTTTCCCTGGGTCTTCAAAAGATTAAACACACGTCGCAGGGCAATCGCTGTTTCAGGAATCTGATCAGGGTTGGCATCGATGGGCAAAATATAGTCTTCACCCTGGCAGTGCAAACCGTAGCCACTAAAAAAAAACCAGACCAAGTCTTCGGGAGCCGCCTGTTCACAAGTCTGACTGAGCTGGTGTAAAAGATTGTTACGGTTAGGAAAAGCCGCTCCCTGATAGACCATAGGGGCCACGTCAGTGAATAGAGCGCAGTTGGCCGCCGGCAAACCGACATCCTCAATCAGGCAGTCTCTTAACTCAATCGCATCCCCTTGGCAATAAAGCAGGGGTTGGAGAGATCTGTACTGATTGATGCCGACCAGCACCGGCCAGTGGGTTGCCATGTTCTACCCCATCTCCCTGGACTCTAGATAGTCACCATTAAGGTCAACCCGACGCGGATCAGACAGGATCCCAGGATTGGTTAACCAATTCGCAACAGTTCCACATCAAACACTAGGGTGGCATTGCCAGGAATAACCCCACCGGCACCGCGGCTACCGTAGCCCAACTCGGGAGGGATGGTCAACTGGCGCTGCCCTCCCACCCGCATCGTACTGACCCCTTCGTCCCAGCCCTTAATCACCTGGCCGACGCCAATTTGAAAGGTAAAAGGGCGACCGCGATCGCGAGAGCTATCAAACTTAGTACCATCTTCTAGGGTGCCGGTGTAATGCACGGTAACTCGCTGACCAGTTTGAGGCATTGCTCCTGTCCCTTCTACCAGATCAACATAGCGCAGACCAGAGGCAGTGGTAATCGGTTGCCTGGACTCCGGGGCAGGAGGAGAAGATAGCAAGTCAGCGGCTGACCCGGTAACCGCCATAGCCATAGCGACGGGGGTAGCAGCAGCGTCCAGCCTGGCTTCAGAGTCAGGTCCACCCAAGGCCGCCGTAGCGCTGGACATAGGACCACCTAACTGGGCTACTAGTAATACCAGACAGCAACCCACCAACACAGCCAGACTAATTAAAATCTCTCGCACAATTGTTCTCCTAATTTATATTCTCCTGATTCACCATCAGACCCCCATAGTAGCAAGTAACGATAGGGGCTTAAACCCCAGACCGAAATCGGTACAGCCCTCTGGTCGAGGCGAGGACCCAAGATGGCAGAATAGGAGACAGTCGGTTCTACAGTTCTCAACCTTTCAGCCATGCCCACCCCTACCCTCACCCTGAACCTATCCGATGGATCGGTACGATTCAATTTTTCCATCGCCGCCGCCGAAGAACTACAAGCCTGCCTCAGCGCACTCAAAGGCCAATGGCAAGCAGCTGCAGTTGAAGCCGGCCCTATTTCCCGACCCGGGCAACTAAAACCCATGGAATATCGTCACACCGGCGAAGTATTTTTAGAAATCTTTTGCAATCCCAATATCTGGACTAGCGCTTTTGCCGCCAGGGTATTAATCACCCTCCGAGACGACCGGATACGCCTGACCACCGAAACCACCCTTCCGCAACTTTATGAAGATATTTGTCATTATCTGGAGTAGGATGAGATATTAAGTACAATGAAATTCTAATAAGAAATTGTTACAAGTTTTTTTAAGTTACTTATCCCTATAGTTTCAAGCAGCTGATGGCTATCAATACAAATCACCTATCCCAGGTTCTCGAGAAAGGCTTGCGCCTAACCCTGGGCGCCGCTACTTCCCTGGCGGAAGCCTTACAGTTCCCTGAAGCATCCAGGCAGACCTTCGCCGGACTGGACAACGATGTTGATAGACTGGTAGAGGTGTTAGAAACTAGGGGTGAAGTGGCCGAAAAAGACCTACGACAACTGCTGGATATGGTCTTAAGCCAGGTTCCCCATCCCTTTGCCAGTGCCGAGTCCCCTGCACCAGATGCTAGGGTAGAAATGGCTTCTCAACCAGCAACAGACCCATCTTTGCAGGCCGATTTGATCACCTTGACAGAAGAACTGGCCGCTATTCGTCGTGATCTACAACTTTTCCGGTAGGACCTCGGTCATCCCTAATCATGCTGGTTAAAGCCATGGTCTGGTCCCAACCACTTGGCGTGAACTCGAGCTGCAGCCGACCCAGCAACCACTGGCCAGCTTGAAACAAAATACTTGAAACAACATAACTAACCAGTTGCTAGCTCCGGTATCGCTCTTAATCACAGTAATCAAGTTCTCATGAGGTCAATAGTTATGCATAAATCTCCTAACATCAACCGCAAATCTGCCCTGATTACCGGTATTACCGGACAGGATGGTTCCTATCTAGCAGAGTTATTACTAGAAAATAATTATGAAGTACACGGCATTATTCGCCGTACCTCTACCTTTAACACCGATCGCATCGACCATATCTATGTAGACCCCCACAATCAAGAGGCTCGTCTATTTTTGCATTATGGAGACCTCACCGATGGCACTATGCTGCGGCGTATCCTGGAGCAGGTGCAGCCCCAGGAGGTTTACAACCTGGGAGCTCAGTCCCACGTTCGAGTCAGTTTCGACTCCCCTGAATACACCGTAGATGCTGTTGGCATGGGCACCCTGAGGCTTCTCGAGGCAATTCGCGACTACCAACAACGTACCGGGCTGGAAGTGCGCTTTTACCAGGCTGGCTCCTCAGAAATGTTTGGTAAGGTTCAAGAAATCCCCCAACGGGAGACCACTCCCTTTTACCCCCGCAGTCCCTATGCTTGTGCCAAGGTGTATGCCCACTGGCAAACCATTAATTACCGCGAATCCTACGATCTGTTTGCCTGTAACGGCATTTTATTTAATCACGAGTCACCGCGGCGGGGTGAAACCTTTGTGACCCGCAAGATTACCCGAGCTCTGGCTCGAATTGTAGCAGGTCAGCAGCAGAAGCTTTACCTAGGCAACCTGGACTCTAAGCGCGATTGGGGCTATGCCAAAGACTACGTGCGGGCCATGTGGCTCATGCTGCAGCAAGATAGTCCCGACGACTATGTTGTGGCCACCAATGAAACCCACTCGATTCGGGAATTTTTGGATATTGCCTTTAATCGAGTCGGGTTAGACTGGCACGACTATGTCGAGTTCGACCCTCGCTATCTGCGACCGGCAGAAGTTGACCTGCTGATCGGAGATGCCACCAAGGCTCAGCAAGCGTTAGGGTGGGCTCCTAGTGTCACCTTTAAAGAGTTAGTGCACCTGATGGTTGAGGCCGATTTGCTGGCGGTGGGCATTACGGACTACACCGATGGCAACTCTGCAGATCTGGCTACCCTGCGCAAAAACTTATTAACCCTGATGCCCCAGGGATAGGTCCGGTGAGTCAGTCGGCACCCCCTTGACGTTTTCTCCGTGGCGACTATACCTGTAGGGGGGCTATGTTTTAGTATGGAAAAAAACCAGCGGGAAAAACCTGCGGTTTACTTGATCTGTCAATGTGAAGTAACCTACGGTGTTCTATGGCTAAGGAAAAAACTCCCTCTCCTGGAGCTGATTCATCGGCTGGGCAAGATATCCCTGGGACAGCGTCTACTCCTACTGCTAAGGCAGAGACGGATGCTAAACCTGTCCCTAAAGAAAAGCCTCCAGCCCCAGAAGATAAACCCTTTGCAGAGTTTATTCAACAAGATTTGCTGCCTTCGTTGACAACAGCCCTAAGGGAAAAAGGTCTGGAAGATATTCGATTCAGCTTTGACCAACGGCCTCTGCCGGTGTTTGGCATAGCTGACACTGATCCCTACTGGCAAATTCAAGGAGTTTGTAAGCAAGGCTCTCGAGAATTTGCCATCGTATTTACTAAGGATACGATCAACGGCCCTAAGCTGTTTTACCATTGCGATCACGGCTCCCAACCCAGTACCATTGAGCAGTTTATGGGAGATGAGCGGAAGGCAACGTTAGACTTGATGGTTTTGTTTCTCTCAAAACGCCTCAATGGTCAAAAGTGGTTAGCCCGCAATTAGCCAGTGTAGTAAAGATAGTCAGGTCTGCGATCGCAGCGTGAATGCTTTGCGTCAAACACCGAAATTGAGATCAGATGATTTTAGTTCCCAGTTTTAGTCAGCTAAGGCTTTAACTGGGAACTAACTAGAGTTAGCAATAAATTTTGTCTCAGAGAAATCAAGTATAGCGACCCCTTTAAATGATTTCAGATACTACTCTAGTACTGTGATAGCCACCTCGAGCATGATTTGTGACTATTACGATACGCTCATGAGATCCAAGATAGATGAACTTTTCAAAAAAGCTGATATTGATCCAATGATGATTCAATTAAATAAAAAGTTCCTGCGGGCAGATTTGAACAGTCTGGCTAATAGTACTTCGGCAGGGGACAGGTGGGGCAGGTTTTTTTAACCGTCCTGAGATCACTAAAGTCCTAAGCTGGGTGTGCTCTCTTGTGCTAAAGGCACCTACTGGAACCGATAGTTTGCTCCATCATCCTTTAACCGATCAAAGACAAAGGGGCTGAAGCTATAGATATTCAGCAGATTCTAGCCATTCTTCTGAATTGACTACCGGTTATGGAACCATAGCAGCAGGCGACGGGCCATCGAGTTAAAATCATTTGTTCAGGATCAATCATCCACCAGTCTATTCTTAAAGAAATAAGCCGCTTGGAGCGAAATATATCTTCAAGCATCTTAGTATAAATGCAGTTATCTTCCATAGTGTTGGAACGATAGGAGAATGTTCAGGAACTTGCTAGATAATAACTGATTAAGCGATTTCCTACCATCTAGTCATTTCTTCAGATTGAGTCTATTGATGGCAGATTAGGCAAGAATGGAATGACTCTGCTATTTCCATGGGTTTAGTATTTTTGTACTAAATAGTCGAAAATACGGTGGGCCATTTCTAGCTTGGTGCAAGGAGAAATAGTAATCTGTTGGTCACCACAGATTAAAACTGCTTGGTTAGTATCCCTGCCGAATCCGGTTTCAAGCTGATCTACTGGATTAGCCACGATCGCATCTAAGCCTTTGCGGTGCAGTTTTTCCAGGGCAGGAGCCACAATCTCACCGGTCTGGGCAGCAAAGCCAATCAATTTTTGCTGTGGCTGACGACGCCGGGCTAGATCCAGCAAAATATCGGCTACAGGTTCCAGGGCCAGGTTGGGAGGAATAGCCCCTTTGGCCAACTTGGTAGCCGATAGGGTGGCTGGTTTGACATCTGCTACCGCTGCTGCCATGACAATCCAGTTGGCTCTAGCGAGGTGCTCCACCATAGCCTGATGCATAGCAGCAGCGCTGACCACCGGGTGGGTTTCAATCTCTGCTAAGCGATCGACCAGCCCTTGTTCCATAGGGCCGTGCACCAGAACCACCCGAGCGCCTCGGTGATGAGCAGCGAGGGCCAGTGCCACCCCCATCTTGCCAGTGGAGGGATTACCAATAAAACGTACCGGGTCTAGATATTCCTGGGTACTACCGGCACTAATTAAGAGGCACCGCCCCTCCAGGTCCCGTTTACCACCGCTATGGAGTAGGGAATGCAGGTAGGAAATCAGATCGTCGGGTTCAGCCATGCGCCCAGCTCCAAGGCGATCGCATGCCAACCTGCCCTGCCCTGGCCCCACCCCATGGAAGCGTTGATCCTGCAGAAGCATTTGCCAATTACGCTGAACCACAGGCTGTTGCCACATATCGGTATTCATTGCTGGCGCTACCAGCACCGGACAGGTAGAGGCTAACACGGTGTTGGTTAGTAAGTTGTCTGCCAAACCATAGGCTAACTTGGCCAGAGTCTGGGCAGTCAGGGGAGCAATGAGAAAAACCTCGGCCCACTCCCCCAGGCTAATATGGAGAGGCCGGCCCTGATCGGCTTGCCAAAAATGGTCATCGGTATAGGCTGGATGACGACTTAGGGTCGCCACCGTTAACGGCGATATAAAGGCCTGGGCCGCATCAGTTAGAATAGCCCGTACCTCTACCCCCGCCTGACTCAGTTGAGAAATGACCCAACCCAACTTATAAGCAGCAATACCCCCGCTGATGCCCACTAACACTCGATCGGGTTTAGACACCGCTGACCAGCTCCAGCTAGAAAACCGTAGGTAGATAAAACATCAGGACTCGTCGTAGGGTTCTAAATCTAGCAGGTAGAGATAGGACTCGACTAATTCAGGGCGACGAAAGGCAAGGGCTCTGAGCATGTGCCAATCCTGTAGCCCCTCAAAGGCATTTTCGTAGGCATCGGCTTCCAATCGGCGGGCTAATTCTGCCACCTGGCTTGGAGTCATGGCTAAAATTGCCTCTGATGATACGTGCACACTGAGCATGATTCCTTCCCCCTTGGCCATAGCCGCCCACTTCCCTGATAGTCAGGCAAAGGGAGCGATTAATTCCTAGCTAACCCTTCTAAATCTAGAATAAGGTTTAAAATCACTTCACCTGACTCCTTGCCGTAAATCTTCGCAAAACTGCCTTAACAGGCTAATTACAGCCGGGGAAACTTCGTGACCCATGGGCAATTCGTGGAAGCTAACTACCTGACCCTGTTGCTCCAGGGCAGCCTTAGCAGCATAGGCCGTTGCCACCGGGACAACCGGATCGAAGGACCCGTGGACCATCATTACAGGCCGAGGAGTAACTGCTCCAGGCATTTTGCTATGCAGATAACCACTTAGGCTTACCTGGCCAGCTAGAGGTAAACCAAGGCCAACATCTAGAGTCATCGCTCCCCCCTGAGAAAATCCTGCCAAGATAGTATGCTCCAGGGGAATAGAACTAGATGCAGCCAGATCTAGCAACCAGGAACGCAGCATTTGACGACTGGCTTGCAGGTCACTGTCTTGATCAAAATCCCAGGGCTGCTGAAAGTCGTACCCTGCAGGAAAGCCGTACCACATACGCCCTCCTGGCACCTGAGGATGGGGAAAAGGAGCCTCAGGAAAGGCCATAACAAAATCGTCTAAGGCCAGATCGGGAGCCAATCCCAATAGATCAGCGGAGTTGGCTCCCCAGCCGTGCAGAGCAATCAGGCGCCACTCTGCCGCCGATGTCTGCTGAGGTGGATAGGTCAGAATTTTTAAAGTCAAGGACTCCCCTTTAAAGGCACACACATAGAGCCATCTCTAAGATTATTGATCACACTTAAGACAACCGATCAGGCACTAAGTCTCAACCAAGGTTGAGACCTACTCTGGGTGCTCAAGTCCCTGGTGACTAAAGCTTCTATTCCCTCCGGTGCAAGGGGTTCAGAAAATAAATAACCCTGACCAGATTCGCAGCGCAGCGCCTTCAGCTGGGCATAATGACGCTGGGTTTCGACCCCTTCTGCCACCACATCCAGACCCAGGTTCCAGGCTAGTCGAACCACTGACTGCAAGATCTCTAGCTTTTCAAAATCCTGATCAGCATTTTCGATGAAAGATCGATCTATTTTTAGGCAATCAAAGGGAAATCGGTGAAGGTAACTCAAGGAAGAATACCCTGTGCCAAAGTCATCAACAGCGAGCCGGATACCCATCGCCCGGAGCTGTTCCAAAATGGCCATGATCGATTCGGAGTGGTTGATCAGTACACCTTCGGTCACCTCTAGGGCAAGCCGATGGGGAGAAAACTCAGTTCTAGCCAGAATATCTTTGACCTTGTCAACCAGATTTTGCTGAGAAAACTGTTTGCTCGACATGTTGACACTCATGGTCAGATTCGCCATGGACGGGTATTGCAGGCCCCAAGCTTGCATCTGACGACAGGCTTCTTCCAGTACCCACCACCCCAGGGGAATAATCAAACCAGTGGCTTCAGCGGTAGCAATAAACTCCCCTGGCATGAGTAAACCACGAGTCGGGTGCTGCCACCGTACCAGGGCCTCAAACCCAATGATGCTCTGGGTACTGATGGTCACAATGGGTTGATAGTGCAGACGTAACTCTCCTTTAGCTAGAGCCTGACGTAGCTCCATTTCAGACTGCATGCGTTGACTGCGCTGGATTTGTAGAGAGCTATCAAAGATATGCCAGTGCCGGTCCGGCAGATCCTTGATCTGATACATAGCGGCATCAGCATCCCGGAGCCAGTCTTCAGCATTTTGATACTGGGTTGGTCCCAGGGCAATACCGATACTGGCATCGATATAGACTTCGTACTGGTGCAAAAGAAAAGGTTGAATGATCGCTTCTCGCAATTGTTCAGCTATGGTCATCGCCATCGCCGCACCCGATACATTCTCTAAGAGAATCGCAAACTCATCTCCCCCCAGGCGGGCAACCGTGCTGGCCATCCTTACCTGCCCTTGGAGACGCTCTCCTAACTGGGTCAGTAGCTCATTACCAACTCGATGACCTAAATTATCGTTAACCTCTTTAAATCGGTCCAGATCCATAAACAAAACGGCCATTGAGTGGTCGGGCCTGGCCTGGGCCAAAATCTGATTCACCTGGTCAATGAAATAGATGCGATTGGGTAAACCCGTGAGTTCATCATGCAGAGCTTGATGATGCAACCTGGCTTCTTGGTGTTTGCGGGCTGAGATATTCCGTCCCGAGAGGATTGCGACTGGCTTGCCCCCGTACTCGCTCAGACCGCCACTCAGGGCAATCCAGAAAGGAGCCTGGTGAGAGCGGTGATCTAACAAAATAAATTCTTCGTTTTCCAGGCAGTCACCCCTTAAAATTCGTTGCAAGGGGAGTTGGGCTTCTAGTAAAGACTGCCCCTGACTATCTAGCACCTGCCAGTCAGAGGGTTCCTCCACCCGCCAGAGATGGGCCAGATGGTTGAGCAAAAAGTTTCTAGCCTGACGGTTAAGGTATAAAGGCTGTCCTTGCTGATTAACAATCACGATGGCGTCGGGTAAGCCATCGAAAACCTCGAGGTGCATCGGGCTGGAAAAATTAGCAGAATCGAACATGACGATAGGAGGGCTCAGGAGAAAAAAGATATTTCAATTTACGTATATTCCAGGGTCGTTTGGCTACCCGTACAATTGCTGTCGTCGAGAAATTCCAGGATGGGTCTACTCCAAGCTGGGCAATAAGGGAATACACTGAGACAGGAGTACTGAATAGGTGTAGTCGAGCTAATCGGGGCAAGCATGACAGGGTTGGCCATCAGGGGCTCAAAGGCAGACTGTCAACAGTCTCAAATCAGTGTTTTAGCACTATGGAGCGAGCACTTCTAGGGGGGCGATACCAGGTGATTCGGCGGTTGGGCTCAGGGGGGTTTAGCCGTACTTTTTTGGTGTCCGATTTACATCTGCCCAATTATCCTAAGTGTGTCATTAAGCAACTTAAGGTTCAAGATAAGGATGCCGCCACCCTGGATATGGCTCGCCGCCTGTTTGATACTGAAGCTAGAGTTCTCTATCAGCTAGGCAATCATCCCCAAATTCCTTCTTTGCTGGCCCATTTTGAAGAAAATCAGGAATTCTATCTGGCTCAAGAGTATGTGGAGGGAAGCCGCCTCAGTAGCCAGATTGAGGAAGGTAAACCCTGGTCAGAAACTCGGGTAGTCTTGCTGCTGCAGGAGATTTTAGAGATTCTTGCCTTTGTCCACGGCCAACAGGTCATTCATCGAGATGTTAAACCGTCCAATTTGATTCGTCGCCACCGGGATGGCAAGCTTGTTTTGATCGACTTTGGTGCTGTTAAGCAGGTAACCTCCTCACCTCTAGTTGATGCCGAAACTGGAGCCACTAACCTGACGGTGGCCATTGGTACCCATGGCTACATGCCAAATGAGCAATATGCCGGCAAACCTCGGTTTAGTAGCGATGTTTATGCTGTAGGTATGCTGGGTATTCGAGCCCTGACCGGTGTGCATCCCCAAAAAATTGGGGAAGACCCGGTGACCTCGGAATTGAGTTGGCAGCCCCATGCTGCTTCGGTATCCGCTGCCTTAGCTGAGGTTCTTGACTGCATGGTGCGCTACGATTTTCGCGATCGCTATCCTACCGCCACGGAAGCCCTGGAAGCTCTGCAAAATCTACCTACGCCCCTGAGCCACAACATTAGTCCCCATCTTTATCACACCTGGCAGCGGGGAGCTGGTGGCCTGGTGCCCAGCCCCCAATCTAACCCTGGCGAGGCGGTATTAGTTCCTGCTGATACCTCAGAAATTACGGCGATCGCTGGCACCCAGGACGCCACGTCCCTATTCCCTCTAGATACCCTCTATGGTGCCAGGCATACAACCCAGGTCCGGGTCAGGCAGCAACTAGGGCAACTGATTGCCAGTCTGCCCCCAATTCAACCTCAGACGTTACTGATAGTAGGATCTCTGGGCCTAGTGGCCAGTCTGGTGGCACTGTGGCAGGGGGGCATAACCGTTGCCTTTGAGCCAGCTAACCGGGCCGTTGCCGCCCCCTTTAAATCTTTGTCGATGCCCAACCTCAGCACCGAACTGGGGATATTACTGCCGCCGAGGGAAAAAGCCGCCTACCTGGTTAAGCAAGCAGACCAGCTGGTCAGAGATGAACGGTTTCCAGAAGCCTTAGAGATCTACAAGGCCGCCATCGCAGTTCAGACAGACCAGGCTGCCGCCTATTTGGGTCGCTGCCGCGCCTTGATTGGACTCAAACGACCCAGCGAAGCTATTGCCGCCTGCAATGACGCCCTTGCCTATCGTAGCTATTATCCGGAGGCGACCCGCCGCAAAGGTAACGCCGAAGAACAGCAGGGTAGACTGTTGGCCGCCTTAGCCCTGTATGAAGATACCAACCAGCTAATGCCAGCCCTGGCGGCCGCCTGGCTAGACCGGGGCCGGGTACTGCAAAAATTAGGGCGATCAGCAGAGGCTCTTAACGCCGTTGACCAGGCAATTGCGCTGAACCGAGAATTAGCAGAGGCCTGGACCGTGCGGGGTGAGGCCGCCTGGACCCTAGAACGCTATGATCAGGCGATTGTTGCCCTGGATAAGGCATTACAGCTCAACCCTGAGGACCCAGCCGCCAAACAGTTGAGGGAACAAACTCGAAAAACCCTGGGTCGTTGAGACCAGGACCTAGATGACCCGAACTCTAACTTCTGTTGCCAGGCTCGACTTGACCTGACTACCTTCCACCGTACTACCCTGCACCGGCGCCGTATCTTTAGGAAAGGGACTGGCCACTAGGGCAATATGGCGATTGCTGACAGCCAAACCATGGGTGGGGTCAAAACCCCGCCATCCTCCTCCAGGAATATACACCTCCGCCCAGGCATGTAGGTCCCGTTCGGCAATGCGGCTATCCCCTTCTTCATAACCACTGACAAATCGAGCGGCCAGACCTACAGCCCGACAAACTGCGATAAACAATACGGCAAAATCTCGACAACTACCGGATTTTTTCGCCCAGGTGATACCAGGGGGCCAGGGTTGCCCGGTGGTGCGAGTGCCGTACTGACAGCTTTGGTAGATCCGCTGGTTCAACGTCGTCAGAAAAAATCCCACATTGCCCTCCACCCCATGCAAAATCTCCTCCGCCAGATCAATAATCTGAGGCGAAACGGCCATTTTATGGCTAGCCTGCAAATAAGGTTGCAGGCTAGCCGCCAGAGCCAGGGGATAATCAATGGGTAAATGCACAGCCCAGGGCTCAGCCAGATAATCAAAGGGATTGCTGCGATAGGTGATCACCTCTGATACCGCTTCAATCGTCAGGTGACGGGTTGCAACCTGGTCAAACCAGAGTCTCAAGGTCTGATTACCGTCTATTTCTACCAGCTCTATCTGCCGCTGCGGAACGGGATCAACCTTTAGATCAAAGTTAATCACCTGCTGACCAGCGTCACTACGAGGCCGCAAACGTAGAGTGTGAGTCTGCAAGGTGACTGATTCTTGATAGCCATAGTGGGTGCGGTGGCAAATCTGATAGCGCATAACTTCAAGTCTAGATAGCCCCAGGCATAGATCGTCGCCAGCCAGTGTAAAGCAACTCTACTGAAAACAGAACCGAGAAAAGGTTAACTCGAGTACAGATTTTTCTGCGGATCCAAACTTCTAAAACATTCACCCTGGGGTTACGCCCCAATCCTCTGACCCGATCCTACGACTGCATTCACCCATCGGGGATCACCGTCAAACCTGACTTTTTTCAACCTTAAGCATTTATAAAAAATGTTGCAACCCCAAAAATATGCCTACATAATAAAAAATATAACTTTTACTTTTCTAGGTTCCAACCACATAATTTTTTCTAACGCATAAAAATCATGTCAGGAAAAATTTAATAATTCTCCATGATCTGGGGTTTGAATCCTAAGACTGGATTCATGGCAATTTCTTCAGGAAATGCCAGGTAGGCTGGGTCCTTAGCCTGGATCTCATCAGTTTCAGCTGATTCTTCAGGTTTTTCATTCTTTTTAAGTCCCCTAATCGATGTTTATCCCTTTAATCATCTCTTTGTCTCGGTTTTCCTGGCCAGTCGGTCAGGTTGTAGTGCCCTCTTATAAAAGTACTTGGAGTAACTAAATGATATCTATTGCTGAAAAGGTCCATTGCCCTAATTGTGGTCAGATTGCTGATCGGTACCATCTTGAGGCTGATCAACTGATTCGCACTCAATGTTTGGCCTGTGATTACTTGATGATTACCTGTGCTCGTACGGGTAGGGTGATTGAGGCCTATGCCCCTGGACTGTTCGCGAGTTCAGCACCCCAACCTGTGCTGCGACCCTAGATACCTCCTAGGGAGGTTGCCATAGTTTTTCCACTACTAGCCATGAGTGAGTCCCCGTTTCAGCTGGTTTTACGGCAGTGCTTATTGCCAGGTGGTTCTACTACGGTAGATATCGCCATAGCGGGGGGAGACATTGTGGCTATTGAAGAGCACCTCAACCAATCGGGTCAGCAAGAATTACCGATTCAGGGTCGGCTCACCAGTCCACCGCTGGTGGAATCCCACGTCCATCTTGACTCGGTTCTCACTGTTGGCCAGCCCCGATGGAATACCAGCGGAACCTTGTTTGAAGGCATTGATATCTGGCGCGATCGCAAGGCTACCCTCACCTACGCAGATGTTCAAGCGCGGGCCATGCAAGCACTACAGCTACAGGCTCAACAAGGAGTACTGTGGGTGCGTACCCACGTCGATGTTAGCGAACCCAGTCTGGTCGCTCTACAGGCCCTGCTAGACCTGCGGCAGTCTGTGCGAGACTGGATTACACTACAGGTCGTAGCCTTTCCCCAGGATGGTATTTACGGCAGCCCTGGCAATGTCAATCTGCTGGAAGAGGCCCTAAAGCTAGGGGCTGACGCCGTGGGAGGTATTCCCCACTATGAGTTCACCCGGGAAGACGGTGTTCGATCAGTTGAAACAATTTTTCACCTGGCCCAAACCTACGATCGCCTGATTGATATTCACTGTGACGAAATTGATGACGATCACTCTCGGTTTTTAGAGGTAGTGGCCGCCTGTGCTCTGCGATCGGGCCTGGGAAAGCGAGTCACCGCCAGCCACACCACCGCCTTTGCTGGCTATAACAATGCCTATGCCTTCAAACTCATGGGGTTATTAGAGCGAGCCCAAATCAACTTTGTAGCCAATCCCTTGATTAACATCACCTTGCAGGGGCGCACTGACAGCTATCCCAAGCGGCGCGGTATTACTCGTGTCAAGGAACTCTGGCAACGGGGCTTGAACGTCAGCCTGGGCCATGACTGTATTCAAGATCCATGGTATAGCCTGGGTACCGGCAACATGTTAACGGTAGCCGCCATGGCTATTCATGGCTGTCACATGACGGGCCAATCAGAAATTGATGCCTGTTATACCATGGTCACCGAGAATGGAGCCCGTACCCTCAACCTGGGCGACCAGTACGGCATTGCCGTAGGCAAGCCAGCCAATCTGATCGTGTTCGACGCAAAGAGTCCCTACGATGCCCTACGCCGCACAGCCACCGTCACCCATGTGATTTCCAGAGGTAAGCTGTTAGTCCAGACCCAACCGGCTCAAACCAGTTGGTTGGGCCTACCCTCACTAGATTCTTCCCGGATGGAATCTTCATTGATACCCGTAACTGAGGCTTGAACCTCTGCGGTGGCTAACTCATCTACCTCAGCTGGTAAGGGTGGTTGAACCCTTACCACAGTCGCTTCTAAAGAGGCAGACTCAGGCTGGGGAATGACCCGAGCTGAAAAACCCCAGGCAAAAACCACCGCAATGAATGAAACCATGAGCCATTCAGGGGGAACCAGACTATCGTTGATCACCCTAATCAGCAGGCGCAGGCCGACAAAGGCAACGGTGATAAAACCAGCATCCTCCAGATGTTCAAATTCCTCTAGCCAGCGAATAAACAAACCTGCCATAAAGCGTAACGTCAACACCCCGATCGCCCCACCCAGCAAAATCACCACGACCTGCTTAGAGAGGGCCAGGGCGGTGGTTACGCTATCTAGGGAAAAGGCTAGATCGGTAAAGGCAATGATGGGAATAGCCTGCCATAGCTTTTTAAAGCTAGGACCATGACGATGGTGCTGATTGGTCTCCGTTGCCGTGGTGAAGTGATTAAAGCTAAGCCAGAGCAGATAGGCCGCCCCCAATACTTCAAATTGCCAGAATTGCAAGACCCACCCGGCTGTCAAAATCAGGGCCATGCGTAAAATAAAGGCAACCACTAACCCTATGTTCAGAGCTTGCTTTTGTAGATCTTCTCCATCTAGCCCCTGGGATATGGCTGCCAGAGCGATGGCATTATCAGCCGAAAGAATGGCCTCCAGGGCAATCAGCACGGGTAGCAATAACAGCGTATCAACGCCAAAGTTGTTAGAAATATCCAGGAGTTGATCTAGCATTCAGTGTGATTAGCGACCCCGGGGTCGTCATGAGTGAGTTATCTATCAAGTTTACCCTCCCCAGCCCAAGCCAGGGGTTGGGCCTGGCCGCTATAGCAGGTCAACTCCATCTAGCCCAGAGAAATCTTGTCTATGGCCCTAATGGCTTAGAGGTTTATTATCTGCTTTTTGCAAACACTCCTTAGTGTAACCGGCTGTGGTTGCCTACAATAATACGGTTAGCCCACCCTGCCAGGAGTACTCGCCAGCGTGCTCAATTCCCTTTTAGCCGCCTTCCGTCAGCACTATCCTAATAGCAGCATGGCTTCAGAGTTGCTAATCCTTCACGACGGGCTCTACATTGTTCGAGTCACCCTGAGCACAGACGGTCGGGTTCTGGTTACCGGGCTGGCCGCCCGGGACGAGGTAGAAGCTGCTGAAGACCAAGCCCTGCGGCGGGCATTGGAGCGACTAGGGTGGTCTTTAAGGGCCCAGCCCGATGCCAGCGATCACCCTCCGCTAGAGGTCAGCGACCCAGCCACCCCGATGCTGCCGACTACCTCACCAGTAGTGGCTGTGGATAGTGTTGGCCAGGCCAGTCCCAAGCCCCTGGCTGTATCGCCACCGCTGCCCAAGTCATCGGTTTCCCTAACGCCCCCCTCCTCTGGGGCAGACCAGACTCCGGCAGTAGACGCCTCAGATCTAGCCGCAGTCAACCTGTCTACCATTGACCTGTCAGATATTATTGCCCAAACCGATGTGGAACTACACCGATTGGGCTGGGGCACTAGCCAGGGACGAGAGTTTTTAGAACGTACCTATGGTAAGCGATCGCGCCATGACCTGAGTGACGAAGAACTCCTGGAGTTCTTGCTATACCTGGAAAGCCAGCCAGCGTCTGCAGACCCCACCGGCTAGTATCAGGCCCCTCAATTAATAGCCATTGGGCGACTACCTACCGCCGCCCGATCAATCACCTGATCAATCAGGCCGTAGTCGACCGCCTCTTGGGGGCTCATAAAGAAATCCCGTTCCGTATCCTCAGTAATTTTTTCCAGCGGCTGACCTGTATTGCTGGCCAGGGCCTCATTTAAGCGTTGCTTCAGATAAAGAATTTCCCTGGCTTGAATTTCAATATCCGTAGCCTGGCCCTGGGCACCCCCCAGGGGTTGGTGAATCATAATGCGGGAATTAGGCAAACTCATGCGCTTACCCTTTTCACCAGCCGCTAGTAGAAAAGCACCCATGCTGGCCGCCAGACCGACGCAGATGGTACAAACTTGGGGCCGAATGTGGTTCATGGTGTCGTAGATACCCAAGCCAGCCGTCACCGACCCCCCTGGAGAGTTGATATAGAGGTAAATATCTTTTTCAGGATCCTCAGCCTCCAAAAATAGCATCTGGGCCACAATCAAATTGGCTGAGTCAGAGGTGACTTCCTGTCCCAGAAAAATAATGCGTTCACGCAATAGGCGGGAATAGATATCAAAGGCCCGTTCGCCCCGGCCCGATTGCTCAATAACGGTAGGTATCATGGGTACACGCTAGTTGGAGGTCTTTAATCATTGTAACCAGAGGATGGGCTTGCCGTAGTAGGTCAAGACTGGCTGCCCAGACACCTGGTGGTTGCATCGGGTCTGCTACACTTGCTAGCTAGGACCTTTCAGCCCCTAGCCAGTGCACCCAACCCAGATTCAGAGCGAGTTCCAGGCCCGCTGCCGTCAGCCCAAACAACAGCAAGCTCTCGCTACAGCTGATTAAAATCAGGGGCCAACTATGCCAGTGCACAATCACAGCGGCATCAATCAGGGTCAGCCCCCTGACCAGGGTAAAGGCCAGAACCACGCCAATTTTAATTTGGGGATTAGGGTCTTGCCGAATCGCATAGCGATAGGTAATGCCAAAAAGGCTGGTGCTCAGAGCTGCGATCGCCACCGTTACAATAAAAATATTTCCGGCCAGCCCACTCAGGGTAGAGGCCAGGCTGAGTTGCCAGCCCATCATCGGAATTCGGTGTAAAACTGAAATCAGAGCGCCGACCAGGGCCCCAAGGCTACCAGTCAGCAGCGCCACTTTTACAGATTCCAGGCGATCTACGGGGGAGGGAGGGAACCAGGGTTGCACAGGCATAGAGGGGAGAAAGGATCGGGTCAATCAACTCCCGAGGGTGATATTTCCCTTATGATAAGAGAAGTTATGTTTACACGGGGCGGAATTAACTATGGATATTTTGACCATGGGTTGGGTCAGCTTGCTGGTAGTTTTTACCTTTTCTCTCTCCATGGTGGTTTGGGGTCGTAACGGTCTTTAGAACCCTGCTCTGCTGTCGATGGATACTGTCTTTCCAACTCAAACCTTTGCTGTGTTGGCCCTGCTAGCGTTGCTACTCTTGCTGGTTGTCACTGGCGGGGTAGCCTATCTAACGGCCGCAGAGTGGCGTGATCGGCGGCGGCGCAAGCTAGATCAAGACTCCGCCCGATCTTCTCGGTCCAGCCCCAAATAGGGGCTGGCGCTGTTCTTTGGCAATTAGCGGGTATAGGTCCTTAACGATGGGTCAGTTTGCTGGTCTCTTCTAATCCACGGCAACTTGCCCTGCAGGTGCTGCTCCAGGTCCAGGCAGGAGCCTACACCGATGTAGCCCTGCACCGCCAGCTAGAGCAGAGTTCTCTGGGCGGATCAGACCGGGCTCTGGTCACCGAGTTAGTCTGCGGCACGGTCAGGCGTCAGCGGACTCTAGATGAATTGATTAACCAGTTGGGTCGCCATCCGGCGGCACAGCAGCCCCCTCGATTACGGCTGATCTTGCGGTTGGGGCTATATCAATTAAGGTATCTAACTACTATGCCGGTGGCAGCAGCTGTCCATAGCACGGTAGAACTGGCAAAAACAGAAGGGCTAGGGGGCCTGTCAGGAGTCGTCAATGGCATCCTGCGCCACTATCACCGCCTTAGTCAGCAAGGCGATCCTCTGCGTTTGCCCGATGATCCTCCCCACCGGGCCCTGGCCATTGGCCATAGCTATCCTGATTGGATCGCACAACTGTGGATTGATCAACTGGGCTACGACCAGGGGGAAGCATTGGCTGCCTGGTTTAATCAAACACCGACCTTAGATATTCGAGTTAATCGGCAACGAGCTTCCTTGGAGCAGGTTCAGCAGGCCTTTGAGCAGGTGGGGTTGGGGCTAGAAACCATTACCGATTTGCCCTCAGCCCTACGTCTAATCACCCCTGCCGGAGCAGTGACTAGCCTACCAGGCTACCAGGATGGTTGGTGGAGCGTCCAGGATGCCAGTGCCCAAATGGTGGGAGCATGGCTCGATCCCCAACCAGGCGAAACCGTACTGGATGTCTGCGCGGCCCCAGGCGGGAAAGCTACCCATCTGGCGGAGTTGATGGCAGACCAGGGACAGGTGTGGGCCTGCGATCGCACCCCTTCCCGCTTAGGCAAGATTAGGGTGAATTGTGATCGACTCGGGCTCACCAGCGTCTATCCCCAGTTAACCGACAGCACTCACCTGAGTCAATTTCATCAGCGGGCTGATCGGGTCCTGGTCGATGTCCCCTGTTCGGGCCTGGGCACCCTGCACCGTCATGCCGATGCTCGCTGGCGCCAGACCCCTGAGGGGTTAACCGATCTGCTGCCCCTACAGCAGGCTTTGCTCAGGGAAGCCGCCCGATGTGTCAAGCCTGGCGGCCTGCTGGTTTACTCAACCTGTACTCTACGGCCAGAAGAAAACCAGGGGGTTGTCCAGGCCTTTCTAGCCCAGCATCCCGATTGGCAAATTCAGCCCCCCGCTCCAGCCTGGCTGGGGTGCGAACCAGAGGGTTGGATTCAAATGTGGCCCCACCGCCACCATCGCGATGGGTTCTTTATGGTCAGATTAGCTCGGGCCACAGGGCCCAGTTTAAGATAGCACATGGACACGGCGACGGTAAACTCTATGCCCCCCTACCTGGCTCGTATTGATATTTTTCCCATCAAGTCCCTGGATGGCCTATCGGTACACCAGGCTAAGGTCCTGGCCAGCGGAGCCCTGCAGGGCGATCGTACCTATGCCCTATTAAACACCGGGGGAACTGTTATCCACGGTAAAAGTAACCCTGCCGTACATCGTCTGAGAACTCAATTTTCCCCAGACCAAAGCCACGTGATCTGGACCACCGATTACCTCTCTACCCCGGTCAGCTTTGCCCTGCAGCCACCGCGCCAGGCCCTGGAAGACTGGCTGAGTGACTATTTCTCAGAACCAGTCAGGCTAGCAGAAAACCAGGAAAGGGGTTTTCCTGACGATACCCTGGCTAGCGGTCCAACCGTGATTAGTACAGCTACCCTGGAAACCGTAGCCAGCTGGTATGGGAATCTAACCCTAGAAGAGGTCCGCCGCAGATTTCGCACCAACCTGGAAATTGGAGGAGTTCCCCCCTTCTGGGAAGACCAACTGTTTAGCCCCGGAGCAGAACCCCTGCGATTTACCATCGGGGCTGTGGCCTTAGAGGGGATTAACCCTTGCCAGCGCTGTGTTGTGCCTACTCGCGATAGCCTCACAGGACAACCTACCCCAGGTTTTCAGACCACCTTTGTGAACCATAGGTCGGCCAGCTTACCCGGTTGGACTCACCCCTCCCGCTTTAATCATGTTTATCGGCTAGGGGTTAACACCACCATCAAGGAGCAGGCTAATCAGGTGCTGACCGTTGGCGATACCCTGCAGATTAACCCCCTATAATCCTTTCAACCCTGTGTGCTAGTCCTATGTCTATGGCTTTTCTCCGCTCCGATCTGCTCCAGCTAACCGCCTACAGTTCCCATCCGGGCAAGGATGGCCATAGGACTACAGGTCCTATGGATCAACTAGATACCAACGAATGTCCCTACGATTTACCCCTCCACCTGAAAGCCAAACTGGCAACGGCGACTCATGGCCTTGCCGCTAACCGCTATCCCGACGGAGCTTATCTGGAGCTCAAAGCAGCGATCGCAGAGTACGCCAATGAGTCCAGTCAGCTACCGGGTCAGTTCACCGCCACTAACGTTACCGTTGGCAACGGTTCCGATGAACTAATCCGGTCCCTACTCATAGTGACCTGTTTAGGTGGGCAGGGATCAATCCTGGTGGCCCATCCCACCTTTTCTATGTATGCCATTTTGGCCCGCACCCTGGGAATTCCAGTGGTCACCCTAGACCGTCACCCAGAAGACTTTGCTATCAACCTGGAGGCAGCCCAACGGGTGATTGATCACCCTGAGGATGTACCAGTCCGGGTGGTTTTTATGGTTCATCCCAACTCACCGACAGGCAATGGATTAACTCCACAGGAACTAGCCTGGCTAAAACAATTGCCCGAAAATATCTTAGTAGTTGTAGATGAAGCCTATTTTGAGTTTAGTCAGCAAACCACCCTGCCGGAAATTAGCCGCCAGCCCAACTGGATAGTGTTGAGGACTTTTTCCAAAGCGTTTCGTCTAGCGGCCTATCGGATTGGCTATGGCCTTGCCCAGCCAGGCCTGGTGGCCACCCTGGAAAAGGTGCGCCTGCCCTATAATTTACCCGCTATTGCCCAAATTGCAGCCAGTCTAGCCCTAGCTCATCGCCAGGAACTGCTGGCGATTATACCCGAGATTCAGCAACAGCGTCAGTGGCTATTGTCTGGTCTGGGTAACCAGACTCCCCTGCTCGCTTGGCCCAGCCTGGCCAACTTTATCTACGCTCGACCCCAGGGGCAACCGACAGCGATGGCAGACGATCTTGATGGCTGGTTTGACTACCTCAAAGGGATGGGCACCTTAATTCGTAATACCGGAGGTGGCCTCAGAATTACTATCGGCAGCCCAGCCGAAAACCAGCGCACCCTGCATCGCATCCAGTCCCGACCTTTAGAGTAGACTACATTAGCCGGCGGGCCCGGCTAATGGTAGAGGGCAATACCCCCACCATTAGGGCAAAGGCTTGATCGGGGACCCGATCAACAATAGAGTGATCAAAATAACTCTTAAATTGTTCAAGAATCATGCGCGCTCGATCAATAGATACGGGTTTATCGGTAAAATTCTGAGTCAACCGAATCCACTGCAGACGAATGCGCAAGGCCTTTTGTTGTTCTTCAGGGGAATCTGGCGAAATTAGGGAAAGGCTGCCCAGGGCGATCACACCGCGACAGTCCCCATCTAAGTTACCGCCAATAGCAGCACCAGGACCGGCAAATTCAGTATAAAATCCCTTATGAAGAATTAAACCGTTACGACGGCGACTATTAACAATCCATAGGTCTTTGCCGCGTATCTTAGCCAAAACATCCGCTTCCTCACTAGCAGAATTGCTGACATCTGTGGAAGCAATGGATTGATAGGCAGGTATGAGATCAGCCTTGGTGGCATGATTGCCGTAGAACAGGGACAAAGGGGGGACTGACACCGCTGGCCCATAGGGTTGGCTGACTCTACCTAGGTCAGGATTTCGACTCATTCCCATTCAGCGACTCAACCAATTTCTGAAACAACAGTTAAAGCGACCCTCAAATCCGAAGTAACTGGAATAGAGCAGTGAACAAAAATCTCTGAAATCAAACATAGGGCAACCTAAATAGGTAAGACATACCTGCCACCCAATAACCGGATTCAAACCTGGTAAAATTTTATATCTTATGAGATTATTTTAGGCTACTGGAGCCGGGTCTGTTGTCCAGGCCATGAAATTTCTCTAAAGTCATGATAAATTCTCTCCTAGTATTTTAAGTTTTGTATAAAGTTGAGGAACGATGGGGTACCCTGGCCCTAGGGTCTATAGCTCTCTCAAGATAGCTGTAAATCTGACGAACTAAGGCTTGAATCCCTCAATCTAGTCGAAATCACCATGGTCAGGGCGATAGTTTATACCCGTGATTTTAGGCAAAAACCCGGCCATAATAGATTGGCTTTAGTTGATTCAATAGTCTTAAATCTTTCTTTGAAAGATGTCCGCAGTCTTAAATATGTTTTAATTTTTTATACATTAGTAGCCGTTCAGGTCTTCCCTGGCCCCAGGGAAAGGCGGTTGATGTCATGGCGATTATCTTAAATCCCAATCCCTGGTAAAGACGCAAGGCCCCCCGGTTATCGGCCATGACATGGAGATAGAGGTCGTAGATTTGCCAATCTAGGGAAATCGCCTCGCAGGCTTTAAGTAAATGACTGGCAATGCCCCGGCGTCGACAAAACCTGCCTACGGCTAAATTGGCTACATAGGCATAGGTTTTAGGAAATACTTGCCAGGGCCAGCTGAGGCGTCGGGAGATTTCTACGCTGCCGGCTAGTTCACCGCTCCAGGGGGGGCTGCTAAGGATGGCAGTCAGGCATCGGCAGGTCTGGCTTTGGTACTGAAGTCGTTGCCTTAAGTCAGTCTGGATGCCAAATGTGAGCAATGGATAGAAAAATCCTGGCCAATCCTCAGGGTCATAAAAACTATCGGCCAGCAACCTTGCCAGACAGGGTAAGTCTTCTAGGCGGGCTGATCGAATCCGGGGGGGAGATGCACCAGGTACCATTCCTTCGCTACCTTTATAGTTAGATGTCAATGGCGAAGCCTAGAAAATCCATAGTTTATTACCTATGTTTAACTTTAATATTCCATGACTGCTCCAGCCTTTATCACCAGAATTGAATCCCACCGTGACCCTGGTTACCTCTGGCCCTTGGCTGGTCTGGGAGCTATCCTTGTCCATGGCGGGCTATGGCTGGTGTGCCGGTCCTTGGTCATCACTAGCCAGGCGGCGGCTCCCCCCCAGTCCGCCTCCATACCCGTACAACTCTGGCTGGATGCTCCGGCAGAGCAGTCTCCCCAGGTCGCTAACACCGAGGCCCGGCCTGGAGCTTTACCCGCCGTATCAGACCAGACCAGTAGCTCCAAGGGGTCACCATTGCCCGATGCTGTTGCCGTCCACCCCGATGCCTCCCAGGCTAAGCCGGTTTTACCCTTAGCAGATAGCCCCCTGAGCCCCAGTTCTGCCCCTTTGCCCAACCCCTTGCCCCGCCCCCAGCCAGAGATCGCCGCCTCATCTTTGCCCCCAGCCTCGCCAGTCCCCAGCCCAGATCTAGCCAAGCCAACCCCCAGTCCCCCGGTTAGCCCCGCTGCCAATGGCCAACTGTTAGCCGTTGGCTTAATGGCTAGCAGCTTTGGCACTGACTTTCCTGACCGGCCCCCCCAATTATTAGATCGCCAGCCTCTGGTCATGCAGCCCTGGTTGTCGGTGTGCGGGCTAAAAAACCTAGGGGCGATCGCCAGCCCGGGGCTGGTGGCTAAGGTCAACCTGCAGGTGCAGGTACAGCCCGACGGCAAGGTCTCCCGGGCTACAGTAGTAGACGGTACTGGCGATACTGCTCTAGATCAGCTGGTCAGTTGTATGGTTGAGCAACAGGTCCGACTCCAGCCCGCCACTACCGCCGGCACTCCTCAACTGACGGATGCCTATATTTTGCAAACCCAGCTACGGTTTTAAGCGCCTATGCTTTAAACCATAGCCCCCTGAGCCGTTTTGCCAGTCTACCTTTTCCCTATTTTTGCTATGGCCCTTTTCACCTTGCGATCGCTACAGAAAGACTTTGGTATCAAGGAAATTCTTCGGGATGCCAGCTTCAGCCTGGACGCGGGAGAACGGGTAGGGGTAATTGGCACTAATGGCTCAGGCAAATCAACCCTGCTGAAAATGCTAGCCGGGCTCGAACCCTGGGATGCAGGAGAACTTTGGGTCAATCCTGGTGCACGGGTCGTGTACCTGCCCCAACAGCCAGAATTTAACCACAACTGCACCGTCCTTGAGCAGGTGTTTAAAGATGCCGGGCCCGCCATGGATTTAATCCGCCAGTATGAAGCGGTTTCCCATCAGCTGGCTCAACACCCGGGGGACAGCGCCCAGTTGCTGGTGCAGTTGAGCCAGCTGACAGACCAGATTACCAGTGCCGATGCCTGGGACTTAGAAACTCGAGCCAAGGTGATTTTAACCAGACTCGGCATTGCCGATTTTGACGCTCGGGTTCAAGACCTCTCGGGCGGCTACCGTAAGCGGGTGGCTATTGCCGCTGCCCTGATGGCAGATCCTGAGGCCCTGTTGATGGATGAGCCCACCAACCATCTAGATGCGGAATCGGTAGAGTGGTTACAAGGTTATCTCAGTAACTTTAGTGGAGCCCTATTATTAATCACCCACGATCGCTACTTTCTTGACCAGGTAACCAACCGAATTCTAGAAATAGACCGAGGCGATCTCTTTAGCTATGACGGTAATTACGCCTATTATCTGGAGAAAAAAGCCGCCGCTGAAGCCGCCGACCAGAGTCGGCAACGGAAACACGCAGGGGTGCTACGACGAGAACTAGAATGGCTAAAACGGGGGGCAAAGGCCCGTAGCACCAAACAAAAAGCCCGCATTGATCGCATTGGCGAGATGCAAAATCGACAGTTTAAGCAAACCCAGGCCCAGGTGGATATCAGCACTGCGGGCCGCCGGATTGGTAAAAAGGTGGTCGACCTGGAGGGGGTCTCTAAGGTTTACGGCGATCGACTGCTGATAGACAATTTCAGCTATGGCTTTACTCCTGAGGATCGAGTCGGCATTATTGGCCCCAACGGAGTTGGCAAGTCTACCCTGATGAATGTGATCACCGGCCGGTTGCAGCCAGATCAAGGTACCGTAGAGATTGGATCCACTATTCATATAGGTTATTTTGATCAACACTCCGAAGACCTAACAGCTCATCCTGACCAGCGGGCGATCGAGTATCTTAAGCAAACCGCCGAGATGGTCACCACCGCCGATGGCAGCGTGATTACCGCCAGTCAGATGCTAGAACGGTTTTTATTTACCCCCAACCAGCAGTATGCCCCCCTCCACAAACTATCCGGAGGCGAACGACGACGGCTATTTTTATTGCGGGTGTTGATGGAGGCCCCTAACCTGCTGATTCTAGATGAACCCACCAATGATCTAGATATCCAAACCCTGGGGGTTTTAGAAGAATATCTGGAACACTTTAACGGGTGTGTGATCGTGGTATCCCACGATCGCTATTTCCTAGACCGTACCGTTCAGACCATCTTTGCCTTTGAGGGAGAAGGCCGGCTGCGCCAATATCCCGGCAACTATTCTCTCTACCTTGACTATAGGCAAGCTGAAGCAGCAGCAGCGAAGGCAAAACAACCAGTGCCAACCCCAACTCATTCTAGGAGCGAGGCTAAAAAGTCTGGACCAGCCGCCGGGGCTGATCAGCCCCGGCCCCTTTCATTTAAAGAAAAGCAAGAATATCACCAGCTAGAAGGCCAAATTGAAGCTCTAGAGGCTGAAAAACACCAGGTAGAGGCTCAGCTCTATGGTCAGACTGGTCAGGACTACACCGCGGTAGCCCAGTTGTCAGAGCAACTGGCTAGCCTCAGTGATCGCCTCGACCAGGCGATGGAACGCTGGGTTAATTTAGCCGATCGCCTGAATGCCTGATCGAAAAAATCCCTTAGGCTAGAAAAAACTATTGTCCCTAACCATGGCCGCTGATTCTGCCCTGACTATCACCTGGACCCACCGCCTCGAAGACATCGCTGAATCTGCCTGGGATGCCCTGGCCCAGCCCCTATCTACCCCCTTCCTGGAATGGAACTGGCTAGCCAACCTGGAGCGATCGGGCAGTGTGAGTGCCCATACTGGCTGGCAACCCTGCCATCTCACCCTCTGGCGAGGTACTCACCTGGTGGCCGCTGCGCCTATGTACTTAAAGGGCCATAGCTACGGCGAGTTTGTCTTTGATCACCAGTGGGCAGACCTAGCCGATCGCCTGGGTTTGGCCTATTACCCCAAACTTCTGGGAATGACCCCCTTTACTCCCACAGAGGGTTACCAATTTTTAATCGCCCCGGAGGAAGACCAGGCCATGATTACCCTGACCCTGGTCCAGGCCATCGATCGCTTCTGCCAAAGCCAGGGAATTTCCAGCTGTCACTTTCTGTATGTTCATCCCACCTGGCGAGAGACCATGAGGCCATTGGGGTTTAGTCCCTGGTTACACCATAGTTACATCTGGCGGAACCAGGGCTTTAAAGACTTTGACGACTATCTGGCCCAGTTTAATGCCAATCAGCGTCGTAACATTAAACGAGAACGCCAGTCCCTGGCCGCAGCCGGACTGGACCTACAGGTGGTTAGGCCAGAGTCCCTTAGTCAGGCCCTTTGCGATTTAATGTACGACTACTACGCTGATACCTGTGATAAGTTCGGCTGGTGGGGCAGTAAATACCTGAATCGCCAGTTCTTCCAACTGCTCCACCATAACTACCGACACCGCCTGGTCTTTTTTGCCGCTTACGGAGAAGGCCACCCCCTACCGGTGGGCATGTCCTTTTGTGTAACCAAGGGCGATCGCCTCTACGGTCGCTATTGGGGATCCCGGGAGGACTTCAACCATCTTCACTTCAACGCCTGTTACTACGCCCCGATTGAGTGGGGCATAGACCATGGCATCCAGGTGTTTGATCCTGGCGCTGGAGGGCGGCACAAACAACGCCGGGGCTTTCCCGCCAGCCCTAACCATAGCCTGCACCGCTTTTACCATCCCCGTCTGGAAACCCTCCTAAATCGCTACATAGCCGAAGTCAACGGGCTAGAGCAACAAGAAATTGAAGCTATTAATGCCAGCCTGCCAATCAAGCTCACCGCCAACTCAGGGGCCAGGGCTGACTAGACAGGGCTAGTTGTGCATCCGTCCATGGTGGATACAGCTATACTCAATGTGTTCAGTCCGTCCAGGCGGGCTCTTTACCCTGTACCTTAGCCATGTCTTACCAGCGCCTCTTTTCACCTTATTGGCATTTGGCCGGTAGTATGCTGGTGGCCCTCACCCTGCTAATGGGAAGCTGCGCTACCATTGCCGCTAAACCCTCCGGAGGCTCAACTCAGCCATTAACCAACGCTGGCGCCCAACATCTGTCAGCTACCGCACTAGTCCAAATCGGCAACCAGCAAATCTTACTAGAAGTAGCCAGTACCCCAGAGCAACAGGCCCTGGGACTCATGTATCGAGATCGCCTACCCGACGATCGGGGCATGGTTTTCCCGATCCTCTCGCCTCGACCGGTTAGCTTCTGGATGAAAAATGTACCAGTCCCCCTAGATATGGTGTTTATCTATCAGGGAAGAATTCGGGCTATCATCGCCCAGGTTCCTCCCTGTCAAAGCGATCCCTGTCCTATCTATGGCCCTAAAAACCAGATCGTTGACCAGGTGATCGAGCTGCGCAGTGGACGAGCCGCAGAACTGGGTTTATCGGTGGGCGATGCCATAGTCATCAAGCCCCTAAGCCGATAGCAGGTTGAGCGGGCTTTACTTTAACCATCCCTTGAGGCGGGAGGCCACCTGCGGTCGGCGTAGTTTTCGCATAGCCTTGGTTTGAATTTGCCGAACCCGTTCCCGGGATAGGTTAAAAATACTACCCACTTCTTCCAGGGTATGGGTTTCTCCAGTGGTCAGGCCGTAGCGCAGGGTAATAATGTCTTTTTCGCGCTCTGTCAGTACTTCTGTCAGCACGCTGGTAATTTCCTGACGCATCATATTTTCACAGATTTTCGACTCTGGAGTTTGAGTGCTGCTATCTTCCAGCAACTCCATTAATTCTGTATCTTCGCCCTTACCTACTCGATGGTTTAAAGACAGCGATCGCCGCCTCACCTGTTGCAAACTTCTCAACTGTTCAACGGTCAGGTCAAGGATTGCGGCCAACTCTTGCTCGGTAGGATTACGCTGAAGATCTCGACGCAGATCTCGATGGGCCTTTTTTAGCTTATTCAGCTTCTCAACAATATGAATTGGCAACCGAATCGTGCGGGCATCGTTAGCGATCGTCCGAGTGATACCCTGGCGAATCCACCAGTAAGCATAGGTAGAAAATTTATACCCTTTGTCCGGATCAAACTTCTCTGTAGCCCGATTTAAACCCAGAGCGCCTTCTTGAATTAAATCTAGAAAAGGTACACCTCTATTTAAATAGCGCTTGGCAATAGAGACAACCAACCGCAGGTTAGAGCGAATCATACGCCGCTTAGCAGCCCGCCCTTCTTGCAGCTTTTGAACAAATTCTGCATTAGTTAGCTTGAGTCGAGTTAACATCTCAGAGCGACTGGGTTTGCGCTCCAACTCCTTGGTTAATTTTTCACTAGCTGCCTCTACTTTCGAGAGAAAACGCACCTGCCGAGCTAGTTCAATTTCCTCACTGGCTTCTAGTAAAGGATAGCGGGCCATCTCTTTAAAGAAGGCCCCTACCGCATCATCGGTTAAGGTTTTACTATAGCCCGACAAACCCATTTCCGACATCTCGCTGACCTGGGAGAATTTCGCTAGCACTTCGCGATCCTCCTCCCAGGCTATGGCGTCAGGCATAAAGTCAGTATCACCTAAAGCAGCCTGATCTGGAATCGAACTAAAATCATTAGCCAGATCGTCAAGGGGACTAGCTGACCAGCCAATAGATGCGTCCAGGTTGGGGTTAAATGTAGTGGTCATAGGAGCAATAAAACTGTATAACTACAGACTTGAATCATCTATACGGGCGACTCAGGAGACAATCATCCTTAGCGTGTACCGGTGGGTTCTTCGATTGATTTTTGTGAGTCCACGATACGTATTTTTTTGCCATTTTCCAGGTAATGTAACATTTCTTTGATATCTTGCGTAGTGTAACGGATTTTGGGGAATTTAGGCTTTCTATTCCAAGGGAAATTATCGTTTTCCTCCTCTCTAAGAAAGTATCTCAAGGCCGATCATGGAGCTGGATCGAAGCTGGTTTTGTACCCTCAGGCATGCCCTAGCTGGAGGGAGATCGGATCGTGGGCGAAAATCTCCTATTCAGGTTCAGGAGAAACTCTATTTATTCAGCCGGTCATACCTCCTAAACTACTAATAGTCACGATTTACGATTGGTTGTTTTACACTGTCCTATAGCAATTGATCAAAGTGAAGAGGGGTTATAGCCCCTATCGCGACCTATTTTTTAACTATCCCTCCACTGCGGTCTATAGAGTTGTCAAAGATATGGAGAATCCCTCTATAGTTGCCTCAGCCGATGGGTGCGGCTGGGTAAATGTGCTGGTAGATTACGGTGGGCAACCTGACATTTATACCTACTCCCTACCCGAAGGTCTAAAGATTCAAATCGGGGATATTTTAACTGTGCCCTTTGGCCGCCAAATGGTAGGAGCGATCGCCCTGGAGCTACTCAGGGACCTTCCTCCCCATCTCAACAACCATCCCATCCGCCCGGTGGCGGGGGTGATCACAGGGGGATTTTTTTCCTCCACCTATTGGTGCCTCTTGCAACACATTGCTGATTACTACCAAACCTCCCTGGTGCAGGTTGTTAAGGCCGCCCTACCCCCGGGGTTATTAGCAAAATCTCAGCGCCGTTTACGACTTTGTAACCCGGCCATTTCCATCGCTCAACAAACCCCGCTATCCCCCCCGCTAGCCAGGTTACACGCGGAATTGCAACAATCAGCTCAGGCCGATCTAACCTGGCAATATTTACTCAGGCGAGGGCACAGCTATCGGTCAATCCAGCAATTAATACACCTGGGATGGGCTGAAGCTTATCTAGTACCGCCTCGTAGACCCCAACCCCAGCACCGGCAAGCGGTCACCCTTAACCCAGGGGAACCGCCACCCCAAGAACTCACCCCCCGGCAGCAAGAGATCCTGGCTACTTTAAAGAATCATGGGGGGAGTCTCTGGCTCAGCGATGCCTTACACCTTTGCCAAACCACTAGCCCAACCCTGAAACGATTAGACCAATCTGGCTGGATCACCATTGCCCCGCGGCAGAAACTCAGGGCCGAAAACCCTACTGAACTCACCGCTGACCAACCTCAAACCCTGACCCCAGCTCAGGCCCAGGCGCTCGCTCAGATCAATCAGTACAACCAGGCTAGCCAAATTTTATTGCATGGAGTGACCGGATCCGGTAAAACCGAACTCTACCTTCAGGCCATTGCTCCTCGCCTCGCCGCTGGTCAGTCAGTCCTGGTGCTAGTACCAGAAATTGGCCTCACCCCCCAGCTCACCGATCGCTTTCGGCGGCGTTTTGGTCAGCAGGTTTGGGTGTACCACAGTGGCCTATCGGCGGGGGAGCGCTACGATACCTGGCAATACAGTTTGCAAAGCGATCTCCCCCTGGTGATCGTGGGTACCCGATCAGCAATCTTTATGCCCCTATCTCGCCTGGGCCTAATCGTTCTTGATGAAGAACACGACAGTAGCTACAAACAAGACGTAGCGCCCTGCTATCACGCCCGGACCGTGGCCCGCTGGCGAGCTATTTTAGAAAACTGTCCCCTATTGCTGGGTTCTGCCACTCCCTGCCTGGATACCTGGGTTCAGTGCCAGGGCTTGATCCCGTCCCAAGACCGGCTGATCAAGGGCGATCGCCCCTTACCCAGTGGTTATATTTCCCTACCAGAACGAATCCAGGCCCGTCCCCTGCCTCTAGTCCAAATAGTTGACATGCGGGAAGAACTACAAGCAGGCAACCATAGTATTCTCAGTCGCTCTTTACAAACAGCCCTGCAAACTATGAAAGCAGAGGGTAATCAAGGGCTCCTGTTTATCCATCGCCGGGGACACAGCAGCTTTGTGTCCTGCCGTAGTTGTGGCACGGTAATCATGTGCCCCCACTGCGATGTCTCCCTCTCTTACCATCAGCCCCATCCCCAGGCCCGGATGAGTCTACAATGCCACTACTGTGGCTACAGTCAGGCCCATCCCCGCCACTGCCCAGCATGCCATTCTCCCTACCTGAAGCACTTTGGTAGCGGTACCCAACGAGTGGTCAACGCCCTTAGCGAAACCCTTCCCCACCTGAGCTGTATTCGCTTCGATAGCGACACCACGCGCCAGAAGGGAGCCCATCGTGCTCTCCTGGGTCAGTTTAGCCAGGGACAGGCCGATCTATTAGTAGGTACTCAAATGCTAACCAAAGGCATTGATTTGCCCCAGGTTACCCTGGTGGGGATTATCGCCGCCGACGGTCTATTGTATAGATCAGACTATTGGGCCAGTGAACGGGCTCTGCAGACCCTGATTCAGGTAGCCGGGCGAGCTGGGCGAGGGGAGCAACCCGGCCAGGTAATTCTGCAAACCTACACACCAGACCACCCTGTCATTGCCGCTGTGACTCAGCATAGCTACGCTCCCTTTATTACCACTGAATGGCAGCAACGCCAGCAACACCATTATCCCCCCGCTGCTCAACTCGTCCTGCTACGCCTCAGCGGGTCTCAGCCCGACATGGTTGAGCGGGTTGCGATCGCCATGGCTGGCCACCTCCAGAGCACCCTTGAGAATTGTTCCTATACCCTGCTAGGCCCAGCTCCTGCCCCAATTCCCCGGGTTGCTGATCGCTATCGCTGGCAGATCCTACTCAAATTTCCCCAGCCCGCCACCCTGCCCAACTTCCAAACCCTAAACCAACACTGCCCTGCCTCTGTCAGTTTAACCATTGATGTTGATCCCCTAAATTTAAGCTAGGCCAGTCGCCCAAACCGTTATACCAGAGTGGGTCTGGCAAAACCTGCGACCCGCCGGACTCCAGCCTGGGGGTTATACCCCCCTTAGAAGATGGCATCAGCTTGGCTAGAGTTGGCATATCAAGGTAGACGGTGTTCATCAGGATACTCACCATGTCACGGGACGCACTGGTTGTTGGCATCAACCACTATCAAACCCTTCCAGCTCTTCGGGCAGCGGCGGCTGACGCCGAAGCCGTGGCCCGGTGTCTGGAAAGTTTTGGCGACTGTCGAGTGTTCCGCCTGCCAGAGGCCATCCGTGACCAAAAACCCGTCATCAACCCGCAGGCTGGGGTCACCGCCGTAATGCTTGAGGCAGCCCTCATTCGCCTGTTTAAACCAACCGGCAAAACTATCCCTGAGACCGCCATCTTTTATTACTCCGGTCACGGATTACAGCGTCATGCGGGCATCCAGGAGGGCTACTTAGCTACCAGTGACGCCAATCCCGCTACCGGACACTATGGCCTGTCTCTATACTGGCTCCGCCGCCTGCTACAGGAAAGCCCCGTTCGGCAGCGAGTGCTTTTGTTAGACTGCTGCAACAGTGGAGAGCTCTTTAATATTCTGGAGGCAGATCCGGGTGCCCGGGCCGGCACCGATCGCCTATTTATGGCTGCCTGCCGGGAGTATGAGCCCGCCTATGAAGCCCTAGATGGCCGCCATAGCGTTTTTACCCAGGCGCTGCTAACCGGGCTTAACCCCCATATAGCAGAAGGGGGCCTGGTCAACAGCCACGCCCTCACCAATGCAGTCAACCGTAGCCTCAAGGGAGAGCTACAGCAGCCCCTATTTGAGAGCTCTGGTACCGAAATTGTGCTTACCCGAGTAGCCGGCGTCGGCGCAGTTACCCCAGCCACCCTGCCCTCCACCCTTGATCGGCTCAAACACCTGAGCTATAGTCTGTGCCCCTTTCAGGGGTTAGCCCCCTTTGACGTTGGCCATAGCCCCTTCTTCTTTGGCCGAGAAGATCTGGTAGACACCCTGGTAGAACAGGTGCAGCAATCCCGATTTTGTGCCCTGGTGGGAGCCTCCGGCATTGGCAAAACCTCAATTTTACAGGCGGGGTTGATGGCTCGCCTGCAAGCGTCCGCTGAGCCAAGCTGGGATATACGCTATCTGACCCCTGGTTCTACTCCCTGGCACCGGTTAGCGGAAGTTTTTGTTGATGCCCGGGCCAGCGGATTGGATCGAGCTACCCAAATGCGCCAGGCCGAAGCCTTACTAAATCAGGGCGGGGCAGGATTATGTCAGCTGCTCCAGGCAATGACGGCGAGCAACTCCAGGGTTAGCACCAAACCCCGTTCCCTGCTACTGGTGATTGACCAGCTAGAAGAACTCTGGGGACCGTCTCTCTCAGTTGAGCAAGCACAGCAACGGCAGCAGCTATTGGAGGCGATCGTAACCGTGGTTAACCAGCCCGACCTAGCAGTCCATGTGGTGGTTGGCTTGCGCGCCGACTACCTCAGCCAGCTAGAGGGGGTACCGGCCCTGGCCGATCTGGTACGGCAGCACCGCCTGATGGTCAAAGCCATGGGCTATGAACAGATTAAATCTACCATCGTCGGGCCCCTGGAGAAAATTGGGCTTCACTACGACGCCAACTTGATTTATACCCTACTGCTGGATGTGGTCGGAGCACCCGGGGATCTGGCCCTTTTACAAATGGCCCTGCAGGAAATCTGGCGCAGCCGTCAATGCGATCCAACCGGACAGCAGCCACCCCGCTTAACCCTGGATGCCTATGCAAACTTAGGAGGGATTCGCCAGCTACTCAGTCAGCGAGCCCATCAACTTTACGAAACCCTGACACCCGTCGATCGGCAAGCAGCCCGACGTATTTTTTTGAGCCTGTGTGACTTTGGTGACGGGACTAGTCTCAGCCGTCGCCAGGTGCAATTACCGGAGCTAATTACCCCCCAACTAGACCAGGCCCAAATTCTCTCTACCCTGGAAAAACTAATTGCTGCCCGGCTGGTAATCGCCCAGCCTCAGGTTAGCCAGATCAGCAGCGATCAAGCGTCGCTGCTAACCTTGTTGCCAGCCTGGACTGACAACCAGGGGGATTACCTCGGAGCTAAGGGATCCAACCCTCCTACCAGGGATGCAGAAGGCCTCGATCAATGGACTCTGCCGGCTCATTTCGACATCGCCCATGAATCCCTGATTCGTACCTGGCCCTTACTCCAGGAGTGGGTGCAGCAGGACCGTAGCCTGCTTGGCCAGCAACGGACACTGGAGGTAGCCGCCCAGCAATGGCAGCGGCAAAACCAGGGCGATCGCTGGGGATACTTTCTGCCGCCCAACCGCCTAGCGGCTGCTAAAAGGTTTCAGATCACCTATCCTGACCGGGTATCAACCCAGGTAATAGCCTATCTCCAGGACTGGGAACTGTACTGTCGGCAGTGCACTCGCAAGCGCCAGTTAATGAAATTGCTGGTACCGATCAGCTTGGCCGCAGGGATGGTTGTTACCTATGGCTACACTCTAATCCGTCATTCTTTTTCCTCTTGGCCCCTAGGCCAGCCTACCCCAGCCAGCCAGATCGCCCCGGGTCAGCTTCCCTCACCGATTCCACGGCGACCCTCCCCTACGGCTGGGCAGACCCCTAACCCCACCAGGGCTAGGGCACCGGGCAAGAATATTCCATTCTCTCCCAGACCGGTGACGCTATCGCCAACCCCGCCCAGCCAGTCCAACCGGGGTCCAACCGCCGCCCTGGGACGCCTGGATAAGGTGGCAGAGTGGGCCGATCCTAGTCGCCCAAACAACCTGATTCAAGTGTGGTGCGGTCATAGCCATCCCCAACCCCTCTGCCTTACCCTCAGCACCGAAAGGTCAACCAAATCAAATGCGGCAGTGCAGCCCTAGACCGGGCCTTGATGTTTCAGCCCATGTTGACGGATGCAGGGGCGATGGATCGGTTATTGCGACTTACCCATTGTCGGTGGCAGCGGTAGGCTGACTAAGTTAGCACTCGTTCTTATAGAGTGCTAAGTTGGTTATTGCAGAGCTGAAACACAGGACATGGCAAAAAAAGTTTCCTTCGACGAGGCTTCACGGCAGTCCCTTGAACGGGGGGTCAATGCCCTCGCTGATGCCGTTAAGATTACCCTGGGTCCCCGCGGACGCAATGTGGTATTGGAGAAAAAGTACGGAGCACCCCAGATTGTTAATGATGGTATTACCATCGCTAAAGAAATTGAACTAGAAGACCCTTTCGAAAATTTAGGGGCTCGCCTAATGCAAGAAGTAGCCTCTAAAACTAAGGATCTAGCGGGAGATGGTACAACCACCGCTACGGTCCTGGCTCAGGCTATGGTTAAAGAAGGACTGAAAAATGTGGCGGCTGGAACTAACCCCGTTGGTCTACGTCGCGGCATTGAAAAGGCCGTGCAAACCCTGGTCACTGAGATTGCTGCGGTGGCTAAGCCGGTGGAAGGCAACGCTACCATTGCTCAGGTGGCTACGGTTTCTGCTGGCAGCGACGAAGAAATCGGCACTATGATTGCCGAGGCGATGGAAAAAGTGACAAAAGATGGGGTCATTACCGTAGAGGAGTCTAAATCTCTCTATACAGAACTGGATGTGGTAGAAGGCATGCAGTTTGACCGCGGTTATATTTCTCCCTACTTTGTTACCGATCAAGAACGCATGGTGACTGAGCTTGAAAATGCTCGGGTGTTGATTACCGATAAAAAAATTGGTTCTATTCAAGACCTGGTTCCTGTGCTCGAACGCATCGCCCGGGAAGGCGCACCCCTGTTGATTATCGCTGAGGATATCGAAGGTGAAGCCCTGGCGACCCTGGTGGTCAATAAGGCGCGGGGTGTTTTGAATGCAGCTGCGGTCAAGGCTCCTAGCTTTGGCGATCGGCGTAAAGCGATGCTGCAAGATATTGCTGTTCTGACCGGGGGCCAGGTAATTTCTGAAGAGGTTGGACTCAACCTGGAAACAGCAGATCTGTCGATGCTGGGTAAAGCCCATAAAGTGACGATTACTAAAGACAATACCACCCTGGTTTCAGATAGTGGCAATAAGGCTGATATTGACAAGCGAATTACCCAAATCCGTCAGGAACTGGAGCGCACCGAATCAGATTATGACAAAGAGAAACTCTTGGAGCGTCTGGCCAAACTGGCTGGAGGGGTAGCTGTCATCAAGGTTGGTGCCGCCACTGAAACCGAGCTGAAGGACCGCAAACTACGTATTGAAGATGCCCTTAGTGCCACTAAAGCGGCTGTAGAAGAAGGCATTGTGCCGGGTGGGGGAGTCACTTTGCTGCATCTGGCCCCCAAACTGGAGGCTCTAAAAGCTTCCCTCAAGGATCCTGCCGAGGCCGTCGGGGTTAGTATTGTTCAGCGGGCTGTAGAGGCTCCCCTCCGTCAGATTGCCGATAACGCTGGTCAACAGGGATCGGTGATTGTAGAGAAGGTAAAAGCGCAAAGCTTCCCGATCGGCTATAACGCCCTGACTGGGGTCTACGAAGACCTAATTCAGGCTGGTATTATCGACCCCGCCAAGGTAGTTAGGTCGGGTTTGCAGGATGCCGCTTCTATTGCTGCCATGGTCCTGACGACCGAAGCCCTGGTGGCTGAAATCCCCGAGCCTACTCCTCCCGCTGGTGATCCTGGTATGGGTGGCATGGGCGGTATGGGTGGCATGGGCGGTATGGGCGGCATGGGCGGTATGGGCATGATGTAACTCCCCTACTGCTACGGCGCAATGGCAAGCCCTCCCCCCTGGAGGGCTTTTCGCTGTCATAGGCTGTTCCCCCGGCTTAATCTGGAGACCGGGATACATCAAAGTCTCGGCAGTAGCGGCCCTGGGGATGCTGGCGAGAGCCCCGGTAAGGCCTTTGGGGGTCTTTTAGGCGGGCATTGGTGTGGCTATCGGTGGCAAAGCTGGCACAAAGCTGGTAGCGGCGATCGCTAAGACGCAGATAGTCATAGGGCTGGCTGGTAATAGGATCGGTAGGGGTGCCATCGGGCATTAGCTCTGGAGGTAGTCGATAATGGTTGGTATTGGCCAGGTAGCCCTGATGTAGGTTAACTGCTATGGTAGTTAGGTCTTGCCAGCGTTGCTGATCCGCCGCGATCGCCCGCTGGCGCCCAGGGCCGCCCACCAGCCAGAAACCCGCCCCAAGGCCTATGGCTACAGCCAGGGTGGCAGCTAGAGCAAAAGCCCGATCTAAGCAGAAGGGTCTCATAGGATTGGTCCTTTAGGGAGTTAACCCTTTAGGTTTAGCAGCTGGGCTACGACTAATCCACTGGCCATAGTACCAGAGTACTCCTCCATCCAACAGTAGAATCACCGCAATCTTGCACCAGAAACGCAGACTTACCTCTCCCCGCAGCAGCGAGGTCAGCAGCGCGATCAGAGTACCCAGCAAAATCAAAGCTGCTACCCAAAGAGTTAGATAGGTAAGCCATTTTCTTACTCCGGAGAAGTACTTTTCGGGATAAATGGTCAGATCACGGTTAATCGCTCGCATCATCGCTAAATAAACCGGATAGGCAACCAGCAGTCGCGCCAGGGCAAAGGATATCTGCCAGGAAGGCTGATCGTAGGAGGGGTTCAGGTTGTCGCCAACCAAATATTCAATGAAAACAAATGCTATACTGCCGAGGGCCTGGATCCAAATTATCAACGTCGTAAAGGCCAGCAAATAGAGAAAAGCGTCACGGGACATCCCAGCCGAACTCCCCGCAGGAGTAGGTATGGAACAACCGGTTAAGCCTTCATACACCTGGATAAAAGCCCGGTCTACCTGTCGTTGAGGCCAGCCGTACTGGCGCAACATTTTACTGATAAAGTCATCGTCACAACCTCGACTGCGGGCGGCCTGAATAAACTCTACCAATCCCTGAAAGTCGTCCCCTGGCTTAGGCATTAAAACTTGTCAACTCTACTAAAACTTTACACCAACATCCAGTCTTGGTGAATTGTCCCTAGTCCTTAACCTTTCTCTATGGGTAATGTGTTTATCATACTAAGGCGAGAGGTAAGCCTTTAATCAGATCACCAGGGCATTGATTGCAGTTAAGTCTATCTGCGCTATTTCTAGGGCAATTTTCTGAGGGCTGAGGTCTACCCCAGGGTGAATAGTAGTGGGCTTAAGCTTCTTGCTCGAACCTCACTGAAAGCGGCAACGTTAATTACGGTTCAGGTAGTTTACGGATATAACATCGGGGAAATCTATGGAGCCACAGTTTACTGCAGAACCTTATCGATCAGAGCGTCCTCCAGAATTCACTACCATAGAGGACTCTCTGCAAAAGCAGCGCCACTCAGGTAGCTCTGTGCCTCAGCAAGAAGTTAAGGAGCTCTATAAGCGATTTCGCAAAGCCAGCCTGGAGTCTACTGCCCGAGAACTGCAGAAACAGCAGTACGATCATATTCGTCAACAGGTTGAGATTTTAAATGTTGCGATTGATAATTTTTCGGTTAGCGAGTTCCTCAACCAATTGCATCAGGGTGTGGTGTTTACTCCCAACGTTGACCACCTGATGAAGTTGAGAAAGGATAAGGAGTTTGTAGCTGCCTATAGTCAGGCAGATTTTCGCATCTGCGATAGTCAGGTGTTAATGCTGGCTGCTAAGTTTCTGGGCAAGCCGATCCAGGCCAAAATCTCAGGATCCGATCTCTTTCCCTTGTTTTGCGAGCACCATCGCCACAACAAAGACATTAAAATCTTTCTGCTGGGGGGCGCAGAGGGAGTGGCCGCCCGAGCTCAGGCTAACATCAACGCTCGTATCGGTCGGGAGATCATCGTTCAGGCCCACTCCCCCTCCTTTGGCTTTGAAAAGAATCCAGAAGAGTGCCATCGCATTTTAGAAATGATTCGCCAGTCCTCCGCTAATGTACTAGTGGTAGGCGTGGGTGCCCCCAAGCAAGAAAAGTGGATTGCCCAATATAAACCCCAGTTACCCTCTATCGACATTTTCATGGCGGTGGGAGCGGCCATTGACTTTGAAGCTGGACATAAGCCCAGGGCTCCCCAACTGGTCAGCCAGCTGGGTTTGGAATGGCTTTATCGGCTGCTTTCTGAGCCCAAACGTTTGTGGAAGCGCTATCTGCTCGATGATTTACCCTTCCTATGGTTGATTATTAAGGAACGGTTAGCTCAATAGATTGGCGTCAGGTTTTGCCCCACCCTTGACTGGGGCAATGGGCTATTAATGTCGGCGGGAACTCAAATTACGAGCTGCCAGTATGCCCCCTAGAAAACCAAACAAATGACCTTCCCAGGAAATACCTCGATGCAAAGGCAGGATTCCCCAGATTAGGCTGCCGTAGACAGTGGCTACAAACAGCGACAGGCAAATTGATCCGAGGCGTCGTTCAAAAATACCCCGCGAAAGTAGATACCCCAGATAACCAAATACCACTCCACTGGCGCCAATATGGGTGCCGGCAGAGCCAAAGATCCACGTGCCCAGACCACTGGCTAGCCCAACGATTAGGGTGACCCAAATAAAATCACCAGTCTGCCGCAGCATGATTAACCAGCCCAGGACCAGAAATGGAATGGTATTACCCAGCAGGTGAGCAAAGTTGAGGTGGAGAAAGGGGGCAAATAGGATTCCCCGTAGCCCCACCGATGTGCGAGGAATAATGCCGAAACCATTTAACTGACCCCTAAAAACCAGGTGATCTAGCCATTCAACTACCCACATAATTGCTACCAAACCACCCAGTAGCCGAAATTGCAGCTTGAGTTCTTGGGTTAGGGCCCTGGTCTCTTCCTGGGGATTCATTGCCTTGGTTATCTCTCTGGCTGGGGTGGTGTGAGCATTGCTTTGGACTGCGGTCTCAACTGGCAAGCCAACTCATGGCTGAGACTGGGATTGCAGGTAAGGCGCAGCTTCCAGTAGACGCCGGGTATAGGCGTGTTGGGGTGCTGTAAACAGGGTTTGGGTAGGAGCTAGTTCAATTAGTTTACCGGCTTCCATGACGGCGATGCGATCGCACATAAACCGGGCAACCCATAGGTCGTGGGTAATGAATAGGTAGGTTAGATCAAATTCCTGTCTCAAGTCCAGCATTAGATCTAGCACCTGGGTTTGTACCGTGGCATCTAACATGCTCACCGGTTCGTCACAAATCACCAATCGGGGGGTAGTAATCAGGGCCCGGGCAATGGCGACTCGCTGCTGCTGTCCCCCAGATAGATCCCCCGGAAGACGATCAAAGTAGGCTTGGGTGGGAGTTAGTCCGACCCGTTCTAGCATGGTATGGGCCCGCTGTTGGGCCTCTGCCACCGTCGCCAGGCGATGAATGAGCAAGGGGTCGGCAATACTACGGCCGACGGTCATCATCGGGTTGAGACAGGCATGGGGGTCTTGGAACACCATTTGCATCTGGCGTCGCTGCGATCGCATTTGGCCAGGGGACAGGGCCGTTAGATCGGTGCCGTCAAATTCAACCCGGCCAGCGGTGGGCTTGATTAACTGCAAAATGGTCCGGCAGAGAGTACTTTTGCCGCAGCCCGATTCCCCTACCAACCCCAAAACCTCCCCTGCATAAATCTCTAGAGAAACCTCATCTACCGCCTTGATGAGCCGGGGGGGCTGTAACCCCAGTAGTCGTCCCAGGGGGTTGGTAGGCAAACTATAGTATTGCTTCACCGCCGTTAACCGCAACAGAGCAGGGCTGCTCTCTGCCCTGTAGGCTAACCCCTCAGCCTGTTGCAATTGTAAGGCCGAGGCCACCAGAGAACGGGTGTAGTCTGCCTGGGGCTGGTTTAAAACCTGACCAGTCGGTCCACTTTCTACCAGGTGACCGTGATACATGACGGCCACCCGATCGCAGTACTCCGCTACCAGGGATAGGTCATGGGAAATTAATATCAAGGCCGTCCCCAGCTGCTGGCACAGTTGGGTTAACTCCTGCAAAATCTGGGCAGATACTGTTACATCCAGACTGGTGGTAGGCTCATCCGCAACAATCAAGCGGGGCTCTAAAATCATCGCCAGGGCTATCGCCACTCGCTGGCGCATCCCCCCACTAAACTCATGGGGATACTGATCAAACCGGCTGGCTGGAATTCGTACCTGTTCTAAAACCGCCACCGCCCGCTCGCGAGCCTGGGCAGCAGACATGTTAGGCCGATGGGCCCTGAGGGTTTCAATACAGTGATGGCCAATGGTCATTAAGGGATCAAGACGGGTCATGGGGTCTTGAAATACCAGGGCGATCGCCTCACCCCGAAATCGGCGTAGTCGAGCTGGAGAAAATTCCAGCACCGACTCTCCTTGAAACCAGATATGGCCTCTCAGAGCAGTCGCAGCAGGCAGCAGGCGGAGGGCAGCCCGCCCCAGAGTAGATTTACCACAACCCGATTCCCCCACCAGCCCCAACCGTTCCCCCGCAGCCAGGCTCAGGGAAACCTGGTCTACCGCTGGCAATTCCTGGCCTGGATAGGTAACCGAAAAACGCTCAAGGCAGAAAAGGGCATCGGTCATAATCAGGGGCACAGAACAGCATTAGCGATCGCAGCGACGCATTAAATAGGCCACGGCAAAGTCGGCGTAGTCATGGTGTTTGAGGAGATCACTGAGTTCCTCTAGGCGCTGGGTAATGTCGGGACCCAACCGGTCCTCTAGAGCTTGACGCTCCCGTTCGGCGGCCTCCAGGTGACGTATCTGGGCTTGCCACTCGGTAGAAAATACGTAGTCTAAATGGGCTTGCAGGCCCAACTCCTGACATAGATCCCATTCGCCTCCGTCACACCAGATACCCTGACAACTGGGGCAGCGCTCCAGATAAATCGTTCCTTGCCGCAAATTAAGTCGGCCCCGTACCAGGTAGCTATGACAATCAGGGCACAGGGCAGCCCGACTATCTAGCGGCGAGGGCTGAAAAGTCGTCTTTAGGGTCAGGGGCAGCAGGGCAACGGTGGGTGGATCATCCCCATTACCCTGCTGGCGTTGCCAGGGCAGATAGGACTGGGCAGGAATCCAGAGGCCACCGCAACTATGGCAGGACTTCGCCTCCAATCCGGGGGCGAGATGACAATCGTGAAGGTGAATTCCACCTTCTTTAGGACACTGATACAAGGACTATTGTTCCAACTAGGGGGCCAGGGAATCCCCTACTATTAAACACCAGAACGCCTCAGCAAGGGTCACAAAAGCTCCCAGGCACAGCCTTAAGCTGGGAATCGCGAGCCGGCTATGACCAAGGCGATTGGCGCTGCAAATAGTCTAACCAGGTAGCCAGTTGAGCTAAACGGTCACCAATCTGAGCCTGACGATGCTGAATGGTCTGGGGCTGGCGACTGGCCCGCAAAAAAGCTATGTCCACCGCGATCAGCCGCAGCACCCGACTGATTTCAGTTAAAGCTGGCTGTATAGCGGTCTGGTCACCTGCGGCTAGGGCCTGAAATCCCTGCTGCAACTGCCAGAGCCTGTCCTCAAACAGGCGCCTATCAGGATGGACCAGATGGACTAGGGAGCCTAATTCGGTTAACTGCGATCGCAATTGCGCCAGAGCATCCATCGTCTTATATCCTTAGTCTTCGGTCACGGAAAAACAGTTTGCCATAAATCATAGAAAACATGCAAATGTGGTGGATAATTTGATAGAATCAAATCTATACAAAAATGTATAGCCCTCCTGGGAGGTAGAAGGTTGATTCACGCCACACTTCACCAACTTAAAGTGTTTGAAGCTACCGCTCGCCATGGCAGCTTTACCCGTGCAGCTGAGGAGCTCTACCTGACTCAGCCTACCGTCTCCATTCAGGTTAAACAACTGACTAAGGCCGTTGGCCTGCCCCTGTTTGAGCAAATTGGTAAACGGCTCTACCTAACCCAGGCTGGACAAAAACTGTTGGACACCTGTCAGGAAATTTTTGGTGGACTCGACCAGTTTGAGATGGCTATCTCCGATCTAAAGGGTCTAAAACAGGGTCAGCTTCGCCTAGCGGTCATTACCACCGCCAAGTATTTTGTGCCCCGTTTACTGGGCCCCTTTTGCCAGCGCTTTCCAGGGATTGATATTTCCCTCAAGGTGACCAATCACCAGCACATTCAAGAGCGCATGGCCAATAACGATGATGACCTCTACATTATCAGTTCACCCCCAGAACAGCCAGATTTGAAGATTTATCCCTTTTTAGAAAATCCCCTGGTGGTAATCGCCCCCCAAGACCATCCCCTGGCAGGCAAAACCAGCCTGCCCGTCAGCTGTTTGAACGGGCAGCAGTTTATTATGCGGGAACCCGGATCCGGTACTCGCCAGGCGGTGCAAAAGCTATTTATGGACCATAACATCGATGTCAAGGTGCGCCTGGAACTCGGCAGTAATGAGGCGATTAAACAGGCGATCGCTGGAGGACTGGGAATTTCAGTACTCTCCATGCATACGATTATCTCTGAGGGGACCCGCGGTGAGTTTGCCGTTCTTGATGTGGAGCATTTTCCCATTGAACGGCACTGGTATGTAGCCAGTCTGGCGGGTAAGCAATTGTCGGTGGTTTCCCAGGCCTTTTTATCCTATCTGCTGGAAGAAAGCCACGCCATGGTTGAAAAATGTTTACCTGGTATTAACCACGCCTCAGCTTCTAAGGTAGAAATGGCATCCTAAGCGATAGACAAGCTTGGGCTCATTTGAGCCTGCCAGTACCGGCAGGGAAATGTCAACATGGGAAGCAAAGGTCTATCCTAGGGCCAGGGAGCTTTAAATGATTAGAGATTTCCCCACCTTGCCGACCCTAGCTCAACCTCCGCGGTCATATTAAGATAGCATTCAAGGCTATAGGCTGGTCTTCAGCCAGCCCTGGGATTAACTCCTATAGACCGGTTTAAAAATGATATAGTATCTCGAACCTTCGAGATAAATCAGACATGACCCTAGACAAATATCGTCTCCGCTCTGACTTCTTAGGTACCCAGGTGATTACTCGCAGCTCTGGCCAGCGCCTTGGCATTGTCAGCCAGGTGTGGGTAGATGTTGATCAGCGCGAGGTGATGGCCATCGGTCTGCGGGAAAATATTTTGTCTGGCTTAGTGTCCCCGACCCAACAAATTATGCCCCTGAGCAGCATTCGTCAGATCGGGGATGTAATTTTGGTAGATGATGATACCGCCCTCGAAGACGAGGCTAACATCGCCCCCTACAGTACCCTGGTGAACTGTGAAGTGATTACAGAAACAGGAGAACCCCTGGGGCGGGTCAGAGGATTTAAGTTCGATGTTACCAACGGCAAGCTTGAAACCGTTGTAATTGCTTCCTTTGGCCTACCTCAAATTCCTGACCAGGTAATTAGCACCTACGAACTCTCTATGGATGAGGTGGTTAGTAGCGGTCCTGATCGACTAATTGTATTTGAAGGGGCGGAAGAAAAGCTCGTACAGCTGAGTGTGGGAGTTCTAGAACGGCTGGGTATCGGCAGCGCCCCTTGGGAACGAGCCAGTGAGGGCGAATATATTATGCCAGTGTCAACGGCAAACCAGTTACCTTCTGGGGTACAAGCCCCAGCTGAGTTTACTCGAACCCGTACCCCCGCTGTGCAAGAGCGCTGGAGTGAAGACGACTGGGGCGAGCCTGAACTGGTGGAAGAATCCCTGGTCCGTACTCAGAAAACGGAACGCTACCAGGCCGCTACCTTCGACGAAGAAGACAACTGGAGTACTTCCATTGACCCTGGTATCGATGCCAAGGATGTTGACTATCGCCAAGTCCCTGATGATGCCTGGCCTGAAGACATACAGGCTGGACCTGATAAGGGTCAGCCCCTGAATATTCCTCAGAAAAAACGGGTCACTGAGTACGAAGAAGAACTCGATTATTAAACTATCTGTCTACCCCCAGCCGTTGCAAACGGTAAAGATTCGCGTAGAGCCCATCCTGGGCGAGAAGTTGGTCATGGCTGCCTTGCTCTACCAATTGGCCATGTTTAAGAACCAAAATGCGATCGACATGGCGAATTGTAGAAAGGCGATGGGCAATAATAATAGCGGTACGATCCACCAGTAAGCGCTCCAGGGCTTCCTGAATGATCACCTCCGTACCGACATCTAGATTAGCCGTGGCCTCGTCTAGGACGAGAATACCAGGGTCACGGATGGCAGCTCGAGCAAAGGCCAGTAACTGCTTCTGCCCTCCCGATAGATTGGATCCTCGCTCCCGCAGTACCGTGTCGTATCCCTGGGGAAGCTGCTCAATTAAGGCATCTATGTTAGTTTTTTGGGCAGCTTCGACCACCGCGTTGAAGCTATACTCTTCCCCCAGAGTAATATTGCCCTTAACATCGCCAGCAAACAAAAAACCATCCTGCAGAATTACTGCCATCCGTTGCCGTAGCTCAGTCTGGGGCAGGTCCCGAATATCAATGCCGTCTAACAAGATAGCACCCTGGTTAATGTCATAAAGGCGACAAAGCAGACGGATAATCGAACTTTTACCCGCCCCTGTGGGCCCCACCAGGGCTACCTTCTCCCCCGGGCGAATCGTAAAGGTGAGGTCTTGAATAACGTATTCATCGGGCTTGTAACCAAAACTGACGTGATCGAAGCAAATTTCGGCAGCCCTAGGGCCAGCTAGACCATTGACGGGCCCTGAAGAAGCTAGAATCTTGCCCCTGTGACCATCGGGGTCTTGAATCTCAGCTGGAATGCTAAATAGATCGGTAATCCGCTCAACTGCCGTCAGACCGGCTTGAATGGCAGTAAACTTATCGGCAAATTGACGCAGAGGATCAAACAGGCGCTGGGCAAACAAAATAAAAGAGGCCAGCGTGCCAAAGCTAAGGGCACTCTGCATTACCAGTAGGCCCCCTAGCCAGAGTACCCCACCAATCGCCACCAGAGAAATCCATTCTAAGGTGGCAGACACCGAAGAGTCATAGAAAATAGTCTTATCTACTGCCTTGATATAACGCTGATTGAGGCTACGAAATAGTTCGCTATTGTAGGGCTCGCGGCGAAACAACTGCACTACCCCAATGCCGGCAATATTTTCTTGCAACGTCGCATTTAACTCTGATAGATGCTCCCGAGCTTTGTAATTAGCTTTGCGATACTGTTGCTGAAAATAAACAATTAACCAGGTCACCGGCAACAGCAGGGTGAGCAGCAGTAAGGCCAGTTCCCATTGCATGGTAAACATGACCACCAGCAATACCAAAATGGAAAATAAGTCAGTAATAATCCCCACAGCACCGGTGGAAAACACATCCCCCAGGGCATCAACATCACTGGTCAGACGAGTAATCAACTTACCGACAGGGGTCCGATCAAAAAACCGTACTGCCAGGGACACCACATGGGAGAACAGGTCCTTGCGAATCTCAGCGGTAATTCTCTGGCCAACAGCCTGCACCAGGTAACTTTGGTATCCGTCGAGAGCCAGCCGCAGGGCCACCGTGGCGAGCAATAGTCCGACTAAGAGATGCAATCCTGACTCCAGGCTAAGACCGACTAGAAAGCCCATGACGGGCTCCTGGCGAATCAAAGAAATCGCCTGACCGACTAGCACCGGCTGCAGGGCATTTGCCAGGGATAGGGGTAATAGCAACAGCAAAGGCCATACCATGGAGCTACGATGCCGGTACAGGTAGGGCCAAAGCCTCAAGAACAGGCGCCAGTCACCAGAGACCGTCGAGGCAGGAGAAGCGGGAAGAGGTGCAGAGGAAGGGGCCACAAATAACCAGGCAAGCAGAAAAACTGTAACTTGCCTTACTAATTTAACCTAGATCCTTGTCCAAAAAGCTGGTGGACAGGCCCCAGCATCCTATCGCCAGAGACGATTGCATAGTCTTTGGTCTGGGGTCTGCCCTGCGGATGAAATACCGGTGGTACCTATCCCTCAGCGGCTAGACAGGATTTCGGTAACAAAGTTGGTGTAAACATCGCCACTTAAGAAGTTAGCGTTTTCCAGTACCTTTTGATGAAAGGGAATGGTCGTAGGCAGCCCAGTAATAGCGCACTCCCGTAGGGCTCGCTGCATCCGTTTGATGGCGGTGGCGCGATCGGGACCCCAGACAATTAGTTTGCCTACCAGGGAGTCGTAGTAGGGAGGAATTTCGTAGTCGGTGTAAACATGGGAATCCATTCTCACCCCCATGCCCCCTGGAGCTAGGTAGCCGTTGATTCGACCTGGGTTAGGTCGGAAATTATGATCGGGATCTTCGGCGTTAATGCGACACTCGATCGCATGACCCCTAAACTGAATATCCGCCTGACTAAAGGGCAGCTTTTCTCCCTGGGCAATGCGGAGTTGGGCGGCGATCAGATCAATCCCTGTGATCATTTCGGTCACCGGATGTTCAACCTGAATACGGGTATTCATTTCCATAAAATAAAAATTGCCGCCGGGATCAACTAAAAACTCTACGGTGCCAGCGCCAACATAGTTGATCGACTGGGCTGCACGTACCGCCGCTGCTCCCATCGTCTGTCTCATTTCCGCACTGAGGCGAGGACTAGGGGATTCCTCTAAAAGTTTTTGGTGACGGCGCTGAATAGAACAATCCCGTTCGCCTAAATGCACTACATTACCGTGACTATCGGCCAGAATTTGAAACTCGATATGACGAGGCCGCTCAACAAACTTTTCCAGGTAAACTCCCGGGTTGGCAAAGGCCGCCTGAGCTTCGCCCTGGGCTGCCATAAAGGCCTTACTCATGTCGGCCTCTCCCTGAACCAGGCGCATACCCCGACCGCCGCCGCCGGCGGTCGCCTTGATGATAACGGGATAGCCAATTTCCTTAGCAATGGCGTAGGCCTCTGACTCATCCATCAGCAACCCCTCACTACCAGGAATGGTGGGCACCCCCACCCGCTGCATGGTTTCTTTAGCGGTAGATTTGTCTCCCATTTTGCGAATTGCCTCGGGGGATGGACCCACAAAAACAATTTGATGGTCGGCACAAATTTCAGCAAAGCGAGCGTTTTCTGCTAAGAAACCGTAGCCGGGATGGATGGCGTTGGCGTTGCGGGTGAGGGCAGCAGCAATAATATTGGGAACGTTGAGGTAACTTTTTTGACTGGGAGCCTCACCAATACAAACGGCTTCGTCCGCCAGTTGGACGTGCAGGGCGTGGCGGTCAACGGTAGAATGCACCGCCACCGTAGCGATGCCCATTTCTTCACAAGTACGGAGAATGCGGAGGGCGATTTCTCCCCGATTAGCGATCAGAATCTTGGAAAAGCGCATTGGCAGGGCAAAGGTCTCCAACCAGAATCATAGGATGGTTGCTGATTCTACCATGCTGGTAGGGCAGAAAATCGAGGCGGCAAGAACCTTAGCCAGCCCAGCCAAAACCGCTCAGACCATACCCGCCGGCCGCCCTAACCAGCCGAGGTGAAGAGGCAGGGGAGGGTCTGTAGACAGGGTAGCAATCCTCTGGCACCTGCCTCTAAAATAAAATAGCTGGATTATTGGATGAAAGCCATGTCTGTAGAAACCGTCGGCAGTCCTCCCCCCGAAGTCGATCAACTTCGCACCGTCTTGCAAGGTCAATTGCCCCAAATTATTGCCAGCTTTAACCAGGTACTGCGAGAGCAGTACGGTATTTCTGGCGTCAGTGTAGGCGGCTTTACCGTTGTCCCTGCCAGTTCAGTGGCCGGGGAAATTACCTGCGATCAGGACAACTGCTCAATTAGTTAAGGGTCGATCTAAAATTTCTCGGTAAACTCCCCTGGCCAGCCATTTGAGCAGGTACTATTGGTGAATTTTTTCTCTGTTGGTATTCTGGCTTTTGCCAGTTCAGGTGGCCGGTTCAGGCTGGGAAATTTTTAGCTGCCGTAGCATGGCAGTCTTTTTTTGCTGATGGGCCTGCATCCGCTGCCATACATCCTGAAGAAAAGCCATCGCCTGCTCAATATAGGGACCCTTATTGAGCATGATACATTCAGCGCGACTACCCAGCACCGTGTCGGTGACCTCTGCTCGGGAGGGACGTCCCCCCTGGGCTAGGGTTTCTAATACCTGGGTAGCCCAAATAACCGGTACGTGGGCTGCCTCGCAGAGCCATAAAATTTCTTCTTGAACCTCTGATAGGCGCTCAAACCCAACTTCTACCCCCAGATCGCCCCGGGCTACCATGACCGCCGTGGGTGGATACTGAAGAGCGGTAAGCAGTAGTTCGGGCAGGTGATTAAAAGCCTTCTGGGTTTCAATTTTAAGAATAATCCCCAGGTGATTGGCTCTCAGACGACGCAGGTGGGTGGCCAACTCTTCGATATCGGCTGCCGACTGAACAAAGGAGAGGGCTACCAGGTCGCCCTGGTTAGCAATAAACTCCAGGTCCTCTAGATCTTTGGAGGTAAGAGCCGGTAGGCTAAGATCGGTATCGGGCAAATTAATCCCTTTTTCCGCCTTCAGTTTGGCCCTGCCTCCCAGCACCGATACCAATTCTAGGGTGAAACTGTGGGGCTCTACCTGACGAACAATGCCGGCAAAAATGCCGTCGTCAAGGAAGATGCGATCGCCAGGGCGCACATCTCGAAATACCTGGTCTACCTCACAGCCCATCACCGGGATCGCCTCTCCATCCTCTACCGCACCGCTAAGCCCGTCAGCATCGGCAGGCTTAGCGCTAACCAAACGCAAATAATCGCCGGTGGCTAGCCACAGAGAGGGAGTCCGGGGAGGTAAGGGGCCAATGCGATCGACTACCAGCGGCTGTTCGTCTCGCATCAGGGTGATCGAGGTCTGGGCTGTAACTTGGGCCTTTTGGCGAGATTGACAGCGACAGCCCTCGGCCGTGACGGCCATAATCTCCAGGGTTTGGGACTGACCCCGGCGATCGGTAAAGACTACCCGATCGCCAGGCATGGCCTGATCCAGCAGGGCAGTACCTACCGGTAAGGCCTTACCCGCTGTGGTCTGTCTCTGTAGATTGGCCACCAGCCATACCGTTACCCAGGATCCAGGGTCAGGCTGGTGCCACTTTACCAGCCCTGGTAGCTGCCCCAAAGCAGTTGTTCTTAACTTGGGGCCAGCTAAATCAAAGCAGAGGCGACACCGTTTGCCCAGTCTGGCCTCAGCCTGGCGGAGATGGGCTACCATTTGCTGCCACTGCCTCACCGTATCATGGGCACAGTTAATTCTCATAATATCCATGCCTCCAGCTAAAAACCTATCTACCAGTTCGGCAGATTGGCTGGCCTGAGTGGGCATGGTGACCATAATCCAGCCAGGCTGGGCGGTCCCACCATAGCCAAAGATGGCGCTGGCATGGTCTCGTAAAATAGTATCGGCCACTTCAAAGGTAATCGGCGGTGGTTGCCAGAGGTCTTCAGGCACAGCCTGCTGCACCAGCCCATACAAGGTTTGTAATACCGCCTGTAAAGTCGCCATGACGTGGGCTTCCAGACGGCCCAAAGAACTTAAACCCAATTGCCTTAGATCGGACTGTAAATCCCGCAGGTCATGGCGACGCAGGGCCAGATAGTGTACTAAATTGTAGGCAGATTCTCTTAAATCAGGGGCAATTTTGGCAAGGACCGGGGTATATTCCTGCTCTGCCAGCAGGATTTCCTGGCGTAATTGACTAAGGGCCCTTAAGACCCGATCAATTCTCAGGCTACGGGCTAATTCTACCGAGGAGATCCGATCTTCCCCCACGGTTTCATGCGTATTGATCATAGAGTTAGGCGTTGAACCCTGTACCTCTATTGTAAAAACTCTGTTTAGCCCATCTGGTTAAAAAACACTAAAACAATCATTCTGGTCGGCGTCAACTAGGGAGACAGGCGAGCCTTTTTGAGGCGGTTCTCTTCGTACCATTGAGCGATCGCTGGTACCCAGGCAACAAAGTGGGGCCAGATTAGTTCACAGAGTTGCTGCGCCTCTAGTTGAGCATCTGCTTTCCAGCGCAGGTCTAACAGGTGCATTAAAGAACGAACATTGGCTGACATCACCCAATGCTGGCGAATATCAAAGGGGATTAATCCCCTTGCGTGTTCCTCGGCAAAGCCCTGGTCAATCCGGGTCTTGTAGTGATGGCTAGCGGCTAAACACCACTCTAAGTCCTGCTGGCGATCGCTTGCGGTGTACTCGTACTTTTTGCCCTGGCGATCGGTGTAAAAACCGACAGGACGCAGATAGAACACTTCCTCTACCGGGCGCTTGCCGTCCGCAACATCAATAATACGTTGACCGGTATAGCGAAAGGATTGTACATCAAAACTAACTCCAACCCGATGGGTGCGGATTTGTTGCATCGTGCTGTGGGGAAACCAGCCCACATTGAAAACTATCTGAGGATGTTCTAGGGGGCCGTAATGGCCCCTGCCCCCCTTTAGTAAATTACTCACCA
>JAGWXD010000019.1 GCA_018970085.1 Cyanobacteria bacterium REEB459
TGGGCACCCCCCAACCCACCTACGACGACATCCTCCGCCTCTTTCAAGAAACCGATCGCAAATTCCAAGAAACCACCCTTCAGTTTAAAGAGACTGATCGTAAATTCCAGGAGACTGATCGCAAAATCCAGGAGGTGATCGAGGAAAACCGTCGCATCAACCGACAAGTGAGCAAGCAAATCAGCGAACTCGGCGGCGCCTGGGGGCGCTTTGTCGAAGACCTGGTCGCCCCCGCCTGCGAACGACTCTTTTTAGAACGGGGCATTCCCGTCGATCAAGTCAGCCAGCGCACCAAACGCCACCACGCCGGCGACACCCTGGAAGTCGATGTACTGGTGGTCAACCGGGGCCACGTCCTAGCGGTCGAAGTCAAAAGCAGCCTTAGCGTCAACGACGTCAAGGACTTCATCGCCGACCTGGAACGCTTCACCACCTTCTTCCCCGAATACACCGGCATGCAACTCTACGGCGCCGTCGCCGGTATCGGCATCGAATCCGGAGCCGATCGCTACGCCTATCGCCAGGGCCTCTTCGTCATGACCCAATCCGGCGACAGCGTTACCCTGCTTAACGAGTCCGCCTTTGTGCCTAAAGCCTGGTAGGGGGGAGTAGAGAATGGGGTGTACTTTAATGCTAACCCCCATCCTCAAACTAGCCAATTCCATCTGATCACCCTCCCTAAACGGGTGCAATACCCAATGATCTTCTTGACATTTTTGCAGGCAATCCTTAAGTAGTCTTCCTATAGCCTGAATAATTCCTTAGTTTTGGACTTAAACCATGAATACAAATTACTTTATCAATTATTCGCCAATAGGTCAGTTAACAGTGTTTCGAAAGATTTCTCTGCTTCTTTTAGTCATTGACACTGTTGCGTTAACTGCCTGCTTGTATCTATTTCAGGGACTCGTATTTGGCTTTGGTGCAGTACCTACTTTTCTGAGTCTCTACTATTTCTTATTAGTTATTGTCGTTTTATTAAGTCTTTACATAGCAGATACCTATCGACCTGATACCCAGATTTATGGTCTAAGAGCTCCCGCTCGTATCATTATTAGTCTTTTGGCTGCCATTGCACTTATTTCGTCGCTACTCTATTTTCTGAGGAGATGGGGTATTGATGAGTCTCCTTTTTTCCACAAGCTCATTTTATTTCCAGCGCTGGGAACTTTTGCCTTGTTTGCCATTGCCAGTCGCATGCTTACGGTAAGCCGGTTACGTCAAGTGACTAGCCAAAACCGTTGGTTAGTATTAGGTGCCTCTGAAAACGTCGTTCGACTGGTTGAAGACTTAAAAGGTCTGAGATTGCTTGGCAAAGCAGTGGTTTTAAATCAAGATCTATCTTCTGCCACTGCAATACAGACTCCACCCGCCGAGAGGTTGTCTCTAAATATTGCGGGAAGTCTGAGCGAACTATCCACTTGGCTGCATTCCGGTATAACAGGAGTGGTTATCGATCCAATGGTTTCTTTAGACTCCTCACAGATTAGCCAATTGATGAATTTTAGACTGAATGGAGTGCCGATTTATACCCTGTGTCGTTTTTATGAGTTCTTTTGGTACAAGTTGCCTTCTGTCTTGCTGCAGGATGAATGGTTTGCCTTAAGTGGTGGCTTCTCGTTGCAAACTAGTCGTCCTGGCCAGCGATTAAAGCGGCTGGGAGATATCGTCTTTTCTAGCCTGTTGCTAATTTTGCTATCTCCTTTGATGCTGCTGACGGCAGTAGCTATCAAGCTCAATAGCCCTGGTCCGATTTTTTATAGTCAAACTCGCACGGGTCAATATTGCAAGCCCTTTAAGGTCTACAAATTCCGTTCCATGTATCAGGATGCAGAAAAACGGGGGGCACAGTGGGCAAGTAAACGGGACCCCCGTATTACCAGGGTTGGTTACTGGATTCGGCTAACTCGAATTGATGAATTACCCCAGTTCTGGAACGTTTTGAAGGGAGATATGAGTATGATTGGCCCACGACCCGAACGTCCGGAATTTGATGTCAAGCTGGCCCAGGAAATTCCCTATTATCAAACCCGCTACCTGGTTAAACCCGGCATTACGGGCTGGGCCCAGGTGTTTTACCCCTATGGGGCCTCTGTCCACGATGCCCGAGAAAAATTGGCCTACGATCTCTACTACCTAAAAAACTTCTCCCTATGGCTTGATGTGGCGATCGTGCTTAAGACACTGCGAGTTGTAATCTTGGGTAAGGGGCGGTAGCATGGCGAGCCAACAACCTATTCTAGTAACTGGGGGGGCGGGGTATATTGGCTCCCACGTGGTAAGACAGTTGGGGGAGGCCGGCTATGCGGTGATCGTTTACGATAATTGCTCCACCGGTTCTATTCGTTCGGTTTTGTGTGGCCGTTTGGTTACAGGCGACCTGGGGGATATAGATCGGCTTTATCAGCTCTTTGCCCAATATCAGTTTAGGGCGGTGCTGCATTTTGCTGGTAGCCTCATAGTTCCAGAATCGGTTTCCCATCCGCTTGATTACTACACTAACAACACCCGCAATACCTTAAATTTGCTGCGGTGTTGTAGCGCTTTTGGGGTTAACCAGTTGGTCTTTTCTAGCACGGCGGCTGTGTATGGCGAGCCACAGTCAAATCCGGTGACGGAAACAACTCCTACGGACGCAATCAACCCCTATGGTCGCTCTAAATTGATGAGTGAGTGGATGATTCGAGATTATTCTCGTTCATCTCCTTTACGCTATGTGATTTTACGCTACTTTAACGTGGCGGGGGCAGATCCCCAGGGCCGATTAGGGCAAATTCAAGAGGCGACCCATCTGATTCGGGCGGCCTGCGATGCCGCCCTGGGGCGCAAGCCTGCCATTAAAATCTTTGGCACCGATTTTCCCACACCAGATGGCACCGCCATTCGAGACTATATTCATGTAGAAGACTTGGCGGCAGCCCATCTGGATGGGTTGCGCTATTTAGAGTCGGGAGGAGAGAGTCAAGTTTTGAATTGTGGCTATGGGCAGGGCTACAGTGTGCGCCAGGTGATTGAGCGGGTGAAGTCTATCGCAGGGGTAGACTTTCCGGTGATTGAGACAGATCGGCGAGCGGGGGACCCAGCCTATGTGGTGTCTAGTTCTGAGCGGATTCGTCAGATTCTAGGATGGCAGCCCCGCTATGATGACTTAGATGTGATTGTAAAAACAGCTTTTGCCTGGGATCAAGCCCGCCACCTACGGCTACAGCAGCAATAGCCTGCTTGCTATAGCTCGCTAAAATGGCTCGCTAAATAAATACACTTCCCTAAGTTTTTCATACTAACTTCGGGGCCAGAGTACCAGACCCCCAGTCACGAAAGGCCCCTCAGGGTAGTGAAACCCTCTATAGACCCGGCGACTATAGACCCCGCGACGGCCTGACCATTGCCCCGCTCAGGTATAGTCAGGTTAAACTTACTGTGAAGCTAATTGCAGTTCAAGTCAGAATCGTCCCCGGCAGGATAAGCTATAAGTAAGGCTACTGAATAATCCATGGTCTTGACCAGGGTGAGTTGAATTTACTTAGCCTGGTCGGCGGGTTGAGCCTCCACCTGCCCATGGCCCTAATTCGCTAGGATGCAACTTTTAACCCATCCTGCACTGGGATGCCCGCAACTTACCGTTTAATGGGTATTTGCCTTTTAAGGGTAGATTTCCCTGCGGTGCAGAGCAAGGGTATTGCCTCTCTGCCCGCCTCGCTCAGGGGGGCAGAGTATTAAATTCAAACAGTCAGGCGCTGGGGGAGTAACATTAAGCAATGGAGTGTTTCGTTTTATCAAAAGTGCTATGTAGAAAATTTATGTATCGAGTCCGTTGTTATAGGTTTATTGGTTCGCCATGATTATTCTAACCCTTACTGTTAAGCAGGTTGCCAGGCTGGGGCTAGTTGCCACCATGGCCTGGTTGCCCCTACAGCCAGCCCTGCTGGCTAGGGATTTGCCCACGGGGGCCGGTTCCCAGGCCCTATTTTCGGCCAAACAGAATGATACAGTTAATTATCAAGATTACGTTTTAGGGGCCGGAGACAAGGTCTCAGTAAAGTTTTTCAATGTGCCTGAATATAATGGCGAAGTTCAGGTGCTGGTGGATGGCACATTGAATTTACCCCTAGTTGGCAAGGTCAAGGTTGAAGACCTCTCCCTGGAAAAGGCCCGCGATCGCCTGACCACTGCCTACGCTCCCTATTTAAAAAACCCTGGCATTGACCTCAATATTACCGCCCCTCGCCCCCTCAGCGTGGGGGTTTCTGGGGAAGTACGCCGGCCTGGGTCCTACGCCATTACCCCTAATACTTCCGCCTATGCCGTTACTCCTGGCTCTACTGGCTCTACTGGCTGGCCCAGTTTAATTAATGCCCTGCAACTCGCCGGCGGAATTACCGAACGGGCCAATATTAAGGCCATTCAAATTCAGCGTCGCGGCCCCGATAATCGGGTCACAACCCTGAGCCTCGACTTGTCCCAACTGATTCAATCGGGGGACACCAGTCAAAATGTCTCCCTGCGCGATCGCGATGCCATCTACATTCCCGCCGCCAATAATCTAACGCCGACAGAATTGACCCAACTTTCAGCGGTCAACTTTTCCCCCAATACCATTCGCATTAATGTTGTTGGCGAAGTACAAAAACCTGGCATGGTTGAGGTGCCCCCTAATACCCCCTTGGCCCAGGCAATTATGGCCGCTGGGGGGTTTAACCAGTCTCGGGCCAATACCACCACGGTGGATTTGATTCGTCTCAATGCTGATGGTTCCGTAAGCCCCAGGGTCGTATCCTTAGATATCGATCAGGGCATTAATGAGGCCACCAACCCGGTCTTGCGTAATAATGACTTGGTGGTGGTGGGGCGGTCTGGGACCGCTACCTTCACTGACTCCTTTGGCGGTATCTTTGGTGCTCTTTCAACTATTCTCAATCCCCTTTATCTGATTAATAACCTAATTAGATAATTATTATTTATGACTTATCTGTATTTCTGCCTGAGATATTTTTATGCATAGTAGTCATCAATCTACCGTTAACTCAACAGTCAATGCCGTAGCCTATCCTCCTGTGACTGCAGAGGTGTTGGTCGCGCCGCCACCCCAAGCCAACCCGGTGATCGATGAGGATGATATTGATTTAGATCGGCTATGGGCAGCTCTGCGGCGGCGCTGGTTGCCAGCGTTGCTAGTCTTTTCGGCGGTTTCTTCTCTAGTCACCCTGGCGGGCTTTAAAGAAACTCCTATTTATCAAGCCAAGGGGCAACTACTATTTAAGGCTCGAGATAGAACGGCGGATCTGACTGGTATTGCCGCTAATAATCCCCTTATATCTTTAACTAATAATTCCAACCCTATTGACACCCAGATAGGGATGCTGCAAACCCAGGTCACTATTGATAGAGTTGTTGAAGCTCTAAAAAAGGACGATCAAGCCAGTAATCTGACGACGGAACGCTTTCTAAAAAAGCTTAACTTGACCAACGATAAGAAAACAGACATCATAACTCTTACCTATCGTTCACCCGATCCCCAACAGGCCAAGAGGGCGATCGATAGCTTAATGAATATCTACGTTAAGCAGCAGCGGCAAGATAACCGGGCTGAAACTACGGCGGCCCGAGAGTTTTTAGAGCAGCAATTGCCCTTAGCCGAGGCGGAGGCTAATCGGGCAACAGAGGCACTTAAGGACTTTAAACAAAAATATCAACTGCTCGATCTAGCCGCAGAAATAGGAGCAACCACTACCAATTTAGAGGCTAATAATCAGCAGATTACCCAGATTAATTCCACCTTGGCCGATACAGAGGCCCGCTTTAGAATCCTGGCATCCCAGATTGGGCGCGATCCTAAAACCGCCCTCGCCCTTACCGCCTTAAGCCAGGCCGATGGCATTAAGCAGGTGCTGAGTCAGTATCAACAGCTGGAAACAACCCTGGCCTCTGAGCGAGTCCGGTTTCAGGACAACCACCCCCGTATTGTTGATTTGAATAACCAACTGGGGAACCTCAGGCGCATTCTTAATCAGCGTATTCAGACCATTACCGGCCAAAATAACCTACTCCCCAACGTCAACTTGCAGTTGGGGGATATTGAAACCAAACTGGTGGGTGACTACCTGGGCATAAACGCTCAACGCCAGGGCCTGGAACAGCAACTCAAGGTTTTAGTGAAGGCCCAGGTTCTCAAACAAAAGCGAGCCATCACCCTACCCCAGCTCGAACAGCAGCAGCAGCAGATCAACCGCTGGGTAGAGACCGCCCAGTCTACCTATACCTTGCTGTTGCAGCGCTACCAAGAAGCCCGCATTGCCGAGAACCAAAATGTGGGCAACGTTCGCATCATTCAACCGGCTGTGGTTGAGTCTAAGCCCGTATCGCCCCAGAAGACCCGCAAGATGGCCACAGGGGTTGCCGTGGGTGCCCTACTGGCGGCCCTGACAGTGTTGATTTTAGAGCGTCTGGACCGCACCATCAAGTCCACCAAGGAGGTTGAAGAGGCCTACAGGTTTCCCCTGGTGGGTACGGTGCCGGTCTATGACAGTGTGCTAGATGCCGACTATAAAAAACGTAGAGGCGCAGTTAACTGGCAACAAGATGACCTGGCTCAAGATGACCTGGCCAATGGGGCTAAAACCGGCGTGCTGACCCGCCAGTTGGCCCAGTTCCAGTGGGCTGAGTCTTTCCACGCGATTCGCACTAACCTGGCCTATGTGGGCCTACCCAAGCAGGATGGCATTAAGCTACTGATTACCAGTGCCATGCCCAACGAGGGTAAGTCCACCGTATCGGTTAACCTGGCAACCATCTATGCCAGCATGGGCAAGCAGGTACTGGTGGTCGACGCTGATATTCGCCGCCCCAGTCAGCACAAACTTTGGGGTGTAGATAACTATAATGGCCTCACCGATGTGTTAGCCGGTAATGCATCCCTCCAGGAAGCCATAAAGGAAGTCGCCCCCGGTGTAGACCTGCTAAGTGCCGGCACCATACCCCCCAATCCCCTGGTTTTACTGGAGGACGGGCAGCTGCCAGCCCTACTCGATCGCCTGGCCAGTCAATACTATATGGTGATTATAGATAGCCCCCCGGTCAACGCGGTGATTGACCCCCTGATTCTTTACCGCTATGCCGATGGGTTGCTGATGGTGGCCAGGCCCCAGGTGATAACCTTCGAAACCGCATCCCTGGCTCGCGATAAACTCAAACAACTCCACTGCACGGTGAATGGATTAATTATTAACGGGGTGACCAAATCTGACTCCTACTACTATTACAACTACTACGACTATCGCTACGGCGAGACCAATGGTCAACAGGACCCTGGCTAGGGGATCTGTGGCGTAACTACCCGGTTGCGCCCTGCCCTGGACAATTTAGGTTTTTCCTGAAGGGGAAAAGCATCATGACTGCCCGCTACCTATCTCAGGTGGCGGGCAATATTGTGCTGCCATAAAATATTGTACTGCTATTAAAAACCCAAGGGGTTAGCCAGTCGAGGCCAGGGGATTACCCCGACCTTAGGACACCACCGTGGGCCGCTGGGTGAGCAAATTTAACTGGTTCACCAGCAGGCTGAGAAACAGCCCCACGTCGGTAACCACCCCCATGGACTCCAGGGAGCCCCGATCGGCCAGTTTGGTCACCACCGCCGGGTTGATGTCTACGCATACCATTTTGACCCCGGCTGGGGTCATATTGCCGGCACCAATGGCATGGAGCATGGTGGATAGCATTAAAATCATGTCGCTGCCTTGAATTAGCCGGCTATAGTCGGCCTGTGCCCTCAGTAGGTCCATCTGGGTGTCGGGGAGGGGGCCGTCGTCGCGAATAGAACCGGCCAGGGCGAAGGGGACGGTGTGGCGTACACATTCGTAGAACACCCCTTTGGTCAGTACCCCCTGGTCCACAGCCTGGGCAATGCTGCCACAGCGACGAATGGTGTTGATGGCCCGCAGGTGGTGGCGATGGCCTCCCCGTACAGAGGTGCCCTGCTTCATATCGACCCCCAGGGAGGTGCCCAAGAGGGCCTGTTCAATGTCGTGAACGGCAATGGCGTTACCCCCCAGCAGAGCCTGGACATAACCTTCTCGAATCAAGCGGGCCAAGTGGGCGCCACCGCCGGTATGGATGACGACGGGCCCTGCCACCACGGTCACCTTGCCCCCCTGGTCCCGCAGTCGCCTCAGTTCCCAGGCCACCTGTTCCACAATTAGCTCCACCCGGCGCTCACTGGAAACCCCAGACCCCATGAAACTAAACTCTTCCTGGGGGGCGCGGGAGCGATCAGTGGCGCTGCGTACACTGCGGATGCCATCGTAGCCCACCACCACCCGATCGCCCAGTTGCAGGTCTCGCAATAACTTGCAATCGGCCACCGCTGCCGAGGCCGCAGGGGATACTACCACCACCCCATCCATGCGTTGGTTCTGGACCCGAATCCACTCCCCGGCTACCCTGACCTCGGTGGGATAGATGGTGGAACTATAGAAGTCATCGGGGGCCACCCCCGCCTGGGTAATGGTAACCAGGCGAGCGTCCTGTTCCTGATCGGGGAGGGCCACTGCCCCCAGGTTAATTAACTGGGCCATGATCTCATCCATCAGCTCCTGGCCCGGGGCCGAAACCCGAATCTCTGCCGACGAGGTACTCTGGCGTTGCTCCCCCAGGTCGAACTTCAGCACCTGAAAGCTACCGCCCCCCTCCACCACCAGGTCGAGGGCGCGGTTGACTAGGCCCGAGTCGAGCAGATGGCCTTTCATAGTAATAGTGCGGCTGACAATGCCGCTTTCCCCAGTCGGTTCTGGGTGCAGGGGCTCGGTGACCCGCAGGGTCAGGCATTTAGCGGCACCCCCGGCCTTGAGAAACTCGGTTAGGGGCGTTTCTACCACCTCAAATCCGACGGCCCTGAGGTGGCCCTTGAGCCCGTCACTGGCCTGGTTCATAATCACGGTGTGATTAATATTAACGGCGTTACAGGCAAAGGTAACGGCATCTGGTTCGTCGATGGCTATGCGTTTTTCTGCCGGTACCCGCAACTCAATCAATCGGTTCGAGTAGGCATCAAAGGCGGGTGGATAGTAGAGCAGGTAACCATCGGTGAGGGGGCAAAAACAGGTATCCAGGTGGTAGAAACGTTCGTCCATCAGGTGTAGGGAAAGGACCTCTATGCCCAACCATTGGGCCACCAGGGCGTGGCTATCGAGCTCGGTACGAAACCCATAACCAGCCCAGAGCCAGCGGCCCTCCCGATCGAGCAGGGCGTCTCCAGCCCCTTCGAAGGGTAGATCGGCGGGCAGGGTGTAGACCGTATGGCCCTGGGCCTCAAACCATTCCTTAAAGAAGGGCTCTTCCCCCTGCCGTTCGGGGTGCAAAAACCGACTCAGCACCACCTGATTGCCTAAAATTAAGCCGGCATTGGCGGTAAACACCATATCAGGCCAGCCCGGCTGCGGTTTAACCAGGTCCACCTCCGCTCGACTGGCAATGGTTTCGTAGAGGCCCTGCCATTGTTCCTGGGCGCGCTCCAGGGAGGAGCGATGAATATTGCCCTCCATCCAGGGATTAATCACGTAGTCCACTTCGTAGTAGTGGGGCGAACACATGAGAAAACGAATGGAGGAGGTCATAGGATGGGGGCCGTCAATGGCTGGCTAAATAGGAATTAGCCTTTAATTTTAGCCTTCTCTGGTCCCCCTTCCTATCCCCAAAGGGAGTGGATGGCCAAGCCCGATCGCCCCTCCAGAAGGCCAGAAATCGGCCCTAACTCCCCTGCGGGGGGCAGTGGGGGTGGGGCCTGAGTCATGGTTTCTTGACTCAACCAGGCCCCTGCTAGGGCTGCAGAAATACCCCATGGGGCACCCCCTTGATGCCGGCGGCCAACCCCAGCCCGATTGCCACCAGGGCCAGCCCTTGCCACAGCAGCCGATGCCTTGCCGGTAGGGACTGCACATAATTACCCAGCAGGGCAAACAGGCCCACCCCCGCTGCCCAGAAGGCCATCAGACTGAGGGGCCAGAAGCCATATTTAAAGTACTCTAACCAGTGGGGGGGAAAGATCTTCAGGCCAACCACCAGACTCACCAAAAAGGTAATCCAAACACTGGCCAGAAACAGCCCGGCCCGGCCCACCCAAACCACGTAGCCGATAGTCAGGCCCATACCCAGCCAGATGGGCGGCGGGGCGGCCAGACTACTCAAACACCAGCCTAAAACGCCAAAGCCCAGGGTGAGGGCAAACAACTGCAAGCAAAGATCCGAGAGTGGGGTCATCGATGGGGCCAGGCAAAGACTGGGCCGACGGGCCCGGTTATATTCTCGTTTATATTTTAGCGGGCAGCCGGGGGTCTGGCCTGGTAAAGTTGGCAGGTAGCGATGGGTTTTGAGTCTAGCTCCATGCCTATTGACGGGGGTTAAGTTAGACTTGAGAAGTTGGCAACGTTGCCTGCCCGCCTGGTTGCCCGTCGGTCTGCTGGGTCAAGGCTGGTTAATTGGGGCCCGCTGCCCTGGTGCGGCATCGACGGTCTCCCAGGGGTGAAAGAATCATCATGTCGCGTTTTACTGGTTTGGGTAAGCTATGACTGTTTCGCTCAGATTCAAGGCCCCTGGGGTTAAGGCCACCAGCCTCTTAACCGTGGCCTGGCTGTTACTCCAGAGTCTGGTGCCCCTGGCTCCGGTGCTGGCCCAGAGCAAGGCTGGGGATAGCCTTAGCTATGGTCAGTTGCTCGAAAAGGTTGACCAGGGTCTGGTGCAAAAGGTCGATTTAGACCAGGCCCGGGGCCTGGCCTTGGTCCGTCTCACCAGCGACAAGAGCGACCAACCGCCCCACCAGGTGGTGTTGTTTGCCGGCGATCGCAATTCCGATCTGATTCGTCGCCTGCGCAGTAATCGGGTTGATGTAGAAATTCGCGACTCCACCAGCCACAGTGCCCTGGTCTGGTTTGCCACTAACGCTCTGCTGGGGTTGATTTTAGTGCTGGGATTGCTGATGCTACTGCGGCGATCGGCGGCGGGAGCCGGCAGCGCCATGAACTTTGGTCGTTCTAAGGCCCGCTTTCAGATGGAGGCTAAGACCGGAGTAGTCTTTGACGATGTGGCGGGGATCGAAGAGGCCAAGGAAGAACTCCAGGAGGTCGTCGCCTTTTTGAAAAATCCTGAGAAGTTTACCGCCATTGGGGCTCGCATTCCCCGTGGGGTGCTATTGATTGGCCAACCCGGTACCGGTAAGACCCTGCTGGCCAAGGCGATCGCCGGTGAGGCCGGGGTACCCTTCTTTAGCATTTCAGGCTCAGAGTTTGTAGAGATGTTTGTGGGAGTGGGGGCATCGCGGGTCCGGGATCTATTCCGCAAGGCTAAGGAAAGTGCCCCCTGCATCGTATTTATCGATGAAATCGATGCCGTGGGGCGACAACGGGGGGCCGGCATCGGCGGCGGCAACGACGAGCGCGAACAAACCCTCAATCAGCTCCTGACTGAAATGGATGGCTTTGAAGGCAATAGCGGCGTTATCGTGATTGCCGCCACCAACCGGGTAGACGTTCTAGATGCGGCCCTGTTGCGACCCGGGCGTTTCGATCGCCAGGTTGTGGTTGACCTGCCCACCTACAAAGGCCGGCTATCGATTTTAGAAGTCCATGCCCGCAACAAGAAAATTGCCCCAGAGGTTTCCCTTGAAGCCATCGCCCGCCGCACCCCGGGTTTTTCTGGGGCGGCCCTGGCCAACCTCTTAAATGAGTCAGCCATTCTCACCGCCCGACGGCGCAAAGAGGCGGTCACCATGGAAGAAGTCGAAGACGCCATCGATCGCATCACCATTGGTCTCAGCCTCACCCCCTTGCTCGATAGCAGTCGTAAGCGCATGACCGCTTACCACGAAATTGGTCACGCCCTGCTAGCTACCCTTTTAAAGCACGCCGACGAGCTCAACAAGGTCACCATTATTCCCCGTTCCGGGGGGGTTGAGGGCTTTACCCAGTTTTTACCCCAAGAAGACATGATTGACAGTGGGCTCTATACCCGTAACTGGATTCTAGATCGCATTACCGTCGCCCTGGGGGGCCTAGCCGCCGAGGCCGAAGTCTTCGGCGAGGATGAAACCTCCACCGGGGCCACCAATGATATTCAGCAGGTCACCAACCTGGCCCGCCAGATGGTGACCCTTTATGGCATGTCAGAGCTGGGCCCCATGGCCTTAGAAAGCATAGATAACCAGGTCTTTCTGGGGCGCAATTTGATGCCCCGCAACGAGGTATCAGAGGACATGGCCCATAGAATTGATCTAAAGGTGCGCGAAATCGCCCTTTCTTGCCTCTCCCAGGCTCGCCTGGTCCTACGGCAAAACCGCCCCCTGATGGACCACCTAGTGGACCTGCTGATAGAACGGGAGACCATGGAGGGGGAAGACTTTCGTCAAATCGTCAAGCAGTATGTTGATATTCCCGAAAAAACCGCCCCAGCTCCGGTTAGCCTACCCAGTTTGTAGCTTTTTTGGCCAACCTTAGCCTTACCAGTGGGGGCGACAAAACCCATAAAAAACCGACTAACCCCTGAGGAATTAATCGGTAGTTTTGTGTTCCCTGTAGATAAATAACTAAGATCTCAGAAGTTTGGTAGTAGGGCAGCAAGGCATCAGCCGCTACCAGACTAGGCAGAACCTAATAACCTCTGACCGAATCAGGTAATGCTGATTACATATCGGAACCAGCCCCCTGACCCTCAACCTTTCCTGAGCCTGAGTTACCTTTACTATGCTATTGATAGGGGTAAAGATCTAGAGAATGGCTCACACATAAGTGTGATTGCGATCACCTGCTGATTGTCCAGGCCAGGGGCTATTTGCCGGCTGGTCTTGTCCCTTGACCCTTTGGAGTCCATATTTGCGATGCCAACGCTGCGTTTTGTTATTCCCGATATGGCCTGTGGAGCCTGTGCTGAAACCATCACTCAGGCCCTCCGATCGATCGATCCTATCGCTGCAGTCAGCACCGACCTGCAAACCAAACGGATAGAGATTCAGACCAATCTAGACCAAACCCTGGTGATTGAGGGTATCCAAAGGGCGGGCTACACCGTCGAGCAATAGCACCCCGGCGGTGACCCGACTCTTGCCCCTGGCTCTGGTTCGATGTTGCATCTTGAGCGGGTCTTGGCCTAAGCTAGAAAGGTTCTCAACGCTGCCGGATTATTGCCATGGCCGTTCCTAAGAAGAAAACCTCTAAGCAAAAGCGAGACCAGCGCCGCGCCAGCTGGAAACGCACAGCCAGTCTTCAGGCTAAGAAAGCCCTATCCCTGGGTAAGTCAGTGCTGACGGGCCGTTCTACCAGTTTCCTCTATCCCAGTCAGGAGGAAGACGGGGAAGAGGACTAAGGTGGGTTTATATAGTCAACTGTTGAGTCAGGGGTTTACGATCAAACCAGGGAGTTGGAGTCATCGCTGGATTGGCGGGTGGGCCGAGCTCCCCTGGTAAAGTTCCAGTCGACGGTGAATTAGGAGTGGGGTCGGGGTTGCCCTGGTTCGTTGGCTCCAAGGGAGAGATTGCCGCCGGGTCTTGTGGCGATCGCTGTTCTAGGGATGATTCCGACTTCACCTCCGGGTTGGGTTGTTTTTCTTCCAAGCTAGGTTGCTTGGTTTCCAAGCTGTGTTGCTTGGTTTCCAGGCTGGGTTGATTCTCTTCCAGACCGAGTTGTTTTTCCTCCAGGCTGGGTTGATTCTCTTCCAGACCGAGTTGTTTTTCCTCCAGGCTGGGTTGCTTGGTTTCCAGGCTGGGTTGATTCTCTTCCAGACCGAGTTGTTTTTCTTCCAGGCTGGGTTGCTTGGCCTCCAGGCTGGGTTGGTTATCTTCCAGACCGAGTTGTTTTTCTTCCAGGCTGGGTTGCTTGGCCTCCAGGTTGGGTTGGTTAGTTTCTGGACCCTGATCTGGGGACTCTTGCTCCAGCTCTTCAGGAAGGGCTGGGGGCGGTGGATAGGTCGGGTCAATAATGCCGGCTACCTGTTGCAGGTTCAATTCACCCCGTACCAATCTGGAGAGAGTATCTTGCCCCCCTGGTTGGTAGTCAATGGTGCGCACAACATTGTTGAAGCGATTTTCGATGGGGTTGCCAGTGGAGTCAATTAACTCCAGCTGAATCCAGTTGTTGCCGGGTTTAAATCCCTTCAGGTAGATCGGTTGCCATTGGTCAAATACAAAGCTCTGACCATTGACAGTGCAGCGAATGCGCCAGTCACGAACCTCCCCGTCTTGGTCTAGCTGGGCGTTGGCGTGTAAAGGAGCATTGCTCAGATAAAAGTCAAGCAGAATGGGCTCCGCGCCGTAGGTCCCCTGGGGTTGACTGTAGGTTAACAGGGGAATCCGCTCACTGACTTGCTTTTGAGGGGTCTGGGCAAAAATATGGAAGGTCCTTTGATCAAAGGCGCCCTGGTTTTTAAAACTTTCGTGCCAGGGACGGGCCGCAAACACTCGTAGGGTATGGGTGCCGGGGGCGAGGTTCTCTAGACGAATGGGTTCTGAGAGATCAAAAATCTCCTGATAGGGGTGGTCGTCTAGAAACAACTGCAGATGGGGACCCAATTGCCAGGCTGGGTCCTTAAATAGGGGCAGTCCCCTTGCCTGTATGCGCACCGCTACTGAGGTACTCTCGACAATTTCCCCGGGTCTGGGACTGAGGATTCTCACCTGGGGAGTATAGGCGTCAATGATTTGTTTTAACACCACCAGTGGCTCCGGTGGTGACACCTCTGCTAACTCGCTGGTGAGGCGGTTGGGGACAACGGCAGGGTCCGACAGTAGGGCCTGGGGTTGGGTGGGCCTGGCGCATCCCCAGCTGGTCCAGGAGAGTAGTGCGATCGCTAAAACTACCATTAATCGCCGCCCTGCTCGGGCTAACTCCTGTCTGATTCCCATAGCCTTCGGCTCACCCAAAACATTGCATTATTACCATAGGGTACTTTTGTCGCTTTACGGTGGCGGCCCAGGCAAATCTGCCAGAGGGCTTGATTAAGCCAGGCCGCGCCGGCCGTCCGGTAGGATTGTATACCAGTTAACCTCAGCCTTAGCCAATTGCTCGTCGCTAATTTGGGCCCTGGTCAGATTGGCCCCGCACAGATTAGTGCCGTGTAATCGGGCATTGGATAAACTAGCACCGCTCAGGTTGGCACCCCGCAGGTCGGCTTTCTCCAGATTGGCACCATGGAAATAGGCTGCCGTTAATCTGGCATCTCGCAAATTAGCAAAACTAAGGTCGCACCAGCCAAAATTGGCCCGACTCAGGTCTGAATTTTGGAAATTAGCCCGGCATAGCTTCGACTGGTGGAAGTTAATGTCAGGGATCGCGGTATGGGAAACATTCAGACGCTCCAGGGTTTGGCCAGAAAAGTCTTTGCGCCCCTTCAGGTATCGTTGTTTGATCTCATCGCCAGAGAGGGGAGTCGCCTTAGCCGGGGATGGCTGGGCAGGGCTGGAGGGAACCCCATAACCACTGAGATGGGAGGGGCGAGAGCTGGAGCTGCTGCGTTCCCGTCGAGCCCGAATGGCCGCCGCCAGACGAGAGGAGGGGGCTCCCCCCCGACTATCGGAATTGGCCGAGGGGGAGGCCGCCGCCCGACCAGCTCCAGTGGACCCCGGGCTAGGGGGGAGAGACATCGCCATATTTTGAGCCAGACTATCTAGATAGGGTTCTAGATCTAAATCTCGCAGCACACTCTCGGTATTTTCGTAGCGACGGCTAACGGAAATTTCTAGCATTTTGTGGAGTACGGCGGCAAAGTGGTCACTCACCTGCACCTGATCGCGCCAGATCAAGTTGGCCGTACCCGGGTGATAGTTTAGGTCCTTAGGGGATTTCGCCGATAACAAATAGATACAGGTTGCCCCCAGGGCGTAGATATCACTGGCATAAACTGGGCGCATAGCCATCTGCTCAGGTGGTGCATAACCAGGGGTACCAACCGCGTAGGCCGTGAGGGCGGTTTGATCAGAGACAGCAACCTGATAGGGATTGACTTTTTCTTTGACGGCCCCAAAGTCAATCAGTACCAGTTTTTTATCTTGAACCCTACGAATAATATTGGCTGGTTTAATATCCCGGTGGATAACCTGATGATCGTGGAGATACTGTACGATGGGCAAGATCTCGCTGAGGAATTGCTTGACGCCTTCTTCAGTAAAGGGACCACCCCGTTTAACCTCTTGTTGTAGGGTCGCTCCGTTGATAAACTCTTGAACTAGAAAAAACCCCTGGTCTGTCTCAAAGTAACCCAGTAGGCGAGGCAGCTGGGGATGATCACCGATTTCTCCCAGGATCTTTGCCTCTCGCTCAAATAAATTTCGCGCCATATCCAGCATCTGCCCCGCTTCGGCGGAGGGTCGCAGTTGCTTGATCACACAGGGAGGCTTGCCGGGTAGGGTAATATTGCGAGCTAGAAAAGTTGCCCCAAATCCCCCTTGCCCCAGGGACCGCAGGACGCTGTAGCGGTCTTGCAGCAGTAAGGTGCCACCACAGGACTGACATTGATGGGCAGTGGTGGCGTTTTTGGGATGGGCACAATTCGGATTGATACAGTAGCTCATTCGACCTGGCAAGTATGTATCAAAGCAAAGCAAAAGAAATCACTTTTGGCAAGGATGGCAGCAACCCTCAACCAGGGGAAGGGAGTTGACGCCAACATAGGAATGATAAAAGCATCACCTTTAACCAATCCGACTACGTAGTTTAATTATTCCCTTTTTTCGACGATAAATAAAGGTGCCTGGGTCTTACTTATAGCCCCAGAATCTTAGCCCCAGAAGCCACGGCTGGGGTACTCCCAGGGGTCACTCTGGGTTGGCAACACTGGAGGGGTCTGAAGATCGCTGAATTAGTTGTTTTTCCCACTCCTGATCGAGCTTTTCGCGGTTGGTGGCCTCTTGATCAATCAGGTCAGTTTCAGTGGTATAGGCCAGATCCTCTGAGGTAACAATGGTTTGGGCGGTGAGGGTGTGGGCAAAGGTAAGCTTTTCTTGCAGAGTATCGTCAATGTGCTCCAATGCCTGGGCCCGCTGTTGGCGCTGTTGATTACGGCCACTAATCTGATGATTTTGCCGCTGCACCCAAAAATAGCGACCCAGGGGAATGGTGAGAAAGGCGGCACCGTAGCTGAGTAGCAACCAATAAATAGAGTTGGCCAGGGCTACGATGCCCCCCACCTCCGCCACCAGGCTTTGGTCCTGGAGCAGGTTACCCAGCACCAAGGCCCCAATCAAATTGACGCTACCCAGGCCAATGGCGATCATGATCTGGCCGGAACTTGCCTGGCTAAATTGGCGTGGTAGCTCCTTCAAAAATCGGGGAGGCGACAGACGTTGGCGGGCAGCGGCCGTTACCTGTAGCTCCGGGAAGTGGTAAACAATGCCCCCCTGGGCGGTAACCTGGGGTAGACCATTGAAGCGGCTCAGGACTGGAATCATAAAATCCTCTAGTTCCCGGTCCCAGCCCTGACCTAAATGGTCGAGAAAGGGAGCAATCTGTTCAGCCACAACCACTCCGCCCTGGTTCTGGACTACGGTGGCGATCGCTTGCCAGCGTCTGTCTTCTAGATCCTGGTTAGGGTTACCATCGCCAAACAAAAAGGAAAAGACCGCCTCTAGGAAGTTCATGTCCTGGGAACCAGGGGATGGGGAATGACTCTGGCGGCGATCGTAGTTAAAGTCAAATAACCAGAAAATATCGGGGCCAAACCCGATTCTGGGTAGAAACACCATACCGCCGCCAAAGCCACCGCCTTCCCGATCGTCTTCCCGACGGGAGGCGGAACTGGCCGCAATCACCAGAGCCACAATGGCCAGGGTAATCAGTAGCAGTGATAGGATTAAGAGCACCCCGAAGGAAATCCGAATCACATAGAATAGAACTTTCCAGACCCGCTGCCAGATAGCCTGCCAGCGTCGCCGCCAGGACTTACTGAGTAAAATACCCTGAATATTCTTAGGGAAAAGATAGGCAATCTCACCGCTTTCTGAGACCTGGAGGTGGGCCTGGACTTCGCTGGCTAAGGCGAGCATTTGGGCCTGGGTGGTCTGGAGAGAAAGGCCCGTTGCCGTGGCTAAATCCCCCGGAGTAACCCGGTAGCTGAGCTGCTCGATTGCCTTGATTAAGGTAGCTTCATGGGCCATAATGTCGCCTGGGTTCCCCGGTTTTCGCTGTTAGGACCTGTTAACCAGTATAAAAAGCCTTTCCCTGAGATGATAGGGGATGGTAACCGAACTTACCGTGGTTATGGTATTAGCGATTATCCTGTTCCCCTAGGATTCCCTTCCCCTAGGCCTAAGACTTCACCCCATACATCGGCCCTCCGCTATGAACCGCTTCTGGCAACATAAGTCTATTCTGGGCTGGCTGCTCTACGATGTGGCCAGTTCGAGCTACGCTTTGCTGGTTCCGGGGGTGGCCTATGCGGTTTACTACCGGCAGGTAGTTTGCGGCGGAACTACCCACTGTGATGCCCAGTGGGCCATGCTCACTTCCCTAGCGCTGATCGGATCCGGTCTTCTAGCCCCCTTTTTAGGGGCGATCGCTGACACTGGTAAGCTGCGCTACCCCCTCTTTGCCCTGGCTACCGGCCTATGTTGCCTGGCTACCAGCCTGCTCTACTGGGTAGAACCTGGAGGCTTAATGCTGGGCGGAATGGCCTTTGTGGTGGCACAGGTGGGATACATCTGCGCCGCTAGCCTGTATGACTCCTATCTGCCCCTTCTGGCTCCTAGTCAACGGCTGGGTCAACTATCGGGGTTGGGGTGGGGGTTGGGTTATCTGGGGGGCTTAATCTGTTTTTTTATCGCCTATGGCTGGATGCAGGGTGGTCTGGTGGCGACCAATTTACCTGTCTATCGCTTAACCTTTTTGCTGGTCAGTGTTTTCTATGGACTCGTTGCGCTGCCGGCTCTGGTCTGGTTGCCCCGCCAGTCTCCTGGGCCAGTGAACTATAGCTTCAGACGTCTGGTTAAAAGCGCCTATCACCAGGTGTTTAAAACCCTGAAAAACTGGCGAGAAACCCCCGCAATTTTCCAGTTTCTGATCGGTTACTACCTGATTTCTGACGGCATTGTCACCATTCACAGCTTTATTGCCATTTACCTGAAAACCCAATTTGCACTGGAAGTAGGACAGATTTTACAGTTAACCTTACTGTTTAACGCCATCGCCATCCCGATGACGCTAACCGTCGGCTTACTTAGTCGTCGTTGGTCGGCCCTGACCTTGCTGAAGGCAATTTTAACCCTTTGGGTAGGCCTGCTACTGTTGATCGTCTTCGGTACCCATCCCCTTACTCCCCTGCTGGTGGCGATCGGGTTGGGGGTAGTCAGCGGTTCTACCCAATCCCTCTGTCGAGGGCTGTTTGCCCAACTCATTCCCCACAACAAAACCTCTGAATTGTTTGGTTTCCATGCCCTGGTGGGGAAAATCTCCGCCACCTTTGGCCCCTTAATCTTCGGTTTTACCAGTGCCCTGAGTGGCAACCAACGCCTGGCTATGTTTTTGCTCCTACCGTTTTTCCTGCTGGGGGGATGGGCATTATTGCGTACCCCTATTTCAAAACCACTGTCGCCCTGATGTCTAGCGAGGTTTCTTGATCCCTTCAATGCCATGAACCTGTAGGAGGTCCGCCAGGGTTTTACAGTAGGTATTTAATCCAAAACTAGCGGGATTGACAGCCCCAGTATAAACAAACTGGGGGTTGCGCAAACAAAAGTAATCCCATGGAGCCATCTGGATTCTGAACACCCTAACAATCAGATCAGCTAACCAGAGAGACAGGGGAATGCGAAACCAGATCGGTTTACCCAGGTAGGCGCAGGTTTGTTCTACCGCCTGGTTGGCAGATAGGGCAGGATTGCCGATGACGTATTCCCGGTAACCGGCGGGGGAGGGATGGTCGATTAAATAATTCACAACGGTAGCGATATCTTGGGCATGGGCGAAGTGAAAACCCGCCTCAGCACGAAAGAAACGGATTAACCCAATCCACCGGGTGACATCCCGTATTCCCGCTGAAATGAAGGAGTAGGGTTTCTGGGAGTCGCCGCCAAATACCAGGGTAGGAAAGACGGTGGTAATTTTGTGATATAGCGCTAACCCAGATAACCGGCGATGACATTCATATTTACTGCGAATATAGTCAGTGCCGAATTCATAGGCCTCTGGCAGGGGTTGACTCTGGGGGCCTAAAATACTGGCGGTAGAAAAGTAAATTACCTGCTGACAACGCTGGGGATCAAGCATTTTCATCAAGGACACATTGGCGTTGGTGTTGATGTCCATGACGTAGTCAGGGTCGCCCCCCCAGGCGGCTGCCGTTAGAATAGCGATGTCTATGGTGCTGAGCAGATCGGCGTACTGTTCGATGTCTGCCAAGCCTGCCTGCAAAATGTGTACCCTGGAATCATCCTTTAGGGCCAAATGCAACTTATCGGGGTGACGCAGCAGTAAGAACACCTCGTAGCGATCGCGTTGCAGCAATTGTTCCAAAATATAGTGACCAATGCAGCCACTAGCCCCGGTCATAAAGACCCGTAGGTAGGGGGTGGGGATGGGGGTGAGGGTTTCCAAGGATTTTAGTTCAAAGGGTTACCAACCTGGTTAGGCCTGCTTTAGGGGGCTATCCAGGCAATCAGCATTTCCATTTTGCCCTGAGTGGTCGGGGAAGCCAAGCTGTTTAGACAAAAGCCAGAACTACAGGCAAACTTCTTGAATGGGTGAAATTCTGGTGAAACCAGCGAGATCGCCGTGAACCCATGGCACGACTCTTTGTACAAAGGATACAGCGAGTTGAGTTATCTATGGTTCTCGGTAATTATTCTGGTTTCAAGACCTTGCCCTGGGCTCGGGGCCGGCACCCGACTTTTTTGGGGCCCAGGGCACCCCAGGGGTTTACCTTAATTGAACTGATGGTGGTGATCTTAGTGATTGGCGTCCTGGCCACCATGGTCTGGCCGACGATTTTTCATCAGATTGCCAAGGCCCGCCAGGCAAGGGCTTTAACGGCGATAGGGACGATCAATCGGGCCCAGCACGACTTCTTTTACGAACGGGGTAGGTTTTCTAACGACATGGCCGAATTGGGTTTTGCCTACCTAAGCCGGGATGATAAACATTACAGTTACGGGCTCGAGGCCGCCGATAGCCAGAATAAAAAAATTAAAGTTAAGGCTCGACCCGCGACCCAGGACGCTCTACGCGGGTATACCGGGGTTGTATATGTTAATCAAGATAGCCAGGGTAATAGGGTTTTATCGTCTCTGGTGTGTCAGGGCGATGTCAGCCAAGATGCCCCCGATCCTCAGTTTAAGGAAACTGGCAATGGCGCCGTTGAGGTGCTGGGCTGTGGGTCGCTCTAAGCCTACTGGATTGATAGCGAGTACGGGTTTACTCAAGGCTACTATGGGAAAATAATTTAGCTAGTTTAAATTTATAAAAAACTTTTTATAAAAAACTTTATAGATAGTGATAATTCTGACCCCTTTAACAGGCATAGAGCGAGCCAAAAAATCTGACAGACCCTGCTTGTACCTATTAATCGGCCTTCTATACCTATGGCCCAAGGTCTACACGCTAAACCCTACTACTATGGCTTTACTACTATGGCTTTAGCATCCTCTACTCACCCTAAGTCACCTATAGGCTGGATGATTCCCGCCGTTGCTCTCACCGTTGGTGCCTACATCGCCTGGCCCTACATCTCGGTGTGGCAGCTATATTCAGCCCTGCGATCGCAGGATGCCGATGCCCTCACTACGCGCATCGATTTTCCCTCCCTGCGTACATCCCTCAAGGATCAAGTCAATGCCTTGGTGATGGCAAAGGCGGTAGATAACCAGCAGATGGCGGATAATCCCTGGGCCGGTCTGGCGGTAGCCGTCTTACCCAAGATCGTCGACTCGATGATAGATGCCTATGTAACGCCGGCCGGGGTTACCCAGCTATTTGAGGCCAATACCTTCAACGGAACAAGCCCGACTGGGAAACCCCAGACATCGGCCCCGCAACCAGACCAGTTGAAAGACATCAAGTTTGCCTTTTTCTCCAACCCCAGTCGGTTTCTGCTGAAGACTAAAGAGGGTGATTTTGTCTTCAGGCTGAAGGACTGGACATGGAAATTAGCAGAGGTAACATTAACCCCCGCAACGATCCAAAGTATGGAGGCCAGAGTCTCAAAAACTAGCCAGCAAGGATCCGACTACAGTGACCCCATCCGTCAGGCTTCATCTGCAGATCCCAGGGTTGAGACCGGTGAGGGCCAATCCGCTACAGAAATTGAGTCCCCTACCCAGGAAGAGGCGGCCATATCTCTGGTGGAAAACTTGTATCATCTGCTTTCCGAAAAACAGTTTGATCAAGCCAGTTCCCTATATACCCCCCAGTTGGCTGATTTCTTTGCCCCTGGTTTTTTCAACAAGTTTGAACGGGTCACCGTTGCAGACCTAACAATCACCTCGAGAAGCAATGGTATTATTAACCTCTTAGGAGAAAATACCTATGTTTATCGGGATGGCTCAACCCAACGAGAAGCTCGTTCCTATACGGTCAGGCCTCTAGATGGGGAACTTAAACTAACTGCCTCAGAGTTTATCAAAGTGACCAAGCCCAGATAGTGTCAGGTTAGTTGAGTGCTACAGTAAGGCCGACTCTCGCCAAGAGAGTATGCAGTCTCTGGGGTGAATAGGGTAAGCTTGTATCGCTGGCAGCTAGGCCTTTAGGCCCCATAATTGGATAAACTCCAGTAAAGGCGCGGAAACAATCAAAATAGAGATTAACTATTCCCGTGGACTTTGCCAACCCTTTCCAGGCTCAAACCGATGGCTGAAACCCCTAATTCCCCCGTTGTCTCCACGGCGGCCCCAACCGTTGATGTACTGTTTGATCAGGCGATCGCGCAGTACAAAGCTGGGGCTGACCCGGTAGGGTTAGTGCCGGTCTTTAAAGACATTTGCGATCGCGCCCCCCGCAGTAGTGCCGCCTGGGCCTGTCTGGCCTGGCTCTATCTGCTGACTGACAAACCCGACAGTGCCCTGAGGGCAGCTCAACGGGCGGTTAAATTAAATCCCCAGGATCCCCAGGGCCGGGTTAACTTGGCCCTGGCCCTGCTGGAGGCCGGTAAACCTGGAGTGCGCCCCCACATTGAAGTGGCGGGTCAGATGATGGCAGCGGTGGCGGACCTGCGTGCCGAAGTCATGGATAGCATTGCCGATGGCCTGGCCCGTAAACCGGGCTGGCCCAGCCTGGAACGGGTAAAGCAGTGGTTAACCTGAAGCCGACGAAAGTCACCCAGCCCTCAGGGCAGCGGCCTGGTAAGGCTCAAACAGAGTGGTTGGGCTCAATAGCCCTCGCCCCTGGGGCTAGTAGCCAGCCCAGTGCCGTACCCACTGATTAAAGCTATCTCCATCTTCATCGTATAGACAGTGACCCGCCCCCTTGAGATACTTGAGGGTGAGGTTAGGGCTCAGGTCTTCTAGGGCTGACGCCATCGCCACGGGCAGCACCCGGTCGCGATCACCCCACAGCAGCAGGGTGGGCAGGGCCAAATGGCGTAGCATCGCCTGAATGGAGGGACTAAAGTCGGGGTTACAGCGAGACCTGACCAGATAACACAGGGCTCTGGCTGCTCCTGGCTGTCGGGGTGGCAGGGCAAATAGACTCAATAATTCATCGTCTACCCGGTCTGCATCGAGATAGACACGACCCAGCACCCACCGTAAACATGCCCGTTGCCGCACCAGCTGAAACAGCGGCCGAATCAACAGGGGGGTAGCCACCAAGCGTTCTACGGTAAAGGCGATATGGGCAATCCACCCGGCAACTAGATCCTGACGGGCAGCGGCCAGGGGCAGGGTGACTAGAATTAACCGGCTGAGCTGGGCTGGTTGCTGGTGAGCTACGGTTAGAGCCACCAGGGCCCCCAGGGAATGGCCTACCAGAATTACGGGGCGATTGATGACCGCCGCCATAAAGTCTTGTACCTGAGCGGCCCAGAGCTCGGCGCTGTAGAGGGTAGGAGGCTTTTCTGTATCGCCAAAACCCAGTAAATCGAGGGCGTATACCGGCGCCACCTGGCTCAAGGGGGCCAAATTCTGACGCCACTGGTTCAGGTTGGCGCCGAACCCATGAATCAGCAGCAAAGCTGGCTGGTCTGGCCGCCCGGGTCCTGGGTGAAACCAATAACGCACCCGCCAGCCCCGCCAGTACCAGAGGCGCTGATGGCCTGACTGAGTGAGGGGTAGGTCTAAACTGGCCAGACAAGAATGGCTAGGCATGGCTATTTAAAGGTCCTGGGGCTGGGGGGTCTTCTAAAGCGGTTCTGGGGTCGGCAACAGGCCGCTGCTCAGCCTCCCCTCTGGACTGACTGAAGGGTCATGACGACTGGTTTTCAGGTGATTGAGTTCTTGATTAAGTTCACGGATACGCCGGGACAGGAGGCGAATAATATTCAGGGCAATGCCGGGGGTCTCATCCATCGCCTCATAGAGTTGCTGTTGGGTGAGTACCAAACACCAGCAGGGTTCCAGGCTGGTAACCGAGGCCGAACGGGGCTCAGCATCAAACACCGACATCTCTCCAAAGCAGTCACCGGCCTTAAGGTGAGCTACTGACTGGGCCTGCAGGTGAACCCTGACCTGGCCCGAGACCAAAATATACATGGCCCGACCCTCTTGCCCTTCGGTCAAAATCGTTTCACCAGGGTCAAAATACACCTCCTCCATAATGGCAGCCAGGCGCATCAGGAAATCATCCCGCAGTTCTCTGAAAATGGGAACCTGGCGAATGAATAATAGGCGATCGAGGCTACTCAGCAGCATGACATCGGCAGCAGGGGGAGGGGGAATCGCTATCCCTTCAGATTATAGGTTGCCATCAGGTGGTTAACCTGGGCCACCACCAGGGGATTGGGATCGGCCTGCATCAGCGGCAAAATCGACTGCAGGGCGCGGGGAGAGGCGGTTGCTACGTAACTGAGTACGGCCTCGCGCACAAACCCGGTGGGATGGTTGAGCAGGGCCAGGGTAGGCTCGCTAGCCAGGCTCCAGTGGTTGGCCCGGGCAACATGGAAACAGCAGGCCAGGGTCCAATCGCAGAGCAAGTGCCGTAAATCCAGCAGGCGACGCAGGCGATCTCGGGGGCTGAGGGGGCAGTACTGGTAGAGGTTGGGGCTGGTGAGGCTGAGATATCTGAGTTTTTCCTCCGCAGGGCGGCGGTCTAGAAGAATTAAGATGGCCTTCTTACTGGCGATTGTCAGGGTATGGTCGAGAATTTCCAGGCCCCTAGCCAGGCGGGAGGCTGAACCAGTCAGGTAGCCCTGGGCGGCCTGAATGGTTTCCACCGGAGAGACGAGCCGTAACACCATCAATAGGCGATTAGTGGCGTCACTCTTAGCCCCTTCCACCGCCCTGGCCAGCAGGTCGGCTTCTAGCCCCGCCACCAAGCCTGTCTGTAGATCAACCTGGGCCGCCAGCAACTCCGCCAGTAGGGTCAGTTCGCTATGGATCAACTGTTCCAGCCCACTACGGCCCAACTCGCGATCCAGAACAGTGTCAATCAAGGGCGATCGTCTGACTCCGGTTTCCTGATAGATTTTTAGCACCACCGCTAGAATTCGCTGGCGATCGCTGCCCCAGGCTGGGGCTAGGCTTCTCACCAGGGTTTCTAGGGCCGCCAGACTGCCAATTTCCCCCATCAGCTGCCAGGCCTGCTGCCGCCCGCTATGGGGTTGGAAACTATCTAAGCCCAGGGTTTGCAACAGCGGTAGCACCTCATCTCCCAGGCTGACCAGGGCTCGCCGGGCGGCGCTACGGGTTGATTTGTAGCGCAGGGCCTGGAACAGGGCCGGGTAATAGCGACTGTACTGGGTGGCGGCGATCGCCCCCAGGATGGCCCGCCGTACCGGCAGGGAGGGGTCCTGCAAGAGCTTATCAATATAAATACTAAGGGACTCCATATAGGTGGCATCGGTCAGGGCCCGACAGCCCATCACCCGTTCCCGTTCTTGATCGTGAACCAGCATTTTACGCAGCGTGGCCATGGCCAGCACCCGCTCCTGACGCTCCCCAAACCGCAGCATCAAGGCGGCCGCCGTACCGCGCACCGCAGCATCTACCCGGGGCTGCAGGTAGGGGATCAGCTCTCTGACATCCTGGCTATCTTCCACCAGCCAGAGATAGCGTAGGGCCAGGGCAAAAACGGCGGGGTGCTGGCCCTGGGTCTGCTGCTTTAAGGCGCGAATCGCCGCCGCAAATTTAGGCTGAGGATGGGCCAGCATGGCCTCTAGGGCCTGGCGCTGGAGCGGAGGCGCCAGGCTGCTCAGCCGAGGAGCCAGGACCTCTGCCACCTCCGTGGGGGCAATGTGGGACAGCAGCTCAATACAGTATTGCTGGTCCCTAACCGTCTGGGCCCGGGCCATGGCCTCTGTCAAGGTTTGTCCCATGGCTCGCCGGTCGGCATCGGAAACACTGGCCAGCCCCTGGCCTTCTCCCTGCACCAGTAGATCCAGGTAGCGCGATCGCAGTTGTCGAGTCAGGCCAACCCACACCAGGGCCAGCAACACCGTACCCAACAAAAAGAACCGGGCCAGGGGCAGGGGGATGGTCAGGCCAGAGCCGCGGCCAAATTGCAGCACCGCCAAAATTACCGCCCCCGTCATACCCAGGGCCAGGGGTTCGGCAATGCCCCCCACCAGGGACTGAATAGTGGCACGAATCTGGCTGGCAATGGGTTGAAACAGCACAGGACGAATGGTGGTGACCAGGGTGTAACGCAACCATTCATCTACAAATTTCAGGCAAATCAACCCCATAAACAGGGCGCTTCCCCCCAGAAAAAAGGGAAAACTGGCCATCAGGGTAAGCAGCCCCAGGGTCACCACAGCCAGGGGCAGCAGCAGGGCAGCGTTGAATACCCCCTCTTTTTCAATCAGGCGGCTGGCACTAAACCATTGGCTAAACAATTCAACCAACCCCAGCAGGCCACTAAAAATTCCCAAAAAAGTGGCGATCTGATTAACTTCCATGGAGAGTTCCAGCTGGTTAAAAAACTGGAATTCCGTGGAAAACAATAACACCTGGGATAGTACAAAAAAACTAAACAGTAGTCCGACATAGGCACCGATAGACCCCTGCAAACGAGGGCGCAAGGGATGGTGTTCGAGGTCTTCGGCTTGGTGCCTGGGGGAATCTGGAAAGGCGTGCTCGTAGCTATGGGTGAGGTAATAGAGCAGGGCTGCACCCACCAGCATTACCCCCAGGGCCAACAACATAACATTGGCTAAACCAATCACCCTGAGTAAAAGGTAAACAGAAAAGCCGCTGATCATATCGGCAATTTGGGCCCCACTACTAATGATGGGAAAGGCCCGTTTGATCTCCCGAATATTAAACAACTGGTTGGCGGTGACTGACACATTCAGGTCATTGAAGCTGTAGACGGCTTCGATCCAAAGGCGCAGGCCAAAAATTGTCATGGCAACAAAATCAGGCTGACTCAAGCCCCAACGGCAGGGAATAATCGGCAGGGCCATTAACAGGGCAATTAACACCAGCACCCGCCTCAGGGGCAATAGGCGCTGTAACCACGAGTAAATGGCACTTAAGCCTAGTCCCACGACGCCACTGAGGATGTAGATCCAGGGCAGGTTGGCGGCTCCGTACTGACCCAGAAAAAGGGCGGCAGAACTGACATCCAGCCATAGAATGCCCATGGTGGTAGCGGTGTAAGCGCTGAATAGCAGCAGGGTGCGTTCCTGCTCCTCGGGCCGCAGGTTGATTAGATCCAGCATCCGTTGCTGGATGCCCTGGAAGGGAGAGACGGGGCTAATCACGGGGATGGGGGCCGGGTGGGTGCCTAGGGATCACGCAGAGTTTCAATTAATACATCAACCTGGTGTTGTTTTTCCTGCAGAAAGGTTTCGCACTGCTGCAAGGCCGTCACCGCCTGCTGAAATTGGCTGAGGGTCTCGGTTAGGGACAATTGCCCCGATTCTAAATGGGCAATGGTGGCTTCTAGCTGGGCAATGGTGGCTTCGTAGCTCCAGTCGGGGGGAGAGGCGGATCGGCGGGGCATAGAAATCTCCTGAACTAGCAATCATCGTCGGGTTCCAGGGCAATTACCTGGACACTCAGTTGGCCTTTAGCCAGTTGGATGCGCAGAGTTTGCTGGGGAGTCAGGCTGGCGACATCGGTGACCACCTGGCCGCTGAGGGTTTTGACCAGGGCGTAGCCCCGCTGTAACACCAGGCCAGGCTCAAGGTTGCGCAGACGGCTATCCAGGCTGGCCTGGCGATCGCTGGCCTGCTGCCATTTTACCTGTAAGCTCTGGCGCAACCGGGCTTTGATTTGCCCCAGGTAGGCCAGTCGTTGCTGCAGTTGTTGGTCCAGCCGCTGCCGCAACAGCCGTTGCCGCAGTCCTTCCAGATCCAGGTAGCGATTCTGCAACTGATGCTGTACCACTGTGTGGAGACGATGGCGGCGCTCAGCCTGGGCCACCACTAGATCGGCTAGGGCCGGTACGGCGGCGATCGCGGCGGCGGTAGGGGTATGGGCACAGACATCGGCGGCCAGATCGGCCAGGGATTCATCCCGTTCGTGGCCGATGCCGGTCACCACCGGAATCGGGCAACTGGCCACCGCCCGTACTACCCGTTCATCGTCAAAACACTCTAGATCCTCGCTGGCACCCCCGCCCCGAGCGAGAATCAGCACCTCTGCTCGGCCATCCATCGCCACCCGATGGATGGCCTGAACGATGGATAGGGGGGCCGTTTCTCCCTGGACCGTGGCGGGGGAAAACAACACCTTTAGGCCGGGGTGGTGGTGCCGCAGCGATCGCTGAATATCTCCCCAAGCCGCGGCTTGGGGAGAGGAAACTACCGCAATAGCCCGGGGCAGGGGCGGCAGGGGTCGCTTAGCGGCTGCATCAAACACCCCTTCCATCTGCAGCCGTTGCTTCAGCTGGCGATAGCGCCAGGCCCTGAGCCCATCCCCACTGGGCAAAATTTGCCAGACCGTGAGCTGGTAGTTGCTACGCTGGGGGTAGACCTTAACCGTACCCAATAAGGTGACCTGGTCTCCTACCCCTGGCTGGGTAGCCAGACGGTTCCACTGGCTGCGCCAGGCCACACAGCCAATGGTGGCCCTGGTATCGGTATCGGTAAGGTTAAAGAACAGGCCCTTGGGGTGCTGGGTGACACTGGATACCTCCCCTACCACCCATACCTGGTGCAGGACAGGGTCATTTTCCAGCACCGCCTGGATGTAATCCACCAGCCCCCCCACGCTCAGAGGAGGGGCGCTCAGAGTTGACTGGGAAAAGGTCATAGGGACGGAAAAAGCCATGGGCAAGGGTGGTTTAATCCTACCGCAGTTGACCCAGCCCCGGGCCAATGGCGGCAGGGGTGAGTTTGTAAACAGGACCTTAAGATTAGGGCGACCAAGAGCAGGAATCGCTATGGTATGGGGGAGATTAGTCAAGTCAGGGAACCATTCGATTTCAGATTTTGCCCTGTACCGATTGAGTTTTTCCAATTTATCTACAGCCTTTATGACAAATTTATCCAGTCCTTCTGCAGGACGCGCCACGGTGGCTGGTGAGGGGTTAGGTGCGGCGGTAAGTACGGGAGTATTTGTCTGTATTCACGGCCATTTCTATCAGCCCCCCCGAGAGAACCCCTACCTGGATGCGGTGGAACGCCAGCCCAGTGCGGCTCCCTGGCATGACTGGAATCAGCGCATTCACCATGAGTGCTACCGTCCCAATGCCTACGCCCGCATTCTTAACCACCAGGGCGAGGTGGTTCGCATTGTCAATACCTTTGAGTACATCAGCTTCAATGTGGGCCCCACCCTGCTGAGCTGGATGGAGCGCTACGATCTAGAAACCTACCAACGGATTCTGGCCGCCGATCGCCACAGTTGCGATCGCCTCAATGGCCACGGTAACGCCATTGCCCAGGTCTACAACCATATGATTTTGCCCCTGGCCAATGAGCAGGACAAAATCACCCAGGTACGCTGGGGTATCGCCGACTTTCGCCGTCGCTTTGGTCGCCATCCCGAAGGTATGTGGCTGGCGGAAACAGCGGTGGACTACCCCACCCTGGCGGTGCTGGTGGAGGAGGGCATTCGCTTCACCGTGCTGGCCCCATCCCAGGTGCAGCGCTGTCGGCCCCTGGCGGGCCAGGCAGAAGGCCAGCCCTGGCAGGAGGTGGGGGGTGGACAAATTGATCCGACCCGGCCCTACCGCTGTTTTCTACCCCAGACCGATGGTCGCCCCGATCCAGACCGATTTATTGATGTCTTTTTCTACGACGGCCCGATCTCCCGCGATATGGGATTCAACGATGTGCTCAGCGCCTCTGCCCACCTCACCGGGCGCATTGGCCAGGCCATCCACGGCGACCACCGCCCCTGTCAGATGATCTCGGTAGCCACCGATGGAGAAACCTTTGGTCATCACCGCAGCGGGGCCGAGAAGACCCTGGCCTACGCCCTGACCGAAGAGTTTCCCCGACAGGGCTGGACGGTCACCAACTATGCCCACTACCTGGCCACCCATCCTCCCACCTGGGAAGCCGAACTGAAACCGGTCACAGCCTGGAGTTGTAACCACGGGGTAGACCGCTGGCGAGCCGACTGTGGCTGCGGCGGCGGTGGGGGTTGGCAGCAGGGCTGGCGTCAGCCCCTGCGAGAGGCCCTGGACTGGCTACGGGATCAACTGGCTCACCGGTTCGACCAGCAGGGGCGGCAGTTCCTGCGCGATCCCTGGGTGGCTCGCAATGCCTACATTGAGGTGATTGGCGATCGCAGCGAGGCTACCCTACAGCGCTTCTTTGCCGACCATCAGGTCCGGCCGCTATCGGCCAGCGACCGGGTAACCACCCTGCAGTTGCTGGAAATCCAGCGCCATGCCCTGCTCATGTACACCAGTTGTGGCTGGTTCTTTGAGGAAATCTCTCGACCAGAGGGCACCCAGGTGCTGCGTTACGCCGCCCGGGCCCTGGAACTGGCCGGAGAAGTGGCTGGGGTAGACCTGGAGGCCGAATTCCTGAAACGCCTGGCCCTGGCCCCCAGTAATATAGCCAGCTTTAAAGACGGGGCCGGTGTCTACCGGGCCCTGGTCAAGCCGGCTCGCATCTCTCTAGAACAGGTGGCCGCCCACTACGCCATTGCCTCCCTGTTTAGTGATCACCGCCGCCAGCAGGCAGTGTATTGCTATATCGTTGACCAGCAAGACTATCGTCGCCAGCGCCTGGGGCCCATGTCCCTGGCGGTGGGTTGGGTCGAGATCACCTCCACCATTACCCGAGAGAGCCTAAATTTGGCCTTCACCGTAGTGCACCTGGGGGGATGGGACTTTCACTGCTGTATCCGCAGTTTTCATTCACGTCTGGAGTATATCCAGGCTCGCCAGGAACTGTTTAACTGTTTAGAGCAGGCCAGTGCGGCCCAAACTATTCTGGCTATGAATCGTAGCTTTGGCCCCCGCAGCTACAGCCTGCAAGACCTGTTTGCAGAGGAGCGTCACCGCATGATGCAGTTGCTATCTCAAGAGACCCTGCTGCGACTGGATCAACTCTATTCCCAGGTATACCGGGATAACTACGGGGTTTTAAAAGCCTTCCACCGCGATGGCTTGGCGGTGCCCCAGGAATTGCAGGTGGCGGCTGATATTGCCCTCAGCCAGCGCACCCTGGAGGCGCTGCAGGCCCTGGAACGAGACATTCACCACGACCATGGCAGTCTCCTGGCCCAGGCAGAGGATGCTCTCCACGACCTGGAGGCGATCGCCACCGAGGTCGGCTATTTCCATGCCCGGCTCACCTTACCCAGGGCCAAGGCAATGCTAGAGGGCTTAATCGGGCAATCGGTGGGAAAGATCCTCAGCCAACCAGCCCCTGGGCTGCTGGCCACCGATGTGACCTGGCTGGGTCGCTTAATCCACCTGGGCCACCAACTGGACCTGGGGCTATCTCTAGAGCGGGCCCAGGAGTTGTACTACCAGTACCTGCATCACCAGGTATTTGATCAATTGCAGCAGGCGATTCGCCATGGCACAACCCTGGCCCCAGGGCAGCGTAGTCGCCTGCAGGAAATTCTGCGGCTGGGCCAATACCTATCGATGGATGTGGCTAAGGCCCAGGCCATTCTGGAACGGGTTCAAACCAGTTGATGAGCCGGAGGGGATTAGCCCAGGCGCTCAACTGGCCTCTGATGCTGTGGGGGACTGCCGTTCTCCGACAAATTGTTGGTGGGGTAAGGGTTGGGCGGCGGCCAGGGCGGTGAGATTATCTGCCAGGATTGAGCGGGGCTGTTCGCCAATGGCGTAGCTGAGGGGGTCGCCCTGGCTATTCAAATAAACAAAGTGGGGAATGCCATCGACGTTGTACTCCAGCATCTCGGGTAACCATTTGTGGTTATCAACGTTGAGCATGACAAAGTTGACCTGGTTACCATAGGTGGCCCTCAGGCTAGCCATATCGCCAGCCATGGCCTGGCAGGTGGTACACCAGTCGGCGTAGAACTCCAGCAGGGAGGGCTTACCACTGACCTGGGCCGTCTCGTAGGGAACCGCCTGGGCCGCTAGTTGCTGCAGGGAGGGCCGCTGGGATTGCCCCCCAAGGGCCAGAAAAACTGCCACCGTCAGGGCGATCGCCACGGTGGCCACAATTAAATTGCGCAGGGTATGGGGTACACTCCCCCGGGGATTAGCCATCGTCTTACCATCTGCCATCGGGTAACGCTCTAAAAAAAACACCTTGATTACGGCAGTGGGGCCCTTCCCAGCCCTACCACCCCTGTCATAACCCATCATAAAATAATCCTTGGGGTTTAGCCTCCCCCTGCGGCCGTGGGGGCTGATAAGCTGGGCTAGGCTAGAAAGGTAAACAGGACAGGGTAGGGTTCGGTGGAGAAGGGCACACTGATTGAATTTAAATACCAGGGGCAGCCCCGTCTGGCCGTGGTGGACCGGCCTGAGGGCAAAAAAAACTGGGTAGTGATTGACCAGCGCGGCCAGACCCATATCCTCCATCCCCGAGATATTACCTATCAAGTGTCTGGGTCTAGCTTTAGCTACCAGGATATTCTCAGCTTTTTAGAGACCGCCCAGGCCCATAGTGACCCCTCCAGCCTGGAGGTGGCCTGGGAACTATTGGGGGAAACCGGAGAGTCGGCAGATCCTGCGTCTTTAGCCTTGCTGCTGTTTTCCGATCAAAGTCCACCCCTGTGTTACGCCGCCCATCGGCTGCTGGTGGAAGACCGAATTTTCTTTAAACAAAAGGGCGATCGCTTCGAACCCCGACCCCCGGCCCAGGTTGAAGACCTGCTAAGGCAGCTAGAGCGAGAAACCCAGCGCCAACAGGAGTGGACCTCCTTTATGGAGAAAGCCCGGCAAGCCCTGGCGGGGGCGGGGGTGAGTTGGGACAAGGGCGATCGCCCCAAGTTAGAATATCTAGAGCGCTTTGCCCTGTTGGGGGACGAGTATACCCAGCGTCACCAGGCGGTAGAGGTATTGGCAGCCCTGGACTATCCCCCCACCGCTGTAGCCGCCTTCGATGCCCTGGTGGCGCTGAGTGTATGGGATATCCATGAAAATTTGGCTTTGCGCCGCAGCCAAATTCCTCACCAATTTCCTAAGGAGGTGCTTACCGTGGCCCAACATCGGATGCAATCTCCCCCTCCCGATCTCGATATTGAACGACGGGACCTCACCCATCTCAAGGTGTACACCGTTGACGACGCCAGTACCCAGGAAATTGACGATGGGCTGAGTCTGGAAATTTTGGCTAACCATCGCCATCGCCTCTGGGTTCACATTGCCGACCCCACCCGCTGGCTGCTACCGGGAGATGATCTCGATCTCGAGGCCCGGCGGCGCTGTACCACGGTCTATCTACCCACGGGCATGATTCCCATGTTTCCCTCCGAGTTGGCCACTGGGCCGATGAGCTTAAAGCAGGGAGAGGTTTGCTGCTCCCTTAGCTTTGGCATCACCCTCAGTGCCACCGGAGAGGTGCAGGACTACAGCATCCATCCTGGTCTGATTAAACCCACCTATCGCCTCACCTACGAAGATGTAGATGAAATGCTGGAGTTGGGCATCACCGCCGAGTCTGAGTTGCAGCAACTGGCCCACTGGGCCCAGGTGCGTAGCCAGTGGCGGCTTACCCAGGGAGCCATTAGTATTAATATGCCCGAGGCCAGTATTAAGGTGACGGCCAATCCAGACAATGACATTGTCATAGAGGTACTGGAAGACTCCCCAGCCCGCCAGCTGGTAGCAGAAATGATGATTCTAGCCGGCGAGGTGGCGGCTCGCTACGGCCAAGACCACGCCTTGGCCATTCCCTTTCGCAGTCAGCCCCAGCCCGAATTGCCCTCCGATCAAGAACTGATGCAGCTACCTACGGGCTGGGTACGCGACTCCGCCATTCGCCGCTGCATGCCCCGGAGTGAAGTGGGGGTGACCCCCAGCCGTCACGCCACCCTGGGGCTTGACAGCTATAGTCAGGTGACTTCTCCGATCCGCCGTTATCTTGATCTACTGGTTCATTTTCAGCTCAAAGCCCACCTGCGGGGCGATCCCCTACCGTTTTCCCCCGATCAGGTAACCGAACTAGCCCAGGGCATCAGTTCGGCCACCTACGAGGCGACCCTGGTAGAACGACAAACCAAGCGCTACTGGGCCCTGGAATACCTGCGCCGCCATCAAGAGCAGGTTTGGGAAGTGATGCTGCTGCGCTGGTTGCGGGAGGAGGAGGGCCTGGGACTGATTATGGTAGAGGACCTGGGTCTGGAACTGGGGATGCGATTTAATCGAGCCGTTACCCTGGGAGAGCGCCTCCAGGTTCGGGTCAGCCATGCCAGTCCCCGCCAAGATATTATTCGCTTTCAAGAGGTCACCCCAGAGCTGACGGAGGTAGACTCTCCTGCCCTCTAGCCAGGGCGACCGTAGGACCTTGACAGCGGGGCTGGTTTCTGACAAGCTAGAAAAACTACAACCAGCTAACTTAATAGTTACTATGAGTTAGTTTAGAGATAGCGATTTTGCGGGTATAGCTCAGTGGTAGAGCGTCACCTTGCCAAGGTGAATGTCGCGCGTTCGAATCGCGTTACCCGCTTATTGGTCAGACCGGTATTGCACTGTCACCCGTCCCGGTTGCATAACTAAAATCTTTCCCCCCAGGGCGGCAATGCGACCGGCAGCCAGTTTGCGCACTTGGGGGTCTACGGCCAGGTTAATGACCTGGACCCAGGCACTGATCTGAGCCGCCCGACTGGCCGGATTGGTGGCCAGAAAGGTAGCGGTCTGGCGGCAGGCCTGGGCTACGGTGACCGCGTCTGGCTCCCTTGAGACCGAGGCCCAAGCGGCGGCGGTTTGAAACGACTGGCGGGCTGCCTGGGCGTCTCCCAAAAATAGCAGTTGATCAAGGCCGCGGTAGCGCCAGAGGCGGTAACCTCCGGTTGGTACGGTCGGCGTCATTACTCGGCTACCTTTAGTCATGAGAGCGACGGAGCGCTCTGGGGCCCCGGCAAATATGGAGGTGCTGGCGGAAAGAAATAGGTAGGGTGTGACAAACCGGGGGTCTTTTTCTACGATCACCTCAAAAAACTCAGGGCTAAGCCGGTAGCCTATTTTGTCGCGCCGATCAGTGTCGCCAAAATATTGGAGAAAGCTGAGAAAGGTCCAATCTGCCACCAAGTTGGGATTGCCCAGGTCGGGGAGCTGTTGCAAAGCCGATAGGCGCAGGCGATCGCGTTGATCTTGACGGTGCAACTGCAGTAAACTTTGCTGCCCCTGGGGTTGGGTTTTGAGTATCTGCAACTGCTGCCATTGCAGGGATAGAACCGTGCCTGCCAGGGTCAGACAAGCTAGCAGGGAAACAGGTCGACATAGTGCCCGGGGTCCCATGGTCAGATGCCAGTAGGGGGTTATTCGCCCTGGTTGGCTGGCCTGTCTTCGTCTTCGGCGGTAACGGTGGGTAAAAAATCGGGCTTTTCCTTATCTTCCCAGCCGGGAGGACGCTTGGAGTTATACCAGGCCACCGAACCAATCACGACCGCTGCAATAAACCCCACAGCGTATACCAGAATGAAGGGTAGGGGCAAACCAGAACTGGTCGTTATAGCAAGGGGGAAGGACATAGGCGGCACTGGGTTAGGTTAAAACAGAAAAAAGTCTAGATAGGGCTTTTCAAAAAGAGGAAAACCTAGTTAATGGTTGAATTATAGCCGATCATGGCAGCCAACCCCGGGACTCATGGGTTCTCTGGTTCACCGATATCTGCTTCACCTAGTAGACCCATGGGCGGATCAATTGTCAGGTAACCCTGTTGCAGGTTGACCTGGGGCACAATCGCCGGCACGAAGGGAATCAAAACCTGGCGGGCAGTCTGCCCCGGGAAGCCATGGAGCCTGACCTCAAGCAGGTCATTACCGGCTGTGTAGAGGTCGGTAACCGCGCCAATCTCTGCCCCGCTGGATTGGAGCAGGACTCGCAAACCAATCAAATCAGCTACATAAAATTCATCCGCCGCTAGCGTCGGTCGGTCTTGATCAGATACCAGTAGAGTACAACCCCTGAGGGCTTCGGCTTGGTCGCGATCGCCAATACCTTGGAGACGTAAAATATAGATTTGCCTGCCTTCAAGCAATCGGCCCTGGAGTAGCTGGATAGGCTCGGGAGTAGAGCAATGGGGGCGCCGCAGCCAGCGCTGACCAGGCTCTAAAAAACGCTCTGGGAAGTCGCTACTGGGGGCAACCCGCACCTCTCCCTGAAGCCCCTGGGGCGCTACAATGCGACCGATTTCAAGCCAGTGAGAAGCCGACATAAACGAGTTGCACCCTTGAGCGGGCGGTTGAAAAATCGGATAGTTAGTTAGAGAGCTGCCCTGGGATGGGTTTGGGGTACCAATCAACCACTGGGGTGGGAGCTATCAATAAAGCTTACACCAGTGCTTTGATGGGTGGGCTGTAATCGGTTGGTTTGATGCGATCGATCTGATGCTAGCCAAGGGTGACTGTGGATAGTAGGGGGAGATCGCGCTTCGCCTTGCTCTCAGCCTTTAACCCTGGGTAGAGTGGGGAGACGCTTTCTGTGGTTGGGAAGGTGCTTACAGCAGACTTCTGACCAAGAGCGATCAGAATTTTGTGTAAGCGGCCTAGAATCCAACCCATAGACTTAAGGAGACCGCTATATGCCCCGACGTAGAAGAGACGTGACGATTCGCGACGAACTGGTCGATGAGCTTTATAAAATTCAACATTGGAAGGCGGCTGTTTCCCATTTTGCCATCCTGTTTCCAGGACGTTTGAATGTCTGACCAATCCCCGTTTACACAAAAATCTGAACAGTTCCCGATCTCCATCCTGATGTCGCCACCAGCCTCAACAATCTGGCTGGGCTTTACCACCATCAGGGCCGCTACGAGCAGGCGGAACCGCTGTACCAACAGGCCCTAGACCTGAGGCGAGAGCTGTTGGGAAAACGCCATCCCGATGTGGCCCAAAGCCTGTTTAACCTGGGAGCATTGCGGTACAACCAGGGGCGTTACCCAGAGGCCCTGGATCTATTGCTGGAAGCTGAGGCCATTTACCTCCCCAGCCTGGGAGCCGATCATCCCACCACCCAGGCGCCCCAGCGTTCGCTAGCGGCTACCCGGGCGGCCCTGGGGTAGTTGGGGGCAGGGGTTGATTTACCAGCTGCCTGGCCCTGGCTTCTACAGCGGTTTTCATATCAGGCCCTAGGGCCTCGGCTGCCCTCACTCAGGCTTCAATCAGGCCTTAACAGGCAATATATAAGCACACCCATAAAGCCTGACAACAGCCAAACCTTTTCAGGAAGATCCCTCAAAAGGCTTGAAATCAAAGGGTTTTTAGAAGCTGGTGACAGGATTCGAACCTGCGACCGGCTGATTACAAATCAGCTGCTCTACCAGCTGAGCTACACCAGCATCGATTTTAATACTATAGCAAGGCGGGGCTAGGCCTTACTGTTTTCAATAGCCCAGCGAGCCAGTTCGGTGCGATTGTGCAAACCGGTTTTACCCAGCATATTGCTCACATGGCTTTCAATGGTGCGCTGGCTCACCTGTAGTTCGGTGGCAATTTCTCGATTAGCCATACCCCGGGCTACAAACTGAACCACCCGCAACTCCGTCGGGGTTAGTTCCACATCGAAGGGCACCTGCAAGCTAGGGCCAGCGGTGGTTCTAATTTGCTGCTTAATCAACCGAGAGGCCTGGTTGAGGGAAGATTCCACCTGAGCCACCAGTTCCTCTGGCTCAAAGGGCTTGACCATATAGACATCGGCACCGGTATTTAAGCCCTTGACCCGGTCCTGGCTTTGGCCCTTGGCGGAGAGAAACAAAATTGGAATCCACTCGGTGTTGGGGTTCTCCCGCACCTGTTTAACAAAGGCGTAGCCATCCATTTCGGGCATCATCACGTCACAGATGATCATGTCGGGGGCTTCCTCTTGCAATAGCACTTGCAGAGCCTCTCGACCATTGCCCGCTGTCTTGACTTCGTAGCCCCTGAACTCCAGGTAGTCTTTGACCAATAAAATCAAATTTGGGTCATCGTCAATCAGCAGTAGTTGCTTCTGATCACCTTGGTTAGTATCTCTCATAAATAGAAGGGGAACATGGTGGGGAAAATTTATCAAACCTGTAGAGGCCGCCCAGGGTCTTAGCCAGGCACCCAGAAACATCACCCAGAGGTTTTGAATAGCAAGATAGGCCACTGTCTGGCCTTACCTGCCGAAACCGGATATAAGGTTCAAGCACCCCTTACTGCTGATGATACTCCAACTATAAAATTTCAGGGCGCTGGCGATCGCCGCCGGTGAACCCCAATAAACTACCCCCCAACCTGGGGCCTGGAGTGTTATCCCCTTGACCCTGGTGGGGCCAACTGTTAACTTTTCTATCCAGTTCTGCCCCGATCTCCCTAGAGTACGTAATAGAACTTGATAATTAACTCAGCATAGCTGCAAAACATTTAGCTTACAGGGATAGCTCCATGGGATTTGTTCAATCTATTTTTTCAACTATTGTGGGTGTGGTGAGCGGCATCGTTAAGGCAATTTTAGGCCTGGTGGGCATTGGTAAGCAGTCGGGCTACTATCTGGAACTGCCCGAGCAGGAGGCCACTGCTGCGCCAGTTACCCCAGCGCCAGCCACTGCTGCGCCAGTCGTCGCCGCTCCCGTTACCCCGGCGCTAGTCACCCCATCTCTAGCCACGGTCGCGACTCCGGCCACCCCAGCCATTGCCAACTTTGCCACCACCTATTTAATGGCCCCTGGGGCGGTCCGGCCCTCCCGGCGTCGGCCCGGCCCTAGTTTGTCTGGGTTTCTAGATATGGCCAAACAGGTTAAGGCGAGTTAAGGTGCCAAAACCTGAGGGCGCTGTAGAGGTGCAGGGCGTCATCCCAGGGGCAGGGGGCGGGGCGTGACAGGTCCAGGGCGATCGCCAGGGGGGGTAGCATCGGTATCAACTCCAGGGCACCCGCCCCAAACCCGCTAAAGTCGGTAATGGCGGCGGTCTGTAGCCGCTGTCGAAAGTAGTCCTTGAGCTGGCTCCAGGCGATCGTCGCCAAGCGACCGGACTGGTCTGGGCAATTGGGGGGCGGGCAAGAGTGTTGGTGCCGGTAGGTGCGATCGCAAAACCGCAAAATACAGCCCCGGCCAGGCAGATGCCAGTCAATGATTTCAGCGTAGTCCTGGATTGTTTCGCGGCGCTTAAGTTTGCCCCAGGGGGCCAGGTCAACCACCGACTCATAGAGGGGCAGCTGCCCGATCAACCACTGGCTAACCTCGCCCCAGTCAAGCTTGAGGGGCTGCTCTGGTCCCTCTGGTAACTGTACCAACAGACTAATCTGGGGGGCAAAGGCGAGTATGGCCACCACCCGCAGTACGGGCACCCCCTTGAGGGTTTCCACCGCCACCCAGCGGCAGGGAACCTGGTGCTGGGTCAGTTGCTCTCCCAGGTATGCCAGCTCTGCCAGCGGTCCCACCCGGTATAGTCGCCAGTGCTGGCTAGACAGCCGTTGGCGGGCTGTGTAGAGGTCTAGCTGCGTCACCTGGGCCAGGCCCTGGGCTGCCTGGGCGCGCTGCTCAGCGGCTACCACAGGTAGGGCTAAAATCGCCGCAGTGGCGGCACCGGGCTGTTCTCGGGCCCGTTGCAGAGCTTGCTGATGGTGGTGCCGGTGCTGCTGTTCGAGCCGCTGCAGTGACCCCCGGGCCTGGGTCAAAATGCGAGGATTGGAGTGGGTCTGCAGCAGACTACGGTAGATCGCCCGAGCCCGGTCCAGGTCGCCCTGGAGATGCCAGTACTGCCCCAGGGCTAGACCTAACCAGGGGTCAGATGGGGCTTGCTGCCGCCATTGGCGCAGTAGAGTGGCGGCCTGCTGGAGCTGATCGGTTTGAAGCGCCTCAACCACGCGATCGTACATAGGTTCTGAAGCTCCCTGGCCGCGGCAACGGCCTACAGCAATCGTAGTTGTTCCGCCGCCTCTCCGTCCTCTGGGTCGGGGGCCGGCATATCCACCCTATGTTTAAACACTTCCCCATCGGCCTGGCTCTCTATCAGGGTGGCCGCCGCCGCCACCATGGCCGCCGCCAGGGGTGCCAGGTCTTGCCGGTGGGCCAGGTAGGTCTCCAGGGCCCTGATCGGATCGGCCTGGGGATCGCTATCCAGTTCGCTGAGTCGCCCCTCTCGCCGGGGGGCGGAGAGACGAGCTTGCAAGCTATAGCTATGGGCCCTTTCCAAGGCTGACCCCAGCGCCCCTAGGTCTAATTGCTGCCGTTGTTCTGGGCGCAATTGGTAGATGCAACGCACCACTGCCCCTTCCACCTCAGCAGCCGCGATCTCTGCCAGTAAGGCCCGTTGGGGATCTGCGGCGGCGCTCAGATCAACCTCCAGGGTTTTGAAGGGACGCCCCGGCAGGGGGCAAAACTCGGCCCGGGCCTGACCCCGCTCTACCTCTACCAGCAGGTAGCCCTTCTCCTCCTTTTCTTCACTAAAATCCACCCGCTCGATGCTGCCGGGATAGATCATCAGGGGATGCTGACAAAGCACCTGATGGCGATGGACATGGCCCAGGGCGACGTAGTCAAAGCAGGGCCGGGCCAGCAACCCGATGGGAATGGTAAACCCCCGACTAGCGGCCAAAAAGCGCTCTGCTCCGTAAGTGGCCCGATCGACCATAGCATGGGCCAGCAAGACGGTGGGCAGGTGGGGCTGGAGCCCACGAATTTCTCCTTCCAGGGCCACTGCTAGCCGGTCTAGCAGCAGGTCGTTAATCTGGGCCATCGACAGGCCTTCGGTGTCGGGCCGGGTCAGCAGGGTGGAGCGGGTTAGCCAGGGCAGGGTTACCACCTGTAGATCTCCCCCCCGGGTTTCGATGTGGTGGGTTTCCAGGCGATCGCCCACCACCACGGCGGGTACCCCCAGGGTGCGGTAAATAGATAGACTGGCTCCCCCCTGGCCCTGGGCATGCTGGTCGTGGTTGCCCACCAGCAAGACGGTGGGAATCTGGGCCGCCGAAAGCCGGCAAAACTGCTGGGCCAGGGCCTGCTGAATAAAGGGCGGCGGGGTGGCATCGGGAAAGGCATCGCCAGCAAAAAGTACCGCATCTACGGGCTCGGCCAGAGCCCTATCAATACACCGCTGCAGGGCGGTGATAAAGTCTTCCAGTCGGGTGTTCAGCCCGGTCTCGGGGTTCAGCCGCCCATGGCTGAGCCCACTACCCAGGTGAATATCTGATAAATGCAGAATCTTAACCATCGCTGTCGAGCCCTGCCGCACCAATGCCAGATTTATCATAGCGGCTTAAACTTCTGACGCTTCATTGGGTAATTTCACAGGTATGATTCAGGCCAGATAGTTTTAACATCGGCCATGGCACAGATTTTTATTTCGGCAGCCCACGGCGGCTATGAGAACGGCGTGATTGACCCAGGGGCGGTGCTGCCCAGCACCACAGAAGCTGCAGAAATGATTCAGGTGCGTAATTTGGTGGTAGCAGAACTACGATCGCGGGGGCTGGCGGTGCTGTCGGTGCCCGACGAGTTAAGTGCGGCCCAAACCCTAAACTGGATCAACGCCCGCTGCCGTTTCGATGATGTTGCCCTGGAAATTCGGGCTGGGGCCTACAGTGATCCGGCGGTGCGGGGCTCAGCCGCCTACTACATTGCTCAAAATGAAGTCCGACGGACCCAGGGCGAGGCTCTGCTGGTGTCCCTGCGGCGACGGGTGCCCCAGTTGCCCAGCCGGGGAGTCAAGCCCGACACCGAATCGGCCATCGGTCAGTTACCCTTTCTGCGGTTGGTCAATTGTCCGTCCCTGGTGATGGAAATTGGCTATCTCAGCAACCTGCAAGACCTGGCCACGATTCAGGGGCAGCGGCGCGATGTTGCCCTGGGCATTGCCGATGGGCTGGCGGCCTGGAGTCGCAGCGTGGCCAGCAGCGGCGGCGGCAGCGATGGTGCGATTGGGGGCAACCTGCCGGAAATTAAGATCAGCATTAACGGCAGCAATTACCCAGAAACCGGCATTGTCATCAACGATAACGCCTACGTACCAATCGATCTGGCGGATATGCTGGGGGTGAACCTGGCAGGGGCCACCGATGTTACCCAAAAGCGCTACGCCAACGTGGTCTATGTCAGGGCGGTGGACCTACGAAACTACAATATCGCCGTCAACTGGAACAGCACTACCCGCACCGTGCTGCTGCGATCTCCCTCGGGTCTGCAACTCTGTCCCGGTTCCATGGACCGGGTCATGGCGGTGGGTAGCACCTCGGAGGTACAGCTGATGATGTTTCTCAAAAAGGTCAACGAAGGAGCCCTGAATCAGTACCGCGATTTGCCCAAACTCTACCGGGAAGAAGGGGCGATCGAAGGGGTCAACCACGACCTGGCCTTTTGTCAAATGCTGGTGGAAACCAATAGCCTCACCTTTGGCGGCAGCCTTAAGCCTAGCCAAAATAACTTTGGCGGCATTGGTTCACCCACCGGTGGCCCTGAGGCCTCTTCCTTTCCCAGCGCCCGGACCGGGGTACGGGCCCAGATTCAGCATTTAAAGGCCTATGGCAGCCTGGAACCCCTGATTCAGCAATTGGTGGATCCCCGTTTTTCCTATGTGCGTCGGGGAGTGGCACCTCTAATCGATCAACTCAGTGGTCGATGGAACAATGATAAGGACTACAGCCGCAAAATCATTGCCATGATGCGCCGCCTCTACGAATCGGCAGGGCTGCAATAGCCCCGTCTGGGCCAGGCTTGCCCCAGGCAACAGCCAACCTGGACAGCCCTCTAAAGACGTAGTAGTGTAAGGAATAGGTAAATAGACCGAATTCTAACCTCTGCTTTCGTCAAGTATTGCCATTTAGTTGTGGCTACAGCAAGGTTTGTATTCCACGCCGTTGTTTCGGTTATATATTCTATCAGCAGATAAAAACTAACCCGTCCCTTGAGGTGTCGTCATGGTTCCATCGCCGCCAATTTTTTATCAGGTTGCCAACGCCCCGGCCCCTGTTGCTCCCTACAGCCATGCCGTTGAGCAAGGGGGTTGGTTGTTTGTTACCGGCCAGATGCCCTTTATCGGCAAAACCCCTGACTCTCCCTATCCAGAGGGGATTGGGGCCCAGACCCACCAGGTCTTTAGCAACCTCAAGGATGTCTTAGACGCTGCCGGCCTGGCGTTCGCCGATGTGGTCATGGCGCGAGTGTACCTGAGCCACTTTGAGCGTGACTACGATGGGATGAATGGGGTCTACAAAACCTACTTCGCCAGCGATCGCTACCCTGCCCGCACCTGCGTTGGGGTCACGGGTCTGGCCCGGGGAGCCCTGGTGGAAATTGATTTAGTTGCCCGCCGATCGACCTGAAAATGGGCCTGAAGATCGGCGGTTTACCCCAAAGGGGCTGCCTACCGTCAGGCAAAAGTGCTTACAATAAAGCCACGGCCCGTTCCCTTAGGATCGAGCCAGTGAGGCCCCTTGTTTTACCCCTGTGTCTATGTTTGAAGCCCTCTCCGATCGCCTGGAATCTGCCTGGAAAAGCCTGCGCGGCCAGGACAAAATTAGCGAATCTAACATTAACGAGGCCCTCCGGGAAGTTCGTCGGGCTCTATTAGAGGCCGATGTTAACCTGCAGGTGATTAAGAATTTTGTTGCCCAGGTGAAGGAGAAGGCCCTGGGGGCAGAGGTAATTAAGGGGGTTAACCCCGATCAGCAGTTTATTAAAATTGTCCATGACCAGCTGGTGCAGGTGATGGGAGATCAGAACGTACCCCTGGCTCAGGCCTCCAGTCAGCCCACAGTGGTGCTAATGGCGGGGCTACAGGGTACGGGTAAAACCACTGCCACCGCTAAACTCGCCCTGCACCTGCGTAAGGAAAACCGCAGTACCCTGCTGGTGGCCACCGATATCTATCGCCCCGCCGCCATCGACCAGCTAGTTACCCTGGGTAAACAAATTAATGTACCTGTGTTTGAACTGGGCACCCAGGCTGACCCGGTAGATATCGCTCGTCAGGGGCTAGAGCAGGCCCGTAGCCTGGGGGTGGATACGGTGATTGTAGACACCGCCGGACGGTTGCAAATTGACCCCAAAATGATGGCAGAACTAGCGGCCATTAAAGCCGCCCTTGAGCCCGACGAGGTGCTGCTAGTGGTGGATGCCATGACCGGCCAGGAAGCCGCCAACCTGACCCGCAGCTTTCACGAAGAAATCGGCATTACCGGGGCCATTCTCACCAAAATGGATGGTGATGCCCGGGGCGGGGCGGCCCTTTCGGTGCGACAAATTTCTGGTCAGCCGATTAAGTTTATCGGGGTCGGGGAAAAGGTTGAAGCCCTCCAACCCTTTTACCCCGATCGCATGGCCTCTCGGATTCTCGGCATGGGGGATATTCTCACCCTGGTGGAAAAGGCTCAGGAAACCGTGGATATTGCCGATGCCGAAAAGCTTCAGCGCAAGATCATGGAGGCCGAGTTTGACTTCGACGACTTTTTGAAGCAGATGCGCCTGATGAAAACCATGGGCTCCCTGGGAGGCATCATGAAGTTAATTCCTGGGATGGGTAAGCAAATCTCTGGGGAAATGCTGGAAAAGGGAGAGGTGCAGCTAAAACGCTGCGAGGCCATGATTAACTCCATGACCAGGGAAGAACGGAAAAACCCCGCCCTGCTGGCGGGCTCCCCTAGTCGCCGCCGCCGGGTGGCCACGGGATCGGGCCACGGCGAAAAGGAGGTGGGAAAGCTGGTGACAGACTTTACCAAAATGCGATCGCTGATGCAACAAATGGGGCGGGGCGGCGGTTTTCCTGGCCTGGGGGGAGGGGTTCCTGGCCTGGGAGCAATGCCCGGCCTGCCGGGTCTCGGGGCCACGGCACCGCCGGGCGGACGGTTGCCCATGGGTAAAAAACCCAAAAAGCAAAAGAAACGTAAGGGGTTTGGCGACCTCTAGCCCCTCTCCCCCCTTAGTTACCCTATATCCCTACCCTTTACCGGCTCGATACCGATGGATACTAAAGCCTTTAAGCGGTCTTTGCACCACTCCGACAACTACTTTCGTCAAGGCTTTGGCCATGGCGAGGCGGTGGCTGACCAGATGGAAATAGCCTACAATAGTAGCCTAATTCAGGAAATTCGGGACCGGGCCTACAGCCTCACCCGCGGCGATGTCACCATTAAGTTGGCGGCAGCCTTTGGCTTTTGCTGGGGGGTAGAGCGGGCGGTGGCGATGGCCTACGAAACCCGCCAACACTTTCCCCACCAGCAAATCTGGATTACCAACGAGATCATCCACAACCCCGGGGTGAATGAACAGCTGCGTCGTATGCAGGTAGCCTTCATTGAAGTTAAGCAGGGGGAAAAGGATTTCTCTGTGGTCGGCCAGGGAGATGTGGTGATTCTGCCCGCCTTTGGGGCCAGTGTTCAAGAAATGCAGTTACTTAACGACAAGGGCTGCACCATTGTCGATACCACCTGCCCCTGGGTCTCTAAGGTATGGAACACGGTAGAAAAGCATAAAAAGAAGGACCACACCTCCATCATCCACGGTAAGTACAATCACGAAGAAACCGTGGCCACCAGTTCTTTTGCCGGCAAGTACCTGATTGTGTTGAACCTGGAGCAAGCCCGGTACGTGGCCAACTATATTTTGCAGGGGGGCGATCGCCAGGAGTTTCTTAACCGGTTTAGTCGGGCCTATTCCCCCGGTTTTGACCCCGATATCGACCTGGAGCGTATTGGCATTGCTAACCAGACCACCATGCTGAAGGGAGAAACCGAGCAAATTGGCAAGCTGTTTGAGCACACCATGCTGCAAAAGTATGGTCCCCAGGTCCTCAACGATCACTTCCTTAGTTTTAATACCATCTGTGATGCCACCCAGGAACGGCAGGACGCCATGTTTAAGCTGGTGGAGGAGCCCCTGGATGTGATGGTGGTGATTGGCGGTTACAATTCCTCCAATACCACCCACCTGCAAGAGATTGCCGTTGAGCGACGGATTCCCTCCTTCCATGTCGATAGTCCCGATTGTCTGGGCCCTGGTAATCAGATCAGACACAAGCCCCTCCACGGTGAACCCACAATCACCCATAACTGGCTGCCCGACGGGGTGATTACCGTTGGGGTGACCTCCGGGGCCTCTACCCCCGATCGGGCGGTGGAAGCTATCATCGAGGGTATTTTTGCCATCAAAGCCCTCAGGGCTACCCCTTAGCCCCTATGGTCCCTACTGACGATCGCCGCTATGCCCCGGCTACTCAACGCAACCGGGAGCCCATTCTGGGGGTATTGGAGCGGGTTTTACCTCAGGCTGCCGGTAGTATTTTAGAAATCGCCAGCGGCACCGGGGAACACGCCGTATTCTTTGCCCCCCAATTGGCTCCCCGGCTCTGGTTACCCACCGACCCTGACCCCGCTGCCCGCCAGAGTATTGCCGCCTGGCGACAAAGCCAACCTGCGGCCAACCTCGGCGCGCCCCTGGCGGTGGATGTTAGTCAACCTGACTGGTGGCTGGCTTTACCCAAGTTTTCCCCCGCCTTGCAGGCGATCGTGGCCATTAACCTGATTCATATCGCCCCCTGGCAGGCCTGTCTGGGCTTACTGGCCGGAGCCCGGGCTCTGCTTGGCCCTGGTGGCATCCTCTACCTCTATGGTCCTTTTCTACAGGCAGACCGGCCTACAGCCCCCAGCAACCTGGCCTTTGACGACTATTTAAAAGCCCAAAATCCCCACTGGGGGCTGCGGTCCTTAGAAACCGTGATCACCGCTGCCCAGCCTCTACAGGTAGTAAAAATCCTAGCAATGCCCGCCAACAACCTGTCGGTAATTTTACAGCTTTAATCACCCCAGGCGCTGGGGGACTCCGCCTGCCCTGGACCCAGGGCCTGATGCTATGGTGTTAGTCCATACCCGATTGAGCTAATCCTATGATCTGGATCAACGAACAAATAGACCCCTCCGGCATTATCTATTCTTGCATCGCCTGTGTAGATGAATCCCAGGCCCAGGCTTGCCACCAATCCTTTCAAGCCAACCTGAGTGAAGAGCAGCGGCAATCTGGTTGGGTGGCTCGTCTGCGCACCGTCACCTCGTGGGATGAGGTCCCAGTCAATGCCCTTAAACTCAATTAGGCCCCAGCCTTGAGCCAAGGCCCAATCCAAGACGGGTAGAGGGATGACTCCTTTGCCCGTCAATCAATGCCCGTCAACCAACCCTAGGGCCGTCGCCAGTGCTGGTCTAAGTCTAATAGGGTTTTACTCAGCACCCTGATCGGTTCGCGGGTTTCTCCAGAGAATAGGGCAAAATCCACAAGTCCACAGATTTGTTCAGCAGCTTCGGCTATCTCCAGTAGGTCAGGGTCCTTCAGGCTAATCCGATGGCCCAGCCGCAGGGTAAATAGGGGCAAGCCCCGGTGGCCGCCGCCAGAGATCAACCCCCAATCATAGTGGTCAAGAATGGTCTGTAGAGAAGAACCCGAAGCATCACGGAAGGCCTGCAACTGCAGCTGCTTCTGCCTTAGTTCTTGCAGCAGTTGGTCATTGCTCATATCACGCCCTTCTCCACTTTAAAAAGTAAAGGGAAAACAGTTGAAATGGAACCTTAGCTATGAGTTTAGATGCCCTGGGTCAATCTAGAGCTAAAGATTTTCTATCGCTATTTACCTGGAGTCTCACCGATGGTTGCCCTCGATTACATTAAGCTCGATCAGTTTCTAAAGCAGCAGGGTATAGTGGCCACTGGTGGCCAGGCTAAGCAGATCATCCAGGCGGGAGAGGTGAGGGTTAACGGTGCCGTCGAAACCCGCCGCGGTCGCAAGTTAATCAAGGGAGACCGGGTGGAGATAGAGGGCCATGATCTAGTGGTTTAGACCTGCTGCGAGGATGCCAATGGGGTAGGAAAGGGATACATTAGAAAGGGCATCTGGGGAGCTATTCCCTTAGCCAATGCCGTGGCTGTAACCAGGCAAAGGCCTTTTAACCTGCGGCAAAACCTGTTTTCTAACCCATCGATAGTTCCATGGACGGCCCTAGCGATCCCCTCTCCCCGGAGATTACCCCTGAGGAAACCTTTCTTAACCGGCGCTTCTTTTTGAAGGCGGGGATTTGGGCAGGGTCTACCCTGGCCACCGCTGGCCTCTACCAAACCTTCAAGCCGGCTCCAGCGGTTAAAAATACAGGCAGAGAGATTGGGACGGTGGCTGAGCCCCCCTTACCAGGGGCGATCGCTGTAGGGGAAACCCCTAACCGATTTGAAGACATTGCCGGCTACAACAACTTCTATGAGTTTTCCACCAACAAATCTGCCGTTGCCAGCCGGGCCCAATCCTTGCAGACAACCCCCTGGACCCTGCAGGTGGGCGGGCTGGTAGAACACCCCCTCAGCCTCAGTTTGGAGGATATTCTGGGCTTTGAGGCGGTGCAGCGCATCTATCGATTTCGTTGTGTGGAAGGCTGGTCTATGGTGATTCCCTGGGTAGGATTTCCCCTGGCAAAGCTCCTAAGTCTGGCGGTACCCACAGACCAGGCTACCCATGTAGCCTTTGAGAGCTACTACGATCGCCAGCAAATGCCCCATTCCCTCTTTGCCGGGATCGCCTTTCCCTACCTGGAGGGGCTGCGGCTGGATGAAGCCCTCCACCCCCTCACCCTGATGGCCACCGGTCTTTATGGCAAAACCCTACCAAACCAAAACGGGGCACCGGTGCGGCTGGTTGTACCCTGGAAATACGGCTTTAAAAGTATCAAGTCTGTGGTTAAGATTACCCTCACTGACCACCAGCCAACCACCACCTGGAACCGCGCCAATGCCCGGGAATACGGCTTTTATTCCAATGTTAATCCCACCGTTAACCATCCTCGCTGGTCCCAGGCCTACGAACGTCGTATTGGTGAAACCGACCTGCGCCCCACCCTGATGTTTAATGGCTATGCAGACCAGGTCGCCCACCTGTACACCGGTATGAACCTACGCCAGAACTTTTGAGCGATGAACACCCTCAGTGCCGATAGCCAATTCCATCGCCAGTTGATTCTAGTCAACGGTTTACTGCCCGCCGCCCTGCTGGTCTTTGATGGCTGGCGAGGCAGTCTGGGGGCAAATCCGGTAGAGTTTGTCACCCGCACCACCGGGGTAGTGGCTCTGTTTTTTTTGCTGTTGGCCCTGGCGGTTACCCCCCTGCGTCAACTCTACGGCTGGACCTGGCTGCTGAAGCAGCGGCGGCTCTTGGGGCTCTATGCCTTTTTCTATGCCCTGGCCCATCTATGGACCTATATCCTTGGCGATCGGGGCGGACAACTATCGACCATTGCTGCCGACATCGCCCGACGGCCCTTCATCACCCTAGGTATGCTTAGCTTTGCCTGCATGGTGCCCCTGGCTTTGACCTCCAGCCAGGCTATGATCAAGCAGTTGGGGCCTAAACGATGGCGTCAGCTCCATCGGCTCACCTACGTTGTGGCCATCGGTGGGGTGATTCACTATGCCATGATTGTCAAATCAGACCTCACCTATCCTGCCCTATTTGCGATGGTCCTGACCCTGCTGCTAGGCTACCGGCTGCGGCAGGTCTGGCAGCGAGGATAGACCCGATAGTAGCCCCATTAGCCCACCAGGAGTCCCATGTCCATCGCCGCGTCCCCTTCCAGTCCTCTCTCCCTACCCCCCATGGGATGCGGCACCTGGGCCTGGGGTAATCGTCTACTGTGGAACTACGATCCGGCCATGGATGGGGAATTGCAGCAGGTGTTTAACCATTGCCTGAACCAGGGAGTTACGCTTTTTGACACCGGGGATTCCTACGGTACGGGGCGTCTAAATGGCCGCAGCGAAACCCTGTTGGGCCGGTTTGCCCAGGTCTACCAAGGGCCAAACCAGGACCGCATCTGCCTGGCCACCAAGCTGGCGGTTTATCCCTGGCGATGGACGGCAGCGGCCGTAGAAAAAGCTGCTCAGGCCTCTGCCCAGCGTCTCCAGCGCCCCATCGATCTGGCTCAGATGCACTGGTCTACGGCCAACTATGCCCCCTGGCAGGAGGATCCTTTTTTGACGGGTTTGATGAATCTCTACCGTCAGGGGCAGATTCGCGGGGTGGGACTGTCTAATTTTGGTCCCCAGCGGCTCAAACGAGCCCATCAGCGCTGCCAGGAACGGGGCATCCCCATTACCAGTTTGCAGGTGCAGTATTCCCTGCTGTCTACCTACCCAATTACCCACCTGGGGCTGAAGGACCTCTGTGACCAGCTCGGTATTCAGCTGATTGCCTACAGCCCTCTGGCCCTGGGTTTACTCACAGGCAAGTATGGCGGAGCGACATCCCTGCCCCGGGGGGTGAGGGGTCTGCTATTTCGCCAGTTGCTGCCAGCTATTCAGCCCTTGCTGGCCACCCTGGCCGCGATCGCCGCCAGCCGCAATAAAACCTCCGCCCAGGTTGCCCTCAACTGGTGTCTGGGTAAGGGGGTTATTCCCATTCCGGGGGCGAAAACTCTGGCCCAGGCCAAGCAAAATCTAGGGGCCTTGGGCTGGCACCTGGATAGGGGCGAAATGGAGGATCTAGACCGGGCCAGTAGCCGGTGCGATCGCCAGATGGTGCAGAATATCTTTCAGTCTCGTTAACAGACCCCAGGGTTACCCCCTGACCGCCGTTGTTTATTACCAGTGGCCCAGCCATGACCAGGACCCTATCACCACCAGCCCCCCCCGTACTCCGCCTGGAATCCCTCACCAGGCGTTACGGTCCTGGCCTGGTAGCGGTAGATGACATTAGCCTCAGCCTGGCCCAGGGGCAGATCCTGGCCCTGTTGGGGCCCTCAGGGTGTGGTAAAACCACCCTGCTACGTTTGATTGCCGGGTTTGAAGTACCCGATCAGGGGGACCTTTACCTGGCCCATCGGGGGGCCGCCGGAGTCAGAACCCTGCCCCCTGAGGACCGCGATGTGGGGGTGGTTTTTCAAGACTATGCCCTGTTTCCCCACCTCACCGTAGCCCAAAACATTGCCTTTGGCCTGGAGGCCCGCCGCCGTCGCGGTCGCCTATCGGCAGCGGCGGTACAGGAACAAACCGCTGAGGCCTTGGCCCTGGTCGGTCTAGCCGGTCTGGACCGGCGGTTTCCCCATCAATTGTCTGGGGGGCAGCAACAGCGGGTAGCTCTAGCCAGGGCCCTGGCCCCCCGACCCCGGCTGATTTTAATGGACGAACCCTTTAGTAACCTAGATACCCAGGTGAGGGTTTATCTGCGCCAGGAGGTGCGATCGATTTTGCACCAGGTCCAGGCCGCCGGTATTTTTGTTACCCACGACCAGGAAGAAGCCCTGGCCATGGCTGACCAGTTGGCGGTGATGCGCCAGGGTCGCCTGGAGCAATGGGGTAGCCCTGAGACCGTGTACCGTGACCCGATCTCCCGATTTACCGCAGAGTTTCTCACCCAGGCTAATTTTTTGCCTGCGGAGTTAGGGGCAGCTGGCTGGCAAACAGACATTGGCTGTTTGCCTCAGGATCTAATTACCTGGGTGGGGCTGGAGCCAGCCCGGGGGGGTAGCCGGGCTGAAGCAATGATTCGCCAGGAGGACCTGGACCTGGTAGCCGACCACCAGGGTGCCTTAACGGTGCGAGATCGCCAGTTCTTGGGGCGGGAATACCGATACTATCTCACCACTGCCTCGGGCCAGGGGCTCTATGCCCGTTTACCCGTCGATCGCAGTCTTACCATCGGTGATCGGGTCAAGCCCCTGGTGGTGCCCCAGCAGGTGCGGATGTACCCCCTGGGCCATAGCTCAACCCACCAGGTGGTGGCTGAGGGCAAAGCGCAGTAGTTCTGAGCGGTTGTTGGTATCAGTCTTGCGCAGTAAGCTGCTGACGTACTTCTCTACAGTGCGAGGGCTGAGAAACAGGCGATCGCCAATTTGAGCGTTGGAAAGCCCATTGGAGAGCAGCATTAGCACATCTTGTTCGCGAGCCGTTAGGGCTGACCCTAAGGCAGCGACATTGCTCCCAGAGGAGCCAGGAGCCGTCTGGGGCAGTCGATGTTCCCCCTCCAGGGCAAGTTGTTGAGCGGTATGGAGAGCAACCTGCTGGATCCAGGTAGCTTGCATAATCTGCGATCGCTCCAGCAAACTGCGGGCAATTACCCCCAGTTCCTCCAGTTCGAAGGGCTTGGGCAGATAGACATCGCCGCCCGCCTGGTAGCCCTTAATTCGATCTTGAGTTTGATTGTGGGCAGTCAAAAAAATCACCGGCAGCAGCCGGAAAAGAGGGTACTGGCGCACCCTTTGTACCAGACCATAGCCATCCAGCCGGGGCATCGCGATGTCAGTGATAATTAACTGAGGCTGATGCTCAAAGATGCACTGCAACGCCAGCTCTCCGTCGTAGGCAACCACAACCTCGTACCCCTCCAAAGACAGGTAATCAGAAATAGATAGGCAGGTGGCCTCGTCATCTTCCGCCAGTAAAATGGTGAGGGGCATAGGCAATAGGGCTAATCAGCGTTAATTCAAACTGGTCAGACTGACCTAACCCAGTCGATAGCCAAAGCCCCGGACAGTTTTTAGGTAGGTGGGGTGACTGGGGTCGATTTCTAGTTTTTCCCGAATCCAACGAATATGGACATCGACAGTTTTATTGTCTCCCATAAAATCATGGCCCCAGATCTGGTCAATAATCTGATCGCGAGACCAGACCCGGCGGGGTTGTTCCATGAATAGCTCGAGAATGCGAAACTCCTTGGGAGAAAGACTAACCTCCTCACCCCTGAGAAAAACTCGGCACTCTTCAGGGTGGAGAGTGATGTCCTCAAATTGCAAGACCTTTTCCTCTGGAGTGGAGGTTTTGGCCTGCTGTCGCCGGAGTAAGGCCCGGCAGCGGGCCGTCAACTCTCGCATGCCAAAGGGCTTGGTGAGATAGTCGTCGGCACCGGTTTCAAGCCCCAATACCCGGTCGGCTTCCGTACCCTTGGCGCTTAAAATTAAAATTGGGGTATTAATAGATTGGTGGCGTAGCAGACGGCACAAATCTAAGCCGTTCATACCGGGTAGCATTAAGTCAAGAATAACAAGATCAATGTCAGGCCGCGCGGTACGACTGGCGGTGGCAGTGCCCCCTAGCATATCCAGGGCCGTTAAACCATCTTCGGCAACCAACATGTCAAAGCCCTCCTCCGCCAGACCCAGGGCGATAGATTCCCGAATCAGGACCTCGTCTTCCACTAGCAAGATGCGTCCTAGTCTAACTCGAATGTCAGATTGAGGCTGGGGTAAAAGCGCTAGGGAACTCATAAAAAGGGTAGCAAATTCTTCGGACTTATCATATCAGCTCCAGACAGCCTAACCCCTGGAACGCAGTTGAAGACTTAATAAAAACTTTACCTTTCGTCCCAATCTAGGGGTCGAGGGCTCCAACTCTAAACCCTGGCTTAACCAGGTCTTTATCTAGAGTTAATCGGATACCACAAAGTTCACCAGCTTACCCGGCACCACAATTACCTTTTTAACTACCTTGCCCGCCAGGTAGCGCTGGGCGATCTCCGAGTCCCGGGCGTACTGCTCCAGGGCGTTGCGATCGGAGTCGGCGGGCACGGTCAGGGTGCCGCGGGTTTTGCCCATCACCTGAATCACCAGGGTGATCTCATCGGCCACCATCGCTGTCGGGTCATAGCGGGGCCAAGGGGCCTGGTGTACCGACCCGGGTTGGCCCAGGTGGTGCCAGAGCTCCTCCGCCAGGTGGGGGGCGAAGGGGGCCAGCAGCAACACCAGGGTGTGGATGCCTTCGCCGTAGACCGGGGAGGTTTTGCAGGGGGCATCCCCTAGGGCATTGCTTAGCTTCATCAGCTCGGAGACAGCTGTGTTGAACTGGTAGTCGCCGTCGATGTCTTCGGTGACCGCCTGGATGGCGGTGTGGATAGCCCGTCGCAGGGTTTTCTCCTCCCGGCTGAGGGGGGCGGTAGGGGCGCTGGAGCCCTTCCTAAACTCCCCCACCAGCCGCCATACCCGGTTTAGAAAGCGAAACTGCCCCTCCACATCGGCATCGTCCCATTCCAGGTCCTTTTCCGGCGGGGCCTTAAAGAGAATGAACATGCGGGCGGTGTCGGCACCGTAGCGGGCCAGAACCGTCTGGGGGTCGACGCCATTGTACTTGGACTTGGACATTTTTTCGTAGAACCCCTCCAGCCGATCACCGGTCTCCGGGTCCGTGGGCTGGCTGGGGTCAGCGATCGCCGCCGCCGGCACGTACCTGCCGGTCTTGGGGTTCTTGTAGGTGAGGTTCTGCACCATCCCCTGGGTGAGCAACCGCTGAAAGGGTTCGTCGCAGGTGAGCAGTTGGCGATCGCGCAGCACCTTAGTTAAAAACCGGGAATAGAGCAGGTGCAGGATGGCATGCTCAATCCCCCCCACGTACTGGTCCACCGGCATCCAGCCATTGACCCGATCGGCGGCAAAGGGTTGGTCGGCATTTTGGGCATCGGTGTAGCGTAAAAAGTACCAGGAGGAATCAATAAAGGTATCCATGGTGTCGGTTTCCCGGCGGGCCGGGGTGCCACAGGTGGGGCAGGGCACCTGCACCCAGCTCTCTAACTGGGCCAGGGGAGAGGCTCCCCGCCCGGAAAACTCCACATCTTCCGGCAGGGTCACCGGCAGGTCGGCCTCCGGCACCGGCACCACCCCACAGGCGGGGCAGTGGATCACCGGAATCGGCACCCCCCAGTAGCGCTGGCGGGAAATCAACCAATCCCGCAGGCGATAGTTGGCCTCCCCCTGGCCCTGGCCCTGCTGCTCAAGCCACTGAATCGCCACCGCCACGCTCTGACCGGGCCCCTTGCCGGCGGGTAACCCATCCAGGGGGCCGGAATTCACCATCACCCCCTCGCCGGGCCAGGCGGCGGTGAGGCTATCTCCCCCCAGGGTTTCCCCGGGGGGCTGCACCACCAGCCGCACCGGCAACTCAAAGCGGCGGGCAAACTCAAAGTCGCGCTGGTCGTGGGCGGGCACCGCCATAATGGCGCCGGTGCCGTAGCCCATCAGCACGTAGTCCGCCAACCAGATGGGCAGGGCCTCGCCGTTCACCGGGTTAAGGCCGTAGCTACCGGTCCACACCCCGGTTTTTTCCCGGCCCTCGGCGGTGCGGTCCTGATCGCTCTGGGCCGCCGCCCGCTGGCAGTAGTCCCTCACCCCGGCGCGGCGATCAGGGGTGGTGAGGGACTCCACCAGGGGATGCTCCGGTGAAAGTACTAAAAAGGTGGCCCCCCAGAGGGTATCGGGGCGGGTGGTAAACACCGGCAGCTCCTCACCCTGGGCAGTTTTAAACACCACTCGGGCCCCGGTAGATTTTCCAATCCAGTTGGCCTGCATCAGTTTGACCCGCTCTGGCCAACCGGTTAGCTGATCCAGGGAGGTGAGCAATTCCTCGGCGTAGGCGGTGATTTTGAGAAACCATTGGCGCAGCAGCTTTTTCTCCACCAGCGCCCCCGATCTCCAGGACCGACCCTCACTATCCACCTGCTCATTGGCCAGCACGGTTTGGTCCACCGGGTCCCAATTCACCGCCGCCTCCCGCTGGTAGGCTAGCCCCATAGCCAGCAGCTGCAGAAAGATCCACTGGGTCCAGCGATAGTAGTCGGGGGCACAGGTGGTCACCTCCCGGCTCCAGTCGTAGGACAACCCCAGTTGCTGCAACTGCTGCTTCATCTGGGCAATGTTCTGCTGGGTCCACTGGGCGGGGTGGATGCCGCGATCGATGGCGGCATTTTCCGCCGGCAGGCCGAAGGCATCCCATCCCATGGGGTGCAGTACCCGGTAGCCCTGCATCCGGCGCACTCGGGCTACCACATCAGTGATAGTGTAGTTGCGCACATGACCCATGTGGAGATTACCGGAGGGGTAGGGAAACATGGAAAGGGCGTAGAACTTAGGCTGATTGGCCCCTTCCTGGGCTTGATCCAGACCTTTATCAGCCCAGATCCGCTGCCACTTGGGCTCAATTTCCCCGGGGGTATACTTGGACTCCACGGCCCTAGCTCCTATGATTGCGATCGTGAACATAAAACGAAGGACACTCTAGCCCATCCTACCGAAAAAGACTGGCTGAGCTGAGATCAACGGCCTTGCTGCTGGTCTCAGATAGACTGGTTGATCGAACCCGCCGATGAGAGCCCAATTTTACACCTGCACCTCGTCGGCAAAGCTAACCCGGCGCTGAAATTGGAAAGGTCCCGCCAGTGCTCCCCAAATGTGCTCGTGGGTAATCGGATCCCGGCCGCGGTCCCAACTAATAAATTGGTTTTGATCAATTTCAAACTGACTATCCAGGTAGGTGAGACGGCCATTACGCTCTACCATGCAGGCCTGACCGGGCTCCACTGATCCCTTGAAGCTGTGACCGGTCCAATGCACAATCATGTCGCATCCAGGGGTTTTCTCGAATTGGTCCGGGGTTAGTTGGGCCAGGCGATCGCGATCGCGGGCAGCTCCATAAAAAAACTCCCCATCCCTGAGGGTATAGTTCTCGATCCGAATGCGGTCGCCCTGGTCCAGTAGCCGCATCCCCCGAGACCGATAGGGTCGATGCAATTGAAAATCATAGGCCTGCTCTAAGTAAAACCCTACCCCCGCCAGCAGATCTACCGGTAAAGGTCGCATACACACCCGAATATGGGCAAATAGAGGAGGATTTTCAAAGGCCTGCTGCTGATTACTAAAGTCGGCCGCCATCCAGGTCGCCAGGGTAGCAATATCAGGAGAATAAGCCATGAACTAAGGTCAAGAAATAAACTGCTAGCGTAGATAAAATAAACAATAAGCCCTACCTTCAGCTTCCTAATTATAGCCCTGGGCAGAAGGTCAACCACCGGATTAATCAGCTAAAACCCTAGCATCTGGCCATTTGGGGAGTGGAGCGATTATCACCATAAGGAGAGCCCCCCAAGAGACGAGTCAAGGGGGGCGGCAAAGATATTCTGGCATCGAGCTATTTTGACAAGGGGCTACCCCCTCACTATTTTCGCCGCAGATACGTTTAACGC
>JAGWXD010000002.1 GCA_018970085.1 Cyanobacteria bacterium REEB459
TTAAGAACGGCAAGCCTATCGCCCTGAAGGTCAGACGTCCTGGTATCGAACAACAGGTGGATCGGGACATGGCCCTAATCCGTGACATTGCCCGGCTGATGTCAGCGACCCAGTTTGGTCAGCGCTATAACCTGGTGGATTTGGCGGAGGAATTTGCCGATGCCCTCAATGCTGAACTAGACTTTACCAAGGAGGCTGGGTATACCGATCAACTCAGGCGTAACCTGGCCCAAAGTGATTGGTATGATCCCCAGCAGCTAATTGTTCCCCAGGTTTATTGGGAGTTGACCAGCCCTAGACTGCTCGCCCTGGAGTGGTTGGCAGGGATACCCCTTTTGCAAGCCCGTCGCACCGACGCGGCCTCCCCGAGCCAGAGGGCCCAGGTGACTACCCTGCTGTTTCGAGCTTTCTTCAAACAGTATTTCGTGGATGGGTTTTTCCACGCCGATCCCCACCCCGGCAATATTTTCTATCTAGAGGACGGCCGGATCGCACTGCTGGACTGCGGCATGATGGGACGTCTGGATCCCCGTAGTCGTAGTACCCTGACAGAAATGGTCCTGGCCATTGTCAACTGCGACGCCCAGCGCTGCACCCAACTCACCTTACAACTGGCAGAACCTCTACAATCGGTTAATTTAGCTCGCCTGGAAAGTGACTATACCCGTCTGCTGGGCCGCTACTACGGCCTTAGCCTGGAGCAACTGAATACGGCGGAAATGTTTGGGGCTATTTTAGCCACCGGATTACGCAATCACCTGCGCTGGCCCGCCAATATTGGCCTGTTTACCAAGTCCCTAGCCAACCTAGAGGGAGCGGCGCGACAGTTTAACCCAGAGGTGAACTTGATTGAAGAAGTCCGCCCCCTGATGGGAGATTTGTTTCGCCATCAGTTGGTGGGGGATGATCCCCTCCAGGCTCTATTACGGACTGCCCTGGAATTTCGTAACCTCTCCCTGAGTTCTCCCCGGCAATTTAGCTTCCTACTGGATCGCCTCAGTTCTGAACAATTAAAGTGGAATCTCAGTCTTCAGGGATTAGACGATCTGCGCCGGAGTATTGACGATGCGGCCAATCGGCGATCCTTTAGTACGGTGGTGGGAGCCCTCATTATCGGCGCGGCCATCGTCACAACGGGTCGTCAATCGGCCCAGGCGCAGGTCCTGGCCGTTGGCCTATTTGTAGCGGCCAGTTTGCTTGGTCTATGGTTGGTCTATAGTATCTGGCGATCGGGGCGCTTACGCTAGGACCCTGGAGAGCCCTAGCGGTAGCTCCGGGGAAGGGACCATAAAACCCCGCCCTAGAGGGGTTCAAGGGCGAAGAAATCGGCAAAAATTTGATCGCCCACCTCATTCAGCCGCACCTGCAGATCATCCAGAAATTCGTGTAGTCCTCGCTCAGTGACTTCCTCTATGGTCAGATAGTCCAGTTCCGAGCGCAGACGCCCCAGGGCGCGATCGCTGGCGGTGCGCCAGGTGCCCGAGGTGGTGCCCGAGATCTGGTGCAGGGACTGCTCCGCCTGGATCAGGCAAAACTGAATGGAGCGGGGAAACTCCCGATTTATAATTAAAAACTCCGTCACTCCTCGGGGGGTGATGCGGTACTGGGACTTGCGGTACATCTCGTAGGCACTGGCGGACTTGAGTAGGGCAATCCACTGCAGGTCATCCAGGGGAGACCCCACATCGGTGACCGCAGGTAAGAGAATGTAGTACTTCACATCCAGAATACGTCCGGTTTTATCGGCTCGCTCTAGCAACCGTCCCAGTTGGCCAAAATGCCAGCCTTCGGTGTGGGCCATAGTGGCATCCATGACACCGGCAAACAGGTGACTGGCCATTTTCACCTCCGGGAAGAAGGCGTGCAGTTCCGATAGCAAGCCCTGATCGGCAGCCTCGTTCACCATTAGGTAAAAGGCGTTCACCTGCTCCCACATTTCCGAGGAAATCACCTCCCGCACCGATCGGGCGTTTTCCCGGGCCGATCTCAGGCAGGAAATAATCGAGTTGGGGTACTCCCGATCAAAAGTTAGAAAGCGCAGAATGTTATCGGCACTGGCTTCGCCGTAGCGCTCTTGAAATAACTTTTGATCCCCGGTGGTAATCACCAGGGGCTCCCACTGCTGCTCCATCCCCGGAGGGGCATCCAGCAATAGGTTAAGGTTAACGTCAACGAAGCGCGCCACATTTTCAGCCCGCTCCACGTAGCGGTTCATCCAGTAAATCGAATCGGCAACTCGGCTCAGCATGGGGAAATCGGGGTAGAAGATTAACGGGGAAGGGACGGGAAAGATAGGTGTACCCTGGGGACTGCACCTCCAGGTGAGGCTCAAGACCAGGCTTAAACCGGCAGTTGGGCGTTGGGGTCAACGGAGTTAACCACCCAGGTGTCCTTACTACCACCACCCTGGGAGGAGTTGACCACCAGGGACCCCCGCTTCAGGGCTACCCGGGTAAGGCCGCCGGGGTTAACGTAGATATCCTGACCGTAGAGAATGTAGGGCCGCAGATCCACATGGCAACCCTCCAAGCCGTCCCCAATCAGGGTGGGTACCCGCGATAGACAGAGGGTGGGCTGGGCAATATAGCCCCGGGGATTAGCCCGGATGCGATCGCCAAACTCCTGCCGCTCTTCCTCCGTAGCGTGGGGACCGACTAACATGCCGTAGCCCCCAGAGGCATTGGTGGCCTTCACCACCAGTTGATCCAAGTGGGCCAGCACATGGGCCTGTTGGGTAGGATCCTCACAAATAAAGGTGGGCACGTTGGGGATGATCTGGTCCTCATCCATGTAGTAGCGAATCATCTGGGGAACGTAGGCATAGGTGAGTTTATCGTCTGCTACCCCCGTCCCCAGGGCATTGGCAATGGCCACCCGCCCGGCTCGGTACACCTCCAGTAACCCCGGTACCCCCAGCAGGGAATCAGAGCGAAAGGCCTGGGGATCGATAAAGTCATCATCGATACGGCGGTACATCACATCCACCCGTTCCAGTCCCTTGGTGGTGCGCATCTTCAGATAACCATCGGAGACCACCAGGTCCCGCCCCTCCACCAGTTCGGCCCCAATTTGCTGGGCCAGGAAGGAATGCTCAAAGTAGGCGGAGTTATAGACACCGGGGGTCAGAACCGCCACCCGGGGGTTAATCAGGGTTTCTGGCACCAGGTTAAGCAGGGTTTCTAGTAATTGACTGGCGTAGTCATCCACGGCGGCAATATCCATAGCCGCAAACAGGTGGGGAAAGGTGGTCTTCATCACCCGACGGTTTTCCAACACGTAGGAAACCCCGGAGGGACAGCGCATATTGTCCTCCAGGACGTACCAGGTTCCGTCCCGGTCCCGCACCAGGTCAGTGCCGGTAATGTGACACCAGATATTCCCCGGCGGCTTTAGCCCCATACAAGGCTTGAGAAAACCCGGAGCCGATTCCACCACATGGCGGGGAATCACCCCGTCCCGCAGGATCTTCTGGTCGTTGTAGATGTCGTGGATAAAACAGTTGAGAGCGTATATGCGCTGCTTTAAACCCTTCTCCAACCAGGTCCATTCATGGCCCGGTACAATCCGGGGAATCACATCAAAGGGAAAGATGCGCTCAGTCCCCTGGTTATCGCTGTAGACATTAAAGGTTACCCCCAACTTAAACAGGGCATTCTGCACCGCCTGCTGGCGCTGTTTGAGCTGCACCAGAGACATGGCATTGACCCGCCGAATCAGCAACTCAGCCTCGGCGCGGGGATGGCCTTTGCTGACAAAAAGCTCATCATAGAAGTCGCCAGGGTCGTAGGCATTAAATAACACCAGGGGTGATCTCCTAACTAGTAAGGATGGTCAAGGGCTACCTGGGCTGGAGCAATGGCACTGATACTGGCAATTGAGGGTTAACCTCTACTACCTTGACCAGGCCGGCAACCAGGCTGCTGAGGCCCAAAATAGGCCCTATCCTGCTGATCATTACTGGGGTAACTACCCGAAAAGCTGTAACTTAAACTACAGATCTACGAAAATAGCAGGGAATAACCCAGGTGAGGGCCTGGGGCATAGAGGCGACCCAGCCTCCAGGGCGATCGGCCCTAGCGCATCAGCAGGGTCAGACCTGCCATCACCAACCCCAACCCGATCAATCGGGGCAGATCCACTGCTCGCACGGTCGCTCCCAACAGCCCGTAGTGATCAAAAATCACCCCAACGGCAAATTGACTGGCCACAAAAAGGGTAAAGCCAGTTACCAACCCCAGACGAGGCACCATATAGCCAATTGTGCTGACAATTAAGACACCCAGCAGGCCCGGGGTAAAGGCATACCAGGGCAGAGACAGCCAGGCTTGGTAGTGCCCTCCCCGGGCGATCGCCACCACCGCCACCACCAAAGCCCCGCCGGCATAGGTAATGCAGAGATTGTCGAGGGGACCCAGGGTTTGGGTAATTAAGCCCATAATCTGGCCCTGAATAATCACCGCGATCCCCGCCACCACCGTCAACATGATCACAATCAGATTTTCCATACAGTCCAATTTACTGAATTTGTCTGGTCAAACCATCCCACCCGCCTCGCGCCAGGGGCCCTGGCCCGGCCTGGGAGCGGTGATGGGGCCCAGGCACCTTACCTACACTAGGGCAGTTCGGCTACCCATGGATAGCCCTGGGTAAACTCTATCTCAGCGGGGGGATGACAGGGGGCATCCCCGCCCTGGTTTGTCGCCAAGAGGCCGCCAGCAGGCTGAATTTCCAGCAGATTATCCGCCTGCCCACAGATCGGGTGAGGCTTTCTTTGGCGTTACAACAAACCCCTAAAGGGGTTTGTCTTGGTAGGATAGGAAGGTGTACATGTTCTTTAGCCGCCCCTATGTCTGCCGCTCCCCACGTTGAGAAAGTTAAGGTTAAGCATCCTCCCCTGGATATTCATACCCTAGGCGATCGGGTACTGCGCCAGCCCGCCAAGCGAGTAGCCAGGGTGGATGCAGAAACGCGCCAGCTGGTGCGAGAAATGCTGCAAACCATGTACAGTGCTGACGGCATTGGGCTGGCTGCCCCCCAAGTTGCGGTAAATAAACAACTGCTAGTGGTCGATATTGATCCTGAAAATACCGCCACTCCTCCCCTGGTATTAATTAATCCCCAAATTATTCGGGTTTCCAGGGAACAGGCCGTTGGCCAGGAGGGTTGTTTAAGTATTCCCGGGGTATTTCTCGATGTGGTGAGGCCCGCCGCCCTGGAGGTTTCCTTCAAAGATGACAATGGCCGTCCTCGAAAACTCCAGGCTACGGAATTACTGGCCCGATGCATTCTGCACGAAATGGATCACCTGAGTGGGGTCCTCTTTGTCGACCGGGTAGACAATGGTATTGCCCTGACCCAGGAACTCAGCAAACATGGGTTTCTGGTCAAGGATGTACAGCCGCTTAAATCCTGATCGCCCCTAGAGCCGTCAGGCCCATCCGCCCAGGACCGATTGGCCAGGGACGGTTCTGCGGCTAAATTCAGGTATCTCCAGGTAAAAAGAATTTGATCAGGCCCTATGGTTACGTCCGTCCGTCCCTCTCAGCCGCTTGTGTTTCCCCTGGTAGCCGTCGTTGGTCAGACTGCGATTAAGGCCGCCCTACTGCTGGCGGCGGTTGATCCCAGCCTGGGGGGAGTGGTGATTGCCGGTCGTAGAGGTACGGCTAAATCAGTCATGGCCAGGGGGTTACACGAACTGTTACCCCCGATTGAGGTGATCGCAGGGTCTTGCTGTAACGTTGACCCCAACCGGCCCGATCTCTGGGATGATGCCACCCGCTCTCGCTTTGCCGACCGGCTTGGGGAGGCCCCCGACCTACCAACCCGGGTGATCGCCGCTCCCTTTATCCAGGTACCCCTCGGGGTCACAGAAGATCGGCTGCTGGGGTCTGTGGATGTGACCCGATCGTTGCAAGCGGGAGCCAGTGTTTTTCAGCCGGGGCTACTGGCGGAGGCCCACCGCGGCGTTCTCTACATCGATGATATTAATTTGCTAGAGGACCAGATTGCCAACCTCATGCTGGCGGCCCTCACCGATCATCGCAACCAACTAGAGCGGGAGGGTATGAGTTTTCAGCATCCCTGCGACTCCCTGCTAATCGCCACCTACAACCCAGAGGAAGGGGCCCTTCGAGAACACCTGCTAGACCGCATGGCCCTGGTATTGTCGGCCGATACCCCCCTCAGCCTGGAGGATCGGGTGGCTATTGTGGAACAGACGACTGCCTTTGCCGAGGACCCCCAAGGATTTCTGGCCTCCTACAGAGAGGCCACCGATGCCCTCAAAACCCAGATTATTCTGGCGCGGGAGTGGCTCCAGGAGGTGACCATTAGCCGTGATCAAATTCAGTACCTGGTGACTGAAGCCCTGCGGGCTGGGTTGCAGGGGCATCGAGCTGAGTTGTTCGCCCTGCGGGTAGCCAGGGCCCATGCCGCCCTGGAGGGGCGATCGCTGGTGACGGCCGATGACCTCCGAGTGGCGGTGGAACTGGTGATTGTGCCGCGATCGCGCCTGCCCCAAGACCTACCCCCACCCCCGCCGCCCCCACCGCCACCGGCAGAGAACAACCAAAAGGAAGACACCTCCGACCCCCAGGATGACCAACACCAGCAAGAGGAGGAAGGGGAAGACAAGGAGGAGGAGGAGAGTCCCCCCACCATTCCGGAAGAGTTTGTGTTTGATCCCGAAGGGGTCATTCTCGACCCGAGCCTCTTGATGTTTGCCCAAACCATGAGTCGCCAGGGCAAATCTGGTCGCCAGAATTTAATCTTCTCAGAGGACCGGGGCCGCTATATTAAACCCTTCCTACCCCAAGGGCCCGTCCGTCGGATTGCCGTAGACGCTACCCTGCGGGCCGCCGCCCCTCACCAAAAGGCCCGTCGTCAGCGCCATCCTGGCCGCCGGGTCATTGTTGAGGCTGGCGACATTCGGGCTAAGCAACTGGCTCGCAAGGCGGGCTCGCTGATTATTTTTGTCGTCGATGCCTCTGGGTCGATGGCTCTGAACCGCATGCAATCGGCCAAGGGAGCGGTTTTGGAACTGCTCACAGAGGCTTACCAAAATCGTGACCAGGTGGCCTTGATTCCCTTTCGAGGAGAACAGGCAGACATTCTTTTGCCACCGACACGATCCATCGCCATGGCTCGCCGACGGCTTGAACGGATGGCCTGCGGCGGCGGCTCTCCCCTGGCCCACGGCCTCACCCAGGCGGTGCGGGTGGCCACCAACGCCCAACAATCAGGGGATATTGGCAAGGTGGTCATCGTCGCCATCACCGACGGTCGGGGAAATGTTTGCCTGGGCCGGTCCCTGGGAGAACCCCTAGATCCTGAGGTGAAACCCGATATTAAGCAGGAGCTGTTGGATATTGCCAGGCGGATAGGGGGGCTGGGCTATCAGCTGCTGATTATTGATACCGAACGCAAGTTTGTTTCCACTGGCTTTGGCAGAGAATTGGCCCAGGCAGCGGCAGGACGGTACTACCAGTTGCCCAAGGCTACCGATCAGGCGATCGCCGCTATGACCCGAGGTGCGATCGCCGATCTTAAACAGGCCTAGAGGCTCTTGCTCTGCAACCAGGTATGATCACTGTAGAGGGCGCTAAATCACCGTTCCGTCTGGGATTAGAGCATTTTTCAGCACCACTACAATGCCGCTGCGAATATAGAATCCCAGGTCTTCTCGCTCGGCTTCCTGCACATTGTTTTGATTGACAATCTGCACATTGATACCAATGCGGGCATTTTTGTCAATAATGGCCCGACGAATCACCGTGCCTTCACCAATCCCAATGGGAACCTTACCCCGGGTGAGTTGCTGGCTGCTCTCTGATAGCGGCTCATAAAAATCTGCTCCCATCAGCAGCGAGTCTTCCACCACACAGTCAGCATTAATCCGCTGGCGCAGCCCAATTACCGAGTGATGAATGCGGCAGTTTTTCAGAATGCATCCCTCGGCAATGCTGGACTGGGTGATGTGACAATCAAGTAGCTTATTGGGGGGAAGATAGCGCGATCGGGTATAGATAGGCGCGTCTTCGTGGTAAAAGCTAAAGGGAGGCTGGGGTTGCACGGTCAGGGCCAGGTTAGCCTCGTAGAAGGCTTCAATGGTACCAATATCTTCCCAGTAGCCGTCAAACAGGTAAGCCTGGAGGTTGTAATGGGGGGCTGAGGTGGGAATGATCTCTTTGCCGAAGTCGGTTTGCTCTGGACTTTTACGCAGCAGGTCAATAAGCACCTGCTTTTTAAACACATAAATACCCATAGAGGCAATGAAGGGTTGCTCCCTAGCTTGTTCAGCAGTGAGACCCAGAATCGTCGTATCGACCCGCATATTGCCCAGGGCATCCCCCTGGGGTTTTTCATAGAAGTCGATGATGCGACCGGCATCATCAATTTTCATCAGGCCAAAGCTGGAGGCCTGCTTAGGGCCCATGGGTACGACAGAAAGGGTAATATCGGCCTTGGTATCCCGGTGCCGCTGGACAAACAAGCTGTAATCCATGCGATAGAGGTGATCGCCGGAGAGAATTAAAAAATCCTCCACATTCCAGGAGTCAAGTAACCACAGATATTGCCGTACCGCATCGGCTGTGCCCTGAAACCAGTTGGGGCTCTCAGGGGTTTGTTGAGCCGCCAGCACCTCTACGAAGCCCTCCGTAAATTGGGAGAACTGGTAGGCACGGGCAATGTGGCGGTTGAGGGAGGCGGAATTAAACTGGGTTAGGACATAAATTTTGTGAATATCAGAGTTGATACAGTTACTGACAGGAATATCAATTAAGCGATACTTGCCAGCCAAAGATACGGCTGGCTTGGCTCTAAACTTAGTTAATGGGTACAGTCGGGTGCCGGCACCCCCGCCCAAAATAATTGCCAGTACTGATTTCACAACAACGCCTCGTTGATCCCCACAAGCAGCCTTTCTACACTTCTCCAGTGTGGGCCTGTGGGTACACCTTGACAAGGGGGATCGAGGGAAAATGTGATGCAATGTTATGTGGATAACAACCCCATCGGCAACTTGGGGCAGACCGGGGCGAGATCACTGGTAACTACTGGGGGTAAAGAGCATGGCCGTTGATTACGATACTGTGATCATTGGCGGCACCCTGCAAGGGCGAGGGGCAGCGGCGATCGCCGCTGGACACGGGGCACGGGTGGCTCTGGTAGAACCCCCCAGGGCGGTTGCGACCGGGGTCTATCGGCAGTTGCTGGGGCGGGGCCTGAGCCCCGCCCCAGCCCTGGACTGGAGTAATTTTTGCGCGTGGCTGGCTCTGGTGGCCGAGGTTAGCTACCCCAGCCTGACTCTACCCCAACTGGCGGTGCAGGGGGTGGATGTGATTGAGGACACCGGGCAGGTTAGCCAGGACGCCCCCCTCACCTGGGTAGCCGGAGATCGCCGCCTGCGGACCCGCAGTTTGATCCTCTGTCCTCCCACCGAATCGGTAATACCGGCGATTCCGGGTCTAGCCCAGGCAGCCTATTTAAGGGTCGAGGACCTGGCCAGCTTAGCCGCCCTCCCCGAGCAACTGGTAATTTTGGGTCGCAGTGCCCTGGCTATTAGCCTGGCCCAGGGGCTGGCCCATCGGGGTACTCGGGTGACGCTGATCAGCCGCAGCGATCGCTTGTTGCCCGGTGAAGATACCGATATTTCTATGTTTGTAGAAACCCTCTTGCAGGCTGCTGGGGTTAACCTGCGGCTGGGCACCCAGTTGCTCGAGGTCACCGGCCAGCAGCCCCTCAGCCTGCACCTGGCCGGCCAGGAGACGATCTTTAGTCAATCCTTGCTGGTGGCCACCAGCCCCCGCCCCGATCTGAGTCCCTTTCACTTGGACCGACTGGCTATCTCCTTAAACTCAGCCTATTTACCGGTCAATGCCTATCTCAAAACCTCCCACCCCCGGGTGTTTGGCTGTGGTCCAGGGCTAGGGGGAGACTGGGCCGAAACCACCGACCACCAGGATGTGGAGGTGGCGGTATCGAATGCCCTCTACTTTCCCCACCGCCGACTGCAACCCCATCACCGGATTGGCCTGCTCTCCAGCCAGCCAGAACTGGCCCGGGTGGGCCTGACTGCCCGGGCCGCCAGACATCGCTATGGTAAGGCGGTGATGGTGCTACAGGTGCCCTTCAGCCAGACAACAGCGGCCCACCTAAACCACGATGGCCCCGGTTTTTGTCGGGCCATTATCCACAGCGATGGTCGTCTGCTAGGCGCTCAGATCTGTGGCGCGGGAGCCGCTGAATTGATCTACCCCGCCGCTTTGCTGATCCAGCAGAATTTGGGCCTGGCCGCCCTCAGAGCCCTGTCTTACCAGCCCCATAGCCAGGCTGAGATCTGGAGCGCCCTGGCTGCCGCCTGGCGGCAGTACCGCTTGCAACCGGGGGGCTGGCGACGGAACTGGGCAGAAACCTGGTTTAACTGGCGGCGATCGCAGGGCTAGCTGCCCCACCGCCGGTACGGCTATACCCGCCGACAACAGCAGTGGTAGCATAGCAACAGCCTTTGTCCCATGAACGACGTGGAATTAAAGCACCATATCCGCGAAATTGCCGATTTCCCTAAACCAGGCATTTTATTTCGAGATATTACCCCCCTGCTGGGCAACCCCAGGGTTTTGCAGTACAGCATCGACCGGATGGCTGATGGACTGGCCGGGTATGGGGCTGACTATATCGCCGGAATTGAGTCCCGGGGGTTCATATTTGGCATGCCCCTGGCCTACAAAATGGGCATCGGCTTTGCCCCTGTGCGTAAGCCGGGTAAGTTGCCCGCCGCCGTCCACACCGCCAGCTATGCCCTGGAATATGGCAGCGACGGTCTGGAACTACATCAGGATGCCTTTACCGCCGGTAGTCGGATATTAATTATTGACGATTTAATGGCTACCGGCGGTACCGCCGCTGCCGCCGCCGCCCTGGTGGAGCTAACCGGCAGTCGGGTGGTGGGGTTTGGCTTTGTAATTGAGCTGCTGGCGCTGCAGGGGCGCTCTAAACTGCCGGATTGCCCGATTATGTCTTTGATTCAATACTGATTTGATTCAAGCCTGAGGGACTCGGATGGTCCTGGCCATGGCAAGGGGTGCCCCGGTAGGCTGAGCCCCTATTTCCAGGCCCGATTCTCTAAATCCCGCAACTGGCGTTCTAGGCGATCAAGCCTGCCTCGCAGTTCATCCATTTCCGTCTGACGGGGTACCCCTAGTTCTTGTAGGGTATGGCGAAAGAGGCGTTGAAATTGCTCCTCCAGGCCAGGGGTATTCATATTTAGCTGGGCCATCACCTCATCAACTAGATGACGGGCCTGTTCTGGATTGAATCGTCCCTCCCGGACCCACTCCTCGGTGACCTGTTTAAGCCGTTCAGCGACCATCGTCGTGGTGCCTATACCGATCATCAGCAATTGTTGTAAGAGGTTACTGGTATCCATTGGCTCTGGTCTCCTGGTGATTAAAGTCAGCCCGCCCAACTGACCATCTACCGCTCCATTCTGGCAGAGGATGGAACGGTTTCCAGGTATTGAAAGCCGAACCAAACCACCCCTATGTTTCAATCTTGAAGGTCAACCCGATCGCGCTGGCGTTGCAAATTCAGTTCCAGTTCCACCAATTGCCCTAGTTGCGCAGTTAAGGTTTCGACTCGCTGACTAGCCTGCCATTTACGATGCAGGGCCGCCCGGGCCAGGTCTTCCCGGTGGCGTTGCAAAGCCAGGTAAGCCACCCGCCGCCAGCTTTCCACCTCAGCCTGGGTTGCCTGCTGGTCAGTCAGAACCGCCTGGTAAGCGACGGCGATGTCTGCCATGGCCTGGTGAAAGGTGCGCAGGGCCTGGTCTGGGGAAGTGGTATGGCGACTGGCTTGATTTAGACGCCGAAACTCTGGTCGGTTGAGCTGCTCCAGGGGCAGGCCAAAATTAGTCAGTTGGGGGCTCTCTGCTCGACCGGTTTTGCACCAGGTGGCAAAGTGTTCGCAGTTGTTGAAAAAGAGGTCATACTGCTGTTCTCCCAGACGGCTTTCGGCCCGACCCATCACCACCTCTACCGGATCAGCCACCCTATGACCCACCAGCTGTACCGGCCTACCCCAAGAGAAGGTATCAAAACTGGTGCGAGCGACCAGGGCCTCATCACCATTTTTACGATAGTGAATAACGGTACCATCGCCGCAGTCAATACCATGGTGCTGGTAAACACCATGAATACCCGCGAGGGGCCGCAGAACGTAAATTTGATCGGCCCTGGCCATAGGCTATCTCCTGCTGGCAGTGAGTAGTATGTAGACTTTTTAAGTTGCCCTATGTTTGCAGATCTTACCCATTTTCCGATCGTTACGTCCCAGGGCTGGGAGCATAGGAACCAGCCCACTGGGGCGATCGGGTAGGCACGGGTAAGGGTTTTCTGGGTACGGTTACCCCTAGACTCTCCCCTGGGCTGCAGAGTCTAGACTAGAACCATAGCCTTGAAGGAGGATATTCGATGCGATTACCCAAACGATCCTTCGCCGCGATCGCCGGTGTTAGCCTGGCCGCTGCTGGTGCCATCACCGTTGCCTACCTGGCCTCACCCTCCAGGGCCAATTCCCTAGGGCAACTGGGCCGCCTGGGCTGGCCCATGCCCCTAGCCCAGGGCCACCACGGGGGGATGATGCCAATGATGCAGGTCAACAACGAGTTTGAGTTTCTCAGCCTGATGATTCCCCACCACCAGGAAGCCATTGATACCGCTCAACGGGTGTTAGAATTCAGCGATCGGCCTGAGATGCGGGAGTTTGCCCAGGCCATTATTACGGTGCAAACCGCGGAAATCAAGCAAATGGAAACCTGGTTAGGAGAGTGGTATCCAGGCCAGAAGACCAATCTCACCTATAGGCCCATGATGGGTGATCTCAGTCAGTTAAAGGGGAATGCCCTGGATCGAGCCTTTTTAGAAGGTATGGTGATGCACCATCAGGAAGCGGTGATGATGGCGCAGCATCTGGTGTACCACGGCCTGGTTAAACATCCGGCGGTCCAGCCCTTTGCTCAGAACATCGCCAATACCCAACGGCAGGAAATTGCCCAGATGCAGACCTGGCTGCAGGATTGGTATGGGGTTAGCACCACGCCCTGTCCTATGCATGGCTATGGGTCAAAATTACCGGGGACGTAATTTTCCCTAATCTATTCCCATTGCCTTACTCGGTTACAAAGATCCGGAGATAGCGGTCACCGGAGCCGGGGGCGTTGCCAAATGCCTGATTAATAGCTTTAGCTAAAACGCTTAGGACACGGTTGATCGATCATTTTTATGTCTTCTAGTAAGAGACAAGTCTGGCCGTTACGAGACCTAAAAAGCGAATACCAGGGGGGCGTTCTGGCTCGTCGTTCCAGGGTATCTTTTCATAATCCATTCCCATCGTACCGATAGGGTAGGAGGGGCTACTGACTAAGGACCTTTGAACCATTTGGTCTAATCTAAAGGGAACCACCTTAATCATTTAGTGCAAACCATTGCCATGTACGACGATGAGCAGCTCCAAAAATTGCTGACTCAGCTCCAGCGCCAGTCCCCCCCCTTACCTCCCCTGGTGCGGCAGAAGTTACTGTCGCGGCTATTGGGCTATATTCAGCAGTCCCCTGCCCTCTGGTGGGATAGTCACCAGGATTATCCTGCGGCTCTGAACAAAACCCTGGAGTGGGTTTGCAACAACCTGGAGAAATTTGATCCTGGAGATCTAGCCCCATCTACCGCCCTGATCAACTGGGTCAACGGCCATCTAAAGTGGCGTATTCTCGACCTGAAACGTTCCCGCACCTTGGGTTCTGAAGACGATAGAACCAATAAAGACATCAATAAAATTAGACAGATAGGGCTGAGGCCTGTTGAGTTAGACAAAGCCCTGGCCGATGATCAGGGCAACCAGACTGCCCAGGACACAAGGGCACCTGACCCTGACCAGGGAGGAGCATCTTTGCTGGATCGCTGGATTGAACAGCTCCAGCAGCACCAGCGGCAAAACCTGGGCAGGGAGATTCGTCGCTACCTGGAAACCGATCCCGATGGGCTGTTGCAGGGGTGTAGCCCTCGCAATTTACCGGATTGCCATTGTGGAGAACTAACCCGGCGGATACATCTTGCGGATCCCCCTGAAACAGTGCGAGACGTTGCCAAAGCCTTTAACCTATCTGAACAGACCCTTTACACCCACTGGCGGACAAAATGTTTGCCGATGCTTCAGATCATTGCCCTCAGGCACGACCCCGAGGTTAAGGCCTATGCCCAACAAGACCCCAATCAGAAGCTGAAGGGATGCAATCTGGCAGGACTGGCAGATTGTCACTGCGGTACCCTGGCCCAACACCTACTGCTGTCAGAACAACCCCTCACCCTGAAGGCTCTGGCTAAGACATTAAAGGTCAGGGAATCGGATTTGACCGATCACTGGCAAAACCGATGTCTGCCTGAGCTAAAGGCCTTTCGGCTGTAGCTATACCGATTGAGACTTCACTTACAAAGAAAGGATTATGATTGGCCAAGACCTGCAGAAAATCACCATTCCCCTAGACCAGACCGGCTTTGAGCAGGCCGATCGGCTGTCTTCCCAGCAGCCTACCCTGGAGCAGGGCAAACGGGTATACCTGAATACCCTGGCGGTGTGGGCCGTCCACACCTATTTGGGCTGGTTAGGAATTGAATCTGAGCCATCCTGGGGCGATAGCGGCCATGCCAGCCTGGCCACGGTCATGGATGGGGCCGATTTGGTGGTGCCAGGGGTGGGCCGGTTGGAATGTCGTCCGGTGTTACCGGGCATGGCATCCTTTACTATTCCCCTGGAGGCGAGTTTTGATCGCATCGGCTACGTCGCCGTTCAGTTCCATGACTCCCTGGAGTTCGTCGATCTGATCGGTTTTCTCGAACCCTTACCGGAGGACGCTCCTGCCCTGGAACCACCCCTGGTCTACCTCGATGACCTGCTGCCTCTAGAAGCGCTCCTTAACGTTCTACACCCCGTCAATCGATTACGCCAGTGGTTAGATAGCACCTTTGATGCTGCTCCATGGCAACCCACCGCTTCCCTGGTGGCCGCCACTCGCAGCGCGGCCTCTACTCAGAAACAAAGGACCATGCCCCTGCCCTCTGCGGATCAGCGGATGAGTCGAGGAAAAATCATAGCCATGGGGGAGGTGCCCCAGCAGTCGGTGATTTTGGCCCTAGAGGTGATAGCCATGGCTGAGGATGCCCAGAGCCTTGAGGTGCGGGTACAGATCTATCCCCACCGAGAGGCCAACCAGTTACCCCGTCAGTTGCGTATTGCCATTCTCGACCAGGTGGGTACAGTTCTATCGGAGGCTACCACCGGCGATGAGGAGCGATTTATTAAACTGGAACTGGTGGGCTGTCAACCCAGGGAATACTTCAGTGTATGCCTGACCTTGCAGGGAAAAAGTGTTATTGAGGAATTTATTACCTAGAAATTTTAGTGAGTCATGCTCTAAAGTAAATGCACCAAGATCTAACTAACCAGGGGTCGCTAGACCATGGGGCAAACATCAGGGAGAGGACGTAAGCACCTATGGCCACCGTCAGGTTAATTATCCGGAGGCAGACCAGTGACCCAAACTCGGGATTTCGCGTAACCCTGGATGCTCGAGATTTTAACCATGACGATATGGAAGGTACCCTGCCGCCCCTACCCCCCAGCCTGGAGGAAGCACTGGCAGCCTGGCGCAGCGCCTATGGAGCTCAAGAGGAGGTGCGATCTCACTGTCGCATTGCCCCCGGGGCCGTTACCCGACAATCCATTCGAGACATTAACGAGCTAGCGGAAGCCCTGGAGCAAAACTTTAACGCCTGGCTCCGATCTACTGATCGGGGTTGGGTGCGCATCCGGGAATTACTGGTCCGTATTGCCCCGCAGGACCCCCAACTATTGCTCGACTGCGGCAATCACCCCGACCTCAAGCGCCTGCCCTGGCAAGAGTGGGAGTTGTTCACTCAGTACTACCATCGAGCCGATCCAGCTCTACGCATGGTCAACGACTCCCGCCAGCCCTTACCGGACTACCCCCCGCCCCGCAGTACCAAGGTAAGAATTTTGGTGGTGGTGGGCGACAGCACCGGCATTAACGCAACCCAGGATCTGGCCTGCGTTACCCGACTGCAGAGCAAAAACCCCAAACGGGTAGAGGTGGTGTCCCTGTGGCAGCCCACCCCCACAGACCTGCAACAGGCCCTGGAACAATCTCCCGGTTTCCATGTCTTCATCTATGTCGGCCATAGCCGCAGCCGGGAAGATAGTCAGGTCGGCTGGCTATTGCTGAACTCCCAGGATGAACTCAGCATTCGTGACTTTCGCCTAGTCATGAGACAGGCCATCCAGAGGGGACTACAACTGGTGATTCTGAACTCCTGCGATGGGTTAGGCCTGGCCCAGCAGTTAGCTAACCTCGACCTACCCCGTTGCGTAGTCATGAAAGAACCTGTCCCCGACGAAGTCGCGGTGGAGTTTATTGATCGGTTCTTTCGCGCCTTCGTAGAAGAACACCAGCTCCTGCAGGGGGCCGTACGGCAAGCCCGCCATGGGTTGGAATCCTTCAACAGCCGGTACTCGGAGGTAACCTGGCTACCGACGGTGTGCATTAAGCAAAATACTCCGCCCCTGACCTGGCAGGCCCTATTGAATAGTTGCAACCCCAAGAAAGCTCCCTGGTTATCCAGGCGGCTGGCAGCAGGGGCAGTAGCCGGGTTGGCGGTACTGGGGGGAGTCGTCTGGACGATCAGACCGATAATAGTTTCCCTACAGGAACAGCTGATCCAGCCAAGACTTTCGGTGCCGCCGGAACAGCTGATCAGTGCAGGGGATAATCCCAACCTGGAAGGCAGCCCCCAACTGAGCGGTGACTACGCCCAGCTTAAGCAGCAGGGACTACAGGCTTTTATTAAGGGTGACTATGTCCTCGCTCGAGATACCTTCGACCAGATTCGTATCCAGGCCAAGGCCCAGTACGCTAACTTTGCTCATGATCGCCAGAGTTCTGAATTCCAAGCGGCCCTAGCCGCCCTGCAAGACCCTACGGTTTTGATCTACCGTAACAATGCCGAGGCCCGCCGCCGCCATACCACGGGAAAACCCATCTACACCATTGCAGCGGCGGTGCCCCTAACCACCAGCAGCGGTACCCCCTTCGACGTGGGTCGGCAAATGCTCTACGGCATCGCCCAAGCCCAGGATCAGTATCAAGACAGAGGCCTGGAAGTGGTGATCGCCAACGATCACAACGATCCCCAGCAGGCCGCGGCGGTCGCCCAGGCTATTACCCAGTTTGAGCAAGATGGACGTAAGGTTCTTGCCGTTGTTGGTCACTATATTAGCGCCAGTACCTGCGAGGCCCTGAAACAGAAATACAACGAAGCTCACTTGGTGGTGGTATCCCCCCTCAGCACCGTTGCCGATATCCGCCGCAGCTGTGGCCCCTCCATTTGGTTTTTCAGAACCACCTCCTCTACCCGTATCGAAACCCGTACCTTGGTTAACCACCTGGTGAAAAGAGGATTAAATGGTCCTAATCCATCGGTGGCGATTTTTTATCGCAAGGGGGAGTTCTACAGTGACGATCTGTACAAGGAATTTCAACTGGCTTTGGATGGGGAAGGCATCCCTATTGCCCAATCCTTTAATCTGGATGCCCCATCCTTTAACGCGACCCAGGCCCTAAATTCTGTAGCGGCTGTCAATGCCCTGGTGGTGATTCCTGATGGTAGAAATACCAATAGCCAGGCTTTCGACCGGGCCCTAGAGGTGATTCGGGCCAACGCTGGGAGGAAAATGGTACTTGGCTCTAATCCCCTATACAACCAGAAAATTGTTGAGCCTGCGGGAGGGTTATCCAATCTGCAAAATATCCTGTTTATCGCCACTGATTGGCACCCCAAGTGCGCTGACACCAACTTTGTCAAAGAAACGGAGAAGAAATACTGGTTTGGTGGTGTTAACCGCACTACCGTGCTTTCCTATGAAGCCATTCAAGCCCTACTGCCCACCCTGAGAGAGGGGGTTACCTCAGAACAAATTCGTCAGCAACTTAACAACCGGGATGTCAATGGCAGTGCCCCTCGCAGCCGGGTCTTTGGTAAGGCCAAAACCATCAGCTTTGACGATAACGGTGACCGGAAGGAAATCCAGGAACGGCTTCTCGCCACCGTGGGCAACGATTTTAACAATCCCTTTGTGGTGGTAGGAGATTGTCCGTAGAAAGCCTCGAAGAATCATAACCTTTTTCAAATATCCCGTAAGGATAGTGAGTAGTTTATCGGAGCCTTATGGTTCTACTGAAAAAATCATAACGGTCCTATTCAAGACTGTTATCTCGGTAGATAAGGCCTTGGCTATAACCCATTAGCTCAACCGATAGCTTCATTAGTCGTTCTCATTCTTACAGGTCGAGGAGTAAGGCTATGTTTTGTTTTCAGGAAACAGACGAATGGTTTCCTCAAGTCGGAGAAGGTACCATCGATGAGTTTGACAACAGTAAACTGCGAGTCAAAGCACTCGGTAGCATCTGGAATGCAATTCTAGATAGCTCTTGGGGTGCTGCCCCCCTAGCTTCAGGACAAAAGGTCCAGGTGATAGGCCGCAAAGGTATTCGTTTGATTATTGCACCTTAAATATAACTCAACTACCGATTTCCTATTTCTTCACCAATAGGCTGGGTTTAACCAGACCTGAACAGTGAAACCTGGATAGGTAAATTCTAATTTGTTTCAATTCTCCTCTAGTTGCATAGGCTCCGCTGGGGCCAGAACTATGTCTTAGTGACAGTGCCCAAGTCATCCTAGAAACTGCCCGAATCGGAGCAATAAAGGAGTTGGGCATGGGATGCATTGCCCGTAATTATTGGCTGGGGAAACTCACTAAATAGAGACTCCAGCACCTTTAAACACCTTTTTTAAGGAGCTATCAATGGTATTTGTTTTAGGGACATCTGGGAATAACTTTATTAGTCCGTTTAGCGTATCCCCTGGGGTATTGGGTATCCCGGGGGCCGGGGCCGACACGATTAATGGCGGGGCCGGGGCTGACACCATGGATGGTGGGGATGGCAACGACACCTATATCGTTGATAATGTTGGCGATATCGTCAAAGAGAACTTCGATGACGCCCTGGGTGGGGTTGATACGGTGCTGGCCTCCGTCAGCTATTCCCTGGGGCCAGGAACCTTTGGCAAACAAGGGTTTGGTATTGAAAATCTGACCCTCACCGGCAGTGCCAATATCAATGCCACCGGTAATGCCAAAAACAATGTCCTAATCGGTAACAGCGGCAATAACATCCTGGATGGCGGGGTCGGGGCTGACACCATGGATGGTGGGGATGGCAACGACACCTATATCGTTGATAATGTCGGCGATATTGTCAAAGAGAACTTCGATGACGCCCTGGGTAGCATTGATACGGTGCTGGCCTCCGTCAGCTATTCTCTAGGGCCAGGAACCTTTGGCAACCAAGGATTTGGTATTGAAAATCTGACCCTCACCGGCGGTGCGAATATCAATGCCACCGGTAATGCCAAAAACAATGTCCTAACTGGTAACAGCGGCAATAACCTCCTGAATGGCGGGGCCGGAGACGACACTATCCTTGGCAGTAACGGTAATGACACCCTCAATGGTGGCACGGGTGTGGATACGGCTGACTACAGCGCTCTGGCCGCACCCGTGACCCTAGGAGCCTTTGGAGTGCTGACCAAGCTAGGCGGGGTTGATACCCTAATCGCGATCGAGCGAATTGTGGGCAGCAGTGGTAGTGGCGATACCATCAACCATGGCGGTATCGGCTCTCCTGCCACCGGCACCATCACTAACCTGGCCACCGGCATGGTGACGGTGAACGGCAGCACCCCCCTCCCCCTGTCTTTTACAGTGAGTCAATTTGAGAACGTGATCGGCAGCGCTTTTGCTGACACCATCACTGGCAATGGCGCCGCCAACCTCCTGGATGGCGGTGCGGGAAACGACACCCTCAACGGTGGGGATGGCAACGATACCCTGATGGGTGGCACAGGCAACGATATTCTTACCGGCGGCACGGGCAACGATCTCCTGATAGGCGGCGGGGGTAACGATATCCTCACCGGTGGAGCTGGGAATGATCGGTTTCGATTCCTCTCAATTTTCGACCGAATTGATGTGATTAAGGACTTCTCCTTTAGCTCTGGTAATCGAGACTTTATTGAGATCAGTGCCGCTGGTTTCGGTGCCTCTTCCCTATCCCAATTCAGTTACAACTCGTCGACGGGGGCTCTAGCTTTCGTAGGTACTCAGTTTGCCACCATAGAAAATAAACCCCTAGGCTTTGCCGTTAGCCTTGATGTTGTGTTGGTTTAGTTTATTTTTTGCCCCGTAAAACGGGGCAGAAAAATAAGCTTTTAGCGGGGAAGGTTGAAAGAATTCACAAAAGGAGAAAAGCCGTGGAAATCATTATCATAACGGCAGTACTGATCGGCCTGTTAATCTTTTTTCGTGTATGTAATCAGTGGGATAGACATGTTCTATTTGCCCTAGGACGCTTTTCAGGTGTAGCTGGACCTGGAGTGTATTTCTACATACCGATTATTCAAGACAAACGGATTGTAGATACAAGAATTGCCACCTACACGGTGCCGTTACAAAAGGGACTAACCCGGGACAACATTCCCGTTGAAGTAGATGCGATTGTTTTTTATAGGGTGGATAACGTTAAAGATTCGGTCCTTAAGGTTGACAATTATCACAATGCTACCCAACTAACCGTTCGCTCAGCTATCCGGGATATGGTCGGAAAGTCTACTTTAGATGAGCTTTTGTCCCAAAGAGATCAGATTGGTCAGATTGTTCGGGAACATACAACAGAGTTAGTTGTTCAATGGGGGGTTTTAATCGTAACGGTTGAAATCAAAGACGTGATTGTTTCGAAAGAATTAGAAGATGCGATCGCCCGTGAAGCTGCTGCAGAACGGGAAAAAAGAGCCAGAATTCTTCTAGCCCAATCCGAGGAATTGTCGGTTGATTCCATGGTCAAGGCCTCAGAAAAATATTCCCATGATCCCGTAGCGTTACAACTCCGCTCCATGAATATGCTGTACGAAATGTGTATGGAAGGCAAGTCCACCATGGTTTTTGTACCTACCACAAATACAGGCAATGGTATGCCAGGAATTATTGGAGTTGAAGGTGTTAAGGATTTAATCGAGCGGAGAAGTTGACAGATTTCTACTCAGAATCGCGATTGCAAAATGCCCAATCTGCAAACTAATCCCCTGGCGGAGCCCTCGGAAAACCCCTAGGGAACAACTCACGGCAGACCTGAAATGCTCAACCCTCAACAACAAAATTTCCTGATCTCCAGGTCAATTCAACCCTCTTCTAAAGTTAAGGAGTAACACCATGAGAACCCGTTCTAGCCAACGTCGCCTTCCACCCCCTATTGTTTTTGTGGGGCTTGGCCTGATCCTATTTGTTACCGTACCAAAAGTCGCGCCCCTCCTTCAAATCTGGAAATCTTCTGACCTCAGATCTGCCCTCTCCTCTCCGTCATCAACCCAGTCCCCCAAGCTCGAAGACCGCCTGAGTATGGGTGAAAAACTACTGATAACCACGGGAGCAACTGCAGCCAAGCGGGAGGGAGTTGAGGCCTTTGCCAGGCATGACTACGCCAGGGCGGTGAAGAGCTTTCAGCAATCCCTGGTGCAACAGCCCAATGACCCGGAGGCCTTAATTTACCTGAATAATGCCCAGATCGGTAACAGCTCACCTCTAAAAATAGCCGTCAGCATCCCGATTGGCACCAATATCAACGTTGCCCAGGAAATTTTACGGGGAGTGGCCCAGGCCCAGCATGAGGTTAATCAGCAAGGTGGCCTTAAGGGTCAAGGATTGCAGGTGCAAATTGCTAATGATGACAATAACCCAGAGATTGCCCGACAAGTTGCCCAGGCCCTGGCGGGGAATGGAAATATTCTGGCGGTTGTTGGTCATAATGCCAGCAATGCTTCTCTGGCAGCTGCGCCCGTCTACCAACAGGCCGGTTTGGTGATGGTTACACCAACCAGTTTCGCCAACCTGCTATCTAACTTTGGCAGCTATATTTTTCGTACGGTGCCCAATATTCGCTCAATGGCGGCACCTCTAGCGGCCTATATTGTTCAAGAGAAGCGCTTAAAGACCATTGCCATCTGCTACGACTCTCTCTCCCCCGATACGGCTTCCTTTCGGGATGAATTTGTCGCCACCTTGGTGCGCCTGGGGGGACAGCAGGCAGACACGATTTGTGATTTTGCCGCCCCCAGCTTCAACCCAGCTCTAGCGATGAATGAAATTCGCGGGAGCCAGGCTGACGTAGTTCTACTGGCTCCCCATATTGATCGGATTAATCAGGCGATCGCCCTAGCCCAGGCCAACCAATCAGGATTACCGCTCTATGGCACTACCACCCTATACACCATCCAGACCCTGCAGCAGGGGGGACAGGCTATCAACGGGTTGGTTCTTCCGGTCCCCTGGCTTCCGACGGAACCGTTTACCAGTAACGCTCGCCAACTATGGAAGGGCAGTGTCAATTGGCGCACGGCCAGTGCCTACGATGCTACCCAAGCCGTTATTGCAGGCTTGCAACAAAATACCAGTCGGAATGGACTGCAGGCAGTCCTGCGAGACCCCAGCTTTTCAGCCGTCGGTGCCAGCGGTAAGGTCCAGTTTCTAGCGACCGGCGATCGCATCGGCGAGATAATCTTGGCGAAAGCCGTGGTGAACCGGCGGAGCGCTGGGTTTTCCCGGTTACAACCCTAAAATCGACCTCTGTGCTGTTAAGCCCGATAACCACCATACCCGCTAATGCATCAACCTCAAGGAGGGTTAATCATGCGAAGGCAACCGCTGCCAGGGAACTCACTGATGAAGATCCTGGGTCAAATGATCAAGCTTCTATTTAGTGCCCTGTTTATCTGCACCGTCATGGTTGTCATTGCTGGCATCTTCGGTGCAGGGGTCCAGGCCCTGATGATCTACCAGATCATGTTGGGATTTTTCTGGCGGATCTGCCTGGCTCTGCTTGGGATCATCGCCGTTCTGACCATGTTGGATGGCTTACAGTAGGGTCACTCCCTTGTGCTTCTCCTACCAAATTCGACTCTTACAGGCTTACGGCGGCATCAGCCCCAGGCATAGCTAAAGTTCCCTGTTCCATCCTAGGGCTAGAGTGACACGCCCAAGCGCCCTACGGTCAACGCTGAAGGGCTGGGCCAGGGTTGGAGAACACTCAACGCCCCCAGCCTGTGATAGGGTCTGCCAGTCTGGTCAAGAACGGCCACTGGAGGAAGGGTCTCTAACCCCCTGGAGATGGGAGCGCGCCGGCTTTAAAGAGGGCAGACGAATGCCAAGTCGATAGCCGGACTCCTCCATACCATAGAGGTGTAATTCACCGCCGTGACACTTCACCAGGTGGCTAGTTAAGACTAAACCTAGCCAGTTACGGGGCATTTCCTCCCCTTCGAGGCTGAGGGCAGTGACGTTACCATGCTGTTGTAAGCATTCATAGAGGGTAATCAAACTGGTGGGTAACCCATCTCCAGTCCAGGCGTTAGCAACCCATACCGCCAGAGCAAGGCTGTCTTGTTTACGGGAAGCATGGAGCCGAATCGTACTATTGGCGCTGGCCATATGGATCAGGCTGAATAGGGTGTGATAGAGCACTTGCCTGACAGTTTGCTGGTCTAACAGCCACAAATTTTGCCCTGGCTCAACGGTCAACTCAAGAGTGTGGGTTAATTTTTCAGCCAGAGGGGTGAGCATGGTGATCACCTGGTGACCCAGGCGCTCAATATCAACGGAAGCAGGAACCAGGCCAGGGGAATCGCTGCTAATCAGACCCAGGTCTAGAATTTCATCTACCTGGGCCATCAGAGCCTGACTGCTGCGCCAGGCAATTTCGGTATATTCTCGTTGCTTTTCGGTCAGGGGGCCGTAGATCTCCCGGTTTAGCATGCTGGTCATACCCAGTACGGCGGTGAGGGGATTACGTAAATCTTGAATCAACTGATTAAGTAGATTCAGGCGCAGGGCATCGATCGAACTATCCCCAGAGACCGACCTGGGTGAGGGAGTAGAACCGGGGAGAGGCAAGGTGACCAGCGATCTCTCATATTCGGCCATGGCCCAGCGGGCGGCCATGGAGAGAAAGGCGACATCGCGGTCACTAAACCCCCGGGGATTGGGATCAACCACCACTAGGGTTCCAATGCATTCGTAGTCAGAGGTAATCAAGGGAACGCCACAGTAGGATCTAATGCCATAGTTGGTCATTAAGGCAGGCTGATCTGAACCAGAAAACTCTGAGAGATCGGGAATAACAACAGGCTGCTCGCTATCCAACACGTAGGTAGTGAGGCCAAAGTTAAGGGGAATCTGGCGATCGCTGGCTAGCCGGTTGGCAAACCCCAGGGAATAGAGACCCGAAGCAGCCTTGAGAAATTCAGTACTGTGGTTGGCCACACTCACCCAGCTGACTGGTGCCTGCAAAAATCGGGCGGCCAGCTGGGCGGCCTCCTCAAAGATCGCAATACTGGTCTTGCCTTCCAGGTCCAGGCGGGCGATCGCCGCTTGCCGAAGTTGGGCCTGATCTACCCGACCCTTATTCTTAATCAGGCAACAGGGCCAGCCAGTGATGGGGGCGTCTAGCCAGGTCTCGGGGACAGAGAAGCTAAGCATAACCGCAAATATAGCTACGGAGAAAAATAGTAATGGAACTCAATTACCCAACCAAGGGTAGGATGCCCTATTTTTAATCTACTGTGAGCATTGTAAGGATAGCTGGAAGTTCAAGAGGATTAACGTGAATTTATGACCATCGATCTAGGGAAAGGCTAAGGTTCAGAGCAGGGCTTCACAGGAGAGTACCGGGGTAAGGCTATCTAAGGTCAGCCAAACCTGCTGGAGTAGAGCCGTTAAGCCCACTCCAGTGACCGCTGAAATACAGTAGACAGGGCCCAGGGATTCAAACTGAGCGACCCGGTCCCTGAGTTGGTCGGGGGAAAGGCTATCAATTTTACTAAGGGCCAGAATTTGAGGCCGGCTGGCCAGGTGGTGGCCATAGGCAGCCAGTTCCTGTTGAATGATCTGATAGCTATCCAGGGGCTGATCGGCGCTGGCATCGACTAAGTGGAGCAGCAGGCGAGTGCGCTCAATGTGGCGCAAAAAATCATGGCCCAGGCCCAGGCCCGTGTGGGCGCCAGCAATCAGGCCAGGAATATCAGCAAAAACCGTGCCATCTCCCGTGGGGCGACGCACCACCCCCAGGTTAGGAATCAGGGTGGTAAAGGGATAGTCGGCAATTTTAGGGCGAGCTGCTGATAGGGCGGCAATCAGGGTGGATTTACCCGCATTGGGTAAGCCAATAATACCTACCTCCGCCAGCAGCTTGAGCTCCAAGCGTAGCCGCTGTTGCTCGCCGGGTAAGCCAGGTAGGGCTTGCTCTGGAGCTCGATTGCGGTTACTCAGAAAGTAGCGGTTACCCAGTCCCCCCTTACCGCCCTGGGCCACACAGAGAATCTGGTCAGGGGTCACCAGATCCCCCAGCAGGCGATCGCTCTCGGCCTGGTAGACCATGGTGCCGCAGGGTACCTCTAAAATCAGATCTGAGCCCGCTCCGCCAGTCATATTTTTGGGCCCGCCCCGCTCCCCATCCCTGGCTTTAAAACGATGGGCGTAGCGGAAGTCAAGCAAAGTTTGCAGCCGCTCTACCGGCTTCAGATACACCGACCCACCCGGCCCGCCATTGCCGCCCGCTGGCCCTCCCGCCGGCACATACTTTTCGCGCCGAAAGGCAACCATACCGTCACCGCCATGGCCGGCTATGACTTCAATTTCTGCGTGATCAATAAATTGCATGCTGATAGTTCTATCGGGCTCGAACCCAGAGCTAGGGGCGGGGTTGGGCTTGCTGCTGCATTTGCATCAAGGCGGTGCGAATCTGTTCTGCCAGGGCTTGATCCTGGGGATAGGCGGCGGTAATAGCATTAAACTGCTCTACCTGCAGACCATTACTACGGACAATGTCGCTGGCCTGATTACAGTAGTCTACGACAATGGTTTTGATCTGCTGGCGAATCCGCCGCGGCAATTGGTTGAGGTTCGCCGTAGCCGAGCAGCGCATATCGATGGCATTGACGTCATAGTTGGCACCGCTGAGTAAGCTTTTAATTTGGGCGTAGGCCTGGCTGCGAGGCCCATCCATCTGCAAGACCGAGCGGGCATAGTTGATCACCTCTGCCGGAGAGACCTGGAGACTCTGGGCCCAGGCCAGAGCTGGTGAAGGTAGGTAGGTCACGCCTTCAAGGCGGGGGGCGACAACCACTGTGCTGGCCAAAACCGATAGGCTGGCAAGCAGCAATGCCTGGAGAGATCGCCCCGTTATCCTCGTGGTACCCAGTAAGGTGATTGAATCATGCACACTTTTTTTCTGCTTAGCCATGCCTCACCTAAGAACAGGTGCTTTTGCCCTCGCCAGCAAAAGCAGTAGACGGAATTGTTGCTGACATTGACCCACGGGCCTAGTCAGAGCGGCTAAATAGAGCGCACAGCTGAATTACAGCCGTGTGCAAAGCCGCCCGTTGATCTCGGCCAAGTTTTAGATCTGCCTCTAATTCTAGTAGTAAAGGCAAGGTTCGTTGCAACTGTTCCAGGCTTATCCCCCGCAGTTCTTGCTTGAGAAAATAAAGTCGTTTGGGGTTGTTAATCTCTGCTGCAGCCAGGATCTCGGCCTCGCTCTGACTACCGGCTGCCTCCATAACCCTGAGCCATAACCACAAACGAAACTGGCTCACCAGGGTAGCCACCATGCGTAGGGCTGGCTCGTTGCGGTTGAGCAGATCTTCTACCAACAGCAAAGCCTTACCGGCATCTGCCTGTTTAATGGCCGTAGCTAATTGGAGGCTGGTGTGGGTGGAGCTGGTCACCAGGTCGGCTGCCACCTCTGGTGGCAGGGGTTGGGGATGGGTCCAGTAAATTTGCAGCTTATCCAGTTCCAGGTGCAGCTGACGGGTGTCATTACCCACTGCCTCTACTAATAAATCGATGGTCTGGGGGGCCAGGGCGATGGCTCGTTGCCGCGCCACCTGCTCTATCTGCTGACGAATCAGGGCGGTTTTCCAGGGAGGAATCAGAGAAAATTCCCGAATCTCTCCGTACTGCTTGAATAGCTTGAAAAACTTAGACCTAGCATCGGGTTTATTGGGGCTGCTCAGCAGTAACACACTGGTGCTGGGCAAAACCGGCAGGGTCCGTTCTAACTCCACCAGCACCTCCTCTGGACAGCGCTGCCCCAGGCCCGTGTCTGGTAGCCACACCAACCGCTGGCCCAGGCCAAAAGGGGGGGTCATGGCCTGGTTAAGGGCCTGGATCGGGCCATTGGTGAGGCCAGGGGCAATCACATCGCAGTTAAAATTAGCCCACCCGGGGTCCACCACCTGGTGCTGCAAGGCGCGAATCGCCGCTTGCAGTTCAAACTCGTTATCTCCCCAAAAAAAATAGGCAGGCATAGAGGGGGCATCACCATAGGGGCCAGGGGACTACCGCCAGGGGGCGGGAAACCCGTACTATTAGACTCTGGGCTTGGCCATAGTCGGACCGGCAAGGGGAAGGGCTGTGGTCAGGTGCTGTCCGTTCCATCTCCCATGCTATTCAGTTGCCGATGGCTCAGCTAGTGGAAAGCCCTATTGTAGAAGAAAGTTTTGCCCTGATTGATCAGGAGTTTGGTCCCCATCACCTGACTCCGGCAGAATATGCAGTGGTCAGACGAGTCATTCACAGTACTGCTGATTTTGATTTCAAGCACCTGGTGCATTTTAGTCCTGGGGCGATCGCAGCCGGGGTGGGGGCCCTGCGGGCGGGCTGTCCGCTGCTGGTGGATGTCACCATGGTGCGCCAGGGCATTGCCAGCATGGTTCAGCGCACCTTTCAAAATCCCCTGCTCACCGCTGTCACCCTGGTGGAGAGGGCGGCGCCCGGGCGCACCCGGACTGAAACTGGCTTGCTTCAGGGGCTGACCCAGGTGCCTGGGGCGATCGTGGTGATTGGCAATGCCCCCACTGCCCTACTCAGTCTCTGCGACCAGATCGAGGCTGGGGCGACCCAACCTGCCCTGGTGGTGGGCGCGCCGGTGGGGTTTGTCGCCGTTGAGGCGGCTAAACAGCGGCTGGCCCAGCAGCGTATCCCCCAAATTCGAGTTGAAGGCCGCAAGGGAGGGTCAGCGGTAGCCGCCGCCATTGTCAATGCCCTGCTGGTGATGGCCTGGCAGCAATCGCCATGACCCCAATTCAGGTAGTAGGGGTGGGACTGGACGGAGGATCGGGGCTATCCCAGCCGATCCTAGACCTGATCGATGGGGCGCAGTTGCTGCTGGGCAGCGATCGCCATCTGAGTTATTTTCCCAATGCGGGGGCCGAAAGATACAACCTGGCAGATCTCAGCGGTGGCTTGGCACGATTACAGCGGTGGCTTGCCCAGGGGTCTTCTGGGCAGGCCGTGGTGCTGACCTCGGGAGACCCCCTGTGCTTTGGCCTGGGCCGATTACTACTGGCTCACCTACCCGCCACCAGTCTCACCTTCCATCCCCAGGTCAGTGCCATTCAGTTAGCCTTTAGCCGACTCAAGCTACCCTGGCAGGGGGCGACCCTGATCAGCGCCCATGGTCGCTCCGCCGACCTGCTGATTGCGGCCCTACGGCGAGGAGATGAACTAATTGCGGTGCTCACCGATGCTACCCATAATCCTGCCCAGTTGGGGCAGTTAATCCTCAGCCTGGGGCTAGCCCACAGCTACCGTCTATGGGTCTGTGAAAACCTGGGAGACCCCCAGGAACGCCTCTATGATATGACTCCCCTAACGGTACAGCAGCACACCTTTGCGGCTTTAAATGTGGTGGTGCTACAGCGCCAGGCCGGCCCCCAACCCTCCCCCCATCTGCCCCTACTGGGTCTACCCGACGAAAGCTTCGCTTGCTTTAGCGATCGCCCGGGTTTAATCACCAAACGGGATATTCGCATTCAGATCTTAGCCGACCTGGCCCTTCAGCCCGACCAGGTGCTCTGGGATATTGGGGCTGGTACCGGTTCGGTGAGTATTGAGATTAATCGACTCTGTCCCCAATCCCGGGTCTACGCCATTGAAAAAACCCTGGCAGGCATTGCCCTAATTCAGCAAAATCGGCAGAATTTAGGTAATACCCATCTTTACCCCATCCACGGGGCGGCTCCCCTAGTATTAGAGACCCTTCCCGATCCCCACCGGGTCTTCATTGGCGGTAGCGGTGGTCACCTCACCGCCATTCTCGATGCCTGTAGTCAACGCCTTCGTCCCCAGGGGCAAATAGTGCTGGCCCTGGCTACCCTAGAGCACCTGCACAGCCTACTGGATTGGGTTCACCAGAGCGCTGGCGATCGACCCCAGCCCTGGGGGGTGCAGCTACGCCAAATTCAAATTCACCATAGTACCCAAATCGCCCATCTGCATCGCTGGCAACCCCTCAGCCCGGTTACCCTGGCCACCCTTCGCCCGCCCCCTGACCATACCACCCTAGTCCCAGCCCCGTCAGCAGTAGCAAAGCTAGGTCCACCAGACCCGTAAGTGGTTGGCCTGGCTTACCAGCAAGCCAGCGGGGCGCATCCGGATCGATCTGAGTCAGGGCCAGACTATCCCCTAGGGCCAGGGCAAAAATCCAGCCGGCATGCAATCCCCAAGCCAGGCCCAATTGACCCGTAGTCGACCAACGGGCCACCATCAGCACCAGGCCCATCAGAGTTAAACCTGGCACTTGGGGTATGCCCTGAGGACCATCCCAGAGCAGATGGCAGAGGGCAAAGATGAAGCTGACGCCCAGCAGTAGGGCTGGCCAGGGCAGCAGAGACTGTAAGGTTGAGGCAAGCACACCCCGAAATAGGATTTCTTCAACACCGGCAATCAGCAGGGTGAGGGGCAGTAATCCGGCGACTACTCCCCCTAGTGCCCGCCCACCAGGCCAGCGCCCTTGCCACTGGCGCCAGCCAAGCCTGAGGTGGATGGCCATAACCGTGGCAATGCCAACCCAACCGATGGTAAAGCCAAGGGTCAGAGCCAGATAGAAAGGTGGACTGCCCTCGACGCCGTAGGCAGCCCAAGATAGCCTAGCCCAGTAGCGTCGATAGGCTTCCAGCACCGGGGGAGCCAGGATATAGAGGGGCACCAGTAAGGTGAGTTTATGGCTAGCCAGGAGGGGATAGGACCAGGGAATTTTCTGCCATCGAACCAGGACCAGGGCCACCGGACTCCACAGCCAGAACCAACTTAAAAAAAAACACTAAGCCAATAATTTCTGTCACTGGAGTTAGGCCTCTAGGGCAGGTCTGGGGGTAGCATGGCCGGTTTAACCGCAAGGGTTGCGGTTTTGCCGTTGCGACTGATTTGAATGGGTAGACCTTTGCCAATTTGACTGGTCTCTACCCGGGTTTGCACATCAGTGGGGGTGGTTATGGCCGTACCGTTGATAGATACAATCACATCCCCCACAGCCAGCCCCGCCAGGGCCGCAGGGCTACCCTCTAGCACCCGCAGAATCACCACTCCCTGTTGATTCAAGGGCAGCTTCAACCCTTGGGACTGATTCAGGGTGTTAATGCTATCGCGGGTCAGTTCCAGCATTTGAATACCCAGATAGGGGTGCTGTACCTGACCCGTAGCAAATAGCTGGTCGGCAATGCGTTTGGCAGTCTCGATGGGAATCGCAAATCCCAGACCCTGGGCATTGGCCCGAATCGCCGTATTCATACCAATCACCTCACCCCGGTCATTCAGTAAGGGCCCGCCGGAATTACCCGGGTTAATCGCGGCGTCGGTTTGAATAAATTGAACGCGCTTGTCGGGGATCCCTACCTGGTTACTGGTCCGCCCGGTGGCACTAATAATGCCGGCGGTGACCGTATTATCGAGCCCCAGGGGGTTACCGATGGCGATCGCCCACTGGCCCGGCGATAACTTGAGGCTATTACCCAAGCGCACCGCCGGCAGGCTATCGGCCTTAACCTTAACGGCGGCCACATCAGTGACGGAGTCAACCCCAACCACCTGCCCCTCAAAGGTGCGTCCATCCCGCAGGGTTACCTGCACCGTTCTAGCCCCATCAACCACATGGGCATTAGTCAGAATATGGCCACTGGTACTGACAATAAAGCCCGAACCCGTACCCTGCTCAACCTGTTCTGGCATCTCTTGAGGAGCACCTTGATGACCAAAGAAGTGGCGAAAAAAGGGATTATTAAAGGTATCTGGATGAAGACCCGAGAGGGAGCGAACCGCATCAATTCGAACCACGGCTGGCCCCACCTGCTGCACCGCCACCGCAATAAAATTAGAGGCTACGGGTATGGGCTTGGGCACTGCCACCAGATTAGTCTCGACAGCTGCGGGGTTGGCTTCTAGTCGGGGTATCACCGTAGCTGCCGGCAACCCACCCTGGGCCCTTACTCCGCCACCGCTGTATTGGTGGGCGAACCATCCGCAGCCTCCACCGATCGCCAGCGCCGTCGCCAGCCCGATCCATTGTTTTGCCGCCTGGTTCATACCTTACCTATTACCCTGGGTCAACACTGCCCCAACTCGACCTGGACTATATCTGGAAATATAGTTAAAGATCGCACTTGATGGCCTTAATTTAAAATAACCTGTGCTTCCCAGTATTGGCGACCCTAATCCAATTGGGGTAATATTTCTACCCCGCCGCCCTAGTTCCTTGAGTGGTTCCAGGGTAGAGTAGGCCATAGCCAGTAATCTCAAGCCCCATCTCCCTTGACTGCAACACCATGACTGAACATAGCGGACATATCCTACTGGTTGACGACGAACCAGGTCTACGGGAAGCGGTGCAGGCCTATCTGGAAGATAGTGGCTTTACCGTTAGAACCGCCAGCAATGCCCAGGAAGGGTGGTCCCTGCTGCAGCAAGAAATTCCCGATGTCCTCATCTCTGACATCATGATGCCTCAGGTAGATGGCCATGCCTTTCTCGCCCAGGTCAGGGAGGACGTCAGGTTTAAAGGGTTACCGGTGGTCTTTCTAACGGCCCGGGGCATGACCCGCGATCGCATCCAGGGCTATAATTCTGGCTGCGACGCCTACCTGTCTAAGCCCTTTGACCCAGAAGAACTAGTGGCGGTAGTCAGCAATTTAATCACCCGGCGGGCGGCCCAAACCCCCGAATCTGGAGACATGCCAGACATTGCCGTGATGGCTCGCCAGATTGAAGAAATCAAGGCCATGCTGACCCAGAAAGGTGGCATTACCCGGGTAGCGGCCGATCTGCACATCGATTTAACCCCCCGCGAACAGAGCGTTCTAGACTTGGTGGCCGAAGGGCTGATGAACAAAGAAATTGCCAGTCGCCTCGATACCAGCGTTCGCAATGTTGAGAAGTACGTTAGTCGTTTATTTAGTAAAACCGGCACCAATAGCCGCACCGAACTGGTCCGCTACGCCCTCGAACACGGTCTGGTCAGCTAAACTCTTCAGGCTAGACAGCCAGGGTCCAGTTAAACCTCGATCCAAAGCCGGCATCGCCCGTCCAGACTAGATTCGGACCCCTAGATTCGTTCAGCCCCCCGACAAGGCCAGAGCCATAACCGTTACTTATTAAGGAAATTGCAAATTCTGGAGCCGAGAACAGCTCCGAGGGGTTTACAAATTTCAATTTATCCATAGAATTTAAACTATAAGGAATAAATTCGATATTGACCCAAGTAAATGGTTGATTTAGATAATCCTTGTTCCTGGTTGACAACGGTCCTGGCGATTGCCGGGTCTGCCATCCCATCGCTTTGGGACTGGTAATGGTTGGGTTAATTTCTCTTTAAGCCCATGGATTAGTCATCAGCTTGGGGCTTTTGCCCATTTTTTGAGTATTCACTAATCCTCAGGTTCCGGAGGTTGGGGCAGTTGAGGCGATTGCCTCTGGCCCTGGCTTGTTCTTGATGGGTTTTCCCCCAATCATGGGGGCTGGCTTTCTGTGACCGTAATTGATTGGAGCGTTTTAGGAGGTCGTCTGTAATGTCTGATATTTCTAGAGTTGGTCGCCGCAAGTTCCTGGTTACCGCCGGCGTGGCCGCTACCGGATCGGTGTTGTTGAAGGGTTGTTTGGGTAACCCACCCTCCAGCACCGCTCCCACCGGTGGTGCTCCAGCCCCAGGCCCTGTAGCCGCTGGCGATGCCCCCGAAGTTACCACCGCCAAGCTGGGCTACCTGCCCATTGTGGAATCGGCCCCCCTGATCATTGCCAAGGAAAAGGGCTTCTTTGCCAAGTACGGCATGACCGGGGTAGAAGTAGCGAAGCAGGCTAACTGGGCTTCGGCCCGCGACAACGTCGCCATCGGTTCTGCTGGCGGCGGTATTGACGGCGGCCAGTGGCAAATGCCCATGCCCCACCTGATCAGCGAGGGCATTATTACCAACGGTAAGAAGGTGCCCATGTATGTGCTGGCCCAGCTGATCACCCAGGGTAACGGTATTGCGGTCTCCAATGCCCACGCTGGTAAGGGGTTGGGCCTCGACATCAGTAAGGCCGCCGACTACATCAAAGGCTACCCCGCCAGCCAGGGTCGCAAGTTCAAGGCCGCCTTCACCTTCCCCAATGGCAACCAGGACTTCTGGATTCGCTATTGGTTCGCTGCTGGCGGTGTTGACCCCGACAAAGACATTGAACTGCTCACCGTACCCCCTTCGGAAACCGTACAGGGGATGCGCACCGGCAGCATGGATGCCTTTAGTACGGGCGACCCCTGGCCCTACCGCATCGTGGCGGACAAGATCGGTTTTCTACCCGCACTGACCTACCAAATCTGGGCTGGCCATCCGGAGGAATACCTGGCCATGCGGGCCGACTGGGTGGATGCCCACCCGAAAGCCACTAAGGCGATTTTAAAGGCGGTAATGGAAGCTCAACAATGGGCCGACAAACCCGAAAACCGGGCCGAACTGGTGCAGATCTGCTCTGCCCGTAACTACTTTAATATCTCCCCTGCAATTCTCACCGGCCCCTTCGAAGGCCGTTACAGCCTGGGCGATGGCAAGCCCGATATCAATGACTTCAAAGCTGGCCCTCTCTATTGGACTGACTCCAAGGGTAGCGTTTCCTACCCCTATAAGAGCCACGACCTGTGGTTCTTAACGGAAAGTCTGCGCTGGGGCTTCCATAAGGACAAGCTGAAGGACTTTGACACAGTAAAACGCCTGGTGGATTCGGTTAACCGCGAAGACCTGTGGCGCGAAGCGGCTAAGGAAGCTGGATTTAGCGATATTCCCAGCAGCACCTCCCGGGGTGTAGAGACCTTCTTTGATGGCGTTAAGTTCGACCCGGCCAATCCCGAAGCCTATCTCAAGAGCTTAAAGATCAAGCGCGTTTAGTCTAAAACCGGGGGATGGCTTGGGGAGCAGAATTCACCTCCTCCTTCCTGCCCGCTCCTGCCCACCCATCCCCCTTTTCTTTCCTCCTGTCGCTATCAGTTCATTTCCCCTAGGTTAAACATAATGGTTACTAGCACCCGTACCCGACTGCAATCCCGGCCCAAATCCGTCGTGAGCTCTATCCAGGAATTCTGGCAAAAGCAAGGAGCTGGCCTACTTCCCCCCATCCTTGGTATTGCGGCCTTTCTCATAGTCTGGCAAGTTTTTTCCTGGTCGGGGTTAACCCGTCTGCCCGGGCCCCTCAGTTTGTGGACCGAACAGCGCACCCGAGAGCTACTGCTGTACCCCTTCTACGATCGCGGCGGTTTAGACAAGGGGCTGTTCTGGCAAACCCTGGCCAGTCTGGGCCGGGTTGCTAAGGGCTACACCGCTGCCGCTGTTGTCGGTATTTCCGTCGGGGTACTGGTGGGTACCAATGACTGGCTAAATAAGGCTACCTACCCCGTTTTTCAGTTTTTACGCATGGTTGCCCCCCTGGCCTGGGTACCCATTGCCCTGGTGGCCCTGCAACAAAACCAACCGGCTGCCATCTTCGTAATTTTCATTACTTCGGTATGGCCGATTTTGATTAACACTACCGAAGGGGTACGGCAGATTCCCGAGGACTACAACAACGTGGCCAAGGTGCTGAAGCTGTCTCGCAAGGACTACTATTTGAATGTACTATTTCCCTCTGCCCTGCCCTACATTTTCACGGGTTTGCGTATTGCCATCGGTCTAGCCTGGCTGGCCATTATCGCTGCAGAAATCGTGATGTCGGGGATTGTGGGGATTGGCTTCTTTATCTGGGATGCCTACCAGCAAAACTACATTAGTGAAATTATTTTGGCGGTAATCTATATCGGTGGCGTCGGCCTCTTACTAGACCGGTTAATTGCCTTTCTACAGAGCAAAATTGCTCCGGCCCGCAAGTAATTCACCCCTCCAATCTCAGGTTCATATCAGTATTGTTTTAAGGAGAGATCAATGGGTCTTTTAGTAGCAGCGGACCAGGTAGATAAGGTTTTTTCTCTGGCCGATGGCGGTGAGTATATTGCCCTCAAGGGGATTGATTTGACCATTAAACAGGGGGAATTCATTTCCTTCATCGGCCACTCCGGCTGTGGTAAATCCACCCTATTGAATATGATTGCTGGGTTATCCCTGCCCAGTTCTGGGGTGATTACCTTGGAGGGTAAAGAAATTAAGGAACCCGGTCCCGATCGCATGGTGGTGTTTCAAAACTATTCCCTGCTGCCCTGGCGATCGGTGCGAGATAACATTGGCCTGGCGGTCAACACCGTCTACGGCGATTTGCCCAAGGGAGAGCGGCGCTCCATCGTAGAAGAGCACATCAACCTGGTAGGATTACAGGCTGCCGCCGATAAAATGCCCGACCAGCTATCGGGGGGGATGAAGCAGCGGGTGGCGATCGCCCGGGCCCTGGCCATCCGTCCCAAGTTACTTCTGCTGGACGAGCCCTTTGGGGCCCTCGACGCCCTCACCCGGGGTAATCTGCAAACCCAACTGATGCGCATCTGCGATGAGAACAACGTCACCGCCGTGATGGTCACCCACGATGTTGATGAAGCGGTACTGCTCTCCGATCGCATCGTCATGATGACCAATGGCCCAGGGGCAGAAATTGGGGCCATCCTGGATGTGGATATTCCCCGCCCCCGCCAACGCATGGAGGTGGTGGAGCACCCCAGCTACTACAGTCTGCGTAGCGAGATCATCTACTTCCTCAACCAGCAAAAGCGGATTAAGAAGCTACGGGCCCGCAAAACCACTGCGATCGCCCGCCACGGTCTAGAAAAGGTGAATCTGGACTTGGGTTTTGTGCCCCTCACCGCCTGCGCCCCTGTCGCCGTCGCTAAGGAAAAGGGCTTCTTCACTAAGCACGGCCTGGATGAGGTAAACCTGGTGCGGGAAACCAGCTGGCGCGGTGTGGTGGATGGTATCGCTGGCGGCTACCTGGATGCGGCCCAAATGCCCTCCGGCATGCCCCTGTGGTTTTCCCTGGGGGGCCACCAGGACCGCCCCTTACCGGTGGTGACCTCCCTCACCATGACCCGCAACGGTAACGCCATCACCCTGGCTCGCCGCTTTTACGATCAGGGAATCCACAGCCTGGCGGATTTCAAGGCCATGCTGCAGCAAACCCCCGATCGCCAGCACCGCATGGCCATGGTTCACCCCTCCTCTATGCACAACCTATTGTTGCGCTACTGGTTGGCCGCCGGCGGCATCGACCCCGATCTAGACCTCACCCTGCAAACCATTCCTCCGGCCCAGATGGTGGTGGACCTGCGGGCGGGCAGTATCGATGGCTTCTGTGTGGGAGAACCCTGGAACCAGCGGGCCGCCATGGACGGTGTCGGCTTCACCATTGCCACCGATCGGGAAATCTACGACGGCCATCCCGGTAAGGTACTGGGGGTACGGGAGGACTGGGCCAACGCCTATCCCAACACCCACATTGCCCTCACCAAGGCCCTACTGGAGGCCTGCCGGTTCTGTTCTGAGCCCGAAAATGAACCGGAAATTCGGGAAATTCTCTCCCGGCGGACCTACCTGGCCACCCCCATGGAGTACATCCAACTGGGTAACCCCCAAGCGACGGTCTGTGAGCGTAACCCGGCCCTGCGGGAATACGCCCACCACCTGTTCTTCGGCGATGGCGCCAACCGCCCCAGCCGCACCGAGCACCTCTGGCACATGACCCAGATGGCCCGTTGGGGAGATGTACCCTTTGCCCGTAACTGGTTAGAAATTCTGGAACGGATCGTGCGGGTGAGTGTGTACAGCACCGCCGCCCGGGAACTGGGCCTATTGGATGAAAAATTCACCCGCGGTACTATTCAATTATTTGACGGCACCCGGTTCGACGCCGAGGACCCCATGGGCTACCTAAACAGCCTCGCCATCAAACGGGATATCACCATCGCGGAGGTCATCCTCGACCAACCCCAGGCGATCGCCGCCTAACCACCCTAGGGGACAGATCCCAATCCTGTCCCCTTCTGCCTATATTCTGTCTCCTTAATGATGACCAACCCCATGCAATCAACCACCCTGCTTCAGTCTCCCCCCGCCCAGTCCCGTAATACGGTTGGCTTTTTGAGCTTCGATCAAGTGTCGAAGTCCTTTCCCACCCCGAAGGGTCCCTACCCGGTTTTAGAAAACGTTAATCTCACCATTGAAGAAGGGGAGTTTGTCTGCCTAATTGGCCACTCGGGCTGCGGTAAATCCACCCTACTAAGTCTGGTATCGGGCTTTCAGCAAGCCACCAGCGGATCGGTAACCCTCAAGGGAGAGCCGATTCGAGAACCCGGCCCCGATCGCATGGTAGTGTTTCAAAACTACGCCCTACTACCCTGGCGGACGGTGTTTGAAAATGTCTACCTGGCGGTAAACGCCGTATGGCCCAAGCAACCAGAGGCCCAAAAACGGGCCATTGTGCGGGAGCACCTGGCCATGGTGGGGCTCACCGAGGCAGCGGATAAGCGCCCTGATCAGATCTCTGGCGGTATGCGTCAGCGGGTATCCATTGCCCGAGCCCTGGCCATTCGGCCCGAGGTACTGATCCTGGATGAGCCCTTCGGTGCCCTGGATGCCATCACCAAGGAAGAACTCCAGGAGGAATTACTAAAGATCTGGACCGATCATCGCTGTACGGTTTTGATGATTACCCACGATATTGATGAAGCCCTGTTCCTGGCCGATCGCCTGGTGATGATGACCAATGGTCCTGCAGCTGGCATTGGCGAGGTCATGACCATTCCCTTCGATCGCCCCCGCGATCGGGTACAGATTATGGAGGATCCGCAGTACTACGAACTGCGTAACCACGCCCTCGACTTTCTCTATAATCGTTTCGCCCATGACGACGACTGAGGTCAGTCCCCCGTCGTTCTTTGCTGGACGAGTAGCGGTGATAGCTACTATGCACCACAAAGAACAGGCCATCGCCCCCCTGGTGGAAGCCCACCTGGGGGTGCAGGTGATGGTGGCGGAAAATTTCGACACCGATCGCTTTGGCACCTTTACCGGCGATATCCACCGCCCCGATCATGCCCGCGCTACCGCCCGCCTCAAGGCCGCCGCCGCCCTGGACCACACCGGTGAAACCCTGGCCATTGCCAGCGAGGGTAGCTTTGGCCCCCATCCCCAGATTCCCTTTGTGGCCTGCGATCGAGAGCTGGTGCTGTTGTTAGATCGGCAGCACCAGCTAGAAATCGTGGGGGAATACCTGTCCACCGATACCAACTACCGCCACCAAACTATTCGAGATCTAGAGGCAGCTCTGGCCTTTGCCCAAGAGGTGGGCTTTCCCAGCCATGGGCTGGTGGTCAAACCCCAAGCACCAGGGGCCGGCTCCTGGGTGAAGGGCATCGTCACCGAAGCCCAGCTGGTGGAGACCGTGACCACGGCTCTGCGCCAGGCTCCCCAGGGAGAAGTGGGGCTAGAAACCGACATGCGGGCCCTCTACAATCCCACCCGCATGGGGGTAATTGCCCAGGCGACAGACGCTCTCATCGCCACCCTGCACCGATCCTGCCCCCAATGCCAGTACCCCGGTTTTGCTCTGGTGCGGGAGGTGCCCGGTTTGCCCTGTAGCTTCTGCGGCAGTCCCACCCTGCTCACCCAGTCCCAGGTTTACCACTGCCACCACTGCCAGCATCAACAGTGCCAGCCGGCGACTCAACGCTCAGCCAGCGCCGATCCTAGTTACTGTTCCTATTGCAACCCCTAACCTGGGCTAGGCCAGCCAGGGCAGCCCCAGGAATTTACAGATTTTTATAAAAAGCAGAGGCGTTTTTATAAAAGTTCGTTAGAATTACAGCCGTAATTTACTACGGTAGGGACTTTGGATTGCTCAAGTCCGTGATTGTGGGCTTTCTGAGGTTTTACTGGGGAAGAGTAAGGGAGCTATTGTTATGCAGTTAGACTGGCCCATGCAACGCCTTAATCGTTGGTCAAGGCGGCTTTTGCGGATGTGGTTGTTCGCGATTGCAACTTTTTTCACGGTGACCAGTCTGATGCTACCAGTCTATTCTGGCGAACCCAATACGGCCGCCGATAGCATTCTTTACTTTAAGACCCCTAACTATACCGTTAGTGTTTTTCCCCGCAGTGCTCCGGGCCAAAAAATGAATGTTTATCGCCAGGGCTATCCTGCCCGCAGCGAAGCCTTAAACTCTCCCGCCTACTTCCGGGGGGCAATTGGGTCTGATGGCTGGGTTAGCTACGATGCCTATGGCTCACGGGACGGCCGCAACGTTATCTTTCGCGCCAGTGCTAACCGCAGCACCTATCAGGCTCGTTTGGAAATTTTAGATGGCGCTAACAACTCAATTGTCTTGACGGAGAATGCTACCAGCATCACTACCATAGCGACTCCAGAGACCGGTGATAACGGCACGGTGCAGTTAAAAGACACCATCATCCTGTTTGAAACCCAAAACTATTCAGTGCGGGTCTACCGCGAACGCAACAGTGCCCTGAAGAAAGTCAATGTTTACAATAAGGCTTCCCAGCAGCAGGTGGTTAACGGCCAACCGGCTACGCCAGCCCTGAATGTGCCCCCTCCTTACGACTGCTGGGTTAGCTATTTTGGCGGTTCCCAGTACAATGGCGCGTCGGCTCAATATTTTATTAGGGTGAGTTCCTCAGGCGAAGCTAAGGTGGAGGCGATCGGTGCCAATGGTTCAGTACTAATGTCGGAACCGAGAATTAGTGCCTTCCCCCTCACCACCAATATTCCTGCCGAAGATCGACCCCAGTGTTTTGGCTCTGGTGATCCCTCCTCTAATCCTTCTGGCGGTGGTCTGGCTCCCTTTATTGCTGGTGTCTTTGGAGACCAGAGCGTTCTCAATGCCGTCAAGCAACAACTAAATTCCTTTGGCCCAGGTAGGGGGCTAGGTGGAACTACCTGCGTCGTGTCTCCTCGCTTTGAAAATGCCAGTCAGGGTCAGTTTATCAACGCGGCGGAATGCGAAAGCCGCGATGATGCTGGCTCAGTTGTCAATTATCTGCGGGGTAGAGGGTTCAACGCTCGCTTAATTTACCGCAACTTTAGATATCGCTAGGGTAAGGGCTATGCCATCAACTGACGGGGTATGGCCTTGGCTGTATCCCGTTTTTTTGGGACTGTTCAGATTTTTGTGTAAACGGGGATTGGTGAGAAATTGAAGCGTCCTGGAAACAGGATAGCAAAATGAGAAACAGCCACCTTCCAATGTTGAATTTTGATGTCTCATAACTGACAAGCTTGTCTCAGGTTACGAGACATCAAATTGGGTGAGCTGTTGAATGATCCCAGACTCTCCCAGTAAATCTGCCGGTTCACGGTAATCCTTTAACAGCTCATCGACTAGTTCGTCGGGAATGCTAACGTCTCTTCTACGTCGGGACATACAGCGCTCTCCTTAGTCTATGGGTCGGATTCTAGACCCCTTACACAAAATTCTGATCACTCTCCCCCCCTGGAAGCCTTATAACTGAAGCTATAGGATTACATCGCCAATGGGGTGCACTTGGGGTGGCTGGTGAACCCTCAGGAGCACCAGGTTGATCTATCGCCCCCACCAGCCGGTCGAGGTGCGTTCTTTGCCCACGGAGCTATCGGGAGAAGGGGTACTCCCGAGCTTGCTGCTGCCCCTGGCGGTTTAATGTCGGGGAAAAGGCCGCCCTAGTTGGGTATTCACCGGTGACTTCTACCTCAGCGAACGTTAATGGCAACGGTGAAGAGGCCATGACCTACTTGCTGGCCGGTGATATTGGCGGCACTAAAACCCTTCTAGGATTGCTAGAGGGCCACAGTCCTCTCTCCCTGCGAATCTGCTTTGAGGCCACCTACGCCAGCCAGACCTATGCCGATCTGGTACCTATGGTGAGGGAGTTTTTGCGGCAGGGGGCAGACCAAATCGGTCCAGGCATGGCTCCGGCGGTGGCCTGTTTTGCTATCGCGGGGCCGGTGGTGGCTAATCGTTCCAACCTGACTAACTTGGCCTGGTTTCTGGATGGCGATCGCCTGCAGGCTGAATTGCACCTGACCCAGGTCAGCCTGATCAACGACTTTGAGGCCGTGGGCTATGGGGTGTTTGGCCTGACCCCGGAGGATCTACACCCTCTGCAAGTCGGTAAGCCCCAAATCCATGCACCGATGGCGGTGATTGGGGCGGGCACCGGCCTGGGCCAGAGCTTTGCCCTTACTCTAGAGGGCTATCCCCGGGTGTTTGCCTCCGAGGGTGGACACGCCGACTTTGCCCCCCGATCAGAACTGGAATTTCAACTGCTCCACTACCTGCTGGATAAGCACCAGATTTCGAGGGTTCACGTTGGGCGGGTGGTGTCAGGTCGGGGAATTGTCTCCCTTTACCAGTTTTTGCGAGATCGCGGGTTTGCCGCTGAGTCTGCCTCCGTGGCGGAGGCCATCACCCGCTGGGAACGGCAGAGGGGCCGCAGCCATAAAACCATTGACCCCGCGGCGGTAATTGCCACCGCCGCCGCCACCGGCGACCCCCTCTGCCAGAAGGCCATGGCCATGTTTGTGGAGGCCTACGGTGCCGAGGCCGGTAACTTGGCCTTGCAGATTCTGCCCTACGGTGGCCTCTACGTGGCAGGCGGCATCGCCGCCAAAAACCTTGCCCTGATGACGGCGGGCAACTTCATGGCGGCGTTTACCCACAAGGGCCGGGTTAGTTCCCTGCTGCAGAACGTTCCTGTTCATATCGTGCTTAACCCCCGGGTGGGGTTAATCGGGGCGGGGGTTAAGGCCGCCACCCTGATGCCTAAAGCCTAAGCCCTAAAGGTAAAAATGTAGTTATAGCGACCATAGTGCTTCTGTCTATCTACTCACCTCATACCTGACCTGAGGATGATAACCGCTCCAGCAAGTCTTCTAAACCATAGATGGGAATTAACACCCAGGAGGGCCTGTTGTAATGTTCGTAGGCCAGTTCATAGATAGCCTTTTGTATCATGAAGAAGTCTAGCAACTTACGATTGTCTTTCTCTCGCTCGTATACCAAACCAGAACCCTTCATGAGCCCTATGTAATGCTGATAAAATGATTCGCTGAGGGTTTTAATCCAGGCATTGGCCAAGGGCTTAAACTTAACTACTATGTCTGGATTTTCTCGATGCAGGCTTACCAGTACGTCAAAGGCCGAGTAACTAAAGGATCGCAGCATACCGGCCACATCCTTATGAACTGGGAATTTAGCTTTGGGGTTTGCCCGAAGTTTGCCTGGTTCGCCTTCAAAATCAATCACGAAAAAGTCATTACCGGTCCACAATAACTGACCCAGATGGTAATCTGCGTGTATGCGAATACACGACAGATCAGGGGCTGTTTCTATGATGGATTTTAAGTGGGCATGTAAGCGATTCAAATTGATGATCTGACTATTGTCTCCTAAAGAGGTAGTAGCATTTCGCCAGGGTCCGGACAAATTCTTAAAGTGCTCCCATGTCTCCCTGAGAAATTGTTTAAGTAAAGGCTTGTTATCCCGTAGGCTTTCCCTGCGAAAGCCAACCAGATTCTCAGGATTCTCCTGTAAATAAATGTGCATTTCGGCAGTAATGGCGGCCAACTTCTTTAAGTTATCGAAAATAACTATTCCGAATTGACTATGGATAATAGAATTTATAGAATTCTGTATTTCAGAGTAGTTGTAAGCGTCTATTCCGTTTTTTAGCGCTTCTCTAAAAAAGTCATCAGCGTATCCCCTAAACAGTCCCCAGGCATCGCATCGACTGTCAACTTTATGCAAAATACTCATCACCGGATAGGGAAATAAATGTTGGTAAATATAGAATTGATCAGCATGTTGGCAACAAGATTGATGGTTCAGGGCTACCACTGGGGTGGCGCTTTGACTGGTTTTCCTCTGCTTGCCGTTAGCTAGGGCTATCTCTTCATCTTCCAGACCTTTCCAGTGAGAGGTAAGATCCAAATCAAATCCAGCTATATAGGCAGGGACTTTTTTGAACTGGGTATACTGGCTAAAATAACGTAGGATTTCTACATCGGTATTAATGCCCTTGTCTAAATGACGAAAAACCTTGCAAAAGTACTTGCCGTTTACTTCAAAAGCAGAGTTGGATTGGTCTAGGTAAAGTAGTTTTGAATCTCTATAATTCTCGATCTCGCCGATAGAACCATAGTTTATGGAATTGCCCGAAACCTTTATAGTTTCGTGCACTGCTGTCTCATAGATGTATTGCCTAAAGCGCTCGATCTGCAGGGCGTCGACAAACCAGTAGCCAGCTGAAAGCTGAGCAGCCAGGGCACAAGGTCTCTTGAGTGCGTATATCAGTACGTAGGGAAAGAAATAGATGCTGTAGGATCCGTCCTGGAACTGTACCAAAATTAGAGCAAGGAAAGCTTTTTCCGTTTCTTCCACTTCATAGACTTTTCTGCGGGCAAGAAATGAAATCTGTTGAGTTGCTTTTCCTTTTCCGCTGTACCAACGACTTTCTTCCAGTAGTTGTTTTACCTTGGGATGGGACAGCAGTAAACTTTCGGTACGGTCAGCCATGTATTAAATAATGCTCAAAGATGATACCTGTCGAGTAGATAGAGGGGTGTCAGATAAGCCTAACAATTGTAGGAGCAGATGGCCGAAAGCACCACTTCTGCCAGTTTGTCTGCTTCCGTGCGAGCATTGACCGCTGGAACTCCCAGGCTGCTTTCAATGAAATTGCGCCCTACCGCATTGTCGGTAGTAGGGCCAGAGATAACCGTCAGACGGGTTCTCAATTCCTCCTCAAACCAACGCGCGGCCCCCCAGGCTCCCACTGGGTCGTTGGCACACATCACATGGGCCCTGGTAAAGCACATCAGGTCGGCAGAGTGGAGGATTTCTTGTACTCCGTACTCTCCCATGATGCCGTCGCCCAACTCCACCACTACCACATCTAACCGCGGCCCTTTCCAGGATTCCCAGAGGGCCGTTAATAAGCCTCTGGCAGCCGGTAATACGGTCTGAGGACGGGTGGAGACAATCCCCGCATCCATAAAGGAAAGTACCCGTAATGCGCCTGCATTCTCCATTTTGAGGATATCCTGGCGTAGACTGACACCGGTGAGCTTGGCAGCTCCCACTTTGAGGCCCCTCTGGGTCAGTCCCCGGATGATCTCACAAGCAGCAAGGGTTTTCCCCGCATGCATACAGGTTCCACTGATGTAAACCAGCGGAACGGAGACTGCCAGCCTCTCTGCCCACGGCAGTGCATTCGTTCGGATGGAAGTTGGCTCTCCATAGCATTGGGCTAGAGGGGGAAAGGAGAGGATCTGCCCCAACACTTCCACCTTGCAGGGCGGACCCACGTCGGGGTTCGCAGAGGTACAGAGGCCGATCACCCCCCCTAGGTTTAGAAGATGAAGTATGTCGCCCACTAGAATTTTTTCAGGAATAATACCGGTGTATCCACGTAGGGCACTTCTCTCTCCCAGTACCCCTGCGATGATATCCCCCTCATTCACCGTTGCCATGAGGCCGTCAATGTCTTCTATCTGGTTGTAAATTATTTTGCGATCTAGGACTTTAACCGCCAATACAGAGCCTTCCTGAGCATGGATCTGCGGGGAAAGCATCACCTCGTAGGAAAGTTTGGCATTGCGGGTAGAAGAGCAGATTTTGTTGAGAAGAACCTTCATGCTTGTACCCTCGCGGCCAAAACATCCTGTACTCTACACATCGTCATTTCTCGCCTTTTTCGTTCATCATGCTGTGAGGACTGGGAATAGGGATCCTGATTTCATCCCTGCTTCTGACACTTTGGCGAAGATTGGTAGTCGTAGGCCAACCCATGCTCAGGAAGGCTCTGCCAGCGATCGCCTGTCTCTTGTCCGCTAATGGTTCTCCAGAGGTTTCAACTCAAGTGTGATCTCCCCTGAGAGAGGCTAGCTATCGGCATTCTCCTACGTTTTGGAGTTGTTTCATGCCCGTTTCATTGGGATGGGAAGAGGGCTTTGCCGAGTAAGTATTAAGAACTAGCTAGTCAGTTTTTGCCGCTTCGGTCCTGGGCTATGGGTTTAGGGATTGCCCCCAGATGAGGGCCAGACTGGTACGGTCCAGGGTTGGCCATCAGGCGATCGCGCCGAAGCCGCCATTAAACCCGCCGCCCAACAGGAAATGGCCACCAATGAGCCCCAGCTGGCCCAGCGGCGAGTACGCCAAGGGCATCCCTTGCAGACCCTACTGCAACGCCAGATTCCCCAACTGGTGATCAACACAGACAGGGTTGCCTGAGAAGGAAAGGGATGGCATCGGTACTATGGTGAGCCCCGGGTACGGCAGGTAGCTAGCTAAATCTCCCTTCGGGTGATGGCCTAGTCCTGGACGGATACCCTGTGCTCCCTTAGATCTCGGCCAGGAGAATACTCCTATTAACTTAACATTCGCATAAATATTTGATATTTACACAGCCCGCCGCCAAGGAGGTCATTAAAGAAACTGGATACTCAAATTAGTACATCCCTGGCTTTAGCTCAGGCCGTGGCCGCAGCTCAGAATTTCTATTCTGTAGTGGTTTCAGCCCTAGAGGGAAGACCTTAATCAAAACAGGAGCAACAAGGTGATAACTGGCGGGAACTTGCAGCGGTCTAAATCGAGTCAGGCTATGGTTCAATCCTATGTAAGTCGTTTTTCCACCTACTCCCATCGATTTAGGAACCGATTTCACTATAAGCTCGAAAAAATTGCTTGTCTCAGCTCTTTGCCATCCTTATCTGGGGTTGACCGGCAAATCTTGAGCAGTCTTAACCAAACAGGCATAGGCATTACCTCTCTAGACAGCTTGGGCATTCCCCATAGCGATCGCCTGCTGGCAACGGCCAGCCGGGCGATCAATTGCTTACCCCCACCCCTACCCCCCGATCCCACTAATAATTGGCATATTGGCAACTATGCCAGCCTATTTTCTAGTACCGAAATCGCCTCAGAGTATACCGCTATCTATCTCTGGGGCATGGAGCAACGGCTGCTCAACCTGATTACTCACTATATTCGCCAGCCCATTGCCTACCTATCAGTCAACCTGCGACGCGACCTAGCCAACGGTCAACAGCTGGGTAGCCGGGTTTGGCATCGAGACCGGGAAGACTATCGCATGCTAAAGGTGATTATCTACTTAAATGATACCGATGCCGAAGGGGGAGCCTTTGAGTACCTACCCAAGGCACTAACCCCTAGGGTAGCCCCCGTCTTGAATGGCCAGGGCACCCTGAGCGACGAAGACATGGCCCAGTTGATTCCCAGATCAGCCTGGCAACCCTGTCCAGGCTTAGCGGGTACGGTCATATTTGTGGATACAGCTCTGCTCTGGCACCATGGCAAAGTACCACAGAGGGACAGGTATAGTGTGTTCTTTACCTATACCTCCAGACGCCCCCTATGGATTGATCTCTACAGGGCTAACTTTAAATCTGAGCGGGCCGAACAGCTATTGGCACCCCTATCCCCTAGACAGCAACGCTATGTGCTGTGGGGCCAGCCCTTCGTCCATGGCCAGCAACATTAAGAAGGCGTTTGCCCTAGGCTAGAGAAAACCCTCCCCCTGATATTAAGGATTTTCTAGCGATGGCTAATACTAGACTACGGCTAACCGCAGTGGCTCTCTTTCTAGCCGGTGACACCGTGTTGCTACTGCACCAGATGACGCCCCCCGAGCCCAATTGTTGGGACCTGCCAGGGGGCGGACTGGAGCCCGAAGAAGACCTGATCACCGGCTTAAGACGGGAAGTCAGAGAGGAAACAGGCATTCAGGATTTTACAGTGGAGCGGCTATTAACCGTCAGCGAAGGGTTTTATCCCGAAGTGGGAGGGCAACTGCACACCGTTAACCTGATTTACCAGTGTCGGGTATACCCCCAGCCCCTGGTGTTTACCCCCATCGATCGAGAAGAAATCGGACCCCAGGGAATCCACTGGTGGCCGATCGCCAATCTCCGCCGGGCTGACTGTTCTAGCCGGGCTCAGGCAGCGCTGGCGAGCGCCGGATGGCCAATCCCTGAGTAGATTAATCCATCCCCCAGACAGGGGCAAGCCCCTTCGCGGGCAAGGTAATCAACCCCTACAGGGGGCCTACTGGCTAAGCCAGGCGATCGCCTCCCGCACCCAGGTTTCTGGGTCAGCGGTTTTAGCCAGGGTAGACTGTCGCCCCACCGCCTGCAGGGCCTTGAGACCCTCAGCCTGGCTATAGCCCAGGGCAATCAGGGTAACCATAACCTCCTCCTGAATGGCCATGGCTGGGCCCCCTTCAGGCGCTGGTGCCAACCCGGTCTGGGCCTGCCAATCCTGCAACTTAGTCTTAAGCTCGAGGACAATTCGCTCTGCTGTCTTAGTACCAATACCAGGGGTATGGGCAATCAACCGGGTGTTGCTGGTGACGATCGCCTGTAGCAGATCCCGATCGCCCAGGGTATCTAGCATGGCCAGAGCAATTTGGGGGCCCACACCACTGACACTAATTAACTGCCGAAACAGGTCCCGTTCTTGCCGCTCACCAAAGCCGAAAAGAACCATCTGGTCTTCCCGCACCTGTAAATGGGTAAACAGCTGGAGCGGTTGACCCAAAGCAGGTAGAACCGCCAGTTGCCGGGCCGCCACCTGGAGCTCGTAGCCCACCTGATTGACCTCAAGGGTCAGCATTAACTTATGGCTGCCTGGCTTTTCAAGATGGACCAGGGTTCCCCTCAGACAGGTAATCATGGCGATCGAGGTGGTTCGGAGGGGCGAGAGTCTGAGCCCAGGGGAGGGCGAGCCGGCAGGGGCTTTTTAGCGATCGGGCTACGGGCTGGGGCCGCGGGCTGGCCGGGCTGTAGTTGACTCCGACCATTTTCAATCACCCGCAGCATCTGAGCCAGCTGCTGCTCTACCTGGGACAACACCCGGTCGGCGTAGGTATCGGCTTCCTGCTGAATCATATCCTGCTCCTGCAGAGCATTTTGGCGCAGGGTTTCCCACTCCCGCTGGGCTTGCAGTTTGGTTGCCTCTAATTCTGCCAGCACCTGAGTGCGAAGATATTCACACTCAGCCTGGGTCTGAGCCTTTAACTGCTGAGCCATGAGCTCGGCCTTTTGGACGATTCCCGTCTCGCTCAAGATTTGAGCCGCCTGCTGCTCTGCCGCTGCGATCAGATCCTGGGCGTAGCGATCGGCGTCGGTAATCAGGGTGCGACGTTGCTGCAAAACCTCAACGGCCTGCCGAAAAGCTGGCGGTAAATTCAACCGGATGGCGTCCAGTTGATCCAGTAATAGATCTTCATCAACCAGGGTCTTACTGGTGAAAGGCAGGCGAGGACTAGCTAGAATCAGCTCTTCTAGCTTATTCAGGTGCTGCTGAATATCTACCTCTCCGACATCGGGCGGGGAGGCGGGGAGTCCATCCCCTTGGGGGAGGGATTCGGCGTTAGGCTGGAGCTGGCGGTGAGCGGGATCGGGGTGTAGCATTGGTAAAGGTCTCGCGCTACATGGTCAGGGACAAGGTGATCAATAGGTCCACCAAATCGAGCAATTTCCTTAACCAGGCTGCTGCTAAGGAACCCGTACTCCGTAGAGGTAGACAGAAACAAGGTTTCAATATCATTGGCCAGGGTTTTATTAGTATGAGCCATTTGCAGCTCTTTTTCGAAATCCGATAGTACTCGCAAACCCCGCAAAAGGACCTGGGCTCGATGATGGTGGGCGTAGGTAATCGTTAATCCGTCGTAATGATCAACCTCAACATTGCCCAGGGGATCTACACATCGGTGAATTTGCTCCAGCCGTTGATGGATAGAGAACAGGGGTAGCTTATTGGGGTTACTGGAGATTAAAACAATCACCCGATCAAATAAGCGGCTACCCCGGGTAATGATATCCAGGTGGCCCAGGGTAATAGGATCAAAACTACCAGGGTAAAGGGCAATCAATGGGTTAACTCAATGGGGTAGGGGCTTGCAGCGATTATATCGAGATCGGGCCAGTTTGCTTACCGGCGACGTTGTTTGCTCACCATTTTGCGAGATAGGCGCAGGTTAATGGCTTCCCGCTCAGCCCAGTCTTGTAAAACCCGATAGAAAATCTGCCGGTCTTGCCCCTGTAACACCGCCGTTTGATCTGCGGTTTCAATACCGTAGGGGTAACCACCGCCAATAATCACCTCCCCTCGCACCCAGTTCAGATAACGGCTGATATGACCGCTTTCTCCCATCCAAAGGGGCATCTCTAAGCGCACCGGGTGGCCATGGCGGGTGGTTTTAAGGTAGGTAAAGGTAATGCGATCGCGGTGATGGTCGTACTGATCGAGAATACCGCCGCGATCGCAGCGAAAAACAGTCGTGCGATCGCCCCAGTGCATCAGGGGAGCCAGCAGTTGAGCATCGTGAATCCCCTCTGTCGCCTCCAGACCATAGAAATTTTGCAGTAAACTCACCAAATCCCGAGCATAGGAGGTATCCACATAGCCCACCAGAGGAACTCGCCGCCGTTCACTAGCCTCCAGTAGTTTGAGCATGGCCCTAACATAGGCTTGCTGACTATCTTGGTCAAAGGCTTCGGCAAAGGTAACCACCAGGGCACCGTCAAAAAATACCAGGCTGTGATCGGGGTCTTTGCACCCATTGATATATTCCACCAGCCGTTCCACCTCAAGTTCAAAGCGGCGAATATTTACCCGTCGTTCTACCGGTTGGGCGGGGTTAGGGCCCAAATCCGCTGGGGTCATCAGGTCCAGGCGCACATCTTTTTGGTAGGGACGGGTTTTACTATGGGGATTCTCAAACCAGCCAATTTGAATCAGCGCCAGGGGAATGGACAGGTCTTTACCAGGAGAAATTTGGGATCCGTCTACGGCGAAGGTGGTAATGTCGGTCAAAATTTCCTGCACCCACTGGCAGCTTTCCTGACGGTTAGACCAGCGCTCCTGGGCGGGGGCTGATTCGCCAAAGAAAAAGGCAATAATTCCGCGATCGGCCTTAGGGGCCATTTCTAGAGGTTGAGCCCCCACCGGAGAGGCCAGGGGAGCCAGCAGATCCTGCCGCTGGGGATAATCTAACCGGGAAAAATCTACCCAGGCCTGCTCGTAGGTTTTCAACAGGTCAGAACTAGCCCGGTTAAAGTAACTAAAGGCCGATCGCTGATGGGCAAGCAGGGCCTTAATTTGACCGGAACTCACGGACATAGTCCACCCCTATATAGAACGTCTGTATTGATAGGATACTAGCGGCTTTCTGGAGGATTGTCACCCCCGCTCTGCAGGCTAGCTCGCCTCTGGGGTGGCCGGTAGATACAGGCGGTCTTCACTGGCGTCGTACTCAAACAACTCGGCGTAGCGTCCCCAGTCAATGGCGGTGGCAAACTGGCGCTCTGCCTCCTCGTGGGGAAAATGCTCATCCCACAAATCTAGAAAGAAATCTGCTCGCATTGAGCCACTGGGTTTTTCCCGCAGGGTGTGCAAGATGCTGCTTAAAACCGGCACATGGTTAAGACTCTGCTGGCGAAATAGATCCTTACTGCGCAGAATGGTAGTGGTGGCAAAATCCTGGCCAATGGCGGTGAGGCACACATCCCCCTGGGATACCTGGGCAAAGTCGAGCAATACCGCCGCATCTAAAATTGGCAGCAGATCATCCACCTCTAGTTGCAGCCGTTCCGCCAGCCGGGAAATATCGTCTCCCCCCTGGGGTTGATCGACGATCAGTTCCAAGAGACCGCTGATGCCCCCCACCCGAACGTGGGGCAGGGGCCTGGCATAGGGAGAAAGCACAGGCGGAGTAGGGGCCACCGCCACTGCCGGCTGACCGCTCACCTCGATTTCGGGATTGGTCATAACGGTGTAGATGTAGTCCACCAGGGAGGCAAAACGGGGATGGGTGCGATCGTGGGGACGGGGCAAATCAATTACGACTTCGCCCCGAATTCGGCCCGGATTTGCCCCTAAAATGACCACCCGGTCAGCCAAAAATACCGCCTCCTCAATATTATGGGTGACGATTAAAATACTCTTTGAGGGAAAGGTGTGGGCATTCCAGAGATCGTCGATCTCTCCCCGCAGGTTTTCTGAGGTCAGCACATCCAGAGCACTGAAGGGTTCATCCATAAATAGCACCTCTGGTTCCAGTACAAAGGCCCGGGCAAACCCAACCCGCTGTTTCATACCCCCCGAGAGTTCCTTAGGATAGGCACTTTCGAAGCCATCTAGACCGACGATATCGATCGCCTTAAGGGCTCGTTGGTGCCGTTCCTCCCGCTTCATGCCCCGGGCCTCTAGCCCCAGTTCTACGTTTTCTTGAACCGTCAGCCAGGGTAGCAGGGCAAAACTTTGAAACACCATGGCTACGTTATTATTGGCCCCCCGTAGGGGTTTGGCGTTGCTCAAGACCTGGCCCTGGCTGGGGGGAATCAAGCCTGCCATGATCCGCAGCAGAGTACTTTTACCACTGCCGCTACGGCCTAGCAGGGCAATCACCTCCCCCGATCGCACCGTTAAATTGACCCCACTCAAAACCGTAAACTCTCCCTTACCATCGGGCAGAGGAAAGTGTTTTGACACCTGGTCAACGGTAATTAGGGTAGGGCTAGCAACAGTTGGAATCATAGCTCTGGTGGTCTTTAAAGATGGTATTTGGTCTCAGCTAATTGGTAGAGTTGTCGCCACAAAAGACGATTGAGCCCTACGACAAAAAGACTCATCATGCTAATACCCAGGGTAATCCGGGGCCAGTCGCCTACCGCCGTTGCGTTGGCAATGTAAGTGCCCAGTCCGGTTGCCGTCAGGGTACTGGCACCCCAGGCAACAATTTCCGAAACAATACTAGCATTCCAGGCTCCGCCGCTAGCGGTAATACCCCCGGTTACCCAGGCGGAGAAAATGCCGGGAATGATCAACCGCTGCCAGCGCCGCCAGCCCTTTAGCCCCATATCGCTAGCCATTTCCCGCAGGTCCGTGGGAATGCTTTGGGCTCCAGCAATGGAATTGAACAAGATATACCACTGGGATCCCAGGGCCATCAAAACAATGCTGCCCCACTCGATGCTGATATGGGTACGAATAAAAAACAGGGTGGCAAAGGGAAAAATAAAGTTGGCGGGAAACGAGGCTAGGAACTGCACCAGGGGTTGGAGGGTACGGGCCAGTTGGGGGTTAAATCCGATCGCCACCCCAACAGGGGTCCAAACCAGGGTGGCAATTATTAACAACGTCACCACCCGGAGCAGGGTTAAGGTGCCCAGCCCAAAGGTCTTCAACACCTCCAGAGGGCCTACGGTAGTCAGAATAAAATGCAGAATCCAGGCGACCAACAGGCTAATGATCACCAGCAAGGCCAGGGTGTAGAGGCGATCGCTGCCCCGCCGTTGGCCCCCGCCCATATCTGCTTGGGCTCGTAACGGGGTCAGCCGCGATAGCAGACCGTTGCCGGCGTCACTCAGGGGGGTGAGGGCTATACTGACTAGCCGGGGCACCCGGGCGGTGGTCAGCAGGTCGTAGACCCAGGATTCAGCGATGGTGGCAGAGGCACTTTGTTCCATCCGAAATTTGTCAGACCAGGCAATCAGGGGCCGCCAGAATAACTGATCGACCAGCAAAATCACTACCCCAATGGCGACCACAGCCCAGCCCAGGGAGGGCAAATCTTCGGCGGCGATCGCCGTCGCCACGTAGGACCCCAACCCTGGCAGGGTGTAGTTCTGGTTTAATACACTGATGGCCTCACTGGCGGCGACAAAGAACCAACCGCCGCCAAAACTCATCATGGCATTCCACAGCAGACCAATGGTGGCAGCAGGAATTTGCAACTTGATAAATCGTTGCCAGTAGGAAAGCTGGTAAAGGGTAGCGGCTTCCTCCAGTTCCTTAGGAATGGTACGCAGGGACTGATAAAAAGAAAAGGTCATATTCCAGACCTGGCTGGTAAAAATGGCAAAAATCGAGGCTGCCTCTAAACCCAGCAAGCTGCCAGGAAACAGAGCAATGAAACCGGTCACGGTAATGGATAAAAACCCCAACACCGGTACCGATTGCAAAATATCTAGCAGGGGAATCATCACCCGTTCTGCCCGGCGACTATGGGCAGCAATGTAGCCATAAATTAGGGTGAAGAGGGTAGAGCAGGCCAGGGCCGTAAACATCCGCAGGGTAGATCTACCGGCGTAATAGGGCAAATTGGCCGGATTCAGGTCAATGGCAGGCACCACCTCAGGCGGCTTAAAGCTAACTAGAGCCCCCGCCCCTAGCCGGGCAATGATGGCCAAAAGTAGGAGGGTGCCGAGAATCACCGCCACATCAGCCAACCCAAAGGAGAGGCGACGCAACACCTCGGGCGAGGGAAAGGTTTTCATCACAGCATACCCCTTACAATAAGGCCCAAGCGCTTGCCAACACTGTCTGATCTTGCCACGGATAGTTTGCAGAGGGAAGCCTCTAGGACTTCATCACTGTTTTGCGCAATTCCTCCAGGCCCAAAAGGGTGGGGGGACAGAGGAGGAGAAATAGGACCTGCTCCAGGCTCAGGGGGGCGGTGGAAAAAATATCCCGCAGAGCAGGTAGGCTAATGATAGCGGTAATTAACACCCACTCCACGGCAATGCCAGCCCAGATCAGAGGATTGGAGAACAGCCCCAATCGCCAGATGGAGGTTGTTTCTGAACGACAGGCCAATACATTGCCATCCTGGCTGGCAACGATCGCCGCCAGGGTGAGGGTAGTGGCCTGGGCATAGATGGCCACCACCGCCGCCGGGGCAGAACGGGATAACAAACTGGGGCTGACGGCCTGGAGGGCAGCTAGATCATAGCCATGGCTATGCCAGACCCAAAAGAAGGCAGCCATGCCCAGACCGGCTTCGATTAGCCCCAACCAGCAGTAGGCCCTGAGCAGCAGGCTACGGTCCAGCAGGGTTTGGGTCTTGGCCCGGGGGGGCTGCTCCATAATCCCCACTTCAGCGGCTTCGGCCCCCAGGGCCAGAGCCGGTACCATGTCCGTTCCCAGGTCGATCGCCAGCACCTGCATGATCACCAAGGCAGGGGGAATCTTCAGTACCACCATGGCCAGGAAGGGCACCAGTTCTGCCACGTTGGAGGCCAGGATATAGGTAATAAACTTGCGAATGTTGCGATAAACCGTGCGGCCCTGCTCGATCGCCGCCACAATGGTGGCAAAGTTGTCGTCGGTGAGCACAATGTCGCTGGCTTCCCGGGCCACATCGGTGCCGTTCAACCCCATGGCAATGCCAATGTGGGCAGATCGCAGGGCCGGGGCATCGTTGACTCCATCGCCGGTGACCGCCACCACCGCCCCCGTGGCCTTGTAGGCCTCCACCAGCCGCAGCTTATGCTCCGGGGACATGCGGGCAAACACTAGCCGCGATCGGTACTTGACCATTTGCTGCAACTGGGCGTCAGAGAGATGGCCCATGGTTTCTCCAGTTATGACCCGAACCGGCTCGTGGCTTTCCTCGTTTCCTTCCAGCAGGCCAATTTGGGTGGCGATCGCCTCCGCCGTCAGGCCGTAATCCCCAGTTACCATGGTCACCCGAATACCCGCTTGATGGCATTGGGCAATGGCCTCGGGAACCTCCGGTCGGGGCGGGTCGAACATGGCCACCAGACCGATAAAGGTGAGGCTCTGTTCTAAATCCTGGGCTTTGCTATCCCTCAGTTCTTCCCCGCCTCTGCGGGCGGCCAGGCCCAGCACCCGAAAGCCCTGCCGGGATAGGACATCATTGGCGTTCACCACCTCCTGCCAGGCCTGGGGGCTGAGATCTCCCACTACCCCATCGCGCAGGATAGTCTGGCAGTGCCGCACCACCTCCAGGGGGGCTCCCTTGGTGAAAACCATTAGAGACTCGCCCTGAAACAGGGGGGAAGGGCAGTTATAGCCGGGCCAGCTTAGCACCACCGTCATCATGCGGCGGCGAGAATCAAAGGGAATTTCCCGTTGCCGGGGATACCGCTGTTGCAACTGCTCCAGGTTAAGGCCCGCCTTCGCCGCCGCCACGATCAGGGCGGCTTCCGTGGGGTCCCCCATTTCCTGCCAACGGCTGGGGGCGGTCAGGTGAATCAGCCGGGCATTGGAGCAGAGGGCTGCTCCGGTGAGCAGTACGTTGGCCTTCCAGGCCAGAGGAGACTGGGGTGGCAGGTGAATCTGGCCAGCGGTGGGGTCGTAGCCCGAACCGGTGACTCGAATCTGCCCCGGTAGCAGGTCACTGGGGTCGGGGCTATCGGGGGTTTCCCCCGCCATCGGCGGTAACCAGAGATGGCGTACCGTCATTTCATTTTTAGTCAGGGTGCCGGTTTTATCGGTGCAGACCACCGTCACTGCACTCAGGGTCTCCACCGCCGATAGGCGTCTGACCAGGGCATTGCGCCTAGCCATGCGCTGCACCCCAATGGCCAAAGATAGGGTCACCGTCGGCAGCAGGCCCTCCGGTACCAGGGCGACAATGATACCAATGGCGAAAATAAAGCTTTCCTTTAACTCCATGCCCACCAGCAGGGAGGTGAGGATAAAAACCACCCCCCCCATGGTGACGGCGATCGCCGTAATCACCCGGACGATATGGCTAACCTCCACCTCCAGGGTGCTGGGTTCTCGTTTTACCCCGGTGGTGAGGCGGGCCACCTGACCAAATTCGGTCTGGGTGCCGGTGGCATAGACCACCGCCGTACCGCGCCCGGAGGATACGGTGGCCCCCGCTAGCACTAGATTACTCACCTCCGCTGGATTCAGGGTTTCCTGCAGGGGTTGTTCGCCCTGGTAGTCCAGAGGTTTACCACTGCGCAGGGCCAGAGTTTCCCGGGGTCTGACCGGGTGGGGGTTGCGGGCTACCGGCAAAGACTCGCCGGTTAACACCGACAGGTCCAGGTAAAGACTCTCGGCGCTGACCAATCGGGCATCGGCGGAGATGCGATCGCCCTCCTCCAGTTGCATCACATCCCCTCGCACCAATGCCGCCGCTGGGATCTGAACCAGATCCCCCTGACGATAGACCCGCACCTGGTTGGGTAGGACATTTTTCAGAGCCGCCAGCGCCTGCTCGGCCCGAAACTCCTGCCAGAAACTAAAGATGGCATTAATCCAGATCACAGACCAGATCGCCCAACCCAGGGCGGCGGTGTGGGAAATAAAGGCCAGTATGCCTGCCACCCAGAGCAGCAGGGCCATAAAGTGGGTGAGTTGATCGGTAAAGCGCAGCCATAGGGGTCGGTGGGCCGGCTCTGGCAGTTGGTTCGGGCCAAACTCCTGAAGCTGTTGATCGGCCTGCAAGGTGGTTAGTCCCCCCGGACCTGTACCCAAAGCTCCATAGACAGCCTCGATGGGTAACGTCCAGATAGGCTGGTGCAACACGATGGACCTCCCTGCCGGGCAACCGGCATCTAAACCCTGGCCTGAGGGTAATGTACGCCATCCCTGCGGATTTGAAAACCCCAGCGGCAGCCGCTTCAACCTCGCTTCAGATCAGCCCTCACCGGCGACAAATCTAAGCTCCTGGAAAAAGATGGCAAGGGGGATTGCATTTTTGACGCGCTATAGTACACTTGTATTAAAGCAGTGGAGATCCCCTTCCCCCCGCTGCCGATTCATTGCCCTATGGACTTAACCGCCATTCAAGATAAACTCAAGCGCCAGTCCCTGGCCTTTAGCCAGCATTCCTTAGAGGTGCCCATCGACTGGCCCGCCCAGGCGGGCCTGATTACCTACGCTCCTAATCGATCACCCTCCACCCAGTTAACGACTACTGTTGATCGGTTGCGTCGCCGGTCCCTACGAGCCTATGGCGAATCTGGAGGCCAGGCTGGCGTATCTCTACCCCCCTACCCTGGGACTGTTGACCCTAGCTGTACCTACCAACAGCGGCTGCAATCGGTGGTCGATAAAATTAACCATCTTGCCTCTGAACAGCGCCGAGCCATCGCCGAGCTCCAGGCTACCCACCGACAACTGGCGGAGGGCCCAGTCCCGGCTACCGCTCATTCAGCCCATGGCTTTAGCTCTCCCCAAATTACCCTCGATCGAGCCGCTACCACCAGCGCTGAACTCGATGCTCGCGGCAATATTCGCCTTACTCATCAACCGATTCGGCTACAACGACCAGATCAAGAAGCCCGCCAATTGGCTGGCCATCTGCGTAAAACCTACGGCCCTAGCTCACCTTTGCCCGCCCCATCGGGCCTGGTCAGATCGGTGTGGGTCAGTATGCTTGCCATCCTCAGCCAGGAACCCCTGAGCGGGCTAATTTGGGTTTGGCGCTCTCTCCAGTCTCTGGTGATACCGCTGCGGCCTGACCGTAGACGCCCCCTTCAAAAGGCCAGAGCCGGCCGACGGGTCCAGGTTTTCCCCTCCTTTGTTGATGCCCTTCTATGGCTGGGGGCTGGGGTGATTACCCGGCTGGCCCTGGACTTACTGCTATCGTCCTTCTCTGGCCTATGGCCCCTAACCGTCCTGGGGATTACGGCAATAGTGGCCTACGCCCTTTATCAGGCTACCCTGGCATCCAAACCTGAACTGGGCCTGGCCAACCGGGTGTTTTTAGCCCTAGCGGGGCTGTTTATGGGTGGCTATCTCTAAAGCCCGTTAGCCTTACAAGACTTGAAAGACCCTTTCCCCCAAGGAGACATGTCATGGTTCCCACCTATCCTGTCCGCCCAGATTTTTCTGAGGACCGGGCCCCCTGGTTTAAGCCCCTGCTGGCGGCCGCATTGATGCTAGCCCTGACCTCCCTGGCACTACAGCGGGATAGCTTGAAACGCTTAATCGCTAAAGCCAGACCGGCTCCAGCAGAAAATTGCCAAACGGTGGTACGTAGCGATGCTCGCCTTAGCCGCGAGCAGTTGGCCAGGTTGCTGACGATTCCAGAGCGCAATTCTAAGGTGGAGGTACAGAAAATTCTGGCCGAGCCCTACTGTCGTTTGCCACCCATTCAGTTGCGCGCTGAGGTTGTGGCAGAGCGGGATTCTTACCCTCTGGCCTTTGATCCCCATACCCATCTAGTGGTGCTGTACGAAAAGGAAGAGTACGCCGGATATCGTTTCAGATTTAATTAGGAGCCCAGTATGAAATCTTCCTCCCTTCTGGCTGCTGGTTCTCTGCTGGCAGTTTTAGTCCCCGCCACGGCTCGGGCAGAGGAGTTTGCCCTCAATTTTGACCCCCCGGAGATCGCCGTTCATCACGACTCTGGGGCTGAGCAGTCAACCCCTCAACTTCAGTCGCCCCCCTTGAGCCGAGCCGACCTGGGCTTACCCCTGCCGGTTCCGGCTCGGGCCGCCTCACCACCCTTGCGGTACCATTCCCCCGCCCAACTTCCCCCAGGGGTTTACCGACAGGCCGTAGCAGTAGCCCTAGGGGCTGAGGTTAGTCCCGCCTCCCTGCTGCCCTCAGCACCCCCGGCACCAGCCCCAACGCCAACTCAGCCAGGGGGATCAGAGGGGCTTCTACCGGCAGTGGCAACATCCACTCCCCCACCCCCGGCTGCCCAACCGTCCATTGTCTCTGATGCCACCCCCAAAACCTCCCCAACCATCAGCCCCCCTACCCTGGCCTTGACCTTTGAACTGGCCTCCCCTACCCTGGCCGCCGCCTCCTCAATGGCGGGTAGCTCAACGCCTCCAGTGGCCAATCGAGCTGATGTCCTTGGGGATTTGTTCAGCGGTAATAGCGACTCTCTGGTGGCCAGGGCCGTCGGATCGGCGGAGGGGACGCGCACCCCCAGCGGCGATCGCACAGCTGCTTACTACGGCCATGTTGACCCTGGCAATGGAGTCTGGAACCTGGGCACTTTTTCTTACCAGCATGGAGCCCCTTCGGCAACGGCAGCTGATGCCAAACAATTGCGCCGGTTAAAAACCCAAACCGAAATTTTGCAGACCAGGGCGACCCAATTGGGTCTTTCCCTTTCCCTAGAGGAAACTCTCAATGGCATTGATCTGGCCAATCAGTCTCCCTTGGCAGCGATTGGCCGGGTAGGCTACGTGGAGCGATTAGCCGAGGCCAAGGCCCGAGGCCATAGCGGCATGGACGCCATCGTCGTGGCTCGTACCCGTGCTTACTTGAATCCCAAAACCCAGCGATGGAATGCACCGGGCTTGGGTAATACCCAGGCAAGCATCAGCCGCGACCAAAAGCGGCGGGCTCGAGCCGTTTCCCATGCCCTGGTTGCCTTTGAGCAGGAAAATCCTAGCCATACCTCCCTTGGCTCTGATGTCAACCCCCCTGACCCTGCAGAGGGCTCTCTCCCCATATCGCCTGAACCCCGCCCGGACCCCCAGCCCTTAGCCCTCGGTTTTAATTTAGAACCAGCCAATCTCCCTGCCCCAGTTAAGGTGGCAGTCCAGGCTCTTACCCCCGGCCTCAGCCAGGCAATCAGGTCGATCCCCTCAGGCACTGATCACCAGGGCGATCGCCCAGCCGCCGCCATAGCGGAGGCTACTATCAGTAAGGCTCCCCTGGTCCCATCTACTGCCACTATGCAGAAGCCAGCACAGGCAGCCTCTAGCCCCCTCACGCCCCCCGGAACGCCGGCAGCGATTACCCCTACCCAGGGGGCTGAGACCTCTGCCCCCAGCCCAAAATTCCCACAGAAACCACTAACCAGTTTAACGTGGCTGTCTAGTGAACCCGGGGCTATGCCCCAGGCGGTTGTCCATCCCCCCTCGGCTGAGCCTCAAACCACAGTTGTTAAGGCTCCTAATCCACCGGCAAAAACCAAGGCCGACGGTGAAAATCAGGCCAGACCTGACCCCGTCGACGAGGAGGTATCCCAGGTTCCCTAGCACCCAGGCGCAGAGGACAGACGTTTCTACCCAGCGGGATCGACCGCGCTCAGGTGGCGCTCCCGCATAAACAAAAATAGGGCAAAGCCAAAGGCAAAGGAAATAGCAAACATCAAGGCAATGTAGAGGCCCCAAAACCTTAACTTCAACCGGCGGCCCTCAGTCACTATCAGGGTAATCGCCAGTAAGGCTGCAATGGTGACATCAACGGCAATAAAGCTAGAGGCTGGATTAGCCCAGACCTGATTAATAAAGGTACTTAAATCAAAGTTCAACAGGTTCGTAGCTGTAAATTCACCGCGGGTAGCCACGGTGAACTGCACCAGGTAATAATTGGTCCAGATCAGTCCTGCCACCGTTAAGGCCCCATAGATCACCTGGCGAATGATAGTTCCAGTCATAGGTTGTACTTGGTTCAAGATTTAGTTCAAGATAACGCCTTTGAATACTTAAACGGGGAAGCAAGACTCCCCTCCAAGCCCTCCACCATATCCTTAAGCTTGGCCAGCAATAGCCAGGGTTTGGTCTTGAGTTTCGGAAGCGAGAGAGGCCGCCTGGCTGAAAGGGAATAGACCCTAAAAGTCTCAGGTTTGGCCCACAGGGGAACCGCTCAGGAGATGGGCAAGCTTTCCTCAGCGGCCAGGTCCCGGGCCAGGGTCTGCATTTTTTTAAAGATGTTGTAGAATCCATTGGCTCGAGAAGGGGTAAGACTGACATCCAGATGGGTGTCCTGGATAAAGTCTGGACTGAGGTCAAGAATTTCCTGGGGGGTCAGCCCCGTTAGCCCCTGCACTAGCAAGGCTACCAGTCCTTTCGTAATTTGGGCATCAGAGTCAGCCTGATAAACCACCCGACCTTGGTCAAGGTGGGCAAGCACAAAAACCTGGGAGACGCAACCAGGAACCTTATTAGCAGGAATTTTCTGGTCTGCCGGTAGAGGATCCAGCTTTTTGGCAAACCACAGCAGTTGCTCATAGCGGCGCTTGGGATCGGTGGTTTGCTGAAAACGACTGACGATTTTCTCGATGGCAGCAGGACGCTGGGAGGGCATGGCTTTTAAAAAGGAATATCGTCGTAGTTAGGACCATTCCCCAGATCTGGGGCAGCCACCTGAGCTGGCTTGGGGCTACTGGCACGAGGGGGGCTAGAGGCCGCAGGGGGAGTTGGGGGAGCAGAGGCCGCAGGGGGGGTATCCATCGCCATGGTATTGAAGCTGCCGGCATTGTAAATGCGCTGGAGGGTCATTTCCACCTGCTTTTCTTTAAAGCCCTCCGGTCGATCAATAACACTCATGGTCAGGCGCCCCTCCAGCAATACCCGTTGACCAACCTGGTATTGGGCCTGCACCTCCTGACCCAGGTTACCCCAACCAACCACCTTGATTTTAGCTGGGCTATCGCCTTCCTTAAGGCCTGGAAATTGCACAGTGAATTCGGCTACTGGGGTCTGGTTGTCTGAGGTGTACCGTAACTGGGGGGGTTGCACAATCTCGGCAAGCAGCAGGCAATTATTCATAGGGCCGGAGATTCCTTGGTGTCCTGTTCTTTGCGGATAAACTCTTGTACCTCACTCTGATACCTGGCCATCGTGTTGTCAACCCATTGCCGGTTGTGGCTGTTGGCAAAAAGATGGACCAGGGGCTCTCCTGCGTCGGGTAAGACCAAAAACCAGTTATCAGGGTTGTCTGCCAAGATTTTAACCCCATCAATCAGTTCCAGATGGTCGGTAGCGGTTGTTTCTACCAGATGGCGCATCAGGCTGCCTTTGACAGCCCAGGGACACCGCAGACTCACAGAGCGGTGGCAGACCCTGGGTAGTTCGGTCAAGATTGGACCCAGCGATCGCCCCTGCACTGTCAACATCTCCAACAATTTGGCAATGCAGAACATAGCATCAAAGCCGGGATGGAGCTTGGGGAAGATAAATCCCATTTCGCCGCTGCCCCCCAACACCACGTTTGCATTAGTCTGACAGGCTTCCATCAGGGCCGTAGGATTCGCCTTAGTGCGAATCACCTGACCGTCATGGCGGCGGGCGATGTCTTCAACCGCACCAGAGGTCTGCACCGGCACTACAATGGTGCCGCGGGGATGGTATGTTAGCATCATATGAGCCATCAGGGCAGTCAGCGTATCACCCCGTATCGGTGAGCCCACCTCATCCACCAGAATCAACTGCTCCCCATTGGCCAGCACCTGGGCCCCAAAGGTGGCCTGCAGGGCTTGAACTACCTGACCCAACTGCACCAGCATGGTTTCCCGCTCTTGCCTGGAGAGGGCCGCTTTACGTAAACTGGCATTGAGAACGACGGCATCGCAATTAAACTTACTGAGAATTTGAGGCAGCACCGCTCCCGATACGGCATAGACGTAGTCCACCACCAGCTTGGCCTGGCTATTAGCAACTAAGGTCAGGTTAAGATGCTGCTCAAAGGCGGCTGCATAGGTAGAAATGGCCTGGGAAATAGGGGTCACCGTACCAATTTCATCGATCGCAGCCCGGCGTAAATCCTCCTTGAAGTAGGCCGCTTCAATTTTTTTCTCGCGGCCCTTAGATAGATCAATGCCATGCCCATCAAAGAACTCAATGAGCACATGGTCAGCCCGGTCGGGATGGAGCCGCACGTGAATGCCGCCCACCACATCCATGGCCAGAATTACACTGCGGGCTACAGGAATAGCCGTTGACTCCAGGTTTTGGACGTGCACTCCCACCGACATCAGCCCGGCGATTAGCGATCGCGACACCATTCGAGAAATACTCCGTTGATCTCGCGATACGGTCACCCGGGAGCCCGGTCTCAGGGTTGAGCCAAAGGCTGCCCCCAACTTCACTGCAAACTCTGGAGTAATGTCAATATTAGCCAGTCCAGCCACGCCCCGCTGACCAAACAAATGACGCTGGGCCATCGAGCCCCAGATCAAATTGATATTTAAAGTCGCCCCCGGTTCAATTTGCTTGCTGGGCCAAACCCTCACCCCAGGGCTAATGTGAGCCTCTTCTCCAACCGTAGAGAGAGAACCAATCACGACACCTTCTAGGACACTGGCCCGGCGGGCAATCTGCACACCACGACCAACGGTACAGGCGCGCAGATGGGCTTCATCACCGATAGTAGCCCCACTCCAGATAATCGGGCGCTTCAGGTCGGCATCACTGCCGACGGTGACATTGTCTCCAATAATGGTCCCAGCCTCCAGGATAGTTCGGGCTCCAACTCGACAATTTCGGCCAATTAACACCGGTGGGTGAATCTCGGCGGAAGGATCAATTTGACTATTCTCCCCGATCCACACCCCGGTTCTGACTTCTGGGTAGCCGTACTCCAGGCGAACCTGACGGTGAAGGGCGTCATACTGAGCCTGACGGTAGGCCTCTAAATGTCCCACATCGCACCAGTAACCCTCCGCTACGTAGCCGTAGACCGGTTCTGCCTGAGCCAGTAACCGGGGAAATAGGTGCTGGGAAAAATCAGACTCCTGGTTGTCCGGCAGGTACCGTAGCACCTCGGGCTCAAGAATGTAGGTGCCTGTATTCACCGTATCGGAAAAAACTTCACTGGCGGAGGGCTTTTCTAAAAATTGCCGTACCCGCCCCTCTGAGTCAATAATCACAACTCCAAAGTCAAGGGGATTAGGCACCCGGGTCAGTACCAGGGTTGCCTTGGCGGCCCTATGCTGATGAAACTGAATCGCCGCCTTCAGCTCAAAGTCTGTGACGCTATCGCCACTAATCACCAAAAATGAGCTATCCAGGAGATCGGCAATATTTTTAACGCAACCGGCAGTGCCTAGGGGTTGATCTTGCTCAACCACGTAGGTAATCTGAACGCCAAAGTCCTGACCATCTTGAAAATAATCCCTCAAGGTATCCGGCAGATAGTGGAGGGTAATAATAATTTCCGTAATACCATTGCGTTTCAACAACCGGATAATATGCTCGGCAATAGGACGATTTAGAATCGGAACCATAGGTTTAGGCAAGTCACAGGTGAGGGGCCTGAGTCGAGTGCCTGAACCACCAGCCATGAGCACTGCACGCATAGGGTTTCCTGAGCAAAGCAAGGCGACCTTGCTATTGTAGAAGATAGATAACCCCTGGTGATAGGAGGAGACTATGGGTACCCTGATGGCCCTGATCGTGATGGTGGTGTACGGTGGCGGTGCCTGGAAGTTCTGGACTGGCTTTGATCGCACCAACTTTACCCAGGGTAGGCTGCCCCTTACCCTGTTGTGGCCTATGTTTCTGGCCTTTAACAAAGCCTATCGAGAAAACTTTAGCCGGGCTTTAAAGGGATGAATCTACCGACCGTCGATCCATCCCCCTGGGCAGGTCAGCTGCAGGCGGTAACCCAACGCTACGATCGCGAGTTTTCTGGTGAGGCCGTTCACCTCCCCCCCGAAGTAGAAGAAATGCCCATCTTTCAAGAGTGGGTCAGTGGTCGCCTCACGCCTCGCATAGCATCGCCATTCTGGGAAGCGGTTAAACCCCAGCGTCGCCACCAATGCCTGGATATTGGCTGTGGTGTTAGCTTTTTAATTTACCCCTGGCGCGATTGGGATGCCTGTTTCCATGGTCATGAGATCAGTTCGGTAGCCTGCCGAGCGCTGACCGCCAGGGGGCCCCAATTAAATTCCAAGTTATTTAAGGGTATGCGGCAAGCTGCGGCCCATCGCCTTGACTATGAGGCCCAATCCTTTGACCTGGTGATCGCCACCGGAGTCAGTTGCTATTACCCAATTGACTACTGGGATGGAGTGTTGTCCCAGGTGAAACAAGTCCTGAAACCAGAGGGTTGGTTTATCTTTGACGCCCTTAATCCCGAGGCCCCCCTGGCGGAAAGTTGGGCTATTTTAGAAACCTATCTGGGGGCTGAAGTCTTCCTCACCGACCTGGCCCAATGGCCGGCTGTGGTTAAAGGCAACGACGCACGGGTAGTCTCCCACCGGGACTACGACCTATTTCGTCTATTTAAAGTGAGCTGGAATGGATAGGTTGGGGGTGCCGGTGCCTGGTCCTATGGCTCAGGTTAAAACGATGATTCAGTTCCTCAGGTTTAGCTAAACTGATGGGATTAATCACACCTTAAGGATGTAGTCCCTGTGAGTTCCATTCCCATCTACCTGATCACGCCAGCGGATCTGGCCCAGCACCACGCCGATAGCCAGGCCTGGGCCGCGGCTACTGGATTTAAAGCCGAGGCCAATACGGTCTGTCTGGTGCCAGGGGCAGGGGGACAACTGGCTAAGGTGCTGGTGGGCCAGCCAGGAGCGATCGACACCTGGACCCTGGGAGCCTTACCCCATAGTTTACCGACCCAGGCCTATCACCTGGCCCAACCCTGGGACCGAGAGTTGGCGACTAAGCTCTGGCTGGGGTGGCAACTGGGAACATACCGCTTTTCGGTTTATAGACGAGATCCAAGGCCTGCTGTGGCTCAACTACTACCGCCTGCCGCCGCTGACCAGGCCTACGTTAATCAGACCGTCACGGCGACCACCCTGGTGCGCGATCTGATCAACCGCCCAGCGGGGGATATGGGGCCAGAGCACTTAGAAGCGATCGCCCAGCAACTGGCAGATACCCATGAAGCCAATCTGGCTGTCATTCGAGGGGAGGATCTAATCATCCAGAATTACCCCCTCATCCACGGAGTAGGACGAGCCAGTCACCAACTTCCCCGGCTGCTAGATCTGGGGTGGGGCGATCCGGACGCACCCCGCGTAACCCTGGTGGGTAAGGGAGTTTGCTTTGATACCGGCGGCCTTGATATCAAGCCCAGTAGCGGCATGAAACTGATGAAGAAGGACATGGGGGGCGCTGCCAATGTGCTGGGGCTGGCCACTATGGTGATGGGCTTACGGTTACCCCTGCGGCTACGGGTCCTGATTCCAGCAGTAGAAAACAGTATCGCCGGCAACGCCATCCACCCTCTAGATGTCTTACCTTCGCGGCGAGGACTGACGGTGGAAATAGGCAATACCGATGCAGAGGGACGGTTGGTCCTGGCCGATGCGCTGTGGGAAGCCGGGGCCGACAACCCGGCCCTGTTGGTGGATTTTGCCACCCTCACCGGAGCTGCCCGAATTGCCCTTGGCACAGAGCTACCTGCCTGTTTTTGTAACCATAGTGAAACCCTGCAAAGGTTATTAGCCTGTGGCCTTCAGGTAGACGATCCGCTCTGGTCTCTGCCCCTGCATCAGCCCTATCGGCCCATGCTAGACAGCAAGGTGGCCGATCTCTCTAATATTTCCGATAGCAGCTATGGCGGTTCTATTACCGCTGCCCTCTTTCTCCAGGAGTTTGTTCGACCCACCATTCCCTGGGTACACATTGACCTGATGGCCTGGAATATCCGTAATCTCCCTGGTCGGCCCGAAGGTGGAGAAGCGATGGGCATGCGGGCGGTATTTGAACTGATCCGCCAGTGGCTAGCCAGCCTGGCCACCCCCTAAGGAAACCTGAGCTATCCTGGGGCAGGTGTAGCCCTAGCCGATATCCCCCTGGTGGTGCAGGCCTCTAGCTGCAGCAACCTGGCCGTTTCTAGATTTTCGCCGCGATTGTCATCGAGGATCTAGGCAGAATCGCCACTCCCCCGTAGACTGAAGCTAGGCTTAGGCAGGAATAGGGGCATATGGATATTCTTTTTGTGGCGGCGGAAGCAGCACCCCTGGCCAAGGTGGGCGGTATGGGGGATGTGGTGGGCTCCCTGCCCAAGGTGCTGCGCCGGATGGGGCACGATGTCCGAATTTTAATCCCCTACTATGGGTTTCTCTCCGATAAAGTCACCATACCGGCTGAGCCGGTATGGCAGGGCAATGCCATGTTTAACGACTTTGCCATTTACCAAACGATGTTGCCGGGGTCTGATGTTCCCCTTTATCTGTTTGGGCATCCTGCCTTTGATCCCCGCCGGGTCTACGCTGGCGAAGATGAGTTCTGGCGGTTTACATTCTTTGCCAATGGGGCAGCGGAGTTTGCCTGGAATTATTGGAAACCCCAGATTATTCACTGCCATGACTGGCACACTGGCATGATTCCGGTTTGGATGCACCAATCTCCTGAAATCAGTACGGTGTTTACCATTCATAATCTGGCTTATCAGGGGCCCTGGCGCTGGCAGTTAGAGCAGATCACCTGGTGTCCCTGGTATATGCAGGGCCATAACACCATGGCAGCGGCGGTTCAGTTTGCAGATCGGGTCAATACCGTTTCTCCGACCTATGCCCGTCAGATCCAGACCGCTGACTACGGTGAAGACCTGGAGGGTCTTCTATCCTTTGTTAGCGGTAAGCTCAGCGGTATTCTCAATGGCATTGACCAGGAGGTCTTTAACCCCGGGGTCGATAAATATATTGTCAAGCCCTTCACTGCCGACAGCTTGGAAAATCGTCGCGCTAATAAGGTGGCCATCCAAGAGGAATTGGGACTAGAGGTGAACTCTAAGGTCTTTTTAGTGGGTTTGGTGGGGCGACTGGTGGAGCAGAAGGGGCTGGATTTAATTCTGCAAATCCTCGATCGCTTTCTTGCCTACACCGATGCCCAGTTTATTTTGCTGGGTACCGGCGATCGCTACTACGAAACCCAACTATGGCAGATGGCATCTCGCTATCGCGGCCGCATGGCTACCTACCTACTCTATAGCGAGGGGTTAGGTCGGCGGATTTACGCTGGCGCCGATGCCTTTCTGATGCCGTCTCGATTTGAGCCCTGTGGGATTAGCCAACTGATTGCCATGCGCTATGGCTGTATCCCCATTGTGCGCCGTACTGGCGGCCTGGTGGATACGGTTCAGCATCACGACCCAGAGTTGCAGACAGGCACCGGCTATTGCTTTGACCGCTACGAGCCCTTAGACCTGTTTACCTGCTTGATCCGAGCCTGGGAAGGATACCACTATAAAGATGCCTGGCTAGGGTTGCAGCAGCGGGCTATGGCCCAGGACTTTAGCTGGGCTAAGTCGGCGGTGGAATATGTCAAGCTCTACAGTGACATGCTGGGGATCAACTACCGCGATCAACTGGGGCCCCTACAGGTGCCTGGGGCTCTGAGCGATCGCCTGGAACCCCTGACCCAGGGCTAGAAAAGCCTGGGTCAACCGGCTAATCAGGCTGGTTTTGGCCTACCCTGGGGCCTCCTCAGCCCGTCCCTATCGGTGTACCGCTGCCTACCCCTGTTTTCTCTGCCATGGCTCGCTATTTGCAAACTCGTTGGTGCTACCGATGCGTTGGTTTGGCCAGCCTGGTCAGTCTCGTCAGTCTGATGGCGGGCTGTAGCCTCTGGGCACCGGATCCAGGGTCGGTCCCTTTCCTGCCCCTACCAGAGACCTCGGCCCCGCCGCCGCCGCCGCCTGGCTCCTTTCTGGGTCAACTTTCCCCAGAACACACCCATCAACTAACCAGCTTGGGAATTGCCGTGGTCGTGCCTGGGGTGGTTTCCCCTGATTTTCAAGTGATTGACGTGCGGGTCGACCACCGCGATCAGGACCAGGGTTACGCGGTGATATACCGCAACCCACAGCGACACTGCTTTGGGGTAGAATTTGCCCGGGGCGAGGTTACCGATCCTCCGCCTACCCAAGCAGTTGTGCCAATTCGCCCGCCTCTATTTGAGGGCCAACCCTATGATCTGCACTACGGTAGGTTTAAAAATCTCCAACTCCAGCCCCGCTCAGCTGAGTCTAACCTCTACAGCGATTGGCTGAGGGGGGCTTCAGGGGCCTATCGGTTGGTGGGGGCGGCCTATATCAGAGAGCGGTTTCCGGCCCTGGGTGACTGTCAGGACGTGGCTCTCCAGACAGCGGTTAAATTGGTAGAATCCTTTACCTTGCTGAGCGCCGCCCCCCAGGGAGATGGGGTCAAGTCAACGCCCTCAGCAGGCGATCGCGGATTTCCAGGGCCGTAGCCGGAGCTAACAATACCCCATTACGGTAGTGGCCGGTAGCCAGCCAGATATTGGTAAATCCTGCCAAGGGTTGAATCACTGGGGCCGCCTGATGTTGGGGCCGGGGCCGGAGGCCAAACCAGCGATCGCTGATCTGAGCTGCCCCCAACCCTGGACAGTAGGCAATCACCCCGGCAATCACCTGATCTAGCTGTTCCGCCTGGGGCAGCAGAGCAACCGGGTTGGCAAGGTCAGCCGTGGGGGGAAACTCAACGCTCGCCCCAACCCAGTAGGAACCCTGACCCAGGGGCACCAAATGCCGATCATGAGCGTTGATAACGGGTTGAAAATCAGGCTGGCCCAGAGACTGAGGCAGCTCCAGGCGAGCTCCCTGGCCCAATACCGGGCCCAGGGCCAGGGGGGCTTGCAGGTGCTGGGTGAGGGGTAGGCTGCCCAAACCCGCCGCCAATACCACGCCATCGGCAGGGTAGCGGTGCCCACAACTGAGAACGGCGGTACAGCCCTGGCCAGCCTCCCCAGCAACGGTCTCAAACCCCTGCACTGATTCGCCCCAGACAACCTGGGCTCCCTGGCGGCAAGCCCCAGCCACCAGGGCCTGGGTTAATTGCTGGGGATTGACCTGAAAATCCTGGGGTGAGTAGATCGCCGCTAAGGCATCTCCTGGATCCAGGTGGGGGCAATAATCGCGTAGTTGGGCAGGGGACCAGATATCTAGCCGGTATCCCTGGCGCTGACGGTGCTGTTGCAGCGATCGCCAACGCTCCAGGCGATCAGCCTCAAAGCAGAGGTTGACAATGCCCTGGGGGTTACGCTGAATGCTCTGGCCAGTCAGAGACTCTAATTCGGGTAATAGCTCTTGATAGCGTTCCAGGCTTTGCTGCCGCAACTGCCAATGACGACCCCGCACTCGCTGGCTACTGACCGCCATAGCAATCCCCAGAGCCGCAGCGGTAGACCCACTGCCAGGGGTGTGCCGATCCAGCAGCAGCACCTCAAAGCCTGGGCAGCGACTGACCTCGTAGGCAATGGCAGCACCCACCACACCACAGCCAACGATGACAATGCGCTGCACCATGGTCTGCCCCCTAGGCAGTGGGAATCAGACTCAAAAAGCTATCAAAATCATCCAGGGCATTACGGTACTCCTGGCCAGCCAGCACCTGTTGACCATTGGTAGCGGCCTCATCGAGGCGCTCTAGATGACTGTAGATTTCCTTAGCCAGGGCTTCTGCCTGGGGTTGATCTCGTACCAGTAAACTTGCCGCCAGCCGATTGACCCGGGCTCGTAGTTCACCCATAGGCCCGTGAATAAAGCTCTGGACATTGACCCAGTCTTGTTTTTGAATGTACCCCTGCAGCTCTGGAAAGCGATCTCGCAGGCTCTCCACTCCGCCCCGGTACAACTCTACCCGTTGCAAGATTTCAGGGGTATAGGTGGGCGGTGCCTTCACGGTTGGACCACCGCAGGCTATTAGGCAGGTGGCTAGCACCGCCACTACTATGGCCAATAGAGGTCTGAAGCGTCCCATGATTTCCCTTCCTAAAACTATCGATTTTTATCACCTGGCTGGCTGGGTCTACTAAAAAATGACCGCTGCTAGCGGTCCAGATCAGCCCAGAGACCTAACCCCCAAGGCGGACCCCAGCCCAACCTAGCCGACCCTAGCCTATTCTACGCCGGCTGGGGCAGGTTCGGGCAGGGTTTGTGCAGGGGACCCGGGGCTCGCCCCAGCCAGCGGTGACCGGAGGATCAGGGATACTAGGCCTGCTAACTGACTCCATCGCCCCGAGAAGAACGCCAGAGGGCATCAGCCATCCGGCAAACATCGTACATTTCAGCGCCGTCATGAACTCGTAGCCCATCGGCTCCCCCGGCAATGGCGGCACAGCAGGTGGCAGCCGTGCCCCAGACCCGTTGCTGCGGATCGGGTTGGTCCAGTACCCAACCAATGAAACTTTTGCGCGAAGGACCAACCAGAATAGGACAGCCTAGACTGCGAAATCGGGAGAGATGGCGCAGAATCTCCAGATTTTGAGGATAGGTTTTGGCAAAGCCCAAACCCGGATCAATAGCTATCCGGTGGGGTGCGATGCCCGCTGCCCGGGCAGCCCCTAGCTGTTGCGCCAGAAACCGGTAAATGTCCCCGATTAAGTCATCGTAGTCGGTGAGCTGTTGCATGGTGGCAGCAGTCCCCCGCCGGTGCATCAAAATAATCGGTATCCCCAGATCGGCTACGGTGGCCAGCATGGCCGGATCGGCTGTACCGCCAGAAATATCATTTACCAGATCGGCCCCGGCTCCATGGGCAGCCCGGGCGACGATCGCCCGGGTCGTATCTACAGAAATAATCGCCTGGGCCAGGCGAGGGTCGGGGTGGCGACGCAAGCTCTCAATCACCGGAATCACCCGCTGTAGCTCTTCTGTTTCAGAGATATCCAGGGCCCCAGGGCGGGTTGATTGGCCCCCTATATCGAGGATATCCGTACCATGGGTAATTAGGTGGTGGGCCTGGGTCTGGGCCGCCAAGGGGTCTAAAAATTGACCCCCATCACTAAAACTGTCGGGGGTAATATTGAGAATACCCATCAGGTAGGTACGACTGCCCCAGATCAACGGGCGATCGCGAATAACCCAGGCGGTAGGCGATAGATCTGACATCGATAGTTCTTAGGTTAGGCCGACAATTGAGATTGTAGGGGTTAGGCCGCCGACTCACCATTAGCCCCCATCCCCTGGCTGGCCGGTCTGGGTTTCCAGCCAGGCCTCGGCTCCATGGGCAATCTGTCGCAGCGACTCCAGTAAAATCGGATCGGGGCTGGCCCAGAGTCCTCGCTGCTGGGCTTCCAACAGCCGCTCCGCCATATCCCGCAGGGCCCAGGGATTGGCTTGATAGACAAACTCCTGCACCGCAGGGTCGATCAGATAAGCCTGGGCAATGCCTTCGTACATGTGGTCAGCAACGCAGTTGGTAGTGGCATCGTAGGCAAACAGGTAATCTACGGTGGCAGCCATTTCAAAGGCCCCCTTGTAGCCGTGGCGCATGACCCCCTGAATCCACTTGGGATTGACTACCCGCGACCGGTACACCCGGTTGATTTCCTCCCGCAGTGATCGCACTCGGGGGCGATCGACAAGGGCATTATCGCCAAAGTAGGTAGGCACTGGCCGCCCTTGCAAGGTGCGGCTAGCCACGCTCATCCCCCCCTGGAACTGGTAGTAATCATCGGAATCCAGCAGATCATGTTCACGGTTATCCTGGTTATGCAAAATCACTTGCAGGTTCTGTAACCGTTGTTCAAAGGCCTCGGCCGCCGCCGCCCCTTCCCCCCCTTGACCGTAGCCATAGCCACTCCAGTTCAGGTAGGCACGGGCTAGATCGGCATCGGTAGTCCAGTTTTGGGATTCTATTAACCCCTGCAGCCCGGCTCCGTAGGCCCCTGGCTTAGAGCCAAAGATGCGATAGCTAGATCGCCGCCGGGCCTGGTCGGGGGTTAATCCCTGCCGTTGCCAATCCAGGGTTTCCTGGTGTACTCGGTGGGCCAGGGGATTTTGGTCCGCCGCCTCTGTCAGGGCCGCCACCGCTCCGACCGCCTGATCAAATAGGTCAATCAAATTGGGAAAGGCATCTCGAAAAAAGCCAGAAATCCGTAGGGTCACATCTACCCGGGGCCGCCCCAGCCCACTGAGGGGCAAAATCTCAACGTCCACCACTCGCCGGGAGGGACCATCCCACACTGGCCTGACCCCAAGCAGGGCCAGGGCTTGAGCGATATCATCACCGCCGGTGCGCATGGTGGCCGTGCCCCACACTGACAATCCCAGGGTTTGGGGGTACTCACCGTGGTCCTGGGTATAGCGATCGATAAGGGCAGCAGCGGCCCGACGGCCTACATCCCAGGCGGTTTCTGTGGGTATGGCGCGAATATCAACAGAGAAAAAGTTTCTCCCCGTAGGCAACACCTCCGGCCGATTACGGGTAGGGGCCCCAGCCGGGCCACTGGGCACATAGCCCCCCGCCAGGCCGTGGAGCAAATAGGTGATTTCGTTCCGGGTTTGACCCAGGGCCGGCAGGAGGGTGCCATGGATCCAGCTCAGTTCGGCTGCTAGTATCGGATCGCCAGGCGGAGTATACCCCTGAGGGTCCACCAGGATCAGCTCCACCTGCCGGGCGGCCTCCTGTTCCAGGGCCTCCACCCCATCTCCAGCGATGCGCCAGGGGGGTAACCCCGGCGGGGATAGCCAGGGGGTGGCCGGATCAACGGTCAAGGGGTCGAAATCCAGCCCCCAGAGCTGGGCGATGGCTCGGGTTAGACCCTGGCGACCAGGGCCGGGGTGGCGGGCAATGGCCAGAATTAAATCTCGCAACTGCCGCCCCTCGGGACAACGACCCAGGATATGCAGCCCGTCTCGAATCTGGGCTTCCTTCAGTTCGCATAGGTAGGTATCTAGACGGGGCAGCAGGGCCGGTAGGTCTGGGGTTTGAGTTGGCACGGGAGTAGATAGATCAGCCACGACATGGGTGGTGGCAAGCAGCTGCCAGAGGCGATCGCTAATCGCCGACAGGCGGCTGGGGTCAAGGCTTTGGGCTTCGTAGTATTCATCCACCAGAGCTTCTAGCTGTTGCAGGGGGCCGTAGAGTTCTGCCCGGGTCAGCGGCGGGGTGAGGTGGTCAATAATCACCGCCTGGGCCCGGCGCTTGGCTTGGGCACCTTCCCCTGGGTCATTGACAATAAAAGGGTAGAGGTGGGGCAGGGGACCCAGCACTACCTCTGGATAGCATCGGGCAGAGAGGCCCACCCCCTTACCGGGCAACCATTCCAGGTTGCCATGTTTGCCCACATGGATGATGGCCTGGGCCCCAAACTGGTGGCGTAGCCACAGGTAAACCGCTAGATAGCTATGGGGGGGGACCAGGTCAGGGCAGTGGTAGTTGAGGCTGGGGTCTAGATCATAGCCGCGGCTGGGTTGAATCGTCAGAAATACGTGACCACACTGTAGCCCGGGGATAGCAAAGGCTGCCGCCTCCCCCAGGGCCACGGCAGGGTCTCCCCAGCGCTTTAAGATAGAGTCTTTGACTGGCTCCGGCAGAGTCTGAAAATAGGCTTGATAGTCTGCCAGAGAGAGGGACTGGCGCACCAGTCGGGGGGCGATTCCCGCCTGATCGGGGGTGACTCCTGCCGTTAACCATTGAATTAGCTGGTGGCCGTCTTGGGGCAAGGGGCCCAGGTGGTAGCCCTCCTGTTGCAGGGCATGCAAAATCTCAACGGTACTTTGGGGGGTATCTAGCCCTACTCCATTGGCCAGACGCCCATCTCGGTTGGGGTAATTGGCCAGCACCAGGGCCAGGCGACGATCTCTGACAACGGTCTGGCGCAGACGGGCCCAGGCCACCGCCAGATCAGCTACAAAGTCGATGCGATCGGTGAGTGGCTGGTAGGTGACCACATCGGTTTGCAGGGCAGCATGCCGCTGACTAGTCGCCTTAAAGGAGACGGCCCGAGTAATAATGCGGCCATCCACCTCCGGTAGGGCAACATTCATGGCGATATCACGGGGGCTAAGGCCCAAGCTGCGATCGTTCCAGGCCCTCTGACTATCCCCGCTCAGAATCACCTGCAGTACTGGCACCGCTAGCCTCTGCCACAGGGTCAGGTGGGGCCCAGCCAGTTTGGCCAGGGCAAAGCTCGTGGTATTGAGTAGCACCCCAACTTCTTGACCCTGGGGAGACTGGAGCAGCTGCTCTAGCTGCTGTTGCACCTCAACTTCTTGCAAAGAGGAAAGGTAGATCGCTAGGGGTTGGTAGCCCCGCTGGCTAAGGGCAGCGCAGAGGCTATCAATAGGAGCCGTGTTACCGGCCAGGTAGTGGGCCCGGTAGAACAAAATACCCATAACACCCTCTGCCCCGGGACCAAACTGGCTACAAGGATACAGGCCAACCCGGGGAATCGGTTGGGGCGGTGGCGGTTGGTAGGTGGTTTGAAACAGGCGATCCCACAGCCAGGCTAAGCCATGGGCCAGGTTATCTACCCCGCCCTCGTTCAGGTAACGCCACAACTGGTTAGCCACCCCTAGGGGCACAGTGGAGTGACTGATCAGGTCTGGGGCGGGGCGATCGTCTCCGGGTAGTACAATCAGCGCGGCTTGGGTTGCTGCTGCTACTTCCTTCACGACCTCCAGACCGTAGGGCCAGTAGGCCCTGCCTCCCAGGATCCGGAGAATAATTAATCGAGCCTGGCTCAGCACCGTTTCAGCATAGTGATCGATGCTGAGCTGTTGTTGCAACTGTAACAGATTAACCGCTCGCACCTGGGGAAACCCTGGCGGCAACCGATGGTGGGCCAGGGCCAGCGTCTGAATTTCAGTATCGGCGGCAGTTAAAAATATAATGGCAGCGGGGGACTGTTCCACCGTAATCAGCCCTTCGGTCTCGGGAGTCCAACCCCCAGGGATAGTAGCCAGACGATGCATGGGGTAGAACCTCAGCCGCAGCAAATCTGAAGGAACTCTAGTGTTAGTTGGGCACTCTGCTCAGCACAGCTACTATAGAAGATAACTCCGAAGTAATCCCAGTGTTGTTAAACCTGTAAACAGCATTGGTCTGAGATATCAACTATGGTTTACTACCTAACCACCCAGCGGCGTTGGACTGGCCCAGCCCCGGTAAAGACCTATGGCTAGGGTGGCACCTGACGGTGCTCAGCAGATTATCTCTACAGCCGTACTTGACCACCTGGGCCCATGGTTAAAAGCCTACGGCCACCGGGCTAATCTAACTCTGCTGACAGAGGCTGAGTGGCCAGTTTCCCTGGGGGATTACCAGCAGTTCTGGTGCCTGGCAGGATCTTCCTTGGCCTTGGTAATCACCGTAGAACGGCAGTCATCGCCAGGGGAACTGGCCATGGTCCAGATGTTAACCACCCATAGGGCCGTAGATGGGTGGTTAGAGAGGTTGCAAGCTACCCTGGCTGCCGACCAACTGCCAGCTATGTGGGCAACCCTACGCCGTAATCTGGGGGAAACCAGCCCCGCTGCCCAGGCCGAATTCATGCTGGCCTGGTTAGAATTTTGCGCCCAGGCTAGCCAGAATAGCACCTGTGAGCCGGTCCAGGCCAGGTTAGATCAGCAGCTAGAGCGCAGCTTACTGCTGAACCAGGTAGTGACCAAGATTCAAGGGAGTTTGGATCTATCGGTGATTTTACAAACCACGGTGGCAGAAGTGCGAGAGTTTTTACAGGCCGATCGCCTGTTGATCTATCAGTTTGAACCGGGGCCAGGCCATCATCCCGCTCAGGATTGTCACCCTGAAGCCGCCTGGAAACATCCCAGCCGATCACCAATAGGGAAAGGGGCTGAGGGTTATATTGCCTACGAGTCCCTGGCCCAGACTGACATCCCTTCGGTATTGCATCACTCCGAGCAGTATTGTTTTAATAAACTCCCCGGTGGGTGCGATCGCTACTGGCGGGGAGAAACCCTGGTGGTAGAAGATGTCATCAGCACCTATAGCCACATTCCCTGTCTGAGCAAATTTCTACAGCAGGCCGGGGTTAAATCTAAGCTAGTTTCCCCGATCCTGGTGGGACACCATCTATGGGGCCTGCTGATTGCCCATCAATGCCAGCACCAACGGCACTGGCAGCCCTGGGAAGTCGAGTTTCTTAGACACATTGCCGAACATTTAGCCATTGCCATTAACCAGGCCCAGCTATACCAGCAGTTACAGCAACAAACTCAAAATCTGGAAATTTGCGTGGTTGAACGCACTCAAGACCTGCGGGATGCTCTGGTGGCAGCCCAATCGGCAAATCGGGCTAAGAGTGATTTTCTGGCCACCATGAGCCACGAATTACGGACGCCTCTGACCTATATTATTGGCATGTCCGCCACCCTGCTGCGCTGGTCCTTGGGGGATTTAAGCCAGCGTCAACGAGACTACCTGACTACCATTCACACCAGTGGTGAGCATCTGCTGAGTATCATCAACGATATTTTAGAAGTCTCTAAGGTTGAATCTGGCCGCGTCACCCTGGAGTTGCGTCCCTTTTCCCTCACCTCTTTGAGCCGACAAAGTATAGACGCCTTCAGGGCAGAGGCCATCGGTCGGGGAATTGACATGAGTTTAGATTTAAAACTTGCTCCAGATCAAGATGACTTCGTCGCCGATCCCCGGCGGGTGCGACAAATTCTCAGCAATTTGCTCAGTAACGCCGTCAAGTTTACTCCCGACCGGGGCAAGGTCATCCTGCGGGTGCGGCGAGACCACCATGGGGTAGTTTTTCACGTTGAAGATACCGGCATTGGCATTCCTGAAACAGCTCAGGCCCTTTTATTTGAAAAGTTCCAGCAACTTGGCAATGTGCGTCAACGCGAGTACTCGGGCACTGGGTTGGGGCTAGCCCTGACCCAGCAATTAGTTGATCTCCATGGGGGCTCTATTAAGGTAATCTCCCATGTGGGGGTAGGCTCGGTATTTACCGTTAGACTGCCTCTCCACCCCTTGCCTGAGGCTGTCTCCCCACCCACCCCCTCAGGGAAAGAACCGGTTGGGGGGCGAATTGTACTGGTGGAAGAAAATGAAGAAACCGCTAATTTGATTTGCGATATGCTCACCGCAGCGGATTACCAGGTGATCTGGGTGATGGATGGATCTCGAGTCCTTGATCAAATAGATCTGCTCCAACCGGCTGCCCTGATTCTTACCCTGGATCTAAGCGATGGGGATAGCTTCGAAATGATAGGGGCACTGCGGCAGAAAGTCAGCTATTTGAGTTTAAAGATTCTAGCCCTGGTTGACCCCCAGATTGCCGGACAAGGGGACCGGGCCCGCCAGTCGGGAGCTACCGATACCCTTGATAAACCGGTTGATCCTAAACAGTTGGTGTCTATGGTTAATCACCTGATGAGCAGCACCGTTTTAGAGCTAGACAGCCAGGAGACCTAACCTGGTGTCAGAGGCTACTCGTCTATTTGTCTATGGCACCCTGAAGCCGGGGGAGTGGGGCTTTGAGCAATGGTGTGCAGGTCGAGTTACCGCTCTGGCCCCAGCGATCGCTCTTGGTCGCCTATACCATCTTGCCCTGGGGTATCCAGCCCTCTGTCTAGAACCTGGCTGGGTCCAGGGGGTAGTACTGAGCCTGCCCACTACCCTACTGGCGACCCTAGACAGCTTTGAAGGCTATGACCCCCACCAGGCTCAACAAAGCGAGTACCAACGACAGTGGCAACCCATCTACCATTGTGATCTCACCCCCTTCACCTGGGCCTGGCTATACACTATGACCCAGGATCGAATCCAAGCCCTGGGGGGAGAGTGGCTACCCCAGGGGATTTGGAGTCAATCTCAAGGTCGAGGGTAGCCCCAATTGACACCAGCCTTGCCCCCTGCCAATCCCAACCCGGTCCAGCCCCAAGAGGAGTTCCCATGACCTGCCTGAGCGAGTTAATGCTAGAGGGATTACCCGGCCATCCCCTCCAGGCCCTGGCCAAAGCCGATCAGCTCTGGCATCAGTACCGCAGCGGACCCACTCCCCAGCCGCCGGTCATTCAAGTCAGCCCCGATCGCCTCAGTCAGGTTGACTGGGATGTGATTATCGCTGGGGGCACCCTGGGCTTATTACTGGCGGTGGCTCTGGTCCAGCGGGGGTGGCGAGTAGCCCTGGTTGAGCGGGGGCAGTTGCGGGGACGGGACCAGGAATGGAATATTTCTCGAAGAGAGTTAGAGACTCTGGTGCAACTAGGGATACTCCATCAGGCTGAGCTAGAACAGGCCATCTACAGCGAATATAACCCTGGTCGTATTCAGTTTCTAGGTAGTGATCCGATTTGGGTCAGAGATGTGCTGAATGTGGGGGTCAGCCCGGCCGTGTTGCTAGATCAGTTAAAGACAACATTCCTGGCAGCAGGGGGCTACCTGCTGGAGCAAACCCCCTTCACTGCAGCCACCATCCATCCTAACGGCGTCCAGGTCCAGGCCAGGCCACCCCTATCTGCCCGACTGCTGGTAGATGCCATGGGTCACACCTCGCCTATGGTTCGTCAAGCCCGCGCTGGTCAGAAACCCGATGGTATCTGCCTGGTGGTCGGAACCTGTGCCACAGGCTTTGAGCCTAACACCAGCGGCGACTTGCTGGTATCGTTTACTCCCCTGCGACACCAGTGCCAGTATTTCTGGGAGGCCTTTCCGGCTCGAGACGGTCGTACTACCTATCTATTTACCTACCTGGATGCCGACCCCCGCCGTTTAACCTTGAGCCAACTATTTGAGGATTACTGGCAACTACTGCCTGACTACCAAGGCGTCGCCCTGGCAGACCTGAAGATTAAACGCGCTCTATTTGGCTGTTTTCCCTGCTATCGCCAGAGCCCCCTGCGCTATCCTTGGGGTCGCACCCTGGCGGTGGGAGACAGCAGTGGTCAGCAGTCACCCCTGAGCTTTGGAGGCTTTGGTGCTATGGTTCGTCATCTACATCGCCTGACCAGCGGCATCGACGAAGCCTTGACCTGGGACTGTTTAGGGTCCAGAGCCCTCGGGCAGTTGCAAGCCTATCAACCAAATTTAGCGGTTACCTGGCTGTTCCAGCGAGCCATGGGGGCAGGGGTCGACCAGGTGATTGCCGATCAGCACATCAACACCCTCTTAGGAGCTATTTTTAGCGATATGGCAGGTCTGGGACCAGGCACCTTAACCCCCTTCCTCCAAGATATTGTGCAGTTTCCTGCCCTTACCCGGGTTTTATTAACCACCGCTGTCAACCACCCGGGTCTAATTGCCCAAATTATTCCCCAAGTTGGCCTAGACACCCTGGTCAAATGGCTAGGTCACTATGGTAGTCTAGCCAGCTACAGTGGGCTGGCTAGTTTAACCACCCCCCTCACCTCTGTGGATCAGATTTTGCCCCCCTTGGGCCGTTACTATTTGCATCGCTGGATTGATGCCCTACGTTATGGCAGTGGCCAGGACTATCACCGCAGCCATGGTTAACATCAGACTTGCCCTAAGGTTTGGTGGCCGGCGACACTGGTAAGGGGGCCTGACCCTGGGTGGACTGGCCCTTCAAGACCTGCTGTTGCTGTTGACGAAAGCTAGCGGCCTCTGATGACATGCGATTCTGATGCTGGTGACTAAAGTCAGATAGGCTCATATCATTCATCAGCACCGCCCGGTGGATTAAATCGAAGGGAGACGAGCTTTGGCCAAACAACCCATTACCCGAGTCAGCACTGGTAAAGCCAGTGTTGGGATCCACAACGGGTTCAGCCCTGGGATCAGTGCTGGCAGACTGGGCCAGGGCAACTGGGGTAAGGGCTACCAGGGTTGCCATGGCCACAGTTGCAGCCCAAAGACTTGACAGTTTCAACGGGTGAATCATCCTAGACCTCCTTGGAAGTACAGTAGTGTGCCAACCGGGTTGGCTAATGTTGAAGGGTCTCCACTATAAAGACTTTAGACCCTTAATAAGGTTCCACAATGCTATCAATGCAGCCCTCAAGCCAGGCCGAAATCAGGCCATGCGCTGACGTAATAGGGGTTGAATCAAGGCCAGAGATCCGGCACAAAAAATCGTTAAAACTACCCCGCAGGCTGCCAAGGATACATTAAAAAAGGGCGTTTGAAGTACCAGGCTACTCCAGCTCCAATCAGGGTGAAGGTAAACATAGCGGATAGGTTCAATGGCGTAGGTAAGGGGATTAAAGCTAGCCACTATCTGCAACCAATGGGGCATAAAATCAAGGGGTACCAGGGCCGTACTGGAGAACAGCAGGGGCAGGTTAGTGACAAAAATCACGGCGATCAGTTCAATATGACCCGGTAGGGCAAAGGTGAGTCCCAGGCTGAGAGCGGTTACCCCCAACACTAACGCCATCACAATAGCTAATACCAACACTAGGCCCAAAAAATTGGGCAACCCTGCCCCCAGCAGGGCACTAAGGCTAAGGATGGCAGCGGTTTGCAACAGACTCAGGCTGGCAATAAATAGAGCCGAGGCAACCACGATGGAATAACGAGAGGCCAAAGGGGCCACCAGAAAACGATTGAGAAACCCAAACTCGCGATCAAACATGACGGGCAAGCCGGCATTCAAAGCGCCCCCAAAGGCGGTAAAGACAATGATGCCAGCCCCTAAAAATTGCCCATAGTTGCGACTCTCGCCAAATAAACCGGCGGGGACATTTTGAAAAAGAGCCCCAAACAATACCAGCCAGATCAAGGGTTGGACTACCCCTGCTACCAGGGTGGAGGGACGTCGCTGCAATTGAATAAACAAGCGCTGGGTCATGGCCAGGGTTTCTTGCCAGAAATCTCTCCAGTCGGGTCTGGCGGTCTTGGCCAGGCTCTCTTTCCAAGACTGTATGGCGGCGCTGTTGAGGGCAGCAGCACCAGCTGAATTAGACAGTGGAGTCGGTAAAGTCGTACTCATGATCTTGGGTTTAACCTCCCTTCATAGCCTGTTTCTTTTCTCGTTTTAAATCTCGCTGACCTACCGCTGCCAGTTCGGCATCGATCAGCGTGCGACCAGTGGCAGCTAGATAGACATCGTCTAGACTGGGGCGAGATTGGGAAATACCAAAGATGGGTAAACCCGCTGTCGCCATGGTCTGTTGCACCAAGGTTAGGGCCTCGGCCTGGCGATCGACCAGCAGATTCAAAGAATTGCCCTGGGCTGCATTGATAATTACATCCTGAACACAGGGGAGATGGGCGAGCAGCAGCCTGGCGGTCTCAGCCTCAGCCGGAGTCGTAAATTCCTGGAGTCGCAGGGTGATGCGATCGCCCCCCAGTTGATCCTTGAGCTCAGCGGGTCGTCCCGCCGCAATCACCCGACCTTGATCAATAATTCCCACCCGGTTGGCCAGGGTGTCGATCTCCTCCAGGTAGTGGCTAGTGATTAAAATGGTGGTACCTGCGGCCCTGAGTTGGCGTAGAAAGGCCCAGACAGCTGAGCGAGTTTCAATATCGAGGCCGACGGTGGGTTCGTCTAGAACCAGGACATCGGGTTGGTGCAGCATACCCAGAGCCAGATCCAGACGCTTCTTAATCCCTCCCGAATAGGTACCAGTCTTTTGATCGGCCCACTCCTCCAGTTCTAGCAGTTGAATCATCGCCTCAATCCGCTGCTGAGCCAGGGGGCCGGGTAGATGGTAGAGGGCCGCTTGCAAGCGCATCAACTCACGCCCGGTTAGCACTTTATCGAGGGCGACCTCCTGAGCGATGTAGCCCAGATGCTGGCGTACCCGTTGGGGCTGAGTTAAAACCGGTATCCCCATAACTTCAACCCTGCCACTGTCGGGAGTGGCCAGAGTACAAACACAGCGAATAGTCGTGGTCTTACCGGCACCATTGGGGCCAAGCAAACCAAAAATTTCTCCAGGTTCGATGGTCAGGGACACATCTTGGACCGCTTGAACCGGCCCGTAGGTTTTTTTTAAATGTTTAATCTGAATTGCGGCAACCATGGGTGAGAGCCAGCACTACAAGGGTTAGATTGGTTATAACACTATTCTAAAGCTGATCACGGCTAAAGCTAATCACAGGGGCTGGCAGTGGCCAGACTAGGCTATGGGGGACTGCCCATTCTGAGGTAAAGGCAGTTGGGGCCCTAGGTCTCAGTCTCGATCGCACTAGCGGCGGCGAATTGGTAGCAGGCGAGCAACTGGCACCTGGTAAAACTCCGCCATTAACCAGGCCACCATCAGGCCATGGCTGATCACGGTTAATCCGGCCCAGGCCCAGCTGACGCTTCCGCTTGATTCTAAGGGAGGAAAGAGGTAGGCGGCTAGAGCCACCAGGCCGGCTGGACAGATCACCAAGACCAGGCTGAGGAGAACCAGGGAGAGGGGGGAGAACTGGGGCTGATGGTGCAGCGATCGCCAGCGCTGTCCTTGCCAGCGCCAGCCCTGGGCAGGACTGACATCCAGACGATAGAGGGCCTGCTGCTCTAGATTAAGGGCCAAAATTCGCTGACACCGATCGCAGCCGTAGGCCTCCATCAGCACCATAGGTTGCAGTCGACCCTGCCAGCAAACGGGACAGGGATAGAATTGGGCGGTCCAGGGCGGCCCAGCCGCACTCCCCACCATCCCTAGCGCTGCCCCAAGATCAGGCCAGCCCCTACGGACCGCCGGTAGTCGCGATTGCCGTAGGTCAAAATGATTTGGGGTTCAGCCCCAGACAGATCTACCATTTTAAGGCGGACCCGACCGCCCCATAGGGTTTCCCCCAGCTGCACCCGACGACCAGCGGGCTGGCCGGGCTCAGTCACCATCACACTGACCTGGGACCCCACCTGGGCAATCCCAGTGATAATTAGTTGATCAGCCCAGTTAGCAGCGGTGGTCGTGACCCTGGCATCGGCTGCACCGGCGCTGATCACCGGTGGTAAGGCAGTCTGCGGAGCAACCACCGGGGCAGATGGCAGCCCAGACAAAATCGCGGCAGGGTTGGCTAAGGGTAGGGCTGGACCACTGGAGGAGGCAGACAGGGGCCCATTCAGGGTATTACTACCCGGGGCCAGAATAGATCTGAAGGGATCAACCCGACCCGTGGCCACCGTCGTCAGCCGGGCTGCAGGCGGAGTGGATAACAACAATGCAGGATCGGCTAGGGCTGAGGAGGAAGCAGAGAGCAGGTGAGGCCGAAATAACGGCTGCGATCGCTCCGGTTTAGCCGATTCAGAGTCTACCTGGCTAGCCAGTCCCCCAGGGGCATCCGGAGTGAGAAAAACGTTTAGAGCCGATCCCCCCAGCGCCGCCAGCCCAGTCGCTACCCCCAACCCCAGATAGATAAATCGTCGCCGCCGAGCAGGCGGCAAGCAGAGGCGAATCGCTAAATCAGCCTTGCTTACGCAGTTAGAACAATCCCTCATTGGATCATCTCCCAAGGGTTTTTCCTAACAATAGCTGACTATGGGAAAAATGGTCCATTCTCAGGCAGCCAGGGTCCTAGGGTCGAGCCCAGAAGGGCTGAACATGGTCCTAGATTGGGGCTTTATATCCCTAGCGAGCCGGGGGCATCCTATTACCCGGGTTAAACCGTCCCGGATCCTGACTCAGCCCTAATCGATAAGGCCTGAAGCCTGAGCAAGAGCACGTCAATTTCAGCCTGGAGATGGAGCAGTTGCACCTGCTGATCAGCGGTGTAGGGTAGGCTTTGACCACCCGTTGACTCAGAACTATCCGATCTGGCCGGCAGGATGGCTGTAGAGGAGGTAGACCGGAGGGACTGCCATGCAGCAGAGTTCAAACTATCGGTTGGCATATTTTTAAGAGAGCATCATAGGAAATTGTACTCAGCTAGCAGGCTAAGCTATTTTGGTGCTGCTGTCTAGAGGGTGATTTTGCTGAGAGGGCGGGGCTGGGTTAGGGGATCTAAATACCACAGCCGCAGCTTGAGACAGCTAAGAGAAGGCTAGACAGGACTCAGCCGTCGGAAAGGAGACCAATTTTCGCTAGAATCAGCATAATTTCTGTGCTTCCGGGGGCCTAAACCCCAAAGCACCTATTCATCCCAGCATCCACTGTGACTACCAGTTTTACCCCTTCCTCCTTTGGTAACAGCGCCGCTGCCCTGCGGCTGCCGACCCATTCGGCCCCGGGCACCCAGCCCTGGCCGGGGTTGATTGAAGCCTACCGTGATTACCTACCGGTATCTGAGCAAACACCGATTATTACTCTGCGGGAGGGCAATACACCCCTGATTCCCATGCCGGCCCTGGCCCAACAGGTAGGCCAGGGGGTGCAGGTTTGGGTCAAGTACGATGGCCTTAATCCCACCGGCAGCTTCAAGGACCGGGGCATGACTATGGCCCTGTCTAAGGCCAAGGAACAGGGTGCCGAAGCTGTCATCTGCGCCAGTACCGGTAATACCTCAGCGGCGGCGGCGGCCTACGCTCGACGGGCGGGTATGCGAGCCTTTGTGCTAATTCCCGATGGCTATGTAGCCGTCGGCAAGCTGGCCCAGGCCCTGCTCTACGGGGCAGAGGTGCTGGCCATTCAGGGCAACTTTGATACGGCCCTGGAACGGGTACGGCAGTTGGCTCAGGACTATCCCCTAACCCTGGTTAATTCGGTGAATCCCTTTCGCCTCCAAGGTCAGAAAACAGCGGCCTTTGAAGTGGTCGATAGTCTGGGAGATGCCCCTGATTGGTTATGTATTCCCGTGGGTAATGCGGGCAACATTACCGCTTACTGGATGGGCTTTTGCGAGTATCACCAGCGCGATCGCTGTAGTCGCCTACCCCGCATGATGGGCTTTCAAGCGGCTGGATCGGCTCCCCTGGTCAATGGCCATGTGGTCAAGGACCCCCAAACCCTGGCCACTGCCATTCGCATTGGCAACCCGGCTAACTGGCAGCGGGCAGAAGCGGTGCGAGACGCCAGCCAGGGCAGCTTTACCGCCGTTACCGACGAGGAAATTCTGGATGCCTACCGCCTCCTGGCCCTGGAAGGGGTATTTTGCGAACCTGCTAGTGCGGCCTCCGTTGCCGGACTACTTAAGGTTAAGGACCAGGTACCGGCTGGGGCCACTATTGTTTGTGTCCTTACCGGTAATGGGCTGAAGGATCCAGATACTGCCATTACCCATAGCCAGAATCAGGTAAAGGGGGGGCTGAGTCCAGATCTCCAAACCCTGGCCACCGCCATGGGATTTTAGCCTACCCAGGCGATGCCTGAGCTTACTGACGCAGGCGTCGCAGCCAACCCATGCCTATCCCTACTCCCACCAGGACTAGGCCTGCTAGAACCCACCCAATTCCCCTCGTGCTGCCAGCCTCAGGGTTGAAGGGCGGGGTAGAGGACGGCTGCATCTGGGACCCTGACTCTGGCTTGGTCAGAGGCTGTGGGCTAGGCCCCGCCGCTACCGTGACCGGGTAGCTGAGTTCAAAGGTTTTAAAGGATCCATCTCGTCGGGGAGTACCCTGGAAAACCAGGGTATAGGTGCCTACCCCTGGAAAGGTAAACTCTGTTCCAGGAATACCCTGGTAGTGGCCGGTGGCGATGGGCTTCAGGGGGGGCTTGGCAATGGGGGCGGGGCGGGGCGGGCTATAGATAGTCAGGGAACACTTGCATTCCTCCAGGGGAATCAGGGCTCCGCCAGGATGGGTCAGGGCGATCCAGATCAAGGTGGAGGACTGGGCCTTGGGGGTATCGTTGGGTTCGAGGTGCAGGGTACCGCCAACACTATCGGTGACTTTTAACTGGTGGGCAGCGACTGGCCAGCTCAAGCAAGCCCACCCCAGCACCAGTGTCAGGGTCTTGATCCTCAATCCGGGGGCGATCTCCGGGTTAGGGCGGGGATGGTCCATAATATTTTTCCAGCGATAGTAATTGCCAGCATAGCCGCGATCGCACCAGCATGACCCCCAGCCCCAGTCCGCCCCATAGCCCTAGCTTCCAGAGGCTATCAGAGCTAAAGCCAGGCTGCAGTTGTAGTAGTAAACCATGGACCAGGGTCAGGCCTAAAATCACGCTACTGAGGCGGTGTAACCAGGTCCAGCCCCGACCCAACCAGGTCTGGGCTGCGTTGGAACTGGTGAGAACCAAAGGCAGCATCAGGGCTAGAGCCCCTCCCCCTGCCCCAATGCCCCACTGGTATTGGGGCAGCATAAAGGACAGGGCACGCCAGTCCCCCTGCCAGTTATGGGAGATAGCCTGTAGGGCGTGCAACAGAGCCAACCACCAGGCGGCCACCCCCAACCCCCGTCGGTAACGCCGGGGCCAGGGCCAGACCTGGGCCAGGGGACGGGCGATTAAGCTCAGCACCAGGCACGCCAGACTGCCGTAGGCGGGATAGTTGGGTAGCGTATCGCCGGTACGGGTCAGGGTCACCCCCCCCATCAGGAGGGTCAGCCAGCCCCCCAGGTAAAACAATTGACTGCGGCGATCGCGACTCAACCAGCTGGTGGAAAACCCCATGGCTACCATCATCGGCAGCGTCCCCAGGCCAAAGGCCACCATCGTTAGAGCCCCGGTGCCTAATTGGGTGGTTTCAGCCGCCTTAATCTGGGCCGTGTACAGAAACCCACAGGGAATCAACCCCCACACCAGCCCCAGGGGTAGGGGGGTCCACCATTGGGGGCGATCGCTAAACGTCTCCATGACTCGGTTGAGGCGCTGACCTAGGTGGGGTTGGGCCAGGGGGTGCAATAGGGGAAAGGGGGGCAGCCAGCCCGGGCTAATGTGGGTGAGCCCCACCCAGATCAGCAGGATACCCGTTAACCAGGCCATTCCCTGACGCAGGCCACTACCCAGACCCGCCATTTGCCCACCGGCCACCAGGACCGACCCGACTGCGCCAATGGCAGCCCCCACCAGGCCATAGCTAATTAAACGCCCTAAATTCAGCAACAGATGAAACCGCAAACTAGACCAGAGGCTGGCTGATTCCCCCCTGGTAGCCTGCATCGCTAAGACCGCCGACAGCGGACCGCACATGCCCAGACAATGGCCAAAGCTACCTAAGAAGCCAAGGCTCACCATTAACCACAGATCAATCATGGGGACTGGTCTGGAGGTGTAAAAACCGTTCCAGGGCGCTCACTAGCTGAGGCGGCCAGCGCCGTCCCTGCCTGACCCAGGCCAGGTCTTTATAGCGCCCGTCTAGCCCCATCACCGCTACCCAGTTACTCTCCGCCTCACCGGGCAGACCAGCATTCCAGAGGGCCGCCGTTAGAGCCGCTCGGGCGTCGGCAAAGTTGGGGTAGCGCCGGGTCAGGTTGCGAAATTGGCGAATCGCCAGGGCTTTCTCACCCAATTGGTACTGAGCCAGGCCAACATTAATACGGGCCAGGGCAAATTTAGGATTTAGGTCTACCGCCCTTTGGTAATCAGCCAGAGCAGCAGCCCAGTTCCCCTGGGCGCCCTGGGCATTGCCACGATTATTGTAGGCAGCAGAGTCATCAGGAGCCAACTCCAGTACCCGATTGTAATCGCCGATCGCCGCCGCCCACTGGCCCAGCCCCTCCCGGACAGCCCCTCGGTTGAGATAGGGGTCAGGCTGATCCGGAGCCAGGGCAATGGCGCGATCGTAGTCTTCCAGGGCCGCCTCTAAATGGTTCAGGCTAACCCGCACATTACCCCGGTTACTCCAGAGGGCTGGCTCCTCGGGTAGGTAGTCCAAGAGCTGACTCCAGTACTCCTCCGCCGCTTCAAATTCTCCTGCCTGGGTAGCGGCGAAGGCTTGCTGACGCAAACCTTGGATGGCCTGAAGAGGTGCCGATGGCTGACCAACCAGAGCCTCAGGGGCAGCGGCCAGAGCCAGACCGGCGACCCCAAACCAGCACATTAAACTACACCAGACAACCAATCCGGTCCTCAGCATCAGAGAACTCCATCGTTACATAACTCACATAACTCCACTGGCACCTCTACAGGGTTTCAAAAGCGGGCGATTCTGCTTAGATCCTGCCACAAGTTGCCCGTCCAGGGCAGGGTAAGCAGGCATTCTGCCTGGTTTCGCCCCAATCAACCTAGGGATAGCCATCACTACGGGTGACGAATTTTGATGATTAGGATTTAATAGGGGAAAACCTCGATTCAATTGGGGCTAATGTCGGTTAACCCTCAGAGCATGCTATGGCTAATCCTAATTTATCGCCAGAGGTGGTCTCAATTTTCAACCTATTGAGGGAATACAGCTTTGATCTCGACCACTATGCTGGCGAGGTGCTGATTAACCAGTGGATTCAGACCTTTGGTTACCGCTGGGTGAGTACGGCTGTCACCGAGGCTCTCTACCAGGGGCGCTATAAGATTATTTCCGTAGATCATATTCTGCACCTGTGGCAACGGCGAGGTCAGCCCATTCGTCATTTTAGCCGGGAGTTTGAATCGATTATCCTGGGTCAAACCCTGCTTGCTGTCTCCCCCTATGAGGAGACCGCCGCCGATGCCAGGGATAACTGCGCCGCCGAGATCATCCCACTGGCGGCCAGCAGCCTCCGGCAGCAGCAGCCATCCGCCCGCCAGGGCTCGATCCCAGATTTTCGTCCGGTCCTGCAAAACCTTACCCCCGCAGGGGTTAGCCCCAGAGAGGTAATTCCTCCCTTTGTACCGCTGATGCAGCCTTCAGGTCTGCATCAGCGCCTGAGTTCGGTGGTACAAGCCGTACTAGAAACCTAGGTCAAGTCGGCCTACCAGGGATTGCTATTGAGAGCGCCAAAGCATACACTAAGGTAGTACTGACGAACTTATCTATGGTTAGTTATACCCTGGCCCAGAGTCCTGAAGTCGTATTAGCAGTGCCCGGTAAAGATTCTCCTAAAACTCGGGAGAAAGCGATGGATCAACTCATGACAATGTTAGATCAAGGTAAACTGAAGACAACTCTGGCAGATGGCTTTAGTGCTCAACAACTGGTAGAGGTGCAGACCCCGGCTCCCTCTGAGGCAACGGCCCGACAGGAAGATGCGGTGGTACAGGCGATTCAAATTTTGCATCAGCTAGCTACCCTGAAGGTCAAGGTTCAAGATTCCCGCGACGAAGCCCTCAGGGTCAGAGCTCTGGTGGATTTGCTATTTAGCGATGAGCCCATCAGCGAAACCCAACTGGGACAACTTAAGGACGGCTTTAAGGTGCTGAAGTCCTTTGCCCAAAGTAACCTGCGGTTTCGAGAGGCCCGCGACCAAGCGGAGACTGCTCGCCAATTACTGGATGACGCCCTGGGCAGCTAAGGGGGTTGGGCTTCATTAGACCCCGTCGACTTGAGGCTCAGCCTCCGGCGGTGGGGCAGTGGCTTCGGGTAAAATTACCATGGCATCGCCAAAGGAATAAAATCGATAGCCTGCCTGAATTGCCTGATCGTAGAGCTGAAGCAGCCGCTCTCGGCCAATCAGGGCACTCACCAGCATTAGCAAACTGGAGCCAGGCAGGTGAAAGTTGGTAATCAAGCCATCAATCACCCGAAACCCATAGCCAGGGTAAATAAAGAGATCGGTCTTACCCTGCCAGGCCCCTAATTCACCCCCTTGGGCAGCTGCCTCTAGGGCCCGTACAACCGTCGTACCCACAGCAATTACCCGGTTTCCCCTGGCTTTGGTGGCCCTGATCTGTTCCACGGTACTGGCTGGCACATCAATCCACTCGCCGTGCATGGCGTGGTCCAAAATATTATCGGTCTCTACCGGGCGAAAGGTGCCAACCCCAACATGGAGGGTAATCAGGCACCGCCCGATACCTTGAGCCGCCAATTGCTCAAACAGGCGATCGGTAAAGTGGAGTCCCGCCGTAGGAGCAGCTACCGCCCCTGGCAATTCGGCATAAATTGTCTGGTACTGGTCTGGAGTCGTCCGTCCTGCCTCAATATAGGGTGGGAGGGGTACCTCACCTAGATGGTTGAGCAGGTCCTCGAGAGACCTGCTCTGAGTAGGTTCGAACTCCAGAATGCGGCCGTTAGTCTCGGTATCGGTGGCGATCACCCGAGCGGTTAACTCTGGGGTAGGAGACTGCTGGCCGAAATAAATCGTTGCCCCAGGTTGGAGTTTTCGTCCTGGGCGCACCAGGGCTAGCCATTGGTGACTTGATCTTTCCTCTAGTAGGAGGACTTCGACCCGCGCCCCTCCAGCTTTGCGTCCCCGCAATCGGGCGGGAATCACCCGGGTATTATTCAGCACCAGCAGGTCCCCTGGCTTGAGCCACTGCGGTAAGTCACGAAAGTAGCTATGGTGATGACTCTGGCTAGAATTAATCACCAGTAACCGAGAAGCATCCCGAGGGCTAACGGGAAACTGGGCAATCTGTTGGGGCGGCAAACAGTAGTCATAGGCTGATAAAGAATAGTCTGGGGCAGAGCGATCAACCATGGGCTAGAACCAATTCAAATGTCTGAAACTTGCCTAAGCTCAATTTAAAGTAACTCAGGTCTTAGCGGCCAAGGTTAGCCAGAGATCGAACAGACTTGACTTGCCAGATTAGGTCTTAAGGTGAGCTATTGATCTCAAGCATGGACTATCAACTAGGCGCAGAGACCCCAGCCCCTTTAGGGTTGAGCGATCAACTCTGGCCTCAGGGTTCTGGCTCCAATTCCACTGAACAGAACAGTCACCAGATTGGGGAGATACACCCAGGCGGAGTCGGGGGATATACCCCTAAGCAGGGCCCCCGACAAATATGACAATAGAGGATATAGTGACTGATTCTAAGGTTCACGATGGAATATACCTACTATCTGGCTAACGCCAGCTTAACCCTTCGCATTGTCGAACATCTGCTAGCCTGCCCTCACCTTCCCCTGGAGTTTATGACCGTTATTCACCAAATTGACGGTTGGGTGATTCGCGTTAAGCTGGAAGCCATAGCTGAAGCAGTCAGGGAAGACCTGCGAGCTTACCTGAATGAACTGGGAGTTGCCTACGATCCGGGTATGCGGGTGCGAACAGCGCTTTGGGCTCTAGAAATTGGCCAGGCTCCAGTGGATGTGATGCGCCATTACCAGGTGGCCATTGTGTCCCACGGTAAGCCAGATCGCGAAGATATTGAAGCGTTTCGTCGTCAGTTTGTGTTGGGGTTGGGCTACTGCCCCGAAACCCTGGCCTAAGACCGGTCCTGGGCCGGTTAGCCCGGAGTTAGATTAAATGCCTGCCCCATCCAGAAATTGCTCAATGGTAAAGTCGGCCAATCGGTGATGGTTAAATCGCTCTGGACGTAGAGACTGAGGCTGTTCTTGGGCCAATCCCCTAACCTCCTGTTCCAGTGCCTCTATGCGATCCACAAGCAGGCGAATCACCTGCGCCTCAGAATCAGGCAACCGTCCGTGCTCTAGAGGTTCCGGGCGATCGCCAGCCGGATAGACGATGCGTCCAGGAATACCCACCACCGTACAGTTAGAGGGCACCTCCCGCAGCACCACCGAGCCAGCCCCAATTCTGACGTTATGACCAATCTGAATATTGCCCAAGACCTTGGCTCCGGCCCCTACCACCACGTTATCACCCAGGGTAGGATGGCGCTTACCGACCTCTTTGCCGGTTCCCCCCAGGGTAACGCCCTGGTAAATCAAAGCATAGTCACCGATGATTGCAGTTTCTCCAATGACGACCCCCATACCGTGGTCAATAAAAACACCGCGACCGATGGTAGCCCCAGGATGAATTTCAATGCCGGTGAAAAAACGGGCCAGATGGGATAACAACCGGGGCACCACAGGCAGCCCCAAATGCCAGAGCCAGTGGCTAAATCGATGGATGACCAGGGCATGGAAGCCAGGGTAGCAGGTTAATACCTCTAACCAGTTGCGGGCAGCAGGATCCCGCTCGAAAACAATCCTAAAGTCAGTGACCAGGGTTGTAAACACTACGTCTGATGAAAAAGTTGAAAATTATTCTTATCCTAGCGTGAGACCAGCGCCATCGGGAGAATAGAATTATGGATTAGGGCTACCATAGAGCTCTGGCACTGGGGCAGCTGAGGGTAAAGCTGCCTGAGCATCGTGGGTTTGAATATAGCCAGTGTAGTAAGCTCCCGATTCGATTTGAATAGAACCAGCCACCACATCGCCCTCAATGCGAGCCGTAGGGCCCAGGCTGATCTTGTCGACCACCGATATTTTGTCAGCCTTGAGAGTGCCCTGCACGATTAGGTTTTGGGCTTTGACCTCGGCTCCTTCCACCACACCGGTAGCAGAAATCTCCAGATCGCCTTCTACCTCAACTGAGCCGTAGACCATACCGTCTACCCGCACCATACCTTTTGCCAGGAGTGATCCGGAAAGCTCTGTTTTTTGACCTAAATAGGTCAATAGGGGGGTTGATTTGGGTCGAAACATAGATCACCAGGATGACGACAGGGACACAAACTGCTGGTGCCGTTGGCTAGGCCGAAAAACCAATGTAAGGTTTTTGGGCCCGGGGTGGGCGCCTTTTAGATCTATCCTTGAATCATGCCAGACCAAGCCCTATATCGGTCAGCCCCAGGCGGCCACGGCGATAGTAGGCGATAGTAACTGAGGGCTTATAACTTGAGTCACTGGCGGCTGACTACAGAAGTTGCAAACAGAAGTTGCAAAAACTTTTAATAGCATACCCCATCAGCAAATCCTAAGAAACCTTGAAGATTTTCTATCTCCTTTAAAAAATCAGGGATCAATATAAAAGGACAAAAAACACTCTGAATATTAGAGTTTTAGATTATTGAGTCGATTTTTGAGATCTATAAGGCTATCACTAATCCCTTCTCTAGGGTAAGGGAGGAAGACCTTTTAGCTCAGGAAATTCGCCACTGCCAGAGCTGCCTCTGTAGTGTATTACCCCTTCCCGCGAGGACTCTTGCCATGGTTACTGTGACTGCCTGTACTTCCCTTCAAGCTGACCTGGCTGCCTTTCAAGCTAGCGATGTTGATGCTCGCTTAAACATCATCTGGCAGGCTCATCAGGGGGTGGGGCAGGCCCTGGCAGCGAGTTTGCCCGTAGCCCTTTTTTCCCAGTCTGCCCAACTGCTATTCCGGCAGTTCAGTCAGATCCGCCAAGATGATCAGCGGGCGGTTTTACGAGATATTCTAGCCGGGGCCGACACCCGCTTTACCCAGGCCTATAGAAGGCTTAATATCAATACAAAGTTGGTCTTTTGGCACCGGCTCTTGGCAAGTCAACCATTACATTTCTGGTGTGGCTGCGGTGGTTTAAACCCTGACTACATAGCTCTGCTGATCCGTTTGCAGCGGATGGATCTACAGGAACAACTGAATTTTTTGCGGCAGGCCCTGGCTTCAGCGGCGCCGCGATTGCCTGGTTGACCACTTCGGGTATTGGCGGCTGAGTTTAATTACAATTCAGGGATCTACCTTGTCTATATGTCTAGTTTATGTGCCTAATTTATGTCGATCACCTGACCAAGCGCTATCAAGTGGCGACCAAGGCCAGTGGTCTGGGGGGTACCGTTAAACACTTCCTCAATCGCCAGTATCGTAATATCGAGGCGGTACGGAACGTTTCTTTTCAGATTAATAAGGGGGAAGTGGTGGGTTTTCTAGGACCCAATGGAGCTGGCAAAACCACCACTTTGAAAATGTTGACCGGTCTGGTTCATCCTTCTGCTGGTATTGCCAGGGTAGGTGAGCACATTCCCTTTCAACGGCAGACCGCCTTTCTCCAAACCATCACCCTGGTGATGGGGCAAAAGCAACAACTCTTATGGGATTTACCCGCCCTTGACTCCCTCCGGATTAATGCCGCTATCTACGGGTTATCCGACCAGGTTTTTCGCCAGCGGGTAGGGGAATTAACAGAGATGTTAGCGTTGCAGGGAAAGCTAACCCAACCGGTGCGTAAACTCTCTTTGGGAGAGCGGATGAAGGCGGAAATGATGGCGGCTCTGCTGCATCGTCCCCAGGTACTATTTCTAGATGAACCCACCCTGGGTTTAGACGTAAACGCCCAGGTGGCGGTCCGTAATTTTTTACGAGACTATAACCAGCGCTACCAGGCGACAATTTTGCTCACCAGTCATTACATGGCAGACATTACGGCCCTTTGTCAGCGGGTTTTGCTGATCCACCAGGGGCAGCTGATCTACGATGGCAATCTAGAGCAACTGCTGGGTCGGTTTGCTCCCTATCGGCAGGTGACTGTGGAACTAACCAGCATAGCTCAGCCCCAGGCGTTAGCTTCCTACGGCGAATTAGAGACCCTAGAGGGGTGTACGGCTAGTTTAATTGTGCGGCGTGACCAGCTCACCCAGACCGTTAGTCGCCTGTTGGCAGATTTTGACATCCAGGATTTAACCGTCACCGATCCACCGGTCGAGGAAGTTATTGGTCGGGTCTTTCAAGCCGGAAGTGTGGATTAACCTGGTTCACCAGCTTCTAGGGGGAGCAGTTCACATTGGCCGTGGTGACGTAATAGATGGTCGCAGAGCACTAGGGCCGCCATCGCTTCTACCATCGGTACGGCCCGGGGTAAAACACAGGGATCATGGCGACCCTTGGCTGCTAGTACTGTGGCCGACCCGGTGGTGGTCACCGTATTTTGAGCTTTACGAATGGTGGCAGTGGGCTTAAATGCCACCCGCATAATAATGTTTTCACCGTTGCTAATGCCGCCCTGGGTGCCCCCTGATCGGTTGGTGTGAGTTCGCAGTCTACCTTCGGCATCGGTGTAAAACTCGTCGTTGTGTTGACTACCGGTGAGCAGGGTGCCAGCGAAGCCAGACCCGATTTCAAAACCTTTGCTAGCTGGTAAAGATAGCATTCCCTTGGCCAGATCGGCTTCGAGTTTGTCGAACACAGGGCTACCCAGCCCTATAGGTACCTGGCGAGCCACACACTCGACTACCCCGCCAATGGAGTCTCCCTGGTCTCGAATGGCCTCGATCCGGTCGATCATGCGCTGGGCTACCTCCCCATCGGGACAACGCACAATCGTACTTTCTACCTGGGCTAAACTAACCGTATCCGGATCAATGCTGGCTTCAATATTCTGAATACGCTTGACGTAGCCAATAATCTCTACTCCAGCCACCTGCCGCAAAATCTTTTTAGCGATCGCCCCGGCGGCAACTCGACCAATGGTTTCTCGGGCTGAAGATCGCCCACCCCCCTGATAGTTGCGAATGCCATATTTGGCATCATAGGTGGCATCGGCATGGGACGGACGATAGGCAGTTGCGATTTCGCTGTAGTCCTGGGGACGGGTATCTTGATTTGGCACCAGCAGAGCAATGGGGGTACCCAGGGTTTGCCCCTGAAAGACCCCTGAGAGGATCTGGCAACGGTCTTGTTCTTGGCGCGGAGTAGTAATCTGACTCTGGCCGGGACGGCGGCGGTCCAGGTCGGCTTGAATCTCGTCGACGCTCAAGGGTAGCCGGGGAGGGCACCCATCTACCACAACCCCTACGGCTCCCCCATGGGACTCGCCAAAGGTGGTAATCCGAAACAAATGCCCAAAGGTATTACCCATAAACCAGCGCTGTCAGACTAACGGTTTACCGATCCTACCCCTTCTGCCCCCCTTAAGAACTGCTATTTAGGTGCAAATAATAGCGCGGGTTAACCGCCTCCCCCTTGCGATAAATACCATAGTGCAGATGAGGTCCAGAGGACCGGCCTGTACTGCCTAAATACCCCACCACCTCGCCGCGATTAATTCGACGACCACTGGTTACCGAGAGTTGAGATAAATGACCATAGAGGGTGGTGTAGCTGGAGTCATGCTTAATTTTGACATGATAGCCATAGCCACTATCGTAGCTGGCCTCCGCCACCATGCCATCGGCGGTGGCTAAAACCGGCTCACCGACGGGCCCGGCTAGATCCATCCCCTCATGAATTTCGTAGTCCCCAGTTTCAAAGGGGCTGGGGCGCAGCCCAAATTCAGAAGAAACCTCCAGCTTGCCAGCCAGGGGCTGGCCATTGGGAAAGGCCGCCAGTCGCTTGGCTTCAGATTTTAAGGTGGCGTCCAGGGAGGGTTTAATGCTGTTACTGATAACCCCATCCAGTCCACTGAGTTTGCGCTGCCCCAGGGCGAAAATAAGTTCTGGAGTCACCGGTCTAGATACCCCACCCTGGGGAGGAAGGGGCGTTTGATCGGTCCCTGGATCCTGATCTAAGCCTCGACTCGATAGACCCGCCCGACTTTTAAGATCCTCAATTTCAGCTCCAATTTTATCCAGGTCTGCCAGCACCTGACTGGCGGTATGGGTGAGTGTCTGGGTGCGTTGAGTGAGCTGACTATTGCGATAGGTCAGCACACCAATCCACAGGCCTAGGCCGCCTACCCCTAGGGTCAGCCCTAACAGTAGGGCAATCGGGCGCACGTTGAGAGCTAAGGGAGCCTGCCCTGTTGTGGTAATTAGGACCGTGTAAGACTGAAGCCAGAATTGCCTTAGGGCTAAAGGCCTCTGGAGACTTATTGCTTTTCTCATCATGGGAGTCACGATTCAGGAAATAAAAAGTTGATTCTGAAACCCAGGTAGGATAACCAGTCCTGGGGGGCATTTAGATTAAAGGGTATGAATCAGATATGAATTATAGAGGGATCACGCCAATTAGACAATTCAGCCGTTAACCCTAGCGGGTTTACCCCCGGAGCCAGGGGCTTCTATCGGCTTCTGGCGATGTTGCCAGTTGCCCTCTGCTTTTACACTTAAGATATATATCTGGGAGAGGAAGATGGGATTAACTCTAACCTGGCTGGATAATAATTCCTGGCTGTGGCTGGTGGGCGGTCAACGGATTTTGGTGGATCCCTGGCTAGTGGGGACCCTGACCTTTGGTAATCAGGCCTGGTTATTCAAAGGTGAACGGGCCTCTGCGCCTCTCCCCGAGGTGATCGATGGGATTTTGCTGAGTCAGGGACTACCAGACCACGCCCATGTCCCTACCCTGGCGACCTTAGATCGTGGCATTCCGGTGCTGGGTTCAGCATCTGCCGCTGGGGTGGCTCGCCGGCTGGGCTACCGCCGGGTTACCCCCCTGCGCCCTGGGGAAAGCGCTACCCTGGGCCAGATCACCATTAAGGCGGTTGCAGGTGCCCCCATTGGCCCCACCAGCCAGGAAAACGGCTATATTCTGCGCGATCGCCAAACGGGCCTGAGCCTGTTCTACGAACCCCATGGTTTCCACGGGTCTAGCCTGAGAACCGCTGGCCCCATAGAGGTGGTGATTACCCCCGTGGTAGATCTAACCCTGCCCCTGGTGGGCCCCATTATTCGCGGGCGCAATAGCGCCTTGGAGCGAGTGGAGTGGCTCCAACCTCAGCTATTATTACCAACTGCCGCCGCCGGTCAAACCCTCTACAGTGGATTCTTAGCCAACCTGTTAACCAACCAGGGAACGGTGACAGAGCTGCAACACCAACTGCAACGTCGGGGCCATGCAACTCAGGTTTTATCTCCTGTAGTGGGGCAGCCAATAGCCTTTCCAGGCCTTTAGATCAGTGCCCGGGGAGTTCGAGTGTTTCATTATATTTTCTTAAACATTCTCGAACCTTTGCTAAGGTAGAAGAAGTTTTAGAAAGGTTTTTTATCTATGCCTTACACCACTGAAGAGGGCGGTCGCTTAAATAATTATGCCAGTGAGCCCAAAATGTATGAGGCTGAACCGCCTACTTTGAGCCAAAAACGCAATTACACCATTATGGGAGCATTGGCTCTGATGCTGGTGGTTGGGCTGCTGGTAGTGGCCGTTTTCGTCTCTCAAGGCTAGGGTCTCAGAGATAGTAGGTATAGTTGGGGAATGTCACATCTTTCCCCCCCCTTACCCTCGTCGCTGCCCCTGTGCCAGTGGTGTCAGGGGCCTACCGGCAGCGGCAAAACAGCCTGGCTAATTGATCATCTGGTGCAATGGCTACAGGCAGCAGGGCCAGACACCTTGGGTCAGGGTCAAGCCCTACTGGTTTTTGCCGCTAATGGTGATAACCGACTCCGCTTGCATGACCGCCTCACCCCTCGAGTCGCTGGTCCTGTAACGGCTTTAACAACTACTCCGGCAGCGTTTATGCAGGCTGAGGTCACCCTCTTCTGGCCGTTGCTGGTGCCCTACCTGGGGCCGTTGCCGCAGTTTCCGGTGCAGCTACGACCTGAAAATGAACAAGAATTAGCCACTCGCTTCTGGCAACACATCTGGCCCCAGGGACTGCCGCCGATTCAGGGCTGGCTGGAGGCCCAAACTATTCGGCGATCGCTGGATTTTTTACAACTGGCCGCCTTTGCGGGGATGGTGGCAGAAGACCTGGTTGAGCGCTTACCGCAGGGCATGCCAGCAGGCTTTGCCGACACCGCCACCTGGAAAGCTACAGCAGAGGCTCTGGTGGGCTGGCGCGACTGGTGTTTGAGCCAGAGTCTACTAACCTACGGCGTCATGGGCGAATTATATGGGCGTCATCTACTGCCTCTGCCCCAGTACCAGCACCACTTAATGGCTCGTTTTGCAGGGGTTTGGGTGGATGATCTAGATGAATATCCGGCCATAACCGCCCGCTGGTTGCAGGTTTTTATCGATCAACACCGTCCCGTTGCCCTGACCTGGAATCCTAATGGCAAGGTCCGCCTGGGAGTGGGTGCTGACCCTGATTACCTGGAGCAGCTTAAATATCAATGCCAGATTGTAGACCAGCCCACCCACCTCACCCATTCTCTGGCTGACACCTGGGCAGACCCGGTGGTGGAGTGGGTGACCAACCCCCTGGCCAGCCTCACTGTTGCCGCTGATTTTGACTGTTTTCAGAGTATTCAAACCACCTCCAGGGGAGAACTGCTCCGGCAGACCGCGGCAACCATTGGCACAGCCATTGCCAGGGGTGAGGTAAAACCAGGGGATGTAGCCATTATTAGCCCGGGTCTAGACGAGCTCGCCCGTTACAGCTTGATCGAAATCCTCAGCCGCCAGGGATTAGCCGTCGCCTCCTTGAGCGATCAGCGCCCCCTGATTACCTCTCCCCTGGTACGTGCTCTACTTACCCTGACCGCCTTTGTTTATCCCGATTTAGGCAAGCTGGTCAGCCCCGCTGCCGTTGTGGAGATGCTGGTGGTCTTGAGTCAGCGGCGACCAACGCCAGAGCCAGGACCCTGGGTTGAAACCGTTGCGATCGATCCGGCCCGAGCAGGGTTGCTGGTAGACTATTGCTTCGAACCCCGACTTAGTCAGCCAGAATTGCTACCAGTGGAGTCTTTCGAACGCTGGGACCGACTTGGCTATCGGGCAACCCAGGCCTACAGCCAGCTGCGACAGTGGATTAGCCAACAGCGGCAACAATGGCAGCAACGGTTAATTCCTAACCCAGTAAGTTTTCTAGACCGGGCAATTCAATACTTTTATAGCGGCGGCTACCATCTTGCTGCCGATCAACTGACCGCCCTCAGGGAACTGATGGAAACAGCTCAGCACTACTGGCTAGTGGAAAATCGCCTGCGGCAACGGCCCTGGCCCCAGTTAGGGGTTGATGGCCATCAAACAGAGGTAGAACGATTTATTCACCTGCTGAATCAAGGAACCGTGACGGCCAATCCCTTTCCCGCTGACCCAGTCAACGGGGCTTACCAGGGAATTACCATCGCTACCGTATTTCAGTACCGGTTGCAACGGCTGCGGCACCGCTGGCAGTTCTGGCTAGATGCGGGATCGGCCCGCTGGCTGACCGGTACCGATAATCTATTTGGTTTTCAACTGTTCTTAGATAGCTATGGGGGAGAACCCTGGCGTACCGATCAGGTGGAGGCCCTCCATCGCGATCGCCTGGAACGGATTTTGCGTGATCTGTTGGGTCGTACCACCGAGCGGGTCATACTCTGCCACAGCGACCTAGCCGTTACCGGCGAGGAGCAACTGGGACCCCTGCTACCCCTGGTAGTGGCGGCTAGCCAAAACAGCCCTTACCAGTCTGACAGCAGGTAAGGGTAGACAATAGGACCCAGGGGCTGTTGCGCCCCTGGGCGGGCTTCGCACCGGGCGATGGCTGAAGAAATCCCAGACTTTGCCATCACCCAGGCCGTCAGACTAAGGCCAGAGTGAGGGGACACTCTGGCCTTAGTCTGGGGCCGCCGTAGGTCCGCTATGCTCGGTGCCGGGTGATTTTCGCCCCCAGACGTTGCAACTTACCCTCGAGATTGTGGTAGCCGCGATCGAGGTGATGCAAACCCTGAATCACCGTTGTCCCTTCTGCGGCCAGACCGGCCAACACCAGAGCCGCAGAAGCCCTCAGATCGGTGGCCATTACCGGGGCTGCTGATAGGCGAGGAACCCCATTAATAATGGCGGAGTTACCATTCAAGCGAATATCAGCCCCCATGCGATTCAGTTCTGCAACATGGCGTAAGCGATTTTCAAAGACGGTTTCGCTAATTAAACTAGTCCCGTCACCATGGGCCAACAACGCCATAAACTGGGCCTGCATATCGGTAGGAAAACCAGGAAAAGGACCCGTTTGAATAGTGGCAGGAAGAATTCGAGAACCGGGCTGATACCGTACCTGATTAGGACCCTCAAGCAAAACCTGGCCGCCAATTTCCTGAAGTTTAGCTACGATGGCGGTCAAATGCTCGGGAACCACAGGAGCCAGGCTAAGGGAGGAGCGGGTAATAGCGGCGGCGACTAAAAAGGTACCAGCCTCAATCCGGTCTGGAATAATTTCATAGTCAGCACCATGTAACTCATGTGTACCAACAATGCGAATGGTATTGGTGCCGGCCCCCCGAATTCGACCGCCCATGGCTCGACAGAAATTAGCCAGGTCAATCACTTCAGGCTCTTGGGCAGCATTTTCAATAATGGTTTCTCCTTGAGCCAGGGTAGCCGCCATCATCAGGGTTTCGGTAGCCCCCACGCTGGGATAGTCAAGATAGATTTTAGTCCCTCGCAATCGGCCGGTTTGCCCCGGAATATAGGCATGGACTGTACCATGATCGATATGGACATTTGCCCCCATGGCCTGTAACCCCCGCACATGTAACTCTACCGGTCGGGCACCAATAGCGCAGCCACCGGGCAGGGGGACCTGGGCCATGCCTGTGCGAGCCAGCAAAGGGCCGATCACAAAGAAACTAGCTCGCAGCCGACTCACCAGGTCATAGGGGGCTTGGGTAGTAGTTAGGGTAGGGGAAACAATCTCTAGAGCTTGATCCTGCCGGTTTAGGGTAAGGCCTAAGGCGCTGAGAACTTCGCCCATGCGGTCAATATCGACCAGGTGCGGAACATTGCGAAGGCGGCAGGGCTGGGAGGTCAATAGGGTAGCTGCCATCACCACCAGGGCCGAATTTTTAGCCCCACTAATGGCGACCTGGCCAGATAGAGAACTGCCACCGGTCACCTCAAGAATAGCGTCACCTGTGTCCGCAGTAGTCGGGGAATTTGATAAATGAATTGAAGTAACGATAGCAGTATCCTCCACCAGCTTATAATCTTAGACAGTGCCCAAATTTGACTAGATTCTACCTGAAAGCCTAACTATCTCTCTACAGATAGATGTCTAATTTGGGTTACCGTAAACCACACCAGAATAGCCCAAGTTTTTCCAGGAACAAAATCTTTCTTCAGCACCTTGACTGGGATTTCGTTCTAAGAGAAGATGTTAAACTGCGACCTTGGTAGAAGGTCTTACCAGCGGAACTGGCGGAATTGGTAGACGCGCTAGGTTCAGGTCCTAGTGTTTGCAAAAACATCCGGGTTCAAGTCCCGGGTTCCGCATAATTCAGGTCTAGCCAATCGACGGGTTTTTTACGGCTATGTTTTTCAGGGCTATAGTGTTTTAGAAAAATAGTCATCTAGAAACACTGTAGGCTTTGTCATCTTCAGCAAAGAGCACTGAGATCATGCTTACCAGCGTGCACAATCCTCTGGTCAAAGCTATTCGTAAGCTGCATCAGGCTAAGTACCGACGGGAACAGGCCCAACTACTCCTGGAGGGGACCCATGGCATTCAGGAGGCTCTAGCCGTAGCCTGGCCCCTACAGACGGTTTGCTATACCTCTGCCTGGCAACACCGTTACCCCGATCTGGCGATCGCCCTGGCTAGCCGGGCTGACCAGGTGCAGTTGGTCTCCCCAGAGGTTCTGCAAGCCCTGGCGACAACGGTTCATCCCGATGGCGTGATTGCTGTTGCGGCTCAGCTCGGCCAGCGAACCAGCCCGGCTAAACCCAGTCTAGGGCTGGTTTTAGCCGGGTTACAAGACCCAGGCAACCTGGGAACCATAATTCGCACCGCCGTAGCCGCGGGGTGCGATGGTGTATGGCTCAGTCAGAATAGCGTAGCTGCCGATCATCCCAAGGTGTTGAGAGCCTCCGCGGGTCAGTGGTTTCGCCTGCCCCTGGTGGTTGCCACCAGTCTGGAGCAAACCATCAGCGACTGGAGCCAGCAGGGAGTTCAACTGGTGGCCACCGATCCCCGGGCAGAAACCAGCTACTGGCAGGTAGATCTAACCAGGCCGACGGTTTTTTTGTTAGGCAATGAGGGGGCTGGCCTGGCCCCCGGCTATCGGTACCAGGCCAGCCTGCCGGTGGCTATTCCCATGCAGGGGGCCGTTGAGTCCCTAAACGTGGCGATCGCCGCCGCCTTACTACTCTACGAGGCCAAACGGCAGCGATACACCTTAGCAAAGAGTTAAGAGATTTCTGCCAGTCTGGTCAAAAATGAGGCATGATCAACTACAGCATGGATTGCTACTGCCTCAGTGCTATTGCCCCAGGGGATCACCCCTGACCAGCCTGACTGGTGGACCGGCTATGGTCCTGTATTGATATCCTTATTTTTCAGGAGCCCGTTGTGAGCGACGCATTCGATTACGACCTGATAATTATTGGTGCTGGAGTTGGTGGTCACGGCGCGGCTCTCCACGCCGTTAAATTGGGCCTTAAAACTGCCATCGTTGAAGCTGATGTCATGGGGGGTACCTGCGTCAATCGGGGCTGCATTCCCTCTAAGGCGCTCCTGGCGGCCTCTGGCCGAGTACGGGAACTGCGGAATTACCACCATCTTCAGGCCCTGGGCATTCAGGTCGGACCGGTGAGTTACGACCGCGGCACCATTGCTAACCACGCCAGCAAGCTGGTGAACAAGATTCAGGGCGACATGACCAATAGCCTCAACCGCCTGGGGGTTGACATCCTTAAGGGTTGGGGCCGGGTGGCGGGGCCCCAGCGGGCGGTCATCTCTACCCCCGAGGGAGACCGTAGCCTCACCGCCCGAGATATCATCCTCTCTCCTGGGTCGATTCCCTTTGTTCCCCCTGGCATTGAGGTGGACGGCAAAACCGTATTTACCAGTGACGATGCCCTCAAGCTCGATTGGCTGCCAGACTGGATCGCCATCATTGGCAGCGGCTATATTGGTCTGGAGTTTTCCGATATTTATACCGCCCTGGGCTCTGAAGTGACCATCATAGAAGCGCTTGATCAACTCATGCCTACCTTTGATCCAGATATTGCCAAGGTGGCCCAGCGGGTACTGATTACTCCTAGAGATATTGATACCCGGGCCGGGGTAATCGCTAAAACCGTTACCCCCGGTAACCCCGTGGTCATTGAGCTAGCCGATCGAGAAAGCAAAGAAGTCCAGGAGGTGCTGGAGGTCGATGCCTGCCTGGTGGCCACGGGCCGAATTCCGGCGACCCACGATCTGGGATTAGATCAGGTGGGGATAGCCCTGGACCGCCGGGGATTTATTCCCGTTAACGATTATCTGCAAGTACTCCAGGGCGATCAACCGGTTCCTCACCTTTGGGCAATTGGTGATGCCACCGGCAAAATGATGCTCGCCCATGCCGCCTCTGCCCAGGGGGTAGTCACCGTCGAGAATATTTGTGGCCACTCCCGCACAGTTAACTACTTGAGTATTCCAGCCGCTGCCTTTACCCACCCAGAGGTGAGTTTTGTCGGCCTGACCGAACCAGCAGCCCAGGCTAAGGCCGAGGCCGAGGGTTTCGCCATTGATACCGTTAGGAGTTACTTTAAAGGTAATTCTAAGGCCCTGGCGGAGGGGGAATCCGACGGTTTGGCTAAAGTTATCTATCGCAAAGATACAGGGGAAATTTTGGGGGCCCATATTATTGGTCTGCACGCCGCCGATCTGATTCAGGAGGCAGCCAACGCTATTTTTCAAGGTCAAACCGTAACCGCCCTCTCTTTCTGTGTCCACACCCATCCCACCCTATCGGAGGTGCTCGATGAAGCCTTTAAGCGAGCGGTGGTGGTGTCTGCATGAGCAACATTCGTCGTCCCCGCCCCCATCCATCTATAGAGATTAAGCATCTGCACTATCGGATTCAATCGCCTGAGTCAGAGCCCCGCAACCTACTGGAGAAAATTGTCTGGCAAAAGGAATTAGAAGTAGCCCAAATGCGGGAAAGGCTGCCTTTAGCAGATCTACAACGCCAGGTGTTAAGTGCGCCTCCGGCTCGAGACTTTATTGGTGCCCTGCGCCAGGCTATCACCCAGCCAGGCTTAATCGCTGAGATTAAGCGAGCCTCCCCCAGTAAGGGAGTGATTCGGGCTGATTTTGACCCAGTGGAGATCGCCCAGTCCTATGCCCAGCACGGTGCCACCTGTCTCTCCGTGCTAACCGATAAAGTTTTCTTTCAAGGCGACTTTGAGTACTTAGCCCAGGTTCGCGCAGCTGTCAACCTACCCCTTCTGTGCAAAGAATTCATTATCTATCCCTACCAAATGTATCTGGCTCGCCTCAAGGGAGCCGATGCAGTCTTGCTGATTGCCGCCATTCTCTCAGACAAAGACCTACAATACTTTATTCAAATTGCTAAGGCCCTGGCCATGAGTGTGCTAGTAGAAGTCCATAACCTGGATGAATTAGACCGGGTGCTGGCGATTCCTGGAGTATCCCTGATTGGCATTAACAATCGTGATTTAGAAACCTTTACCACCGATCTTCAGACCACTGACACGCTCATCTCAGCCCGGCAAGATACCCTGGCAGCCAGAGACGTTTTAATTGTCAGCGAATCAGGACTCCACAGCCATCAGGATATTCAAACCGTTGCCAAGGCGGGTGCCAAGGCGGTTTTGATTGGTGAAGCCCTGATGCAGCAATCCGACCCTGGCCTTGCTATTCATCAGCTATTTGGTTAAGCTTTCAACCTATTGGTGGTCAAAGTTTTTGCCTGTTATTGTATTGGGCGCAACTTTAAGCAGGATCAAAAAAAATTAATCAAGCCTGCCATCGACGGTTTATATGCTGGTTACTGCCAGTGTACATAGGTCTTGACTTAGATCCTTGTCTACTATCTCTTTTCCTTAACTTATACCTGAACCACCGTGGATAAACCAGAAAGATCAGTGTCTTTGCCCGCTCCTGTGCATTACGAGCTTTTGCTCCAGCTTCTAGAGCAACAAACTATGGCAGTGACCTACCAAAATCCTCAATTTCGCCAACCCGTCCATGAGCTGATTGTGACGGTTCGCAAGGCCTTCTCCCAACAGCGACAGCTAGAAGCCCTGTGCAAGCAAGCAAGCCTGGCCGTAGAGTACAAATGGTCAATCAACCAACCGATAGATGAGCTGCCATCCTCCTAATTATTGCTTCAATTAGTCCCTAAACAGCAAAGGAGGAGCCCCTAAGCAGCTCCTCCTTTGCTTGTCTTGAGAAACTAAAGGTCAGGCTCGCCTAGCTGTGTCCACCCGTTACTAGATTGGTTAACAGGGGTAGGTTAGCCGCCAATAGGTAGGCAAAAGTAGCGCCCCCAATACCACCGATTAAAAACCCACCGGCAAACTCACTCCACCCTTCATTGCTATCGAACCCAGCCGGGGGGGCAAAGGGAGATGTTGCGCGGGTAACCGCCGGGTTAACCCCGGCTCCAGAATAAATGGACAGGCAAGCCGTCAGAATCACCACCAGGGCGGCAGCACTAAGAAGACCGGCCAGTCCAGGAATTTCGGAGTCGCGGAGGGGACCTAGGAGGGCGAAGGGCCCATAGAGCAAGTAGCCATGGGCCATCCCAATTTCTAAGCCCCGGCGCTGGGGAGAAAGGCCAACTCGGTAAGCGGGTAGATTACCAATAAAGGCTTTGGTGAAGGCCGAAGCATTAATAGGGGTTTCCAGGTTGCCGATTTGAGGATCACCGGCAGGTTTTATGACATCGTTCATGTAATGCAGTTCTCCAACTCAAACAGTTATCACAGCAAACGTGTGGGCTATTTTGATGGATCGGTGTGATCTGTCGATCCACCCTGGAACCAGTTAGGCTACCCATCAAAACAGAGATACAGAACAGATTCAGGCCAGATTAGCCTGCCTCTTCAGGTTTTTTTAGGAGCTCAAGCCCTAAAAATAACTCGTTGCAGACTAGGGATGGAGCAGTAAATCTGGGAAAAATCGATTGAACTCAATTAAAATTCCGGCGGTAATGACCATCCAGACGGTAGCCAGAACTGGGGCGGTGGACAGATATCTAAGCAGGTTATCCATGGCGTTCTCTTTAACTGAACAAACACAATAGCAAGGCTAGAAAGGTCTACCGAGGGGAGACCGTGATTTCGTCGTCCTTGGCAAACATAGCGCCGCTGGCCATATCTTTGAAAGCCGCCAGGGGCCAGGCAAACCCGCTCAAGGATGACTTCAGAGCCAGAGGTACATCAATGATGATCTCCTTCTCTTCGGGATTTTTGTCCGCCCGTATGGCAATTAAATAGGACCGACCGACCCAACCAATCCAACCAGCAATATAGAGAAAGAGCAGGCTAGGAATCAAAAACTCTCCAGCATGGGCCAGATCGCCGTCTACAACCAGGTGGGGTAGACCGTCAGTACCACAAAGCAAACTGGAGTTGCCATAGAATTCAAATCGAGCCTTAGCCTGGTCTGTAGTAGCGTTGGCCGCCCGCTTCAGGAAAGCTGGATTCTGACCACAAGGGGTGAGCCCGGCCACATTATCGCCAGCCAAACTAGCGGAGGCCGAACCGGCTATACCAAACCACAGAGCAATAACCAGAGCTACAGCAAAAAACCGTCGCATAGAGTGTTCCTTTATTGATCGAAGAAACCCGGGACAATTCGAACAAAGATTAAATTTTTGTGCAAATTTGTCATCCAACTTGGTGGTCATATAATATCCCGCCACTGAAACCCCCGTAAAGCTAAGATCGCTATGGTGTTTACATCTCTACAAATTTCTCCGGGGGCGGGGGGACTGGCATCTATGACAACTATCTTAGCTGTGGAAACAAGCTGTGATGAAACGGCCGTGGCAGTAGTTCGCGATCGCCAGATTCTCAGTAGCCTGGTTTCGTCTCAAATCGACATCCACCAACCCTACGGCGGAGTCGTGCCTGAAGTTGCATCCCGGCAGCACGTTGTCACCCTGGCCGCAGCCCTAGACCAGGTTCTACCAGCCGCCGCGGTGGACTGGGCTGACATTGATGGCGTGGCCGCAACCTGTGCCCCGGGTTTAGTAGGGGCGTTGATGGTGGGCTTAACCACTGGAAAAACCCTGGCCATGGTTCATCGCAAGCCCTTTCTCGCGGTTCACCATCTGGAGGGCCATATCTACGCCAATTATCTGGCCCACCCCGATCTACAGCCACCTTTTCTGTGTCTGTTGGTGTCAGGGGGGCATACCAGCTTAATTGGGGTGAGGGGCTGTGGTGACTATGAAACCCTGGGACAAACCCGCGATGATGCGGCCGGAGAAGCCTTTGATAAGGTGGCCAGGTTACTGGGTCTGGGCTACCCGGGAGGGCCGATCCTTGATCGCCTGGCTCAACAGGGTAATTCTCGTGCCTATGCCCTGCCGGAAGGTAATATTTCCCTACCAGAGGGAGGATTTCATCCCTATGACTGTAGCTTTAGCGGCTTAAAGACGGCCATGCGGCGGCTGGTGGAAAAGCTTCAAGTCGAGGGCTGCGAGCCTCTCCCCGGAGCTGATTTAGCCGCTAGTTTTCAGGCTACAGTAGCCCGCAGCCTAACTCGACGGACCATTGCCTGTGCCCTAGATCACGGCTTTAACACCATTGCCGTTGGCGGGGGAGTGGCCGCCAATGGGGGATTGCGCCAGCAACTCCAGGCGGCTGCCCAGGACCACCATTTGCGGGTTCTATTTCCGCCCCTCAGCCTCTGCACCGATAATGCGGCTATGATTGCCGGCGCGGCCATCGATCACTTTCACCAGGGCCACCGGTCTAACTGGCAGGTAGGCGCTCAATCTCGCCTTGACCTGAGCCAGGTGATGCAACTCTATAGCTAAAGCCGCTATGATCCGGGCAGCCTCTCAAGCTGGTTATTTCCCTATGGTCTCTGGTCTTTCTTCTGCCCCTGGTCCGGTTGTCGGATTCCCGTCCCTTACCCCTGGAGTTTATATTGTTGGAGCCGGTCCCGGGGATCCTGAACTGTTAACTATCAAGGCCCAGCGCCTACTAAGTCAGGCCGATGCGGTTCTCTACGCCAATTCCCTGGTGCCCAAACAAATTTTAGAGTGGGTACGGGCCGATGCCGATCGCATTGGTACCGCTAACCTCACCCTGGAGGACATCCTGCCCCTAATGATTAAACGGGTGCGGGCCGGACAGGCAGTGGTGCGGTTACAGTCTGGCGATCCCAGTCTCTACAGCGCTATCCACGAGCAGATGCAGGCTCTGGCAGCCGCGGCCATTCCGTTTGAGGTGATCCCCGGCATCAGTGCCTACCAAGCAGCGGCAGCCCGGCTGAAGACGGAACTGACAATTCCAGGGCTGGTGCAGTCAATTATCTTAACTCGCATCAGTGGCCGTACCGAGGTGCCCGCCGGGGAAGACCTGGCCGCCCTGGCGGCCCACCAAACCAGCCTCTGTCTCTACCTCAGTGCTCGCCATGTAGAGGCAGCCCAGGCCCAGCTACTGCTACATTACCCACCCCAGACACCGGTGGCAGTGTGTTATCGCTTGGGCTGGCCAGATGAGCAAATCTGGCGAGTTCCCCTGGAGGCCATGGCCGCCCTCACCCACCGCTATGGGTTAATTCGCACCACCCTGTACCTGATCAGTCCGGCCCTGGGCATGGCCCCCGATGCCGAGATTGCCGCCGCCGCCCAGGAACAGCAGGAGACTCGGCGATCTCGTCTTTACAATCCTGACCATAGCCATCTATTTCGGCCCTGCTAGCCACCCCCAGAGCATCACCAGCGAGGGGCTGAGGTAACGGCAGGTCTGGCTCTAGATTTGTCGCTAAGTCTTTAGCAGATCGATTAGAAATGTGCCCCATACCGGCTGCCAGGATCGTGCAAATGGCCGATCTTTCTCCCTAATCAAGATCAAGTATCCCCTTGCTCCTTTATCATTAAATTGCTATAGGAAGAACCCGTGGATACACTGAAGTGATCACCCTTTCACTGTTGCACCCTCTCCATAAAACCGCCGTTCAAAGTTGGGCTTTTGAACAGGAGCCTCTGATTCGCATTGGTCGGGCTACCGATAGCCACGTCATTCTCTATAGTGCGGTAGTATCCAGGCATCATGCTGAGCTGCACCGAACTGACCAGGGCTGGATGGTCAAAAGTCTGGGGACCAACGGCACCTATCTCGATGGTCAACGCATTACCTGCGTAGCGGTGGAAAACGGTACCGTTATTCGCCTGGCCCGTTCGGGGCCCAATATTCAAATCCATATTCAAGATGAATGAGGGGTCTCGCCCCCTGCCCCCCAATGGGTCCTCTGAATACAATGGGAGATACAAATTCCATGCGAATTTCGCATGTTGCGTCAATCCCTCTCTAGGTAAGGTCACTGCGGTGGCCTTTTTTTTAGCCCGGCAGTATACCTCCACGGAGAATCGCCAACGCCAGGGTTCGAGATCGCCCTTAGTGCTCCGGTTCGTTTTATATTAAACTGTTGCAGCTATTTGTATTAGGGTATTGCAGCTGCTTATATTAGGATTGACTAAACCCCTGAGGGCAGCCTCAACCCGTCGATGGGATGGCTCGTCAGCGGGGCTGGGGCCAACAAAGCCCAGGCTAGTTCAGCCCTCCGCCTCGCCGGTGTCGCCTCAAAGCTCGCTAGACCCTTGCATTTGCCCTTGATTGGAGGGTTTTTCTATGCGCCTGTCCCAAATGTTATTTGTCACCCTGCGGGAGGACCCGGCAGAGGCCGAAATTCCCAGCCATAAATTACTGTTGCGGGCTGGCTACATTCGTCGCCTGGCCAGTGGGGTCTATGCCTACCTGCCTCTGCTCTGGCGGGTACTGACTAAGATTTCTGCCATCATTCGGGCCGAGATGGAGACCACAGGAGCCCAGGAATGTCTGCTGCCCCAATTGCAGCCTGCGGATCTGTGGCGGGAATCGGGACGTTGGGAAACCTATACCAAGGCCGAAGGCATTATGTTTTCTCTGGTTGATCGACGCCAACAGGAAATGGGATTAGGCCCTACCCACGAGGAAATTATTACGGCCATCGCCCGGGATATGGTGCAATCCTACCGCCAGTTACCCCTCCATTTGTATCAGATTCAAACTAAGTTTCGAGATGAAATCCGTCCCCGGTTTGGCTTAATGCGGGGTCGAGAGTTCATCATGAAGGATGGCTATTCCTTCCATACCGATGAGGCTAGTCTGAGGCAAACCTATCAACAGATGTACCGCTCTTATGGGGCGATTCTAAGCCGTTGCGGCCTGGAGTTTCGGGCCGTGGAAGCAGATTCAGGGGCGATCGGTGGTTCGGGGTCGACGGAGTTTATGGTGCTGGCCGCTGCCGGGGAGGATGAAGTCCTCTACAGCAGCGATGGTACCTACGCCGCCAATGTGGAAAAGGCCGTATCCCTGCCCCCGCTGGCGGTACCCTCTGGCTTCAGGGAATTGACTACCCTGGCCACTCCCGATACCGCCACCATTGAGACCCTGACCCAGTTTTTAGGCTGCGCTGCCAGCCAAATTGTAAAAAATGTGGTGTACCAGGTGCTATTTGATGGCGACCAGACAGTCCTGGTGTTGGTCAGCCTGCGGGGAGACCAGGAGGTAAACGAGGTGAAGCTGACTAACGAGTTGACTAAGCTGGCTCCCGGCTACGGCGGCACAACGGTATTAGCCTTAACCGTACCCGACCCGGCGGCCCAGGCAGCCTGGGCCGCCAAACCCCTACCCCTGGGCTACATCGGCCCCGATTTAGAGGATAGCTACATTCAATCTGGCCGGCAGAATATCGCCCCGAGCTTTGTGCGCCTGGTGGATAGAACAGCGGCGGACCTCCAGGACTTTGTTACCGGCGCTAACCAGGCAGGTTACCACCGGGTCGGAGTCAATTGGGGCGATCAGTGCCCCCGGCCAGAGCGGCTGGTTGATATCCGCAGGGCGATGGCCGGTGACCGGGCTTGCCATGATCCTGAGCAACGGCTACAAACGGCTAGGGGAATTGAAATTGGCCACATTTTCCAGTTGGGTACCAAGTATTCCCAGGCCCTGGGCGCCACCTACACCAGCGAAACCGGTGAGGAACTGCCCCTGGTCATGGGCTGCTATGGCATTGGGGTATCCCGACTGGCTCAAGCAGCGGTGGAGCAGTCCTACGACAACAATGGTATTGTCTGGCCAATGGCGATCGCGCCTTATCAGGCCATTGTAGTGATTCCCAATCTGGGGGAACTGGCCCAGGTTGAAGCCGCCACCCAGCTCTACAGTCAACTCTGGGAAGCTGGAGTTGAAACCCTCTTAGATGACCGCAACGAGCGCGCTGGGGTTAAGTTTAAAGACGCTGACTTAATTGGCATACCCTATCGTATTGTCACCGGTCGAGCCCTGGCAGAGGGTAAGGTGGAGGTGGTAGAGCGGGCTAGCGGTAAATCGGAAAACATTGCCCTGGATGCGGTGGTAGCCTGGATCCAGCAACGTATCTTAAATAGCCTTGCCGCCTAGCTATCCCTGGAGCCGGGTCTAAGGCCACCCCTGTGGCCAATCCTAAGGATAGAAGGTCACCGCGGGCAACCCTAAAGACTCTTCCAGGCCCAACATGAGGTTAAGACATTGGACGGCCTGGGAGGCCTGGCCCTTCATCAGGTTATCAATGGCTGACATAACAATCACCCGGCCAGTACGGGGATCCACCTCAATGCCCAGAAAACACCGGTTAGTTCCCCAAGCCCATTTGGTTTGTGGGTAAACCCCAGGGGGTAATAGGGTAATCCAGGGGGAGGAGCGATAAAAGGCGCTATAGATAGTCAGCAGGTCATCCCTGACCAGGCCAGGGTCCCGCAGAGTGGCATAGACCGTAGAGAGAATACCCCGCACCATGGGAATCAGGTGGGGGGTAAATTGAACGGTGACCTCGTGGCGGGCCAGATGACTACAAATTTGTTCGATTTCTGGAGTGTGGCGGTGTCGGGTCACCCCGTAGGCGGCTAGGGAGTTGCTGGCTTCTGCCAGGAGCATGGCGGTTTTGGCCACCCGCCCACCCCCAGAGGTACCAGACTTGGCGTCAATAATCAGGGTTTCGGGCTGGGCTAATCCCTGCTTTAACAAGGGAGCAATGGCCAGCAAGCTGGCGGTGGGATAGCAGCCCGGGCAGCCCACCAGGCGGGCGCTACGCAGGCGATCGCGAAATAACTCGGGTAAGCCGTAAACCGCTTCTGCCGCCACCGTCTGGTCCTGCCGTTCTACCTTATACCAATCGGTGTAAATGGCCAGATTCTCAAAGCGATAGTCCGCTGACAAATCCAGAACCCGACAGCCCTTTTCTAGTAGGACCGGAGCCATGGTGCAGGCGAGGCCATTAGGTAGGGAAAGAAAGACTACCTGGCAGCGATCGCCAATCACCTCTAGATCCACCGGTTCCACCGTGAGCTTAATCTGGTCAGCAAGATGGGGATAGATATCGGTGTAGGGTTGCCCGGCGCTACTGTCGCCCCCCAGGTAGGTCAGTTCCACCGCTGGATGGTCGCTGAGCAGGCGCACCAGTTGAACTCCACCGTAACCAGAAGCTCCGACGATGCCTACGGAAACTTTCTCCATGGATATCACGCCTCTGCCGAGTCAGGACTAAGAGCAAACAATAACGAAATCTGGCAAAACATAGCACAGATATTGGCATAACTACCGGAATTTTGCCATTGATAAAGCCAATCCCCCGCTCCTGATCAGATTCCTACCCCGGCTAGCTATGACCCTAGGCCAGATCGGCAAATACCTGTTGAACCGCTGGGTGGACCAGTTTGCCATGCCTCACATTTAATCCCTCCGCTAGGCCCCGATCGCTTTGCAGAGCCGCGTCTATGCCCTGGTTAGCCAGTTTTAGCACGTAGGGGGCGGTGGCGTTACTCAGGGCCTGGGTTGCAGTCCAGGGGACCGCTCCGGGCATATTGGGAACCCCAAAGTGGACAACACCGTACTCTATGTAGGTGGGGTGGCTATGACTGGTGGGCCGTAGGGTTTCAATGCACCCCCCCTGATCAACAGCGACATCAATAATGACTGAGCCCGGTGTCATCGCCGCCACCAGATCCCTGGTGACCAGAAGAGGCGCTCGGCGTCCAGGTACCAGCACCGCTCCAATTAACAGATCGGCCTGGGGAACCACCCTGGCAATCTGACTAGGGCTGCTGCAGAGCAATTCTACCCGGGAGCCAAACAGGGTCTCTAGGTAGGCCAGGCGATCTACGTTGATATCGATAATCTGAACTCTGGCCCCCAGGCCCACCGCCATTTTAGCGGCTTCGGCACCAACCACCCCGCCGCCTAAAATCACCACCAGCCCTGGGGAAACCCCCGGCATACCTCCCAGCAATACCCCCCGCCCGCCTTGCTGGCGTTCTAGATAACGGGCTCCAAACTGGATAGATAGGCGACCCGCAATAATACTCATGGGGGTTAACAGGGGCAGCCGGCCAGCACTGGTTGTGACGGTTTCGTAGGCGATCGCCGTCATGCCACTGGCCAGCAGCGCCTCCGTCAGGGCGCGCTCGGCAGCCAGGTGAAGGTAGGTAAACAGCACCAGGTCAGGACGAAAAAAGTCATATTCTGAGGGCTGGGGTTCCTTAACCTTCACCACCAGCTGTTGTTGCCAGGCGATCGCCCGATCTACGACCAGGGTAGCCCCTGCTTGCTGGTAATCTTCATCTTTAAAACCCGAACCCTCTCCAGCTGAGGCTTCCACCACCACCCGATGGCCTTGTTGGCAGAGACTGTGGACAACGGCCGGAGTTAACCCGACGCGAAACTCCTGGTCCTTGATTTCCCGGGGAACTCCAATGTCCATGGTTAAACCAATGAAAGGACAGTCAATTCACGGCCCCCTTGCCGCCCACCGTCATTATATCGCCTTAGTCTACCGGCTTAAGGCCTGATTAATCGCTCCAAGTTGGCTCTACCAGAAGGGTCTGGCTCACCTCTAAGGGGCCCGTAAGCCCCTGGTTTCCCAACCGATGTGCTTAGACATTCATAGGTATGGTCTATGGGAAAAACTATCCGTCTCGGGTTATGCCCCTGGTTGACAACCAGGACGACGACCGTAAAAGCGGTACTGCCAGTAGTCCTGCAACATGCGGTCATGGTCAAAGCAAAGCGGCTGGGGCATATCCCAGGCATGAACGATAGCGATGGTTTTGGCGTCATCAGCAGCCACCGGGTCCCGATTAGCCGTAGCCAGAAAAACCACACTCAGGGTATGTTGCCGGGGGTCACGGGCTGGATCGGAATACACACCCAACTGCTCAACCAGAGTAACCACCAGCTGGGTTTCCTCCAGGGCTTCTCGCCGGGCAGCGGTTTCTACCGACTCACCGTAGTCTACAAATCCCCCGGGTAGAGCCCATCCCAGGGGCGGATGAGCGCGCTCAATCAAGACAATTGGGCGGTGGGGGCGGTGTATCAGTTCAATGATCACATCAACGGTAGGTACTGGATTACGGAAGGAAGCAACAGCCATAGTCGATTGGTTATAGCGGGTATAGGTTGATCACAATCACAGATTTAATAACTTTGCCATCGGTCTCAGGGATGATCCTTGGGCTCGGCAAAGAATCCTCTGCTAATCAAATCATCAAGCGTCCTTACCGTGCTAAAGTCAACTGGAATCGCACAGGATTGACCATGCCCTTTCCCAGAGCCAGTGGCATTTTATTACATCCCACCTCCCTGCCAAGCCCCTGGGGAATTGGTGATCTAGGACCTGCTGCCTACGCATTTGTTGACTTTCTGGCAGCCGCCGGTCAGCAACTCTGGCAAATCCTGCCACTGGGACCACCGGGCCATGGCAACTCTCCCTACATGGGCTACTCCTCCATGGCTGGTAATCCCCTGTTGATTAGCCTGGATCAACTCTGCGATCGCGGCTGGCTAGAGCCTGAAGAACTTCAAGACCTGACCGGTCTGCCCGATCAGAGGGTAGCCTTTGACCGGGTCATTCCCCTAAAAACGGCTCTGCTAGAGCGAGCGGCTCGCCGCTTCCAGGCCAGTGCCTCTGAGGCTGACCAACAAGACTTTGCCCAGTTTTGTGCCAATTGCCACTTCTGGGTAGAGGAGTACGCCTTTTTCATGGCCCTCAAACATACCTTTGGGGGGGCTAGCTGGAGCCAGTGGGATCACCCCATTGCTCGCCGGCAGCCAAGGGTGCTGCAAGAATGGCGAGAGACCCTCAGCAGTGATATTTTCTGCCATAAGTTTCTACAGTTTGAATTTCATCGCCAGTGGCGTCACCTCAAGCAGTATGCCAACGATCGCCAGATTCAGATTATTGGTGACATCCCTATCTACGTAGCCCATGACAGCGTTGATGTCTGGGCCTTTCCAGAGAATTTTATGATTGACCCGGACACCCTGGCCCCGGCTGAAATGGCCGGGGTCCCTCCTGATTATTTCAGCGAAACCGGGCAACTCTGGGGCAACCCCATCTATAACTGGAAACAACTACAGCAGGACGGCTTTAATTGGTGGATTCAACGCCTCAAGGCTTTACTGGACTACGTGGATTTAATTCGAGTCGATCATTTTCGAGGGCTTCAAGCTTACTGGAGCGTTCCGGCTGGGGAAACGACTGCTATCCATGGTGCCTGGGTGGAGGCCCCAGGGGTAGAGCTGTTTGAAACCATTCGGCAAGAACTGGGCAGCCTACCTATTCTGGCCGAAGACCTGGGGTTAATTACCCCTGAGGTGGAGGAGCTGCGCGATCGCTTTGAGTTTCCGGGCATGAAGATTCTCCACTTTGCCTTTGGTTCCGACAGCGCTAACCCCTACCTACCCATTAACTACGATCGCAATAGCGTGGTTTACACCGGCACCCACGACAACAATACGACCCTGGGCTGGTTTGACCAGCTCTCTGACCATGAAAAAGAGCGCCTACTGCTTTACGTGGGCTGCTTTGCTCCAGAGGGTATTCACTGGACAATGATTCGCCTAGCGTTGATGTCCATCGCCAACCAGGCTATTATTCCCCTCCAGGATTTGCTGGGCTGTGGCAGTGACAGCCGGATGAATAGTCCGGGGCTGTCAGAGGGCAACTGGGAGTGGCGCTACCCCAAGCAGTCCCTGGGCCCAGAGCTAGCCCAACAACTGCGAGCCTTAACCGAGCTATCTAATCGGGCAGCCCGGCCCCAAGAACCTCTGAACTGGGAAGAGGGAGGCTAACCCGGATTAAAGCATATCCTCCTCCAGGTCGTCTTCGCCGGCTTCTACGGTGACGGGAGCACCGTTAATAGCCAGTTTTTCCCGCACCTGGGCCTCAACTCTGGCGGCAAAGGTAGGGTCTTCCTGCAACCGCACCACGGTGTTGTCCCGGCCCTGGGCAACATTCTCGCCATCGTAGCTATACCAAGCCCCCTTACGGACAATCACCCCGGTTTGTTCGGCCAGGTCTACCAAACAGCCCAGGGTAGAGATGCCCTGCCCAAAGAGAATATCAAACTCCGCAATGCGGAAGGGCGGAGCCACTTTATTTTTGGCCACCTTCACCTTAGCCCTAATACCGTATTCCTCTGTACCCTTCTTCAAGGTTTGAATCCGACGAATATCCAGACGAACAGAGGCATAAAACTTAAGGGCGTTACCCCCGGTGGTGGTTTCTGGGTTACCGTAGGAAACCCCAATTTTTTGCCGCAGCTGATTCAAAAAAATCACTGTACATTGAGACTTACCAATGCTGCCAGTAATTTTGCGTAGGGCCTGACTCATCAGACGAGCCTGTAAGCCGACGTGGGCATCCCCCATCTCGCCTTCAATTTCTGCCCGGGGTACCAGGGCGGCTACAGAGTCAATCACCACCACATCAATAGCGGAGGACCGCACGAGCTGATCTACCACCTCTAGCCCCATTTCCCCAGTATCGGGCTGGGACACCAGTAACTCGTCGATATTCACCCCTAGAGCCTTAGCATAAACCGGATCGAGAGCGTGTTCAGCATCCACAAAGGCGGCTACTCCGCCAGCTTTTTGCACCTCAGCAACGGCGTGGAGGGCAACGGTGGTTTTACCCGAGCTTTCCGGACCGTAGATTTCAATCACCCGCCCCTTAGGCAGCCCACCCCCCAGGGCCAGATCGAGGGTCAGAGCACCGGTGGGAATGGTTTCCACCTGCATGCGACTAGCTTCTCCCAGCCGCATAATAGAGCCTTTACCAAAGTTGCGCTCAATCTGGTTGAGGACCAGGGAAAGTGCTTTCTGCTTTTCGGAAACGTCGTTATTTTTAGAAGCCATGGTTACCTGGAACTGGGAGAAATGGGTAAGTGGGTGGTTATGTTATAACCCCGACCAAGGGCCTCAGGCCTGGCCTGGGGGGTCACCCGGGGCTACGGCTATAGTAAGCCCTAGGTCAAGCCAAAAGTGTAAACTGCCCCGGGCCAAACCGCCACTTTACTGACCGGCCCTAAAGGTCTTGCCTTTGCCTACCCAATATAGTACTCTTGAACCATTCAGGCAACCCCCAGTTTTGCAGGAGGACCATGGTGATGCTTGCCCGCTCCTTAGTTCATGTTTCTGTCTTTCCCGGTTGGATAGCCGGGGTCACCTATCGTCGGGGAGAAGGCTACCGCTGCTGGGTGATTAATCCAGACTTTGCGGTTCTCAACGACGGTGAGGTTTACCCCAGCAGCCAGGCGGCGATCGCGGCGGGTCGTTTATTTATTTACCATTCCCTGGAGGTAGAAGCAGACCGGGGTCAGCGGAGTTAAGGCAACCGACAACAGCAGGGCGGTAAAGACTGAAACCGCCCGTCAACACTACCCGTCAATATTATCCATCAGCCGCTGAACAGCCGCTGAACAGCACCGTTAAAAGACCGACCCAGGCGTTGTCGCCACTGCCATCGGCGAAATTCTCGATTATAGCTGTACTCATTAGGCCGATAAATGCGCCAGCCGTCCCAGGTGAGCTTTAAAGCCCAGGGACCAACCACCAGATAAATCAACCAGGTCAGGTAACCGCCTGTGAGTCCATTAAAGATGGTTAAAAAGCTGGCAAAAATCAAGCCTTGAGCTAATCCATGGTGAAATCGCTGCCGACGGTCTCGATCAAACGCGCTGCGATTGGCCAGGTCATGTTTTTGTACCTGCCAGTCCTGCTCTGCCGCCGCCAGGGTAGCCGCAGTAATGCCTAACTCCTCAGCCACCTCTAGCAGCTGATCCCGAGACAGTTCGCCAGAGTCACTTTGGCGAGCTATGGCGATCTGTAAAATCTGTTGCACATCAGCCGCTGCGTAAAGAAGCTCTCGACCCTCGCCATAGAGCTCGGGGACCCCCTCAGCCATGGTTCTATCCTTCTATGCCCACTACCACTTATTTTATAGAGAAAATTTAGCCCCCCGTGGACATGGTCCAGGTACGGAAATCCCCATGATCAGGTAGCCCCCGACCCTGAGCTGGGTCCGGAGGTGAATGGGGGAGAGACCAAATAGCCGAATTTGCAAAAATTGGGTATCCTCAGCTAGGACATCGATACTAACTTGCAAAGGGTGTACTATGGCTCAATTGATTCCTATCGTCCTGGAAGACGGCACCGAGATCTACATCGAGGCAACAGAAAATGTCGGACCGGCCACAGCTACCCTGAGCCGGGATGGCGGGGGTGAAACTACCCGTACGACCAAAGGGCTGGGTTGGGACACCACCCAGCCAGGGATGGCTGGGGCTTCTCCCCGGGGTCTTCAGGGTATGGAGGGCACGATTCGGGCTTATACCCGCTACACCCTGAATGCCTTTAAAGATATGACCGTTGCCCATGTGGACAAGGTAACTCTGGAGTTTGGCCTCAAAGTCAGCGGCGAAGCTGGCATTCCCTACGTTACTAAGGGTACAGCGGAGAGTAATCTAAAAATCACCGTCGAGTGTTCCTTTGATCGAAAACCCGATTAGGGGCCAACCTAGGTGCCAGGCAAACTCGACTCAAGGGGGGGTGTCCCAGTCACCAAGAGTAGGTATTCAGGTAAAAGGGCCTGAATACCTGCTTGATCTGGCGATTAACTTGAGCTAAAAGCTACTGCGGCGGTACTGGCCATTGCCATTACCAGGGCCTGACTGGCTATGATCACGGGGTAGAGCCTTATTCACCTTCATTTCACGACCCATCCACTCAGCTCCATCCAAAGCCTCAATAACCTTATCTTCCTGCCCCTCAGCGGCCATATCGACAAAGGCAAAGCCACGAGGTTTGCCAGTTTCTCGGTTCATGGGCAAGCTCACTCGCTTAACAGCGCCGTATTCGTTAAAGACCTGCTCTAGGTCTTCGCGGGTGACATTGTAGGACAAATTACCAACATAAATAGACATAGGATTCTCTCCTAAAACAGCATGTACAGCGCATAGACGGAGATGAACCTATGTCGGAAATCGAAATGAAATGCAACAAACGTAATCTACCGAAAGCTGAACTATCTTTAATCCTAGCATCTGCAAGCACGGTTAATCAGCACTGCTAGATCCTGGGGACGGGTCTTAGCCAAACCCGCAATCAGCTTAGCGCCCTGGTAAAATTGGCTGCTCTACAGCTTGGCGGAAGATTTCTACCTCTTCGCTAAAGTCGATGGGGAGAACAGCCACGACGTTTTCATGGGGGCGGGGAATAATCACCCAGGTTTCCAGAATGCCTCCGGGGGTATTTTCTGCCGCCTCTACCCCAGCTGCCATGGCGGCCTTGACCTCAGACACATCTCCTCGAATATTCACCACAAAGCGGGCGCTACCAGCTCGAATATAGCCAATCAGGGTAACCCGTCCTGCCTTTACCATCGCATCGGCAGCGGCCAATACGGGGGGAAAGCCCCTGGTTTCAAGAGATCCAACTGCCTGTGGCATTACTGCTCTCCTCAGAAAATCCTGTACGTTGAAAAGCCACTCTATATTGTAGGGGGCGGCGGTATGAATGGGAAATAGAAGATTCTACAAGAATTCTGAAGTTTTTCTAGAGCCCAGGGCCATCGCTATGCTGAGCCTGCCTACCAGGGTAGGGGTTGACCATCCCAATTCAAGAAACTGCCGCTATCTTCAGGGTTGAGGCCATCGATAACCGCCATTAACTGAGCAACGGTGCGAGTGACAGGAAATAGTTTATCCCTGGGTACACCCCGCTGAAAGGGTAGGGAAAGGGAGGTATCGGTAGTACCGGGATGGAGTAATGCCAGGATGGTTTGGGGACTTTTGCGGCCGTATTCGAGGGCGGCGGTTTTAATCAGCATATTCAAGGCCGCCTTGGAGGCTCGATAGCCGTACCATCCGCCTAGGTGATTATCGCCAATGCTGCCTACCTTGGCGGAAATCACCCCGTAGACACTGGGCTGGTGATGTTTTAACACTGGCAGTAGATACCTGGCTAGCAGAATACTCCCCGCGGCGTTTACCTGAAAGTACCTCAGTAGGTTCTCTGGCTGAATTTGCAGCAGGCTCTTTTCTGGCTGTAACTGACTATCGTGGAGTAGACCAACGGCATAAACAGCCAGATGCAGGCGCGGTGTCTGGCTTTGCAGATGGGCGATCGCATCGGCGACGGTAGCTTCGTCGGTGACATCTAAGGGCAATAGCTTCAGTTTTGTATGGCCCTGGGCCAGAGCCAGTAACTCCCCGGCCCGGCTGAGATCACGATAGGTGGCGTAAACCTGATCGAAGCGGGGATCGGCCAGCCAGTGGCGCACAAACCCCAGGCCAATGCCCCGCCCGGCTCCCACCACCAGGGCTGATGCCTGTTCTAAGGAATCGCCAAAACCCATGGTAAATGACCTTGAGAAGAACAACGAAAGCCTAGTGGACCAGTTTTAGAATCGTTTCAGAGACCTTTTGGGGCTGCTCTAGCATCGCCATATGGCCACAGTTAGCCAGTTCAATCACCGGACCCAGGGTAGAGCTGGTAGTGGGCAAATAGGCGGCTAGATGTTTAACAAACTTGGGGTCCATAATGGCATCCTGGCAACCGGCGAGAAAGTAGGTGGGCTGGCTAAGGCTGGAAACCAACCGGGGTAATAAATGCACCTCGGCTTCAGTGGTGGACTCCAGCAATGCCCCTAGGGCCGCTTGGGGATCAGCCTCGACCAAATCTTGCAAGCGCCTGTAGCCCCAGCGATAGCCCAGGGGTTTAACCACCATGGCCCGGCTCAATAGCAGGGGCAAAAGAGGTAAATACTTGAGCCAAGGCGATCGCCAGCGGATAATCTGCTGACCGACCTGGCGAAACTGTTGAAAGTCCTTCTCGATATAAATACCTCCCCCCGCATTCAGACAGATCACTCCCTTCACCAGTTCCGGAAAACAATAGGCCGTCCACAGGGCAATACTCCCTCCTAGAGAATGACCCACCAGCCAGACCGAATCCAACTGGAGCTGATGCAATAACTCTCCTAAATCGCGGGCGTAGGTAGCCAGGCTATAGGCAGACGGAGAAGACTGAAGTCGGGCGGCAGCAGCAGGAAGGCCCGGTATAAACTGATCTAAGGCAAAACGAGACTGACCAAATCCGCGCAAATCATAGGTTAAACAGGTATGGTCTTGACCCAGGCGGCTAAGGATAGGCTGCCAGTATTTGTGGCTTAACAACCAACCATGGATAAACACCAGGGGCAGACCAGCACCCGCCCTAGTCAATTCATAATAGTGGGGAACCCCAAACACTGTTGTTATCGCCATACTAGTGATCCTACCCTAACTCTATGGAGTCATGGGAAGTTGACCTGGCAAGTTTCTTTAAACCCTGGAACCAGAGCATGGCAGCCCACCGGACAAGGGCGGTGGTAAAGGCAACCCCCGTCTGCAGCCGATGCGATCATCGAGGTCTAGATCACAATCAAGCGGTACCGGAGTTTGGGGTACCGAACAAGGACTTAGCGCGGATCTCTCGTGCTAAGCTAGAAAAGTTGTCAAAATCGCACATCCGGAATTTCGGGTCTGCCAGAGCCGATTGAGGCCTGGTAGCACATCTGGATGGTGGATAAACCCGAGAGGAGACTATTATCAATGGCAGTTATTACCCTACCTGAATTACTGGAATCTGGGGTTCACTTCGGTCACCAAACCCGGCGCTGGAATCCCAAGATGGAACCTTACATCTTTACCTCCCGCAACGGCGTTCATATTATCGATCTGGTGCAAACCGCCCAACTGGTGGAGCAGGCTTACGCCTTTACCCGGTCGGCAGCGGAACAAGGACAGCGATTTTTATTCATCGGTACCAAACGGCAAGCCGCTGGCATCGTCGCTCAGGAAGCCAGTCGATGCGGCTCCCACTATGTTAACCAGCGCTGGCTAGGGGGGATGCTGACCAACTGGACTACGATTAAATCTCGGGCCGATCGCCTCAAAGAACTGGAGCGGATGGAGCAAACCGGAGCGATCGACCTGCGACCCAAGAAAGAAGCGGCGGTGTTCCGCCGGGAATTAGAAAAATTGCAAAAATACCTGGGCGGTATTAAAACCATGCGACGGGTGCCAGACGTGGCCATCATCGTAGATATCAAGCGAGAATATAATGCGGTTTCTGAGTGCCATAAGTTGGGTATTCCCATTATTTCTCTGCTGGACACCAACTGTGACCCAGACCTGGTGGATGTGCCCATTCCTGGTAATGACGATGCCATTCGCTCGATTAAACTAATTTTGGGCAAATTAGCCGATGCCATTTATGAAGGCTCCCATGGTGGCCAGGCTAGGGGCAACGAGGACTACGAAGACTACGAGGGAGCCGAGGACGATGATTACGGCTACGATATTCCGGCTGCCGATGAAGACGAGGAAGATAATTAGGGCCAGGTCAGGCTTGATCCCATCAGGGGGTCGGTGCCTATCGCCAGGTCTTGAAAATTTCTCAATATATGGCAAATTTTAGAGGGGCGATGGTCGGAGGTTGCCCCCTATCTGTCCGTGGCCAATCAATGTCTTTACCTTGACCGTGTTCATACTGACCATAGTGCGTTAGGAGCTTATTACCATGGCAGACATTTCTGCGAAACTCGTTAAAGACCTGCGAGATAAAACTGGTGCAGGCATGATGGATTGCAAAAAAGCTCTACAAGAAAGCCAGGGAGACCTGGAAAAGGCCGCAGATTGGCTACGCCAGAAAGGTATTGCCTCGGCTGCCAAAAAAGAAGGGCGGGTGGCGGCCGAGGGATTGGTCGATAGCTATATCCACACTGGCGGTCGGGTGGGTGTATTGGTAGAGGTTAACTGTGAAACTGACTTTGTGGCTCGCCGGGAAGAGTTCAAAAATTTAGTCCGCGATGTGGCCATGCAGATTGCCGCCTGCCCCAATGTTGAATATGTACGGGTGAGTGATATTCCAGCTGCGATCGTGGCCAGGGAAAAGGAGGTTGAAATGGGACGGGACGACCTGGCCAAAAAACCCCAGGCCATTCGCGAGAAAATTGTTGAAGGGCGCATTGACAAGCGACTAAAGGAGCTATCTTTAATGGATCAACCCTTCATTAAGGATCAAAATACTTCGATCGAGGAATTAGTCAAGGCCGCCATCGCTAAGCTGGGAGAAAATATTCAAGTACGTCGATTCTCTCGCTTTGTCATGGGTGAGGGGATCGAAAAAGAAGAGACTAATTTTGCTGAAGAGGTAGCGGCTCAGGCCGGGAGATCATAACTCAGGAGCCCAGGCAATGGTCAGGCCGGTGGACATTATTCGCAAAGAGATGGATAGCCTAAACCAGGCTACCCATCAGCTTTCAGAGGAGTTTAACCGGCTTTATACCAGCTATCTGGACAGCTTGGGAATGGTTTTACGCCGTCAGGTCGTTATGGCGACTTACCATTTGTGTACCCAGGTGTATCCCGATCGCTTCCTGGCTTTGTCCCTAGATCAGCGTCAGGGGATACAGCGAGATAGTCGCCAGCTAGGTGAGAAGGCTAACACCTGGCTCCAAAGTCTTCTAGATCCAAGTATCGATCTAGATCTACTGGAACCCTCCGATCAGATGGCTGGAACTGAGGCCCAACTCCCAGAAGGACAATCCCCAGAGGCACCAGCCGCGCCGATAGGGGAGCCCGATCAGGACTCCCAGGAGATCGCCAGGCAGACATCCAGGGAGTTAAGTGATTTAGAGGAAGACCTGAGGCTGCCTTTGCTGCTGAAGCGTATGGTAATGGCAGCTCTGGCGGAGGATCTGGGGGAGGATTTAGGCGATCGCCTGTTTGCGGGTGATCACCTTACCCCCACCCGTTTAGCCAAACACCATATCTTTTTAGAGCAGCAAATCCGTGATTTGTTGCAGCAGATTTCTAAACGAGCCAACCATCTGCTACAGGCGAGCCAGGTGCTCCCCAAGCTCCCTGACGGAGTTCTCAATGCTGCCTCCGAGGCCGATGTCGGCCCCAGTCGGGGCCGCTCGGTGCCCAACATTCTCAATGTGATGGTGGCCCTGGCCCCCGGACGGGAGGAAACCCTCCAGCAACGGGTGGAAGAGGCTTTACTAGAAGCAGAAGAAGAAGCAGAAGAAGAAGAAGAAGAAGAAGAAGCGGAGGACGAAACAGAGAACCAGGGGGATCGCCAGCAAAGTCCGATGACCCATCTGGCTGCCATTAACCTGCGCCTATCGGACCTGGAATTTAGTGATGTACAATCCTCCCTCTGGCGAGGAAAATTGCGTACTGCCCTGGGTCAGCTACGCAGGCTGGGTAAGCACTACCAGAAGTTACAGCGGGAACTGGCTATTTCTGAAGCAGAGCATGCCTGGCGAGCGATTTGGTACGACGATACAGGGTCTTAGGCGATGGCAGCTGACCTGAAACCACCCTCACCGGATTGGTCACGGCTGCAGCGAGCGCTTTCAGTGGAAGCTGAAAGCGGTTTTAATGACCTGGTTGGTAAGCAGCAAACCTTCAGCCAGTTTTTGCGGGATTGCCTGGCCTGTCCGCCAGGAATTTTATCTGCAGAGCAGCAGCAGATTTGGGCAAATTTGGCTGAGCAGTACGATCGCTACGCCGATTTGAGCTTTGCCCACCGTCAGCATCTGGTGGCTAAAACCAGGCGGCTGCTGCATCATACCCGTCAATTATTAACAACCTACGCCCAAACCCGCCAGGTTGAAGCAGCGGTAGTCAGAGACCAGCCGCGATCCCAGGGGGCGGGGACAGCCACTGCTGCCACCCTGGACCAGCCCCTCACCTACTTGAAGGGGATGGGGCCTAAAAACAGCGATCGCCTGGCTCGCTTAGGGCTCCTAACGGTCCTTGATGTGCTCTACTACTATCCGCGGGATCATATTAACTACGCCCAACAGGTGAAAATTGCCGCCTTAGTTCCTGGGGAAACCGTTACCATTCTGGGCAGGGTCAAGCGAGTCAACTGTTTTACCAGTCCCCGCAATCAACGGCTAACCATCTTTGAATTGCACCTGGCCGATGAGACAGGGCAGCTAAAACTGAATCGTTTTTACCCCGGTAACCGCTACAGCACCCCCAGCTGGCAGCAACAGCAAAAACGCCAGTATGCCCCAGGGGCGATTGTCGCAGCCGCTGGACTGGTGAAACAGGGAAAATATGGCCTTACCCTGGAGGACCCCCATCTGGAGGTCTTAGACAGTTTAGGGGATGACATTGAATCTCTGGCAATCGGTCGGATGGTACCGGTCTATCCCCTAACAGAAGGAGTACCGGCGGATCTAGTCCGGCGAGCCGTAGCCGCAGCCCTGCCGGCCCTGGCCCAGATCATCGATCCCTTACCAGCAGAACTGCGCCAAACCTACGACTTGCTTCACCTCAGTCGAGCTCTAGAGCAGATTCACTTTCCCGACCATAGCGATAGCCTGGCCCAAGCCCGACGCCGTCTGGTGTTTGATGAATTTTTCTACCTGCAACTGGGGTTGCTACGGCGGCGACAACACCAACAGCAGCAACAAACCGCTATCACCCTGGCCTCCAGGGGAGAGTTAATTGACCAATTCTATGATCTGCTACCCTTTCCCCTAACCGCCGCCCAGCAGCGGGTAGTGAGTGATATTCTTGGCGACTTGCAACAAACCGTACCGATGAATCGCCTGGTACAGGGAGATGTGGGGTCTGGCAAAACCGTTGTCGCCGTCATCGCCATGCTGGCAGCCATCCAGTCTGGCTACCAGGCCACCCTGATGGCACCTACCGAGGTGCTGGCAGAACAGCACTACCGCAAGCTGGTGGAATGGTGCAACCAGCTGCATCTGCCCGTAGACCTACTCACTGGCTCGACTCGCGCCCCCCGGCGGCGGCAGATTCTCTCCAGCCTGGCGACAGGGGAGTTACCCATCCTGGTGGGAACCCACGCCCTGATCGAGGATCCGGTAAAATTTCAGGCCCTTGGCCTGGTGGTAATTGATGAGCAACACCGCTTTGGGGTACAGCAGCGGGCCCGTCTGACCCAAAAGGGCACCCATCCCCACGTCCTTACCCTGACCGCTACCCCCATTCCCCGCACCCTCTCGTTGACCCTTCACGGCGATCTAGATGTGAGCCAGATTGATGAATTACCGCCGGGACGCCAGGCCATTCAAACAACTCTGCTGACCAGCCAAGAGCGCCCCCATGCCTATGATCTAATCAAACGGGAAATTGCCCAGGGTCGACAAGCCTACGTAGTTTTACCCCTGGTAGAGGAGTCGGAAAAACTCGATCTAAAATCCGCTGTCGAAGAACACCAGCGCTTAAAGACAGTGATCTTTCCTGAGTTTCAGGTAGATCTATTGCATGGCCGCATGAGCGCCGCCGAAAAGGATGTCGCCATCACCCGCTTTCGCCGGGCCGAGACCCATATTCTGGTTTCTACCACCGTGGTGGAGGTGGGCGTGGATGTACCCAACGCCTCGGTGATGTTGATTGAAAATGCCGATCGCTTTGGCCTTTCCCAGCTCCACCAGTTGCGGGGAAGGGTAGGGCGAGGGGCCGCTCAATCCTTTTGTTTGCTGCTCAGCAGCAGTCGTAGTGAAACGGCCCGACAACGATTGCAGGTGCTGGAACAATCTCAAGATGGTTTCTTCATTGCCGAAATGGATCTACGCCTGCGCGGCCCCGGCGAAGTCTTGGGAACTCGCCAGTCGGGCTTGCCAGACTTCGTCCTGGCTAGCCTGATGGCAGATCAGACCGTGCTGATGGAGGCTCGTCAGGCGGCTGAACAAACCCTGGCCACTGATGCCAGCCTGAGCCGCTGGCCGGATCTGGCCCAGGAACTGCACCGTCGCTACGAAAAACTGATGGGAGGTACAATGATGACCTGAGCGGCGGGAGCGGCTGTGGCATCACCATCGTTTCTAGACAAACCAGTCTCTAGACGAACCAGTAGGGGTGAGAATCTTCTAGAAAATTGGCTTAACCTCAGAAACGATCAGGTATCCTAGGCATATTCTCAAGCCTATTTTAGATTGACGGGTTGGAGCCTCGACTGCGACCACCCACCCCGACTGACTCCTGCCTTTGCTATTGAAGGTGGGTGATGCCCCCAACCAGACTATCTCTAATGAGACTTTCCCGGACTGGCCTTTCTACCCTGCTACCCGCTCTGCTGCTGTCCTCCCTAGTGCTGGGCGGCGGTAGCGCCATCAAGGCGGATATGGGCCAGGAACGGACAAAGGCGGCGGTGGTGGCCCAATCTACCCCCTCCCCGACTGAACTTGCCCAACTAAAGCGAGATGCCGATTTGGCCTTTAGTCGGGCCACTACCCTTTTCTTTGTATTGCTAGGGACCCTGGTACTATTACTGGGAGTAGGGGTGGTGATGCTCTGGCTGCTGCGGCGATCGGTGATTCAAGAAGTCTCGGTAGCTGTGCGCAATCAGATCAACGACATCACCAACCTGGAGCGCAAAATTTACGCGGCCACCCGGGACCTGGAGCAAGTTCTGGCCCAGGCGGAGGACATGGCCAGTACCATTGAGAGCCGTACTGATCGCTTTCAAGAAGAGGCTCTGACTAAAAAGCAGGTGCTCAATCGTCTAGTCGATGACCTGGCAGAGTTTAAGGCGCGCACCCTGAACGATTGGCAATCTAACCTGGGGGCTTTGCAGGTCAAACTGGAAACCAGTGAGGCCGAGTTCGTTGGCCAGTTGGGGCGACTACGACAGCAGGCCGATGACCAAGTCACCACCCTGCGCAAGGAAACCCAAATGCAACGGGATGTGGTCTTTCGGGCCCTGGAAGAAGCCCAGAGCGGTTTTCTGCGGGATGTCAATCGCCTCCGTAACGAGGTAGAGGTGCACCAGGACGGGGTTGTGCAAAAGCTTAACCAGGGGGAATCGGGTTTTGTCGATCGCCTCACCAGCCTGGGGACAACGGTGCAGGAAGAACGCGATCGGGCCATGGCAACCCTGGCTGATCTACGCCAGCAACTCACCCATCAGGCCAAGGAACAGGTAGAACAGCAGGCGGCGGCGATCGCCGCCATCCTGGCCCAACAGCAGCAGACCAGCCTGGACCGACTGCAAACCCAGGAGCAAGACATTAGCCGCCAGCTCAGCGATGTCCAGGTTAGTGTTTACGGTCATCGAGACCTGGCTATGCAAACTATCCAGCGCAGTATAGATGAGTTCACCCAACGGTTTGCTAATCTGCGTAGCGAAGTGGAGTCCCATCGCACCCGCATCCTGCAAGATTTACGCCAGTCGGCGGATCAGTTCATGGGACAATTTGGCGGCCTTCAGGATAGCCTGGAAGAACGCCAGGCCAACCTGCTAGGGGATCTAGACCGAGTTGCCCAGCAGGCCCTTAACCAATTTGCTGAGCTCCGCCAGCGGGTAGAAACAGACCAGCAAGGGACTCTAAAAGACTTTGAACAGGTGTCGCAGCAACTCAGGGGCCAGTTGATCCAGATGGCCACTGCGGCTGAACTGCAGAAGAGCACTCTGGTTAGCGATCTAGAAACCAGTGCCCGAGCCTTTAAAGACCAGGTGGGTGGGCTAGAAACCCAGGCCCTAGATCAACACCGCCAGGTCCTAGAAGGGCTGCGAGGCATGGAGGCTGCTTTTACCGAACAGCTCAGCCAGGTTAGAGAAATGGTCTTTGCCAAGCGAGATCGGGTGTTCGATAAAATTGATGAATTTGATCGCCGTCTGGCAGAAGACCTGGCTGGGCTGGGAGCCACCGCTACAGAACGCCAGGATCAATTGCGATCGCAACTAGATCAACTGGTGGCCACCATTGCTGAGCAGTTTAGCCAGTTGCAAGCTGATATTGAAGCTGGCCGGGAAGTAGCCCTGGGGGATATGGCCCTGTTGCAACAAAGCTATAAGGTGCGTCTAGAAGCAATTCAGGCTGAAGCACTGCACCAAAAGCAAGAAATCATGGACCGGTTGGGGGAAGTCACACCCCAGTACCTGGCGGATTCCTTTATGAGCGAAACCCGCCATCAGTTTAGTGACCTCACAGATAAAATTACTCGCCTAGAAACCAACCGACCGGAATTATTTCTCACCGCCGACGAATATATTCATAGCGGCGATCTCCATCTGGCCAACAACGACTATGGCCTGGCTCTCACCGATTACGACCGGGCTATCGAGATTCAACCCACCAATATTAACCTCTGGCTCAACCGGTCTAAGGCCTGTTGGGCCTTAGACCAGCTAGAGGCCGCCCTGAGTTCCCTAGATCGGCTGCTCAGTCTCAACCCCACCCATAGCCTGGCCCTCTACCAAAAAGGAATCCTGCTACGAGAATTACGGCGACCAGAGGAAGCCCTGGCCACCTTTGATCAACTTAAGGACCTGACCCCAGAGGATGCCAGGGTCTGGCTTAATCGAGGCATGGTCTTAAGTCGCTTAAAACGGCGAGAAGAGGCTATCGAAGCCTTTGATCAGGCCTTAGCCATCAACCCCGAGTACCATGAAGCCTGGGTTAATCGAGGCGTGTCCTACGGCATTTTACAGCGCCATGAAGAGGCCTTCCAATCCTTTGATCGGGCGGTTACGGTCCAGGCTAATGATGCCATCGCCTGGCTCAATCGCGGCCTTTCCCTACTAGAGTTAGAGCGTTACGACGAAGCCTTAGCCTCCTTTGATAAAGCGGTACGGTTTAACCCCGATAGCGCCAAGGCCTGGGATAACCGGGGTTTGGCCCTGGTAAAACTGGGTCAGGATGAGGCTGCCCTGAACAGCTTTGACAAAGCCATTGGGTTAGATGCCGACTATGCCAGGGCCTATTACCATAAGGCTATTTGCTACGCTTTCCAACGCCAGGTAGAGGTCGCCCTAGAAGCCCTTCAACAGGCAATTCGGGTTGACCCCACCTGCCGGGAAGAAGCTCGCACCGAGCCCGCCTTTGACCCGCTCTGGAGTGATCGGTGGTTCAGGGAGTTGGTGGAGACCTAGGGTACGGTTTTCCAGTCGGGTAAGCCCTATTTATAAATTCTTGCTAACCTCGATAATAGGGATGTTCAGAATACCCCTGAAGACCAGGATAAGGGCTTCAAGCGAGATGAAATTGAATCACGGGATGCAGACCGACCGACCCAGGTTTTCAATAATTGAAAGTGAGAAACAAAAGCAACCTGACTGGAGTCATTAAAGGATAGCAGGTCAACTCGGGGCTTTACGCCTCTCAATCAGGGCAGTACACTTGTTTTAATCAGCCGCAGATCAATCCCCAGGATCACCCAGAGCAGTCATGGTTGTCTGGCGGTTGATCGATTTTTTCAGACCCTTTCAGGCCTACTTCAAACAGACGTCCCGGCAAACCATGGAATCTTAAGGCAATATCAGGGTCCTATCGGTTAGAGGCCAGCGGAGTCTAATCGCTCAAGTGCAATTCTTTTCGTCAGGTGTTCTCAGCATTGTCAGTGGAGGTGAAGTTAAGCCATGTCCAGCTCTAAAAATCGATTATCAAGCCCTAAGCCCCTCTACAGTGCTGATGCGGTTCGCACCTACCTGCACGAGATTGGCCGGGTGCCTTTGTTGACCCACGAAGAAGAAATTATTTTCGGTAAGCAGGTGCAGACTTACATGCTGCTACTGGAGTTAAAAGAACAACTAGCTCTAAGCCTACAGCGCCAGCCAGGTTTGCAGGAGTGGGCCGGGGCTGCCAACCTGAGTGAGGACCAATTAACCAGGCAGCTAGGCCAGGGAGAACGGGCCAAACGCAAGATGATTGAGGCTAATCTGCGGTTGGTGGTGGCGATCGCTAAAAAATACCAAAAGCGCAACCTGGAGTTTCTAGACTTGATTCAGGAGGGAACCCTGGGTTTAGAACGGGGGGTAGAAAAATTTGACCCCACCAAGGGTTACAAATTTTCTACCTATGCCTACTGGTGGATTCGTCAGGCCATTACCCGGGCCATCGCCCAGCAGGCCCGCACGATTCGCCTACCCATTCACATCACCGAAAAGCTCAATAAAATTAAGCGTGTTCAGCGAGAATTATCTCAAAAGCTGGGGCGCAGTCCCAGCGCGGCAGAAATTGGCGCAGAGTTAGAGCTAGAACCCAGACAAATTCGTGAGTTTTTAGTGATGGCACGGCAACCCGTTTCTCTAGATGTCCGCATTGGCGATAACCAAGATACAGAGCTCCAGGAGCTGCTAGAGGACGATGGTATTTCCCCTGAAACCTTTACCGCCCAGGAGTCTCTGAAACAGGATATCCGCAGCTTGCTGGCAGAGCTTACCCCCCAACAAAAGGAGGTGATTTCCCTCCGCTATGGCCTAGAGGACGGTAAAGAGCTGTCTCTAGCAAAGGTGGGAAACCGCATGAATATTAGCCGAGAACGGGTGCGCCAGCTCGAGCAGCAAGCCCTGAAGCACCTGCGGCGCCGGAAATCAGCCATGCATGGCTACATTGCCAGTTAGGCCAGACCCCCGCCAGGGACTCTAACCCTCCAGGCTAGGGCCCGAGGTCTGCTTTGCTTGGCCCTGTTACCCTGGTTCAGCGATTTTGGTTTGATTGCGGCCTTCCTGTTTAGCCCGTAGGAGGGCCTGATCCGCTTGATTAATCAGGCTTTCCAGGGCGGGCACGGGGATATCAGGATGACCCATCCAGCTGGCTACCCCCAGGCTGATGGTCACCTGCAAACACCCCTGGTCTGTTTTAAAGGGAGTGTCGGCAATGACTCGGCGGAGCCGTTCTGCTCCATGCCAGGCCTCGGTCTGGCTGGTTTCTGGCATTAGGACAATAAATTCTTCTCCCCCGTAACGGGCTAAAATATCGCTCTGGCGCAGGTTGCCCTTCAGCTGCAGCACCACGTCCCGCAAGACCTGATCGCCAATCAAATGACCATGGGTGTCATTAATCACCTTAAAGTGGTCAATATCAATCAATAGCAGTGTCAAGAAGCGATTAAACCGCTTGGCCCTGGCCATTTCTCGCTGGGTTAGTTCAAAGAAATGGCGACGATTATACACATGGGTGAGGGAATCTCGAATCGCCAACTCCTGCAACGCCAGCTGGGCTGCGCGAATTTCAGTAAAGTCTTCTATGGCCCCTTCGTAGTAGGTGATCTGGCCCGTGCTATCGGTTACCGCTCGAGCCCTGACCCGAATCCACAGCGTCGGGCCGTCCTGACGAGATAGCTCTAACTCGCAATGCTTAACCAGGCCCGACTGGTTGAGGCAGTTCTGCCAGCCTTCTCGACTAGCGGTGGAGTCAATCAGAGGATTAGCCTGCAGAAAGGAGCCCCGATCTCGAAAGCCAAACATATGCACCAGGGCAGGATTAGCGTCTAGCAGGTTACCCTCAGGACTAAACCGGCATAGACCGATGGGAACATGGTCAAACAGGCTGCGGTAGCGAGCTTCTGAATCCTTTAAATGATTTTCCATCTGTTTGCGCTCAGTGATATTGCGCATAAAGGTCAGGACTGCGGGGCGATAATTAAATTCAATCACTGAGGCATGGAACTCAATGTCAATGATCTGACCGTTGTAGCATTTTAGTTGTTTTTCACTTTGACAGAGCTCGCCAATTTGGGCCTGGGGTTGGCCCCGACAGGCTAGCAGGTCCTGATAATCAAGATCGAGCAAGACTTCTTCCAATCGCATAGGCTGGTACTGGGCAATGGAAAACCCCAACCAGCTTTGAAAACAGCGATTGCAATAGACAATGCTACCTTCTTGAAAAATGGCCACGCCAATCTGAGCCTGTTCCACAATGTTGCGAAATAACATTGGCACCTGCAAAACCTGGTAGTCAGACCAGGAGGGCGGCGGGGCAGGGCTGCCCTGATGGGGATCGGGCAAGCGGTCTTGATAGCGTAACTCAGCATCAATAACCGTCGCTGCCTCTAGATGATGGAGGGCGGCAACAAAATCGTCTTGAGCTTTGTAAAGCACACTCAATTGGCGGTGACAATCGTAACTCTGCTGGCTGTCACCCTGCTCCAGAGCAACGATCAGAGCCTCGTGGAAAGCAGCGATCGCCGGGGGAATCTGGCGCTGCTGCAGATGCACCGTCGCCACCTGCTTAAGAATCAATAGCTGGGCCTGGTGGTCATGGGTTTCCCTGGCTCTAGTCAGGGTTGCCTGTAGAAACTCCAGATCGCGGCTAGCCAGGACTGCCGTCAAATTCTGGCTAGCCGCACCAGATGAATTGGCAACAGCATCAGGGGAAAAAGTCATAGGGGTGAGGTTCGGTTCTGGGTAGATTTTACCCAGAGCTACAGCCGATCTCTAAAGCCATAAGGTTTTCGTTCTGTTTAGTCAGCCTGGCCATGACCGTCAGCCACCCCAGGGGCCAACCAACCTCTGGGGTGACCCTATCATCTGCTCTGCGGCTAAGCTCAGAAAAGACTGAAAAGGCCGCCGAGGGGCTGGGCTTACCCTCGGGCTTGGGCAATTCTGGAGACATAACCCAACACACATACCGTCAACAGCTAAAGTAAATCGAAAGTTTTCCACCCTGATGGAGATTTGGGTTTTAGGATACTCAAAGGAAATTCCAGGTCAAACGCTACGAGGGATACTACTACTCCCGACTCAAAAACTTTTCGGTGCCCTGGTGGAGATTGGCTATGCAACAGATTCCAGCCCCGTTGTGGACCCTTGTAATTGGTATTGGAGTGACCCTGATCAGCCTCTGGCTGGGCCAGAATAACCATTGGTTACCCGAGCAGGCTTCAGAGCAGGCACCTTTGGTGGATGAACTGTTTAATGTCATGGTTACCATTGGCACCGCCCTATTTATCGTGGTGCAGGGTGCGATTATCTACTCCCTAATTCGCTTCCGCCGCCGCCAGGGAGACCATAGCGATGGCCTACCAATTGAGGGAAATCTCCCTTTAGAAGCATTTTGGACTGCCATTCCCGCCATCATCGTGGTGGGTTTGAGCCTTTACAGCGTGGTTGTGTTTCAAGAAATGGGAGGGTTTTCCCCCGGTGGCCATCATCATGGCGGCACCATGGTAGCCCAGGCACCTCAATCCTCGGTTGTGGACGTACCCACTAATTTACTGGCCCAGGCCAATGATGCCCAGGCTAATGATATTTACAGCCAAATGCAGGTCTATGGGTTTGGTGCGACTCCCGAAGAAGAGGGAAAGGCCCCCGATTTAACGGTGAATGTCACCGGTATGCAATACGCCTGGATTTTTCGTTACCCCGATACCGGTATTGTTGACGGTGAGCTTCACTTGCCCGTGGGCCGAGATGTACAGCTTTTGATTCAAGCTCAGGATGTGATCCATTCCTTCTGGGTACCCCAATTTCGACTTAAGCAGGATGCCCTGCCGGGTCAACCGGCGGAGTTACGCTTTGTAGCCAGTCGCGAAGGCACCTATCCAGTGGTTTGTGCAGAACTCTGCGGTGCCTACCATGGCGGTATGCGCACTCAGGTAATTGTCCATTCCCAAGCTGACTACGAAACCTGGGTAAATAGCCGCCTAGCCCAGGCCCCTGGAGAGGCCGAGGGCCAAACTCTGGCGTTAGGTCATGGCCCCAAAGACCCCTTAGACCGGATCGCCGATCAGATCGCGATCGCTCCTCAGCAGATGGTCCGGTTAACCAATCAGCTCAAGCCCCATGCCGATGGCCTGCCCCAGAAGGGCTAATCAACCCTGGATTAAGGGTTATCTGTGACTACTTTTTTAGCCGTTTTATATACCAACCATGACATCAGCAGATTTACCCCTGAGTGCGCCAGTCGCCCCCTCCAGCCACGGACACCCTGACCGTTGGAAGTGGTATGACTATTTCACCTTTAATGTTGACCATAAGGTCATTGGCATCCAATACCTGGTATCGGCCTTTATTTTTTACCTGGTAGGGGGCTTTATGGCGGTGCTAATGCGCACAGAACTAGCCACCCCTGATTCTGACTTTATTAACCCCAATCTCTATAATGCCTTTTTGACCAATCACGGCACCATTATGATCTTCCTCTGGATTATTCCAGCGGCGATCGGGGGTTTTGGTAATTATTTAATTCCGCTGATGATTGGGGCCCGCGACATGGCCTTCCCAAAGTTAAATGCCCTGGCCTTCTGGTTAATTCCTCCTGCTGGAGCCCTCTTAGTGGCCAGTTTCTTCTTTGGTGGAGCCCAGGCTGGGTGGACCTCCTATCCCCCCCTGAGTGAAATTACCGCCAACACGGCTCAAACCCTTTGGATTCTAGTAATTCTGCTGCTGGGCACCTCATCGATTTTAGGGTCTGTAAATTTTCTGGTGACTATCTGGAAGATGCGGGTCCCCAGTTTGGGCTGGGGCCAATTACCCCTATTTTGTTGGGCCATGGTGGCCACAGCAGCTTTAGCCCTATTTTCTACCCCGGTGCTGGCGGCCGGCATGATTCTGCTGTTGTTTGACATCAATTTTGGTACGTCTTTTTATAAACCTGAAGGTGGCGGAGACGTGGTGGTATACCAGCATCTGTTTTGGTTTTACTCGCACCCTGCCGTCTATTTGATGATTCTGCCGATCTTCGGGATTATGTCGGAAATTATTCCGGTCCATGCCCGCAAGCCTATTTTCGGCTACAAGGCGATCGCCTATTCCTCTATGACTATTTGCTTGGTGGGGCTGTTTGTTTGGGTTCACCACATGTTTACTAGTGGGACTGCCCCCTGGATGCGAATTTTCTTCACCATTTCTACTTTGATTGTGGCCGTACCTACAGGCATCAAGATTTTCAGCTGGGTAGCGACTCTCTGGGGTGGCAAGATTCGATTTACCACCGCTATGTTGTTTGCCGTTGGCCTGCTGTCGATGTTTGTCTTTGGCGGCCTCAGCGGCGTCACTCTGGGGGCTTCTGCCTTTGATATGCATGTCCACGATACCTACTACGTGGTGGGTCATTTCCATTACGTGTTGTTTGGGGGCTCGGTGTTTGGGGTCTATGCGGCGGTATACCACTGGTTTCCCAAAATCACTGGACGTTTACTGAATGAACGGCTGGGCCAAGTCCACTTTGTCCTAACTTTCATAGGTACTATTTTGACCTTTACCCCCATGCACCAGTTGGGTATGCAGGGCATGCCCCGCCGGGTGGCCATGTATGATCCCCAGTTTACCGGGCTGAATCAACTGGTTACCCTGGGGGCTTATATCCTGGCTGTATCGGTAATTCCCTTCTACATCAACATTATTTGGAGCTGGATCAAAGGCCCTGTAGCCGGTCCGAATCCCTGGAACGCCCTCACCCTGGAGTGGACGACCGCCTCACCTCCGATTATTGAAAATTGGGAGGTTCTGCCGGTGGTCACCCGCCCACCCTACGACTACGGTCAAGCGCCGGCGGAGCCTGCCGCCAACCAGGAGTCTCTACTGAGCAATCCCCACTAGTGTCGCCGGTGACCCTGGCAGCAGTTTGCCAGCTGAATCTGGTTGGCCCCAATCCCCCCTATTTGATCTATGCAAACCACCCTTGACTCCCATACCCCCAGTGTTGCCCACCCAGATGGCCATCAAGATCTGCGCGTGGTGGGATTACTCACTTTTTTGGCCTCAGAGTTTTTGATGTTCTGCGGCTTTTTCGCGGTGTTTCTAGTGTTTAGAAGTGCCGTAGCCCAATGGCCTCCTGAGGATACTGAGGTGGAATTACTCTTGCCTGCCATTAATACGGTCATTCTAGTTGCCAGTAGTTGGGTCATTAATCTGGGCACCCGGGCAATCAAAAAAAATGACCTGGCGGGTTTACGTCTTTGGTTCGGCGTTACCGTGGCCATGGGCGCTGTGTTTCTGGTGGGCCAGGTTTATGAGTATATGAACCTGGGCTACGGGCTCACCACTAATCTGTTCAGTAATTGTTTCTATTTGATGACCGGTTTCCATGGGCTGCATGTATTTATTGGGCTGCTGCTGATTCTAGGGGTATTGTGGCGATCTCGGCGACCCAACCATTACAGCGACTTAACCCATACCGGCCCAGAAATGGCAGAAGTCTACTGGCACTTTGTTGATGTGGTCTGGATTGTGCTATTTGCCCTGGTTTATTTGCTAACTCTGATTTAGAGAGTCCTATCTCCAGGGATAACTCCAGCATAAGACGGCTTACAGCCGCTAGGGTCTGCCCTCAGACCCATAAGCCTGTGGACTTCATCTAGACGGTTCTCTCTGGGTTCCCCCTGAGGGGTGATCACCCTTGCTCCGGCTGGATTAACTACTCAAGATCAACTTACAGCCGGCGATGGTCAATACCACCGATAGCAACAACGAAATTGCCCCTACTGCCAAGCGACGACTACCGAGCTGTGAACCCAGACTACCGCCGATTATCGCAGCTCCAGCCAGACTCCAGGCAACCGATGGAATCGGTTGCCCACTAACGACATGGCCACTCAGTCCGGCGATTGAATTAATCAGAATAAACAGAGCCGAAACCGCCGCCGCCGAACGGGTCTGAGCCCAGCCCCGCAACAACAAGAGTGGAGTCAGGAAAATGCCTCCCCCTGTGCCGGTGAGGCCAGCCACCATACCAATACCTGCGCCCGCCACCAGGGCTGTGGTGGGCGTAGGCGGGCTAACCTGGGGCAGGTCGCTGCGGCGAAAACCTAGGCGTAGGGCAGATAACAGCAGCACGACGCCAAGCAGAGGCTTGAAAATCTCCACTGGTAGGTGCAGGTAGCCCCCTAGAAAGGCCATGGGCACCGAGAGCAAGGCAAAGGGCCAGAACAAACTCCAGCAGAAGTGTCCAGCTCGCCCAAATTGCACGGTGCTGATCACAGCCACCAGAATATTAAGCACCAGCGCAGTGGGCTTGATTAGCCCGGTGGTAAAGCCACCGAGTGTCATCACAGCAATATAGCCCGATGCCCCAGCGTGGCCCACACAGGAGTAGAGTAAGGCAATCAAACCAATGGCCAGGGAAATGGCCACCAACTGGGGGTAATCCATAGAGATCTCCTGGATCAGACCTGTAGAAGCTAGCTTAGCAGCCTGACCAAATCGGCAGCTAGTTCAACATCATGGACCCTGATCAAGTCGGCACCATACTCAACAGCCAGGGTGATATAGGCTGCCACCCAGTTCAAGCCAGGCTTTTTGCGCGGGATCGGAATCAGTACGGGATAGTTGAGTTGCTTAAGAAGAGGCGTATCTCGAATAACCGCTAACTGTTGTCGTGTATAGGCTTGATAATCTACCTGATAATTAATGGCAATCCCCGGATCAACAATTAGCTGATCAATACCCTGCTGACGAAAGTCTTGAATCCGAGCCTTGAGGATTTCAACTGTTTTGTGAGCCTTATTCTCTTCGATCTTCAGCTCTCCCACCTCCAGGGGGGTTCTGGCCTCAACATAGACTGGAATCACAGGACACCGATGGTGTTTGACCAGCTCTACCATGGCCGGCTGAGTCAATCCGCTAGTATCGTTAATAATCGCTGCCCCATGGTCAAGGGCCGCTGCGGCCACCTCTGGCTTCCAGGTATCTACAGAAACCATAAAGTCTGCCGCTACCAAGAGCTTTAAAGCAGGAAGCAGGCGGTCTATTTCCTGTTCAGGGGTTAGCAGCTGATTCTCATAGTGGGAAGACTGGGCACCGAGATCAATCAAATCAGCCCCCCATTCACGGTAAGCTATAGCCATGGTTAAAGCCTCCCCTGGACTGTGGGTTACGGTGTGTTTTTGCTGAGAATCGTGAGAGAGGTTAATCACCCCCATAATGTGGGTTTTATTGCGGGTAAAGTCTAAGGTGCCCTGACTGGTCTTGAGAATACGGGTGTGAGTCATGGAAGTCAACGGTTAAACATCAGCAAAATAAAGTACGACCGCCATCAACCGTAATTATCTGACCGGTTATGTAATTAGCATCTTGAGCTAGAAATAGAACCGTCTTGGCAATGTCCATCGGTTCACCCATGTGGGATAAACAGGTTCTTTGAGCCATGAGATCGGCAGTCTGCATATCCATACTCTCACCGTCGGGTAATAAAATTAATCCTGGCGCAACAGCATTAACCCTGACCCTGGGGCCTAATTCCTTGGCCAGGGTCTTGGTAACCATAATTAAACTACTTTTAGAAATACTATAAGTAGAATAGCGACATAGGGGAAGAGTTGCATATATATCACAAAGATTAACCATAAACTGAAAGTAGTCTGGAAAATTCAAGGCAGCCAGCTGGGCTAAAAAGAACGGAGTTTTACCATGGCAATTAAGTAGCCTATCCCACTGTCCTGAGAGGTCTTCAAGGTTAGTATCGAGCAACTCGGTAGGCTCGAACATAGAGGCATTATGAACTATTCCATCGAGCCTGCCCCAGCGATCTTTAATAGCGGTAACGACGTCTACAGCAATGAAAGAGTCAGTTAAATCTGCTTGCACTAGACTGGCAGAATTAGACCGTTTGTGGTTAAGTTCTTCGACAAACTCTTCTGCCTCAACCCGGGAATGGTTAAAGTGAATAGCTACACTGAATCCCCGCTCATGAAGTAGGCTAGAAATTACCCTACCAATTCGTTTTGCACCCCCTGTAATTAAGACCACAGGCTCTACCGACACAGATAAACTCATAGGGCTATTTACTGTCCCTCGCAATAATGGCAGGTAATGGCGATCAAACACTTTCCATTATAGTACTTGTATGGTCAAGAAACCAATCCTACAACGATGGATCAAAAACAAGAACAGATTGTCACCATTCACAACCTTAACCTAGACTTAATAGCCTTAGAGACTAGCTTAACCAAGGTTAGCCCCAGGCCAATTAATGCTCTCTTAATTCCCTGTTTATATGAAGAGTTAGCCAGGCCCGCTCTGGAGACCATCCTCTCTACTCTAAGCACCTGTGAGTTTATTGATAATATTATTGTTGTTCTACACGCAGAAACCCTTGAAAAATATCATCAGGCAGTTCATTTTTTCAAGGTTATTCCTGATAAAATAACGATTCTTTGGCAGCAGAGCCCCAGCATTAAAGCCCTACTAGAATCCCTTGAAAATGAAGGCTTTGAAGCCCTGGGTACGGAGGGAAAAGGGAAAGCTGTTTGGTTAGGCTTGGGCCTCGCCGCCCATCTGGCTGATGTCATTATTATTCACGATGCTGATATTCTTACCTATGATAAAAGTTATCCTCTAAAACTAGCCTTGCCACTTTTAGAAAAGGACTTTAATGTCAGCTTTAACAAGGCTTACTATGCTCGTATAGGCCAATCTGATAACGGTTTAAATGGACGGGTAACTCGACTTTTCGTAGCTCCTTTATTAGATTGTCTAATTGATATTTTTGGTCCCCACAAATATCTGACCTATCTCCAGGCTTTTCGCTATCCCCTGTCTGGGGAGTTGGCTATCACTAAGCAACTCTGTTTAAATATTCGTATCCCTAGTAACTGGGGGTTAGAAATTGAGTTGCTGGCAGAAATTTATCGAAATATTTCCCAAAAGCAGATCTCTCAGGTAGATTTAGGGATTTTTGACCACAAGCATCAGACGCTGGGTTCTACGATTGATCAGGGCTTGCAGAAAATGACCTTGGATATTCTCTGCTCACTTTTAAGAACACTTACGGAAGTCGAGCAGGTGGTGATTACTATGGATCATATTTATGCCCTCAAGGTTAAGTTTAAACGTCGTGGGCAGGATTACATTCGCCAGTACTTTATAGATGCGAAGATGAATGGCATAGCCTACGATCGCCATCAAGAAGAGATCATACTTGAAACCTTTGAGCAGGTTATTTTAGAAGCAGGAAGACGCTACTTTACCATGCCCGTCAGCCCCCAAATTGGTAATTGGAGTCGGGTTATAGCCTTTATGCCCAATCTGCAGGAGCAGTTATTGGAAGTAGCCCGACTGGATCGACAGTCATAGGTAACGGCTCGAGGGGTGGGGTTGCCCTCTTCAAATACTAGGGGCTAGCCCCTGGTATTTGAAGACTGGCTTTCTACGAGTGAGGGGAGTTAACTGGCGGGTGATCTACCCTAGAGGTACTCCCGCCCCAGATAGGGTTGCAATACCTCGGGTACTCGCACTGCCCCATTGGCTTGCTGGTAGTTTTCTAAAATAGCTGCCATAGTACGCCCAATGGCCAGACCCGAACCATTGAGGGTATGAAGGTACTGAGTCCCCTTTTGCCCGCTGGCCTTAAACCGAATATTGGCGCGACGGGCTTGAAAATCGAGACAATTAGAACAACTGGAGATTTCTCGATAGCTATCGGAGGAGGGCATCCACACTTCTAGGTCGTAGGTTTTGCTGCTGGAAAAACCCAGATCACCGGTACATAGAGCCAGTACCCGGTAGGGCAACTGGAGCTGTTGCAAAATATCCTCGGCATCCTGCACCAGATTCTCCAGCGCAATAAAGGACTGGTCGGGATGGGTGAAGTGATACATTTCCACCTTATTAAACTGGTGTAAACGAATTAAGCCCCGAGTATCTTTGCCATAGCTACCGGCTTCGCGACGAAAGCAGGGGGTGTAGGCGCAATAGCGCAACGGCAATTGATCGGCGTTGAGAATATCATCGCGATGGAGGTTGGTGAGGGGAACTTCGGCGGTCGGGGTAAGCCAGAGATCATCGTGACGGCACTGGAAGCTTTCTTCAGCAAACTTGGGTAGCTGGCCAGAGGCAGTCAGGGCGGCGGAATTAATCAGGTAGGGGGGTAATATTTCCTGGTAGCCCGCCCGGGTATGGCGATCAAGCATAAAGGAAATCAGAGCCCGTTCCAGGGCGGCTCCAGCTCCCATTAAAACTACAAAGCGACTCTGGGCAATTTTTTCGGCGGCCCGTTTAAAGTCGAGAATACCTAGGATTTCGCCAATTTCCCAGTGGGGTTTAACGGCGCTCTGGGGGCGGTAGGCCTCGCCCCAGCGTCGTACCTCTATATTGTCATCAGCGCTTGCCCCCACGGGGGTGGAGTCACTGGGGAGATTGGGCAGGGTGAGCAGAAAAGCCTCAATCTGAGTCTTAATGTCCCGTTCCTCAGGTTCCAGGGTTTGCAACTCAGCCTTGATATCGTTACCTTCGGTTTTGAGGGCAACGATGGCGGGGTCGCTAGCCCCCGAGCCCGCCTTAATGGCCTGCCCGACCCGTTTACCAATCTCATTGCTGCGAGCCTGGAGTTGCGATCGCCGGGTTTCTAGCTGCCGTTGTTGCTGATCTAGGCTCAGGAGTGGTGCCAGGTCGTAGGCTCCCCGTTGCTGTAGAGCTGCTTGCACCGTCTCAGGTTGTTCTCGTATTTGCCTCAGGTCCAACACTGCACTTTCCCAGCTTGTAATGGCCTAACCAGTTAAATGATTTGGGTTTTGCCCTAACTCTGTGGTGACACCAAAAGACCCGGAGTCCACGCCTGTGACAAGCATCCCGTAATGCTGCTACCTTCCGGTCCTGACATAGTTTGGGCGTTGACACCGCATGGGTCCGAGTCCTCTTTAGAATAGCATTACCGGGCTCCCCTGGGGGAATCTTGCCCTAGCCCCACTGAAAAATCGCCGACCCCCAGGTAACTCCAGCGCCAAAGCCAGCGGCGGCAATGGTATCACCCACCTGAATCTGCCCTGCCCGTACCGCCTCATCCAGGGCCAGGGGAATGGAAGCCGCTGAGGTGTTACCGTGGTTCGCCATATTGCTGAGAACCCGATCAGGGGCTACCTGTAGCCGCTCTGCCACCGCATCCAAAATTCGCTGGTTGGCCTGGTGCAGCAGCAGCCAGTCAATATCACCAGTGGTTAGATCAGCGCGAAAGAGAGCCTTTTCAATCACCTGGGGAACCCGACTAACGGCAAATTTGTAGATCTCTCGACCGTTCATGGCAATTGGGGTAAAGCCACCCTTTTGTACACTCAGCTCCGGGGTGAGGGGGTCTGGCACCGCTTGGTAGGGCAGCTTGAGATGGTCATTTAGGGAGCCATCGCTACAGAGCTCAAACCCGAGCAACCGGTCGCGATCGCTGGCCTGTAGAACCACCGCCCCAGCCCCATCGCCAAACAACACGCAGGTGCTGCGATCGCTCCAATCTGTCCATCGGGAGAGGACATCGGCCCCAACGACCACCACGGTTTGAAATACCCCGGTGCGAATATACTGAGCAGCGGTCACCAAAGCAAAGACAAACCCCGAGCAGGCCGCCGTTAGATCAAAGGCTACGGCCTGGGTTGCCCCTAAATCAGCTTGGACCTGGCAAGCACTGCCGAACAAATCATCGGGGGTAGAGGTAGCCAGCAAAATCAACTGTACCGCCCCTGGTTCCACACCCGCCATCGCCAGGGCCTGGCGGGCTGCCTGACTGGCCAGTGTCCCCAGGGAATCGCCATGGCTGACCAGATGGCGCTGACGAATACCAGTCCGGCTGGTGATCCACTCGTCAGAGGTATCGACCAACTGACTTAAGGTGTGGTTGGTCAGGGTGAGAGGCAGGTAGGCCGATCCGCTACCCACCAGAGAAACACCGCGCAAAAACTGTTCCACAGCCTACTCTCCCTCGATGGCGGGGGTAGTCACCCGCTGGTACTGGGCTTGAATCCGCTCCAGAACGCCGTGGTCTACGGCTTCCTGGGCTAGCCGAATCGCATTAAATATCGAAGCCGCGTGGGAGCTACCGTGGCTGATGACCGTCACCCCCGCCACCCCTAACAGCAGCCCACCGCCATGTTCAGCGTGGTCTACCCGGTGCTTAATTCGCCGCAGGTTAGGTTTGAGAATGGCGGCTCCCAATTTGCCCCGCCAACCCTGGGGGAGTTCTTCCCGCAAAATTTGCAACACCGATTCTCCGACCGCCTCGGCAAACTTAAGCAGAACGTTGCCCACAAAGCCGTCGCACACGACCACATCAAAATGACCAGAGAGAATATCCCGGCCCTCGGCATTACCCACAAAGGGAATATGGGGATTATCCGCCAGCAACTGGTGCGCCTGCAGGGCCAGTTCGTCCCCCTTACTGGCTTCTTCACCAATATTGATCAGCCCCACCTGGGGATGGGCAACCCCCAATACGTAGCGAGAATAGATGGTACCCATCATGGCGAACTGTTCTAAATACTTGGGGCGACAATCAACATTAGCCCCTACATCTAGAATTAGCACTGATTTGTGGGGCACTACCGTGGGAAAAACTGCTCCAATGGCTGGCCGATCAATCCCCTTTAGTCGCCCCAGACGCAGCAGAGCAGCGGCCATGGCAGCACCGGAATGACCGGCAGAAACCACCGCATTGGCCCGATTTTGCTTAACCAGATCCATGGCCACGTTAATCGAGGCGGTGGGCTTCTTGCGTAGAGCACTGAGGGGTTCCTCGTGCATTTCAATGGTGCCCTCCGCGGCTACCAGTTCCATACCATCGAGTTGATGGCCCTGGGGAATGCAGGCCCGAATGCGACCAATGTCTCCCACCAGAATAATATCTACGTCTAATGCTGCCTTGGCTCGAATGGCACCGGCTACAATTTCACCCGGGGCATAGTCACCCCCCATGGCATCAATGGCAATGCACGCCCGCTTGAGCCCCATCTGCTAACTCTCAAAACCCTTAAAAAATTCTAGCAGACTGGTAGCAGCCTACTCTTCTCCAGGTTCTACAATCCGTTGAAATAGATAACCGGTGCCGCGGGCGGTGAGAATCAACTCGGGGTTGCTGGGGTCGTCTTCCAGCTTGGCCCGCAGGCGAGAAATGTGAACATCTACCACCCGGGTATCAACATGGCGTTCGGGGGTGTAGCCCCAGACCTCCTGGAGAATTTCAGCTCGGGAAAAGGGCTCGCCGGACTTGCTCACCAGCAGCTCCAGCAGGCTAAACTCCATACCTGTCAGGCGAATCCGTTCGTCTCCCTTGTAAACTTGGCGCTTGTTGGTGTCGATCCGAATGGTATTAACCGAAATTACTCCAGAACTGGGAATTCCCGACATGCCGTTTTTATCCACCCGGCGCAGTACCGACCGGATGCGAGCCTCTAGTTCCTTGGGAGAGAAAGGCTTAACCACGTAGTCGTCGGCCCCCAGTTCAAGACCGGTGATGCGATCGGCCACATCTCCCAGGGCCGTCAGCATAATAATCGGAATATCCGATTCCTTCCGTAGTTCTTGGCAGACTCCATAGCCGTCTAGCTTGGGCATCATCACATCTAAGACCACCAGATCGGGGTCGGTATTGCGGAAGGTTTCCAGGGCTTCTTCGCCATCGGCGGCGGTGACCACATCGTAACCAATCATTGATAGGCGGGTTTCGAGGATGCGACGGATACTGGCCTCATCGTCGACGACTAGGATTCTTTCTTTGTTGTTGTCCAAGGTTTTCAAGGCTCCCTACATAACGCTATATTTTATAAACAATCTCAATCTTTAATGATTAATTTTTGTCGGGGTAAAACTTCGAAAACAGTGGCATGGGGATTGCACCGGCAAACTATTTATAAAAAATCCATTGGCTTAAAGGGTTGCGCCCCGATATATCTGCAAGAATTAGTAATTTAATTATTATTGATTCATAGTTATAGGCAGCAACAGTTCTCCTTTAAAGTTTTTTAAGATTTATTGTGAGCCAGCCCCGTTCTGGACCCCGGGGTGGGCTGGGGCCCTTGGACCCTGGCTTGTCCGGCTATCTGTGTTTTATTACCGCTACTGTTATGGCCAAGACTCGTTCGATTTTTCTCTGCAACCAGTGTGGGGCGGAATCCTCTCAGTATTATGGTCGTTGTCCCCAGTGTCAGGGTTGGAACACTCTGGTAGAGCAGGCTTTGCCGGTCCGAGAGGTTGCTGCTGGTCGGGCTACCTCCCAACGGCGATCGCCGCTAGGTCCGGCCCAGCCCCGGTTGGCTCTGACCCTAAAAGAGATTCAAGACCATCCCCAGACCCGGTTGCCCTCTGGGTATGGAGAATTAGACCGAGTGCTGGGTGGGGGCATTGTGCCCGGTTCCCTGGTGCTATTAGGAGGCGATCCAGGCATTGGTAAGTCCACCTTGCTATTACAGATGGCCAATCAACTGGCCCAGCGTCAACGGGTGCTCTATATCTGTGCCGAGGAATCGGGCCAGCAGGTGAAACTGCGGTGGCAGCGGTTGACCACAGAGCCTGGTGGAGCAGCAGCCGACCAGGGAGACCTTTTTTTATTGCCAGAAATTGATTTGGAAACGATTCTGGCAGAACTCCAGTCCTTACGGCCAACGGTGGCGGTGATTGACAGTATTCAGGCCCTTTATGATGCTCGCCTGACCTCAGCCCCCGGGTCGGTCTCCCAGGTGCGGGAATGTACGGCGGCCCTGATGCAACTGGCCAAGCGGGCCCATATTTCTCTATTTATTGTGGGCCATGTCACCAAGGAAGGGGCGATCGCCGGCCCCAAGGTGCTGGAACATCTGGTAGATACGGTGCTTTACTTCGAGGGCGATCGCTTTGCCAGCCATCGTTTGCTGCGATCGGTGAAGAACCGGTTTGGGGCCACCCATGAGTTGGGGGTCTTTGAAATGGTGAACCAGGGGTTAGCCGAGGTGGTCAATCCCTCTGCCCTATTTCTGGGTAATCGGCAGGAACAGGTACCAGGCATTGCCACCATCGTCGCCTGTGAGGGCACCCGGCCCCTGGTGGTGGAATTACAATCCCTGGTCAGTCCCACCAGCTATAGTTCGCCCCGTCGTTCCACCACGGGCATTGAGTTTAATCGTTTACTGCAAATCCTGGCGGTACTAGAAAAGCGGATTGGGGTTCCCCTATCTAAGCTAGATGCCTACGTGGCCGCCGCTGGAGGGCTGATGGTGGCAGAACCAGCGGCGGATTTAGGGGTGGCCGTGGCTGTAGTGGCCAGTTTTCGAGATCGCCTGGTGGACCCAGAACTGGTGTTGATTGGCGAAGTCGGACTGGGCGGACAGGTACGCCCGGTATCCCAGCTAGAACTACGGCTGAAGGAGGCGGTTAAACTAGGATTTAAGCGGGCGATCGTACCTAAGGGGCAGGCGATTCAGATCGAAGGCCTGGACATCGTAGCGGTTGCCCGGCTAGTCGATGCCATCGCTCAGGCCCTGGCCACTTAAAGGGGTTTGATGTCGTCGCGCTGACCTGGGCTATGATGAACTATAGGGACAAATTATAGGAATAATCGAGCTGTGGGCATTGACCAATCACCCTGGTGCACGCCCCCTTGCAAGTTAGCCCCTTGCCCCTCTCACCAGCGAGGTCTGCCATGCCCCCTACCGTTGAAATCTACACCTGGAGCACCTGTCCCTTTTGTATCAGGGCTAAGGCGTTACTAGACCAAAAGGGCGTTGCCTATAGGGAATACTGCATTGACGGCGACGAAGCCGCCCGCCGCGCCATGGCAGAGCGAGCTCAGGGGCGACGCTCCGTACCTCAAATTTTTATCAATAACCACCATGTGGGAGGCTGTGATGACCTCTTTGCCCTGGAGGCCCGGGCTGGCCTGGACCCACTTTTAGGGAGCCGCTAACCCGTCTTCACCTGAGCTCAAGGCTGGCGATACGTTTTATAAAGGCCCCGGGCTCTGCCCTGGCGACCGGCGAATAGGACCGCTAAGCTAGGTAACTGAACTTGATTTCCAGCAACTGACCATGGGGCAACCTGAAGGCCACACCAAATCGCCGGTCGTCATCTACGACACCACCCTGCGGGACGGCGCACAACGGGAAGGCTTAACCCTCTCTACCGAAGATAAACTGCGCATTGCCCGTCGTCTTGATGCGCTGGGTGTACCTTTTATTGAAGGGGGTTGGCCCGGCGCTAACCCCAAGGATGCCGAATTTTTTTGGCAACTCCAGGCCAGCCCCCTGCCCCAGGCCCAGGTTACGGCTTTTTGCTCAACCCGACGGCCAGGGCAACAGGCGGCCAGCGATACTCTATTGCCGGCGGTGCTGGCAGCGGGCACGACCTGGGTTACCCTTTTTGGTAAGTCCTGGGATTTACACGTCACCATTGGGTTGAAAACTACCCTGGCAGAAAATTTAGCCATGATCGATGACACCATCCGTTATCTGCGTAGCCAGGGACGGCGGGTGATCTACGACGCCGAACATTGGTTTGATGGCTATCGAGCCAACCCCGATTATGCCCTGCAGACCCTGGAGATCGCCGCTCAGGCCGGGGCGGAATGGCTAGTACTGTGTGACACCAACGGGGGCACCTTACCAGAGCAGATCACAACGATGGTGGCAGCCGTTAACCAATGGCTGCAACAGCAGCCCGCCCCCCATCCCCACCTGGGTATTCACACCCACAACGACAGTGGCACCGCGGTGGCTAATGCTCTGGCAGCTGTAGCCGCCGGAGCCACCATGGTGCAGGGAACCATTAATGGCTACGGCGAACGCTGCGGCAACGCCAACCTTTGCACCCTAATTCCTAATCTACAACTGAAGCTGGGCTACCCCTGCATTGCCCCTGCCCGACTAGAAAGTCTGGCGGAGACCAGTCGCTTCATCAGCGAGGTAGTGAACCTGGCCCCCGATGACCACGCCCCCTACGTAGGTCGTTCTGCTTTTGCCCATAAGGGAGGCATCCACGTTAGCGCGGTGGAGCGAGACCCCAAAACCTATGAGCACATCGATCCGGCGGTAGTTGGCAATAGCCGTCGGATTGTGGTTTCCGATCAAGCTGGGCTGAGCAATGTACTGGTTAAGGCGCGGCATTTTGGCCTCGATCTAGACCGCCATCATCCGGCTTCTCGCCAGTTGCTCCATCGCCTTAAAACTTTAGAACAGCAGGGCTACCAGTTTGAGGCAGCAGAAGCCAGCTTTGAACTGATGATGCGGGCCGCCCTGGGAGAGCGTCCCCACTTCTTCCGGTTGCAGGATTTCCATATTAACTGTCACCACCAGGGAGGGGAGGGAGATGCCAGCAGTCAATCCCTGGCCACCATTAAGGTGCTGGTAAAGGGAGAAGAGAGTATCACCGCAGCTGAGGGCAACGGGCCCGTTGCCGCCCTTGATGCCGCCCTGCGCAAAGCCCTGGTCAGCGCCTATCCGGTGATTGCTCGGTTTCACCTATCGGATTACAAGGTACGCATTATCGACAGCGGCACGGGCACTGCCGCAAAGACCCGGGTTCTGGTAGAGTCTAGTAATGGGCAGCAACGCTGGACTACCCTGGGGGTGTCTACCAATATCATTGAGGCCTCATACCAGGCCGTAGCTGAAGGATTAGAGTACGGCTTGATGGTTGAGCGGGAACCTGACTATTGTCCCCTGCCCACCAGCCTCTACCGATAAATTGGTTTTACTGAGAATCTAGTCTTGCTTAAAGGTCCATAATGCCTAGTTTTTCCAGCGCGTACATCACTGCTGCCAGCCGAGTTTGGACCCGAAACTTTTTGTAAATATGCTCCAGATGCTTTTTAACGGTGCGTTCGCTCATGGTTAAGAGTTCGGCCACCTCCAGGGAGGTTTTATCCTTACCAATCCAGAACAGCACTTCCGCCTCTCGTCGGGTTAATCCCAGGTTCATCAGGGCGGCGATGGAGTACTCCGCCACCTTGGTTTCTTCCAGCATCAGCAAAAATCCCTCATCGGGGTGGGGGTTGAGGCGCACCGTTAGCCGACGACTGCCCGATTTCACCTCGTAGCTATGGGAAATGAGAGCAGAGCCTGCCTCGATTTCCCGCTCTATGGTTCTGATTTTACGGACAACCCAACGCCTCAGGGTATCTGGCAAATGACCTGTCTGCACTTGAGCAGGAAAGTAATGGCGAATCATTTGACCGGCTAGATCATCCATAGTTGCGACCTGACCGTCAGGCGTTAAGATAACCAGTCCTACCATAGGAATTCCATAACCACAAAACTAACAAC
>JAGWXD010000059.1 GCA_018970085.1 Cyanobacteria bacterium REEB459
AATCTCAGGTGAATGGGGGGGGATGTCATAGCACTGTCACCAGGGGTGTCAAGGATGGTTAGCGGCACTGCCCGACCCTGGGTTCCTCTCCTCAGCAACTCGATCAGGTAGGAAATAGGGCAGGGGGAAATATCGCCAGTCATTGCATACACCGTAAACTTGACCGGCTTTTCGGTGTATGAAAATACTATGGCACGACCGGCGTCGAAATTCAATACGATTCGAAATGTTTTTGATTTTAATCCCTTCGCTGTGTCCTTTTAGTTGGCACCCCTGGCATCAAAACCATTGGCTAAAGCCAGAGCTGGGTAGGGCGGCGCACTCCCGCCCCCTAGCCACCGGCAGGGGTCATTCGGTTAGGAACTTTTGGGAAATGGGAATGGGGTAGTCTGAAGGAGCCCGCTAAAATTAACCTAACCCCTATGGCAGGTTTAGCGATGGCATCCCCCTTTCCAGGCATGAATCCTTACCTAGAGCAAGCTGTGCTTTGGTCGGAGTTTCACAGCCGCTTAATCGTGGCGATCGCCGATGCCCTGGCCCCTAGCCTGCTGTCCCATTCATGACACCATCTCAAAAATATCGTCATCTGTGTAGGAGGTCGGCGCTTTCTGCATCAGTTGAGCGCGTAATGCTCGAAATTGACGAATGAATAAATAATCTTGAATAGCAGATTGAATCAGGCTCTCCGGGGAAACACCTTCAGCATGGGTGACCGTGTCAAGGGTCGCCCTGAGTTCTGGAGTGAGGGTAATTGTAATGGTATCTTCCATGCAATTGGGCTCCATGCATTAGATTAGTATATTTTATCAAAGGTGATGACAACAGGGTTGCTATGGCCTTAGAGTACTTTGCCCTACAGGACCATAACTTAAGTAAGCCGGGATAACCATAAAGCTAATTGTGGCGGTCAATACCAGCAGGCTAAGCAGGGTAACCCAAAAGAGGTTATGACTATGGTTGGGGGACCGGGAGACCGCCCCGGTCAGGTTTGACTGTTGCATAGGGCTATACCTGAAACAATAAAGAAGATGACCTAACTCGACTGCCCTACCGGCTCAGAATCCGTTGCAGAATGCGCTGCTTGAGCACGGCTAATTCCGTTTGGGTCAGATCCCGGGGGCGGGGCAGATTAATGGGAATATCCAGGTCGATGGTGCCCTGATGAATCACCAGCACCCGATCGGCGAGGGTGACCGCCTCCTCCACATCGTGGGTCACCAGCAGACTGGTAAAGCGTTGTTCCTGCCAGAGTTGTTCAATCAGGTGTTGCATCTCCAGGCGGGTGAGGGCATCCAGCGCCCCCAGGGGCTCATCCAGCAGTAGCAGGCGGGGCTGGGTGACCAGGGCGCGGGCCAAGGCCACCCGCTGCTTTTGGCCACCGGAGAGAATGGTGGGCCAGTCGCGGGCCCGATGGTCTAGACCTACCTGCTGGAGGGCCCAGTGGCTGCGCGATCGCCCCTGCTGACCCAGGCCCAGGGCCACATTCTGCAAAACATTGCGCCAGGGCAATAAACGGGGGTCTTGAAACATCACCCGGGCCAGGGTATTAATCCCCCGTAGGGGATAGCCATTTAAATGAATATCCCCCTGGCAGGGGGTTTCCAGGCCAGCCAGCAGGCGCAGCAGGGTGCTCTTGCCGCAGCCACTTTTACCCACCACCGCCACAAATTCCCCTGGGCCGATCTCCAGATTCAGGTTCTGAAGGACGGGCCTCTGATCAAACATCTTGCTCAGGTTGTGGATGCGAATATGGCTGCCGGTGGCGGCAGCCACTGGGGCCAGAAAGGTTTCGGTGGAACTCATGGTGCAGGCGGGAGTAAGGATCAGGAAAGGTTTTGACTGGGGTGCCAGGCAATCCAGAGGCGTTCCAGCCAGCGCACGGCGGAGTCCGCCAGTTTACCCAGCAGGGCGTAGAGTAAAATGGCCAGCACCACCACGTCGGTTTGCATAAACTCCCGGGCATTCATGGCCATATAACCAATGCCAGAACCGGCGGCAATGGTCTCCGCCACGATCAGGGTGAGCCACATAATCCCCAGGGCGTAGCGCAGGCCCACCAGCACACTGGGCAGGGAACCGGGCAAAATGATTTGGAAGAAGAGCTGGCGGGGACTGAGGCCATAAACCTGACCCATCTCAATCAGGCCAGGATCAATGGCCCGAATCCCGTAGAAGGTATTCACATAGATGGGAAACAGCACCCCCAGTGCCACCAGAAAAATCCGGGCCTGGTCACCAATGCCAAACCAGAGGATCACCAGGGGAATCATGGCCAGGTGGGGAATATTGCGGATCATTTGAATGGAACTATCCGCCAGCAGCTCCGCCGGTCGAAAGACCCCATTCACCACGCCAAAGAAAAGCCCTAACCCCCCGCCGATCAAAAAGCCCACCGCCGCCCGCCAGGTACTGATGGTCAGGTGTTTTAGCAACTCGCCGCTGGTGGTCAGCCGCAGGGCCGCCTCCGCCACGGCGGTGGGGGCGGGTAAGACGCGACTATTAATCAAGCCCCCCTGGGCCAGGAGTTGCCAAACTATCAGCAGGGTCAGGGGCACCAACCAGGGAATCAGACGATCCCAGGGCAGTCGAGGCCAACGCCCCAGGGTGGGGATAGACAATCGAGAGATCATGGCAAAGGGGGCTAGGGGTCAGGGGCTAGGAACTGCGACGGGAAGGGCGCCCACCAGGCCCGCCAGGGCGGTGGTAAAGCGGTCCTCCAGATCGGGATCGAGAAACTCGACCCCCTGATCGGCTCGTCGCTGGAATTGGTTATCCACCAGGTAGAGCCCCGGTCGAATCTGGGTAGCTCCCAGCACCCCCAACACGGGGTTGAGGGCGTAGTCGATCGCCAGCAGGTGGGCCAAGGTCCCGCCGGTGGCGATGGGTAGGATCGGTTTATTCACCAGGGCCTTTTGGGGCAGCAGGTCGAGGAAGGTTTTCAGCAGGCCGGTGTAGGCCGCCTTGTAGATGGGGGTGGAGATAATCACCGCCCGGGCCGCCGTCACCTGGGCGGCGGCGGTGACAACGGCGGGGTGGTCAAACTGGCCGTAGACCAGAGCCTCGGCGGGTAAATCCCGGACCTGAAGAATCTCCAGGCGAATACCCTGGTTAGCTAAAACTTCCTGGGCTGTCTCCAGCACGGCGTAGGACCGCGAGGGATGGGAGGGACTACCGGCAATGGCAACAATCTGGGTCATAGATAAACAGGGGTAGGAGTGGAGACAAGGGGGAACTGAAATAACCCTAGGAATGGATACTGGCGATTAACTGTTGCCGCAGCCGAATAAACTCAGGGGTGGTGCGCAATTCCGTGGGGCTGAGGTGATCTAGAAATCCCCGGAAAGGATTGGTCAGCTGATCGACAATACGCCCCGGACGGGCATGCATGACCACAATGCGGGTAGCGAGAATTAGGGCTTCTTCCACATCGTGGGTAATGAAAAAGATGGTTTTCTGGGTCTGCTGCCAGAGGGTGCGTAGGTGCAACTGCATGGCTTCCCGGGTGAGAGCATCGAGGGCCCCAAAGGGCTCATCCATGAGCACAACCCGGGGGTTGGCGGCCAGGGTACGGGCGATCGCCGCCCGCTGCTGCATACCCCCAGAAAGCTGGTGGGGCAGGCGCCGCCTGGCCTCCGCCAGGCCCACCAGATCGAGATAATGATCCACCCGCTGCTGGCGTTCCTCCGGAGGTACCCCCTGCATTTTGGGGCCAAACTCCACATTGTCAGCAATGGAAAGCCAGGGCAACAGGTTAGGCCGCTGAAACACCACCCCCACCTGGGCATTGGGGGCGGTGTGTACCTGACCATCCACATAGACCACTCCATTGGTGGGAGCCTGGTAGCCGGCGATCACCCGCAGCAGGGAGGTCTTGCCACAGCCCGATGACCCCAACACGCAGACAAAGTCCCCCAGGGCCAGGTCTAGATCGATGGTACGCAGCACCTCAAGGCGGTGCGGACCCTGACCCAGGTGGAGATCGATGTGGCGCAGGGTGACCACAGCATCACCCCCCGCCTGACTGGCTGGACCCAGGTTTGGGGACGAGGTCTGAAATGGAGCGGTCATCGGCGGAACTCCTAGGATTTCAAAACATCATTACGGAGGTGCTGCTCAAAGGTGGGGAGATCGGCGGCCTTCTCGATCGCCTTCTGGCCCACCATAAAGTCTGCGGAACTTTTCAGCACCTTGGCGAAATCTCCCGGTTGACCGGGTTTGCCCAGGTATTTAGAGGTAGCCTGCTCGCTGGAGGTCAGCCAGATAATCCCCTCCGATGCCTTCAGAGACTCTTCAGGAGTGAGTCCTAGTTCTTTTGCCAGAGCCGCGGCCGCCGCTTTCGGATCTTTCCGGTAGTAGGCCACCGCCTCATCCAGAACGGCAACGTACTGTTTCAGGGCATCGGGGTATTTTTGAGCAAAGTCCTTACTGACCAGGCCAACATCGGCGGTCAAGGCACCGCGATCGGCCAGATCGGCAGAGGTGACCAGCACCTGGCCGCCTCCACTGGTCAACTTGGTCAGGTGGGGCTCCCACACGTAGCCCGCATCAATATCTCCCCGTTGCCAAGCAGCCACCAGATCCTTGGGCTGTAGATCCAGCAGGGTAACCCGGCTGGCATCGACATTTTCGAGCTTCAACAGAGCCAACAGGCTGAAATGGGTGGTGGAGCCAAAGGGGGCCGCCACTTTCTTGCCTACCAGATCGGCCACCTTAGTAATCTCCTTGCGAGCGGCTAGGGCTTCGGCGGCGCCAATCACATCGTGAATGAAATAAACCTCGTAGGGAAGGCCCCGGGAAATCCCCACGGAAACGGGCACCGAACCCGCCAGCCCCAGATCAAGACCCTTGGCGGCGAAGGCGGTATTAACATCCCGACCGGAATCAAAGCTGGTGTACACCACCTTGGTGTTGGGGAAGGCTTTGGTGGTGAGCCCCAGGGCCTTGGCCAGCAACTCAGCGTTGGGAATCACCTGGTAGCCAATTCTCAGGGTGTCTGGGGCGGTGCCCCCCCCGGGGGCTGACGCTTCCCCCTGGGGGGAGGTGGGAGTGGAAACTCCGCAACTGGCGGCAATCACAGGCAGACTGAGACCGGCTAGTCCGTAGACAAAATGGCGTCGTTTAATCAGAGACATCGGTAATTATTTCCTTCAATCAAATCAATGGATGATGAGCAGGGTTAGGCCCCGGGCAGGGCCAGTTTACTCTCGCCCCACCCAGGTCAGGCGAGACCCCATAATCCAGCGCAGCAGACTATCCAGGGCCACGGCAATGCCCCCCATGATCACCACTCCGACAAAAATCACGTCACTGCGCAGAAACTTGCTGGCATCTAACACCATCCAGCCAATGCCGGAAACCGCCGCCACCATCTCTGCTGCCACCAGGGTGGTGTAGGCAAAGCCAATGGCGGTGCGCAATCCGGTAAATAAATCCGGTAGAGCGGAGGGAAAGATAACGTGACGAAAAATTTGCCAGCGACTCGCCCCCAGGGATTGGGATCCGAGGATGCGATCGCGGGGCACCCGTTGCACCCCAGCCACCGCCGCAATATACAGGGGGGCAAAGGCAGCTAGAAATAGCAGGGCAATTTTGGAGGCATCCTCAATGCCCAGCCAGATCACCAGCAGGGTGTAGTAGGCCAGGGGGGGCAGGGGGCGGTAGAACTCGATTAAGGGTTCAAACACCGCCCGCAGGGGCCGGTAGGCTCCACAGGCCATGCCCAGGGGGACAGCGGTGATCACCGCTAAAATCAGGGCGATCGCCAGCCGGTAGAGACTGTCGCCCAGGTGCGACAGCAGGGAGACCCCCTTATAGCCCTGGGTGAGAATCTCCCAGAAGGTACGCAGAACCTGCTCTGGTTTAGGCAGAAACAGATCACTAACCCAACCGGCATGGGTGGCCACCCACCAGAGGACTAACACCCCGGCCACGGTGGCCAGGGATATCCAACCGTCCCCAGAGAGACTGGGCCAGCGGGAGGCTCGGGAGGGGGGCACAGTAGACTTTAGGGAGGTCATAGTGGCTACAGGGTCAGCTGGCGTTGGCAGGTATTTTTTCGTTGGCAATGATTTCCCCCAGGGGGCTGAGGTAGCGACTGGGCGCCGTCCTGGGCAGGCTTTCCAGCGGTAGCTGCGGAAAGACCAGCTCGGCAAAGCGGTAGGCTTCTTCCAGGTGGGGGTAACCGGAGAAAATAAAGGTGTCGATGCCCAGGTCGATGTATTCCTGCATACGGGCGGCCACGGTTTCAGGGTCACCCACCAAAGCCGTACCCGCGCCTCCCCGCACCAGGCCCACGCCAGCCCAGAGGTTGGGGCTTACCTCCAGGCGATCGCGACGGCCCCCGTGCAGGGCTAGCATGCGCTGCTGCCCCTCCGAGTCCGCCTGACTGAGGGCCCGTTGAGCTGCCTCAAGGGTGTCATCATCCAGGTAGCGGAGCAGATTGTTGGCCGCCTCCCAGGCCTGGGCGGTGGTGTCCCGCACGATCACATGCAGACGAATACCAAACCGCAGGGTGCGGCCCTGCTGGGCTGCCAACTGGCGCACCTCGGCAATTTTCTCCGCCACCTGGGCCGGGGGCTCACCCCAGGTGAGATACAGATCCACCTGGCGGGCGGCCACCTGCTTGGCTAGGGGCGATGAACCGCCAAAGTAAAGGGGGGGATGGGGGTTCTGCACCGGCGGAAACAAGAGTTTAGCCCCCCTCACCTGCAGGTAATCCCCCTCCAGGTCCACCGTCTCCCCCGCCATCACCCGGCGCCACACCGTCAGGAACTCATCGGTGAGGTGGTAGCGTTGGTCCTTGGTCAGGTGCAGACCATCCCCCGCCAGCTCGGCGCTGTCGCCCCCGGTTACCACGTTGACCAATAGCCGGCCCCCAGACAGGCGATCGAAGGTGGCGGCCATGCGGGCCGCCATCCCCGGGGAACTAATACCAGGACGAATGGCCACTAGAAACTTCATCCGCTGGGTTACCGCGATTAGGGAGGCGGCGGTAATCCAGGCGTCTTCGCAGGACTTGCCAGTAGGCAAGAGAGCCCCGGCGTAACCGAGCTGATCAATCGCTCCGGCCAACTGACGCAGATACTCGGGGGTGACGGCACGGCCTCCGTAGGCGGTGCCCAGGTAACGACCATCACCGTGGGTGGGAATAAACCAGTGAACTTCCAGGGGCATAGAGACATCAAGGGGACGGAAAGGTGAAAAGGAAAAGACGCAGAGGCCTCTAGTCAGAAGCCAAGCCCGTAGATGTTGGACAATTACCCTCTGCGTCAAACTTGATGAAAGGTCTAGCTCAGGTCAGGATTAGCCCTTCCAAATGGCGGTAGAGACGCTTATTTGCTTAGGGATCAGCTTCAGGTCATAGAACACATCGGCTACCTGCTGCTGATAGGTCACCACCTCTTCTGTGAGTGTTTGGATACCATAGCCCCGCCGGCTTTCCGATAGGACCAGCACCTCCTCTGGAATGCCCAGGGCCAGGGAAAGGAACTTGGCCACACTAGGGGCATTGTCTTTGGCCCAATTACTCACGCTTTCCAGTTCTTCTAAAACCACCTTGAGGGTATCGGGCTGGCTATCGACAAAGGATTGGGTGGTCAGGAAGAAGCCACGATTAGCCACCAGACCTTGGCCATCCCGCAATGTACGCGCCCCCAATTGTTTCTCCGCCGCCGCCTGGAAAGGATCCCAGATCACCCAGGCATCCACTGCTTTTTGCTCAAAGGCGGGCCGGGCGTCGCCGGGGGGTAAAAAGGCCGTTTGAATGTCGGTGTATTTCAGCCCGGCATCCTCCAGCGCCTTGACCAGCAGGTAATGCACATTGGAGCCCTTATTCAGGGCAACCTTCTTGCCCTTTAGATCGGCTACAGTCCTGATGGGGGAATCCTTCTGTACCAAAATCGCCTCCGCCTTGGGGCCATTGGGCTCAAAGGCAAAGTAAAGCAGGGGAGCCCCCGCCGCCTGGGCGAATACCGGGGGGGTTTCGCCGGTGTAGGCAATATCAATACTACCGACGTTAAGGGCCTCCAGCATTTGGGGCCCCGCTACAAACTCGTTCCAGGTAACAGCAACAGCGTTATCACCAAAGCGCTGCTCTAACTGTCTTCGATTTTTCAGCAGATTCAGAATCGTCGAAGACTTTTGATAACCAATCCGTAAAGCTTTGCGACTCGAAGCCGTTGGGGTAGTTTCAGACTTGGGGGTAGCACCAGAGGGAGTACTTGTACCAGAACTACAGGCCCCCACTACACCGGTTAAAGCCATGCCACCAACGAAAAAACCACCCTGGCGCAAAAAACGTCGCCGTGACCCCGCTAGGGCATTACCCCCTACCCTGGCCGAGTTTAAGTAGGCCCGCACTGAAGGAAATCGCTCAACGTTCATAAATCACTCGCTTTTGTTCAGGGAAAATCACACAAAACCACAGTAGCCAACGACTGGCAAAATAAATTCTTCCCGGTCTATCACCTAGACAGGCCTACTAAACTGTTGTGAAAAAACTTATTGAAATTGGCTAGACCCCTATTCCTCTAGTCAGGTCCTACCGAATTACCTTGTTTTTGTCCATGGCAGTATGACACGGGAAATTTCGAAGTTCAAGTAATTCAAATTACAATTGAAATTTATTTTCACCCTGCAGAAGGGCCTGCTAAACCGCCTAAATAGCCAGGAAATAACTTGCTGCCAAGTAATATCGCCCAGTCTCTGTTGGCTATAGTTGCAGGGGGTGTCCATCCTGAAAGACCATCAACTGACCTGGCTCAAATGGAGTCCAAAATTCATTGTCAGTTAGGCTGGTGGTGGCAATGATGGCCACCCGATCGCTGGGGGTGGTAAGCTCCTGAAAATCCACCGTAATATCCTCATCGATCAGGTGGGCCGGGGCAAAGGGGGCCTGGCGCAGGATATAGCAGAGCTTGGTGGAGCAGTGGGCGAAGAAATGCTCACCATCGGAAAGCAGGTAATTAAAAATGCCATGACTGGCGATCTCCTGGGTAATCCGCTGCAGCACCCCATAGAGATCGGTAATCCCGGGTTTATGGCTACCAATGCTCTGCCTTAGGGTATTGAGGATTAGACAAAAGGCCCGCTCACTATCGGTAGACCCCACCGGACGATAAACCCCCTCCCCAGGGATCGGTAGGCTGGGGAGGTCGCCATTGTGGGCAAACACCCAGTACCGCCCCCAGAGCTCGCGCTTAAAGGGGTGGCAGTTTTCCAGGCCCACGGGCCCGATGGTGGCCTTGCGGAGGTGGGCAATGACATTCATCGATCGAATCGGATACTGGCGAACAAAGGCCGCGATGGGGGAGGAGCTGGAGGGATGGTCATCCAGGAAGATTCGACACCCCAAGCCCTCAAAGAAGGCAATGCCCCAGCCATCCTTATGGTCGTCGGTTTTCCCGCCCCGGGCACAAAAGCCCTCAAAGGAGAAACAAATATCCGTAGGCACGTTACAGTTCATGCCCAGCAACTGGCACATGGCACGTCACTCCTGAATAGTGCCTTCCTGAACAGGGGCCGCTGCTTAAGAGGCCACGGCCAGGTCCCCATTATACTGGGCGGAGTCCCCCTTCAGGGCGACGCTGGTCTGGCCCTCCAGGCTGACCGGCAGGTCCCCCACTACGGTGACCCGCTGCACCCGGCGGGGTTGATCACCATAATCGGCGATCGCGTAGTGTTGGGTGGCCCGGTTATCCCAAAAGGCCACATCCCCCAGCCGCCAGCGCCAGCGCACGGTGTTTTCGGGTCGGGTGATGTAGCTCTGCAGGGTGCGCAGCAGGTCCTCCGACTCCGCCTGGGACAGCCCCTTAAATCGGCGCACAAAACCCCCTAAAACCAGGGACCTCTCCCCCGACTCAGGGTGGACCCGCACCACCGGATGAAGAGACTCAAACACGGTGGATTCAAACACCTGTCGATAGTATCTGAATTCCTCGTCTAGATTAGTCACGCCGGTGACGTAGTCGTAGGCGTTACTGTGGACCGCCCAGAGGGAATCCACCAGCGATCGCAGCGGCGCCGGTAAATCCTGGTAGGCACTAACCGTATTGGCCCAGATCGTGTCCCCCCCCACCGGAGGCAGCTCCACCGCCCTGAGGATAGACCCCATGGGGGGGCGATCGACGAAGGTGACATCGGTGTGCCAGTAATTGGCGTAGGCGTGGTTCTTACCGTAATCCAGATCCAACACTTCAGGCTGATAGTCCAGGGGCGGCAGGGTGGGATGGGCCCCCGTCAGGGGGCCAAAGCGCTGGGCAAAGGCAATCTGACTGGGGGTATCTAGATGGTGTTGATCTCGAAAGAAGAGCACCTTATATTGCACCAGGGCCTGGCGAATCCCATTGATGGTCGCGTCATCTAAGGCATTACTCAATTTCAGGTCGACGACTTCGGCTCCAATCCGGCCAGCCACGGGCTGGACCTGCAACTCAACTGTGGTCATAAAATAGATTAATAACGGTGCATCAGGAGACTACAGCCCTGCCTGACCAGCGAGCCGAACCCAGGGTAAACCGGTCAAGTTGAGGGCTGGCCAGCCCAGGCCATGGGGTCAGTCGCCAGCTACCAAAAGCCCAGGATAGGTCGGTCGGCTAGCTTACCCTCCCCGGGCTAGGGCTTAGTCGTGGCTAGTTTGCCATGGCATCGGGCAAATCACCGGTATGGGGAATTACAATTGTAATTAAACTCCATGAAATTTATAGCGATTATTTATAGCGATTATTTTTCTCTAGGTTCAAATTATTAATTCGCCTCTGCAATAGAATCATACAGGTTATCCATTCCTCCGGAATAGCAGTTCTAATATGTAACCCTAAAAACACTTTTAATAGTTTGCAACCATAATCCTATTAACCCTATACTTTTTCTCCGTGATTTGTAATTAGGCTAACAAATAGCTCAGCGAAAAGAATGTTTTTGTAATCCCACAAACAAATAGGTTTTTAATATAAATTAAAATTTAATTGCCTTGAAAATTAGCTTCAAAACTATTGTATAAATAAAACAGACATGAACCTTAGTTCCAGTCTGACCATTTTTTAATTGGTCTTTTCCCTTGAAATACAAGGGGATCGTCAGGGTCTAGCCATGACTTTGATAACCCTCCAGCCATGAATAGAGGCATTTAGATCAGGCCTAAGCTCCGATCTAGAATTGCTTTATTCATTCACTAGTAGGGCATGGTAAAGCCATTGCCGGTTCTATCATTGCCGGTTCTATTAGAGTAGTGTCACTATACCGTTTGCCCTGGCTGGAATCGGTAGCTTTGCCCACTCTACTAAGCTAGATAGCTACAGTTTACTTTGCTGAAAACTATGGCTTTAATGGATGGTCTGAAGTGATTTCCTCTTGTAAATCTGTACAACTACCTTGGGCGGGTCATCACCATTATGGGGCCAGTCCAATGGTTCTTAATTGTCAACCTTTAGGAGAGTAGGATTATGGCTTTTGATTTGTTTTCCAGGGTAGTTTCTCAAGCAGATACCCGTGGCACCTATCTGGGCGATGATCAAATTGATGCCCTGATTCGACTGGTCAGTGATAGTAATAAACGGGTGGATGCCGTTAACCGCATTACCGGTAATGCCTCTACCATTGTTACCAGCGCCACCCGGGCCCTGTTTGCTGAACAACCCCAACTGATTGCCCCCGGTGGTAATGCCTACACTAATCGGCGGGCGGCGGCCTGCCTGCGGGATCTGGAGATTATTCTGCGCTATGTCACCTATGCCCTGTTTGCCGGGGATGCCAGCATCCTGGAGGACCGCGCCCTCAACGGTCTCCGGGAGACCTACCTGGCCCTGGGGACGCCAGGGGCCTCCGTGGCAGCGGGGATTGAAAAATTAAAGGAGGAATCCATTCGGATCGTGAATGATCCGGCGGATATTACCCCCGGTGACTGCAGTTCTTTGATTGCAGAGTTAAGCACCTATTTTGATCGAGCTGCCGCCGCCGTGGTTTAGACCTGGCCAGCAGCCTTGTTCAAAAGAGTATTGAGACCCGATTATTACTGAGACCCGATTACTGAGACGTTTATCATGTCAAAAACACCCTTAACCGAAGCCATTAATGCCGCCGATTCCCAAGGTCGATTCTTGAGTAGTGGAGAACTGCAGGTCGCCTTTGGCCGCTTTCGCCAGGCGGCCACCACCCTGAGTGCCGCCAAGGCCCTGGCCAGTAAGGCCGACAGCCTGACCCAGGGGGCCGCTAATGCGGTTTACCAAAAGTTTCCCTACACCACCCAGTTGCAGGGGCCCAATTATGCCGCGGATGACCGGGGTAAGGCTAAATGCGTTCGGGATATTGGCTACTATCTACGGATCATTACCTACGCCCTGGTGGTAGGGGGCACCGGTCCTATTGATGACTACCTGGTAGCTGGTCTGGCGGAAATTAACAGCCGATTTGAGCTATCCCCCAGTTGGTATATTGAAGCGTTGAAATATATCCGGGCGAACCACGGCCTATCGGGGGATGCCGCCGTTGAGGCCAACTCCTACATCAACTACGTTATCAATGCCTTGAGCTAACTGCCTTGAACAGGCGACAGGACTCCTAACCTGAACCGCCTAAAAACAACCTTTTGTATGCGTCAAACGGTCATCTGTGTAGTGGCCTGGCTGGTAGTAGTCCAGGCAGCTGAGCACTATACAGGTGACCTTTTCCTGTAGTATTTTTCCGATTCTCCATAGCCAGGAACTTAAGCCAGCATGTCTGGGATTGCCATTGGCCTACTGGTGATATCCGCCAGTATTCACGCTGGATGGAATCTGGTTTGCAAACGCCAGCATCCGTCCCAGGGGTTCTTTCTCCTAGCTGGTCTGGCTGGTGTCATCCTACTAATGCCAGTAGCGATTATTTACCATGGTGCTATTCTTCAGATTCCGGTACAGGTCTGGAGGTTATTGTTTCTCACAGGTTGTTGCTTTGCCCTCTATTACCTTGCCCTGGCTGGGGCCTATCGCAAAGGCGACATGTCAATCGCCTATCCCCTGGCCCGGTCCTCATCAATTTTAATGGTGATGGTCGTATCATTAACCGTGGGTCGGGAGCATGACATCGGTGGTGGTGCTGTAGTGGGCATGGGGTTGGTTATGGGAGGATCCTTCCTATTACCAATGGGTCAATTTACCGATTTCCATGCCCGTAATTATCTGAACTCCTGTTGTGGGTTAGCCTTGCTGGCGGCGGCAGGTACGGCAGGCTATACCATTATCGACGATTGGGCACTTGCCATTTTGCGAGATCGTTCCGACTCTCTCTTGAATCCCATGGCAGTCGCTTTCATCTATGTGTTTCTAGAAAATCTCTGTGCATTAGTGTGGCAGGGAGTGGTCATACTGGCTACACCAGGGGAATACCAAGTTCTAATAGGATCCTGTAGAAGACAGATCAAGGCCGCCGCGATCGCGGGTACTGGTATCGTTTTTGCCTATGGCTTGTCTCTAACGGCCATGGCCTTTGTCAGCAATGTTAGCTATGTGGCTGCTTTTCGGCAGTTAAGCATTCCCATCGGTACGGTGTTGGGCAGGGTCCTGCTACAAGAACCCTGCCCAGCCCCTCGATTATTGGGAACCGCCATCATCCTGGTCGGATTAATTCTGGTGAG
>JAGWXD010000060.1 GCA_018970085.1 Cyanobacteria bacterium REEB459
AGCTGCTAGCCCGGGTCCGGCAACGTAACAACGAGATCTTAGGCCTGCATTCCCAGCCTTAGCCCCCTCAGGGCCAGGGGGGCCGCTTACAGCCGCTGCAACCGGCTTTGCAAAAGCTGAACCTGGGTCTGGGCCTCCGCCAGGGCGGCCCGGGCTCCTGCCACCACAGCGGCGGGGGCCTGATCAACAAAGCCCGGGTTACCGAGTCGCCCGGTCAGACTCTGAATCTCGGCCTCAATTTTGGTGACATCCTTCCTGAGCTTGCTGCGCAGGGCCTCGATATCTACTAGGCCGGTGAGGGGAATTAACACCTGCACTGTGCCGGTGACCCCGGCCCACAGTTGGCGGGGGGCGGATTGATCTTGGCTGGGGTGGGCCCGGGGCGACCGCGGGGCGGGGGTAGGGTCAAATATCTCGGACCACCAGTGGCCCAGGCTCTGCTCAAGGGCCTGGCGATCGCCCTTGGTCAGCAGATGGCGACGCACCAGGGTGACGCTGTAGTAGAGCCCCACCAGCTCCATCAGGTCGCCAAACAGGGGGGTGCTGTCCACCGCCTCGGCCACCCCACTGGCCAGGTGCAGTAGCACCCCTGCCACCAGCCCCAGCAGCAGGACCAAGGCGGGTCGCTGTCGATCGCTCCAAAGGTTACTGAGGTAGGCCAGGGGGTGGTCAATCAGGGCAGACCAGACCCCTTCTGAGTTAGGGGGTAGGGCCGCCCTAGCCGGGGGGGCTGGAGTGGGCAGCGACCCAGGGGCGGGGTCACCGCCGGCAATCACCAGGGTATGGATTTTGCCCAGGTCCTTCAGGTAATCGGCGGTGGCCCTCAGAATCTGGCGTTCCTGGGGGTTGTCACTCTCCAGGATGGTTTCAATCCGCTGCCCGGGTTTAATCCCCGCTTCAGCCCGCAGGTTGCGCAGGGTGCGCACGGTGTTAAATAGCAGGGTAAACTGCTGCTCCAGGGAATCGTCCACCAGCCCGGCAAAGGGGGTGGGGTAGGGCTGCAGGGCCAGGAATTGGTCCTCCTCCACCTGGGTGAGGGTATGCCAGACCTCCTCGGTGATGTGGGGCATAAAGGGGTGCAGCAGCTTGAGAATGCCGTCTAGCACAAAGGCCAGGGTCTGTTGGGCGGTGCGCTTAGACACCCCTGGGGTGTGCAGGCGAGCCTTGACCAGTTCAATGTACCAGTCGCAAAAATCACCCCAGATGAACTCGTAGAGGTCCTTGGCCGCCTCCCCCATGCCGTACTGGTCCAGGTGGCTCCGCACCGTCTGCACCACCCGGTTAAAGCGGGAGAGAATCCAGCGATCGGCCAGTTCCAGATGGTTCAGGTCGGGCACCCCCAGGTCAGCGGGGGACTCACCGCCCAGGTTCATGATCACAAAGCGGGAAGCATTCCAGAGTTTGTTGGTAAAGTTGCGGGAGGCCTCGACGGAGACCGACTCGTCGGTTTTGCGATCGTACTCCAGGCGAATATCTTGCCCCGCCCCAGTGACCTCCCGAATCAGGGTGTAGCGTAGGGCATCGGTGCCGTACTTGTTAATCAACACCAGGGGGTCGATGCCGTTGTTGGCGGACTTAGACATTTTCTTATTGTTCTCATCCCGCACCAGGCCGTGGATGTAGACCGTTTCAAAGGGCATGGTAGCGGTGAAGTGACCCGCCATCATGGTCATGCGGGCCACCCAGAAGAAGATAATGTCAAAGCCGGTGACCAGGGTGGTGGTGGGGTAGTAGGTTTGCAGGTCCCGGGCGCTGGGGTCGGGCCAGCCCAGGGTGGAAAAGGGCCACAAACCCGAAGAAAACCAGGTATCCAGCACGTCAGGGTCCCGCTCCAATACCACGTCGGGGCCAAATTGCTGTTGGGCCTTAGCCTGGGCCTCCCCTGCCGTGGCGGCCACCACCAAGGGGGTGTGGTCGGTGATCTCTCCACCCGTTTCACTAACGGCGTACCAGGCGGGAATCTGGTGACCCCACCAGAGCTGGCGGGAAATGCACCAGTCCTTCAGGTTCACCAGCCAGTCGCGGTAGACCTTGCTCCAGCGTTCTGGCACAAAGCGGGGAGATTGGTGGTTGTCTAGATAATCCAGGGCCCTATCCGCCAGGGGCCGGATTTTGACAAACCACTGGGTAGAGAGCAGGGGCTCGACGGGCACCTTGCCCCGATCGCTGTAGGGCACCGTATGGCGGTAATCCTCCACCCGCACCAGGTAGCCCTCTGCCTCCAGCTGCTGCACCACCGCCTGGCGGGCGGCGAAGCGGTCTAGACCGGCGAAGGGCCCGGCCGCCTCGTTCAGGGTGCCGTCTTTGTGCATCACCGTGATCAGGGGCAGGTGGTGGCGTTCCCCCATGGCCAGGTCGTTGGGGTCGTGGGCGGGGGTGACCTTGACGCAACCGGTGCCAAAGGCAGCATCAACGTAGTCGTCGGCAATCACTGGAATTTCTCGGCCCAGGATGGGTAGGGTGAGGGTTTTGCCCACCAGGTGACGATAGCGATCGTCCGCCGGGTTGACCGCCACCGCCGTATCCCCCAGCATGGTTTCGGGCCGGGTGGTGGCCACCTCCAGATAGCCAGAGCCATCGCTGAAGGGATAGCGAAAATGCCACAGATGACCGTCGATTTCCTTCTGCTCTACCTCCAGGTCAGACACCGCCGACTGGCTGGCAGGGCACCAGTTGACCATGTAGTTACCCCGGTAGATCAACCCCTCTTCGTAGAGTTGGGTAAAGGCGGTGAGGACGGCGTGGGAGAGGCCCTCGTCCATGGTGAAGCGCTCCCGGGACCAATCGACGGACACCCCCAACTTGCGTAGCTGGTTGACGATGGTGCCACCGGATTCCGCCTTCCACTGCCAGGCCCGGTCCAGGTAGCGATCGCGGCCCAACTCCTCCCGATTTGCCCCCTCGGCCTGGAGTTGTTTATCCAGAATTGTACTAACGGCAATGCTGGCGTGGTCCGTACCGGGTAACCACAGGGTATTGCGTCCCGCCATCCGCTGGTAGCGCACCAGGGTATCGATCAGGGCGTTCTCAAAGGCGTGGCCCATGTGCAGGCTACCGGTGACATTGGGGGGCGGAATCACCACACAGTAAGGTTCTCCGGGGTGATTGGGGTCGGCCTTGAAAACCTGTTGGGTTTCCCACTGGGTCTGCCATTTGCTTTCCGTTAGCGTCGGGTCGTACTGGGCAGAGAGGGTGGGAAGGGCGGGAAGAGTAGCCGTCATGGCAAAACCTGGAAGATGAAATCGCTATAGACAGTTTACCGTTGCTCTCCTAAATCTGGTCATCGGTAGTCAGGCAGAGCTGGGTAGGGCGATCGGGCCTGGACCGGTAACCGGGGTTAGTCAAGGGTTTGGTGTACCCCGGCCACCAAGGGCTGAAACAGGGGGACCCAGGTGGCCTGGGCGGTCACCAGGGTAGGGTAGGGCTGGCGACCGTAGTCCTGCCCTACCACCAGGGGAAAGGGATCGGCCCCATCCAGGGCTACCCAGGTGGCCCCGGCGGCCTGGAGAATGGCCCAGACAGCGGCAATATCCCAAATCTTCGGAGTGGCTTCCACCGCCCCCAAGGCCCAGCCTGCCCCAACGATTAGCAGATTGTAGGCCGCCGATCCCAGCATGCGAATTTTGCAGGGAAAGGGCTGGGCCATGACCTGGGTACTGCGGGCACAGAGACTAAAGAATTGCTGGGGGCCAGGGGCAGCCTGGCTACTGTGGATGGGTCGCTGGTTTAAGAAGGCAGCCGTGGGCATGGTCAGGCCCGTCTCTCCGGGCCAGTAGCCGTAGAAATTTTGGTTTAAAGGAGGCATGGCCACGTAACCGAAGACCGGTATGCCCCGGTACAGTAAGCCCAGGGAAATGCCCCAGATGGGAATGCCCCGGGTAAAGTTAGTGGTACCGTCGATGGGGTCAATCACCCAGCACCAGTCCCGATCCGGAAAAATGTGCTCCACTTCTTCGCTCAACACCCCATGGTCGGGGAAGTGGCTTTGCAACCTTTCCCGCAGGGCCTGGTCAGCCCAGCGATCGCAGGCGGTGACCAGACTACCATCGGCCTTCAGGTCCGCCTCAGCCTGACCAAACTGCTCCAGCAAGGTCTGGCCAACGGCGGCGGTAGTAGTTTGGGCAACGGTCAGAATCTGGGCATAAAAATCTGTCACGGTTAGTCCATTTCTCCTTGTAAAGCCGCCGTAATAGCGGCCTTGGCATTGGCCTGAAACTCTTGAATATCGACCCGACCCAGTAGGGCAATGGCGACCAACATACCCAGGGCCTGCAGACCAAATACCAAACCATAGGCCAGAAAGGCCTGGGGTTGGCCGATGCCCCCCATACCGTGGAAGACCCGCAGGATAGCCCGCCCCAGATCCAACACCGCCCCGCCCAGTACCGTGGCGCTGCCCCGGGCGATGGCCTGGGCTAACCCCCAGGCCCCCACAAAGGTACCGGCGGTTTCTGCTACGGTTAAATCCAGCATCAGCACAATCGCCCCCAGGGTTAATATGCCAGAGGCACTACCAAATAAAAACACCGCCGCCAGCAACACCTCGGGTCTACCGGTTAAGCCCGAGAGGGTAATGCCCACCAAGCAGAGGGCGGCCCAGCGGCAGCCCAGACCTACGGTTCGCTTTTTACCCAGGCGGGGCACCACCAGCCAACCCGTGACCACAATCCCCAGCAGGGTGCCCAGGCCAAAGGCGGCATTGAGCCGGGTGGTTTGGGCAATGGTCATACCAAACACCTCCCCGCCGTAGGGTTCCAAAATGGCATCCTGCATAAATAGACTAAAACTCAGCACCAGCAGGAAGCCAAAAAATAGACTGGTTTGCCGACTAGCCGTCAGAATTTTAAGGGCCCGTTTCAGGGTAATACTGTCTTCCCGATCGCCCAGGCTAGAGCGCTGACCCAGGCGGGAGTAGCGGTCTTCAATGCCCAGGGTACTAACCAGGGTCAACAGGCAGACCAGGGCGGGGGCAATGATAAACAGGCTATTAACGGACTGACGCACCTGCTCAAGGGGGGTGTCCAGTTCCAGGGGTTTGAGCACCAGACTGGTAATGATCACCCCAGTGACGATGCCCACCATTAGCATGGACCAGCCAATGCCCACCAGGCGAGGGCGGTTGTCTTCATCGGAAACATCCACCAGCAGGGCGGTAAAGGGGGTGGAGGTGGCGCTCAAGGCCAGACCGTAAATGGCAAAGAGAAGGGTGAGCAGGGCTACCCAGCCATAGGTCTGCCCACTCCACCCCTGGTCGGCCAAACTGCTGCCCAACTGCCACACCACCTGCAGGGCCACGAAGGAAACTAGGGCCACCGTCAAAATTCCCAGCCAGATATAGCCACTGCGATGGCGACCCAGCAAGGGGCGAGTATCGGACAGCTGGCCAAACCAGATGCGAGCTGGGGCCATAAACTGGTGCACGGCAATGGCACCAGCGGCCACCAGGGCGGGCACCTCTAGCTCTTGAATCATGATCCGGTTGAGGATGCCCAGGGTAAGCAGGGACATAATACCCAGGCCCATATTAAAAACCCCTAACCGCAGCATGGCCAAGAGATTAAGTCTGGGGACTGGGGGGGCGGCAGAGAGGCCAGAAATAGAGGGAGAACTGGACATGGGGACGAGAAGAAAATAGGGGCGATCGCGGTTTTACTATTATTATCGATCTGCCCGGGATTTCCTTGCCCGGCCCAATGATTACCCCGACCCGTACCCGGGGCCCTTACCCAGAGCCAGGGGAGTCATGCTAATTGGCCAGCCAGAAGCCGCCTCAGGCTACGCTGGGGGTCCATGCCATGGGGTTGGCCGGAGCGGGAGGAGTGCCATCCCTGGCCAGGGGCGCCGTCCCCTGGCAGGCCTCAACAAAGGCATCAAGGCTAGATGTCAGGCGCAGATAGCTGAGTCGACCGGCCAGGTAAGCGAGCATGGCCAGGCAGGCTAGCATTTCCCCCAGCCACCGATAGCGGCCTTGGGCCGCCTCAGAGAAGACAGCCTCTAGATACCAGCTCCAGGCGACATAGGTGACCTGGCAGGCCAGGTCACTGGCACCTAGCCAGCATTCCCAGGCGGCTAGCAGCATGGAACCATGGTGGCGGGTAACCGGGGGGATGGGGGTAGGCATGGCGGTAAGATTTGGCTGGGCAATGGGGACAAAGGCACTTGCCACTATGGTACCTGGTTTACCCTGGCGATCACCTCGAGCCATGTCAGGAGCCGCCATTTTTTGTCTGATCGGGTTTTGCCTGATCGGGTTCACATCTGGAGCCAGGCCCCAAAGTAGAGAGAGGTTTTAGCCCCCAGGGCCGCCTCCCTAGTTTTCTTACCTACCGGCACCACCGCCGCCCCTGGGTTCCAACACCGTGGCTAAGGAGGAATCTTAATTCCGGGTGACTATGGGAAAATAGGGAAATCAAACATTTTTCTCAGTTCTATGCTTAGGGTAGACCTGCTTTCAACTCCAAGAAGTTTAAGTGAATCACAAAGTCTCCCTAGTCCTCTCCCCCAGCCCCTCTCCCAGGAGGGAGAGGGATTTAGGGTGAGGGCTGGATTCAGATTAGGTGGCGCAAAATGCATAACGCCCAGGGGCTCAAGGATGATTTTAAGGTAACCTGTCGCAACATCTGCCTAACTAATCCCGAAGCAACATCCCGGAGCAACATGAAGTATGACAGGAGAATCAGCCAATTTTGATTATTTGCGATCGCATGACCTGCAGTTAGTCCGTCTTGGGGCTTTGGCTGAACGCTATTTCCGAGATGACCCCAATACGTGCCTGATTAAGTTACGGCAGTTTGCTGAAGTGCTGGCACAGTTGACCGCCGCTAAAACAGGTCAGTTTGTTTCTACCGAGGAAGCCCAGGCAGACTTACTAAAACGGTTAAAATTTCAACGAATCATATCGCAGGAAGTGGCTGATCTGTTCCATCAGATCAGGATTGCCGGCAACAGGGCAACCCATGAATACATGGGCGATCATAGATCAGCCCTGACCATGTTAAAAATGGCCAGACAATTGGCTATCTGGTTTCATCGAACCTTCAGCGGCGATACCAGCTTTAGGGCGGGTGCTTTTGTGCCACCGCCGAACCCAACGGATGTCACAGCGGAGCTGGCAGCCGAACTTGAACGCTTGCGGACTGCTCTTGAAGAGACGCGCAGCGAGGCAGAACGGGCCAGGCTGGCAGCCGCAGAACAGGCCAGGGCGGTGCTGAGCGCCGAGGAGAAAGCCCTACAGCAAGCTGAAGAACGTTCATTATGGGAACAGCTTGCGGTTGAATCTGAACAGGCAAGATCAGCCCTAGAAGTGCAGTTGGCCACCCTTCAGGCAGCATCGAAGCAGTTACCCGCACAACAGACCGCCGCTATTATTTCTCTGGCTGATCGGGCCGCAACCGTGATTGATCTCGATGAAGATGAGACACGGGCAATTATTGATCAGCAATTGCAGGATGCTGGCTGGTTGGCTAATACCCAGAATTTGCGGTATGGCAAGGGTGTAAGACCCGCCAGAGGTCAGAATATGGCGATCGCCGAATGGCCCACAGCTAATGGTATTGCTGATTATGCCCTGTTTATTGGCACTAGCTGTATCGGCTTGATTGAGGCCAAGCGCAGGCGCAAGCATGTTTCTGCCGCCATTGATCAGGCCGAGCGATACGCCAGAGGGTTTCAGGCGGGTGATGGGTTTGCGGCTATTGATGGTGGCTCCTGGGGTGAGTTCCATGTGCCTTTTGTGTTTGCCACCAATGGGCGGCCCTATCTCAAGCAAATTCAGACAGAAAGCGGGATATGGTTTCGGGATGTGCGTCAGCCCACCAATCGCCGCCGGGCTCTGGCGGGTTGGCCAACGCCAGAAGGGCTAAAAGCACAGCTCGGTATGGATCGCGCAGCGGCCCACGCTGCCCTGAGAATGCAGCCCTATCAATTTGGCTTTCCCCTACGACCCTATCAACAACGGGCGATTAGAAAAATTGAAGAAAATCTGGAGCAGGATAGCCGCAACCTGCTGGTGGCAATGGCAACCGGAACCGGAAAAACAAAGCTGGCGATCGCCCTACTTTATCGTTTACTGACCGCAAAACGGTTTCGTCGGGTTTGTTTTGTGGTAGACCGCAGTGCTTTAGGAAGCCAGGCCGCGGCTGAGTTTCGCACCACCAAGGTGGTCACCGCTAAAGCCTTTGGGGATATTTTCGGGTTACAGGGGTTAGGAGACATTACCCCAGAGTCAGAGACCAAGGTTCATATCTGCACCATTCAAGGGCTGGTGAAGCGGGTTCTTTATGCCAGTGAACCAGAAACAATTCCCCCCATTGACCAATATGATCTGCTGTTGATTGATGAATGTCACCGAGGCTATCTGCTGGATCGGGAAATGTCTGATGCCGAGCTAAGTTTTCGCAATCAGGATGATTATGTTTCTAAGTACCGCCGGGTGCTGGAGCATTTTGATGCGGTCAAAATCGGCCTGACAGCCACACCAGCCCTGCATACGGTGCAGATTTTCGGTGAGCCAATTTTCAAATACTCTTACCGGGAAGCGGTGGTCGATGGGTTTCTGGTTGACCATGAACCCCCCGTGCAGATTACCACTGCCTTGAGTCAGGCGGGCATTCAATTTCGGGCGGGGGAGGCGATGGACGCAATCTATTCCCCTACGGGGGATCTACAGCGCATTTACGCCCCCGATGATCTGAATTTCGAGGTAGAGGAGTTCAATAAGCAGGTGATTACGGTTCCCTTTAATCGGGCAGTAGCCCAGGAACTGGCCAGACATATTGACCCGAACCTGCCGGGTAAGACCTTGATCTTTGCGGTCAATGATGCCCATGCGGATATTGTGGTTGATCAGATTAAGCAGGCAATGGCTGATTATTACGGCGAGATAGAGGATGCCGCCGTTCGCAAGATTACGGGCAGTGTGGACCAGGTAGGGGAGCTGATTCGCTCTTATCGTAATGATGCCCTGCCCAAGATCGCCGTCACGGTTGACTTGCTGACCACGGGCATTGATGTTCCCAAGATCGTCAATCTGGTGTTTTTGCGGCGGGTGAATAGCCTTATTCTTTATGAGCAGATGTTGGGACGGGCAACCCGGCAATGTCTTGAAATCGCTAAAGAGATTTTCCGGATTTTTGATGCGGTTGATTTATATGCCAAGTTGCAGAAGGTGACCGAGATGAAACCCGTTGTGGTTAATCCTGCCATCACCCTTGAGCAGTTATTTGATGAGTTTGCCCAGGTAATGGAAGAGGGTCACCGCCGGGTTATCCGCGATCAGATCGTGGTTAAGCTGCGGCGGCAGTTGGGGCGACTGGCGGATCAAGCCAGGGAGAGCTATGAGGCGCATATCGGCGAAACGCCAGAAGCAACGCTGGAGCGGTTCAATACTTCTCCGCTGCCAGAATTGGCCGGCTGGGTGAGGGAGCGTCCTGGTATTGGGCGGCTTCTGGAGGGTCGCTCCGCAGGCGGCAATGGCAGTTATCTGCCGATTTCCCATCATCCTGATGAGGTTGTGGCTGTGACCCGTGGGTATGGATCGGGACAAAGACCCGATGATTTTCTAGATAGCTTTACCGCCTACATTCGGGATAACGTCAACCAACTGGCAGCCCTAACGGTGGTACTACAACGGCCAAGGGAGCTAACCCGGGCCCAGCTGCGTGAATTGCGGCTGGAGCTCGATAAGATGGGCTATTCAGAAACCAGTTTGCGCCAAGCTTGGCAAGATACCAGAAATGAGGATATTGCTGCCTCGATTATTGGCTTTATCCGTCAGGCGGCCTTGGGTGATCCGCTGATTCCCTATGATGATCGGGTTAGGAATGCCATGAAGCGAATCTTGGCAAAGCGGCTATGGACAGACCCACAGCGTAAATGGTTACAGCGCATTGGTGAACAGGTCGCCCGTGAGTTTATCGTCGATCGCGATACCCTTGACCAGGAACCTTTCCAGTCGGATGGTGGGTTTAATCGTTTGAACCGTATTTTTGATGGACAACTGGAAGCCATTCTAGGCGATATCAACGAGGAATTGTGGCGAAGGACGGCTTAATGAGTACTAGCAGCGTAACCCGCGACATTGTCGCCAAGCTCTGGAATTTATGCCATATCCTGCGTGACGACGGCATTACCTACAACGAATACGTTACCGAGCTGACCTACTTATTATTTCTCAAGATGCTGGCGGAGACCGGGCGCGAAAGCCCTTTGCCGACTGAGTATCGCTGGAGTGAACTGGATAGCCGCCAAGGGGAAGAGCAGTTGGTGTTTTACCGCCAGCTACTGCTGGATCTGGGTAATCAGAAGAAGGTTGTTGACCCCGTGATCCTGGCCATTTTTACCGATGCTCAAACCAGACTGAGAAAGCCCACCAATCTGAAATCACTCACTGATGCGATTGATCGGCTGGACTGGTTTTCGGCACGAGACGAAGGCTTAGGCAATCTGTATGAAGGGTTGCTGGAGAAGAACGCCGCTGAGAAGAAATCGGGGGCAGGGCAATACTTCACGCCGCGCCCGTTGATTGACTGCATTGTCAGGCTGGTGCAGCCCCAGGCGGGGGAGGTGATCCAAGACCCGGCAGCGGGGACGGGTGGGTTTTTGGTGGCGGCGGATCAGTATGTGAAGCAGCATACCGATGATCTTTATACCCTGACCCAGGATCAGGCGCATTTCCAGCGTAAGGAGGCCTATCGAGGGCTAGAGCTAGTGCCCGATACCCACCGTCTTTGCCTGATGAATTTGATGTTGCACGGCATTGAAAGTGGGGTGGGGTGTGGGGATAGCCTGTCAGCCGATGGGGAAGCCTTGGGCAAAGCCGATGTGGTGCTGACCAACCCACCCTTCGGGACAAAGAAAGGCGGCGGACGACCCAATAGAGCAGATTTTTCGGTGACGGCTGAAACCTCTAACAAGCAGCTTGCCTTTGTTGAGCATATTTATCGTGGCCTGAAACCAGGGGGCAGGGCGGCGGTGGTATTACCCGATAACGTGCTGTTTGAAGATAATACGGGGCGCAAGCTCAGGCAGCAGCTGATGGAGTTATGCAATCTCCACACCATTTTGCGGTTGCCGACCGGGATTTTTTACGCTCAGGGGGTGAAAACCAATGTGCTGTTTTTCACGCGGGGCAAGAATGACAGCGGCAACACCAAAGCCGTTTGGGTCTATGACCTACGGGCAAATATGAACAGCTTTGGTAAGACCAGGCTGCTCACCGTGGCGGATTTTGCCGAGTTTGAAACCGCTTTCGGGGATGACCCCTTGGGGCAAGCCCCGCGCACCGACCAAGACGAGGACGGGCGATTTCGCTGCTTTACTCGCCAGCAGATTGCCGATCGCAACGATAATCTGGATATTGCCTGGCTGCGGGATACCAGCAATAACCCAGAGGATGACCTCACCGAGCCAGCAGACATTGCCGCCGCGATCGCGACCCATTTGGGCAATGCCCTGCGGGAAATTGAGATTACGATGGAGGAGTTTACCAACGGAGGAGATACCCCATGACTTTACAAGAACTAAAACAGCAAGTATCGGAGTTGCCTACGGAGGATCTGTGGGCATTGCTCAAGCTGTTAATCGAGTTGTTGCAGCCAGAAATACTTAAGAAGCCAAACTCCCCAAAATCTGACCATTATTTGGGTTGGAGTCCGGGCTTTTTTGAGCGCACGGCAGGAGCATGGCAGGGTGAACCTTTAGAACGAGGTGACCAAGGTGAGTGCGATCAACGGGATTGGAGCTTGTTATGATTTATCTCCTGGATACGAATGCCTGCATTCAATACTTGGTTCGTCGTAGCTCGCCAGTTGCTGCTCGTATGGCTACAATCCCGCGACAGGAAGTTGTGTTGTGTGATGTTGTCAAGGCAGAGTTATATTATGGAGCCTATAAAAGTAGTCGCCAGTCTGATAATTTAGATCTTTTTGAAGAGTTTTTTGGTGAGTTTTTAAGTTTACCCTTTGATGGTAAAGTAGCAAAAATATACGGGGAAGTCAGAGCAAGTCTCGAACGAAAAGGTACGCTGATCGGTTCATACGATCTACAAATTGCTGCAATCGCCCTTACCCATAACCTCACGCTAGTTACCCACAATACCCGTGAATTTAGTCGGGTGGATGGTTTGCGGCTTGAAGATTGGGAGGTGGAAAATCCATGAAAACCCAGGATGAAGTATTACAGATGTTAGCCCAGCAAAAAACAGCATTATTGGAAACCTATCAAATTACTAAGATCGGGGTTTTTGGCTCCTACGCCAGAGCAGAACAAACCGATGAGAGTGATATTGATATTTTAGTTGACTATGAGAAAGCTCCTACGTTATGGCGATTAATTGAGTTGCGAGATTACTTGAGTGAGTTATTTGCCACCGAAGTTGATGTGGTGACCAGAAATGGCCTGAAGGCAAGAGTCAGAGAACGAGTTTTGGCTGAGGTTATTTATGTATGACAAAACGCAGCCTATTGGAGTTTTTACAAGATATTTTAGAAGCAATCACTGAGATCGAATCATTTACGTCAGACATTGACTTTGCTTCATTTAGCACAAGCAGAGAAAAGATTTTGGCAGTTGTAAAGTTACTAGAAAATATTGGAGAAGCTGTCAAGCAAATTCCTGATGATAAGCGCAACCTTTATCCACAGATTCCCTGGAAGTCTGTCGCAGGAACACGAGATATTTTCGTACATCAATACTGGGAAATCGATACGGATGTGGTGTGGTCAACGCTGCAAGATTCTCTGCCGTTGCTTAAGACGGTGATTGTACAAATGGCCGCTCAAGAGGAGATAAACCCATGAGACTTGGTCAGTCGATGAGCCACAAGGGGAGGAAGCCGCATGAGTGAGTTGCCGAAGGGGTGGGCTGAAGCTACGTTGGAACGATTATGCAGTTTCAACCCACGTCATGACTCATTAATAGATCGGCAAATAGAAATATCGTTTGTGCCGATGCCTGCTGTTTGCGATCAGGAAGGGATTATTCTTCCTCATGAAAACCGCTTTCTTGAAGAGATCTGGAAAGGGTACACACATTTTCAGGATAACGATGTAATTTTTGCAAAAATCACACCTTGTATGGAAAATGGGAAAATTGCTCTTGCAAGTGGACTCCGTAATGGTCTTGCGTGTGGTTCTACCGAGTTTCATGTCCTTCGATCTTTAGGAGTTGTTCTACCTGAATATTTATGGCGATTTATTCGTCAGTTAGATTTTCGGAAAGAAGCCGAGCGGCATATGACAGGAGCCGTTGGACAACGACGTGTTCCTGTGCAGTTTTTGAAGGAAACGACGATTCCTTTCCCCCCCCTCAACGAACAACGCCGGCTTGTGGCTAAGCTGGACAGTCTCTTTACCCGCAGTCGCCGTGCCCGTGAAGAATTGGGGCGAGTGCCTGGGTTAGTTCAGCGCTACAAACAAGCCGTCCTAGCCGCCGCCTTCCGTGGCGATCTCACAGCAGATTGGCGTAAAGAGAATTATTCTGATCTTTTG
>JAGWXD010000020.1 GCA_018970085.1 Cyanobacteria bacterium REEB459
AACCCCTACCGCAGTCTGAGAAAATTTTAGTGCAGGTAGGTACCACCGCCCGTCCCACCGGCTGGCAGCAAAAACCAGTGGAGTGGACCGACGAGCAGGGTAATCGCCAGAAGGGCTATGAGGTTGTCAGCTACGGTGCCCCGCCCTGGCAGGTGGCTAACATCGACATGGCACTTGAATTTCACCATACCGCTATCCGCCGGGCCCAGGCCCTGGATATGAATGGTCAGGCCCTGGGCGATCTGCCCTTGCAACGGCGAGACCAGGGGTTTAGCCTGCGTTTACCGCCTAACGCTATGTACGTAGTCCTGACCAGCGGCTAGCCCTGGCCGCAACTATCGCAGCGGTCTAGGCCCTGGTGCCTCCAGGGAGTGTGCTACTATAGCCATAACTTGCTTAAATATTCTTAATATTTAAGTGGTACAGCTAATTAGGGTTCCTTTACTGCTGTTGGCAGCTAGTTGATTGGTTGCGTAACCCGCCTAGATTGTCACGGTTAATAGTTGGTCAAGCCTATGTTTAAAATAGCTGGCTGACTTCTATGCTGACCGTGATGGTCGCTTTCATTGCTACAGTCGATTTCTTTTCTCAGGAATGTTTGCTAACGGTTAAGGCTGCATAGCCATGAGGCCTGATCTTTGACTTAGGCTGACCTGTATAGAGCTTTCGGGGCTCTGGATCAGGGCATGCCTCCACTCAGACATTACATTTTTAAAACACTATGGTGCAAAAATCGGATTTTGTTCTTGCTCCGTACATGAAGAGCAACGATTACCGGGCGACCTATCAACTTCTGAATACGGTTCTACCCTACCTTGGTCTGTGGGTGTTGGCGGTGAAAGCTGCTGGGGTTTCCCTCTGGTTGTTGCCGCCACTGGTGGTTTTAATGGTCTTATTTTTATTGCGTTGCTTTTCCCTAATGCACGACTGTGGCCATTATTCTTTGTTTAAGTCACGGCGGTTAAACCGACTGGCTGGCTTTGCCTTGGGCGCTATCAATGCCATTCCCCAATATGGCTGGTCTAGAGACCACGCCTATCACCACAAAACTAATGGAGACTGGGAACGCTATCGGGGGATTGGTGATTTTCTCTCTACAGAAGAATTTTATCAACTGCAGCCCTTTGATCAAAAGCTTTATCTATTTTTGCGTCAGCCCATTATGACTCTGCCGGGGGGGTTCTTTTATCTGGTGATTAAGCCAAGGCTGACCCTGATTCTGGGTGTTTATGACTTTCTTCGGGATGGATTTATCAGGCTCAGGTCTACTGGTAGGCTCAGCTTGAGGCAGTTGATCGCTACCCACCAATCGAAGCAATGGCCAACCGCAGAAGAGTTTTGGGATTTGCTTGGTAATAATCTGGTGGTGGTGTCCAGTTGGTTACTTTGTAGCTATTTAATTGGTCCGGTTTTGTTTTTTAGCCTTTACGCCTCTGTCTTAACTCTGGCGGGAGCAATTTTTATTTGCGTCTTTTTTGTCCAGCATAATTTCGAGGCCGCCTATGCCCATAAAACCGCCGGTTGGGATTATGTTCAGGGGGCAGTTGAAGGTAGTAGTTATTTAGACTTGCCAGCTATTTTGCGCTGGTTTACGGCTGATATTAGCTACCATCCCATTCACCATCTTTCTGAAAGAATTCCTAATTACAATCTGGCGGCCTGCTACCGTGCCAATGCCCCTCTGCTGGCTCGGGTGAAAACCGTAGGCCTGAGGGATATGCTTCACTGTGCTCAATTTATTTTGTGGGATGCTGATGGCAATCGGCTAGTATCGCCGAAAAGCCTGTGTGGCGGGCAATCTACCTGAGAGGCTACGGTGGGTTTATCGACTTGGCCTAGCCAGATTGACAAAATTGGCCAGCATGGTTAATCCGGCGGGGGCTGACTTTTCTGGGTGGTATTGCATGGCCATGAGATTGCCCTGGCAAATTGCCGCTGTAACCGTCTGACTACCATGGGTGGTGGTGGCGGCAATAATGGTGGGGTCGGTGGGCTCGGCGTAGTAGGAATGGACAAAATAAACCCAAGCCCCGGGCTTGATGCCTCGCCAGAGGGGATGATCGGGTTGGGTGAGGGTGAGTTGGTTCCAGCCCATGTGGGGAATGGTAAGGGTGGGTTCACTGCGAAATCGCCGGATCTGACCGGGTAAAATTCCCAGACCTGGTTCCCGACCTTCGGCACTGGCCTCAAACAACAGCTGTAGCCCCAAACAAATGCCTAGAAAAGGTTTGCCGCTGGCAATAGCCGCCTGAATCGGCTCTACTAAACCTAGAGATCGCAGATGCTGCATCGCCGGGTCAAAGGCTCCATCGCCAGGTAGTACCAGGGCCTCGGCTTGGTCTAGATCGCCGGGGCGATTGGTAATTAGGGGTTTGCCTCCGGCGATCGCCAGTCCTTTGCAGGCGGAGTGGAGGTTCCCCATATCGTAGTCAATTACGGCTATTTTCACCATGTTCTGCTCCGCCTGCTGTGCCTATCCTATCCTACGCAGTGGTGGCAGCACTGAGGCAACCCGGTTTCCCCGCAGCTGGCAGTCGGGCGGTGAGACCATTGAAGCGACCCATGGTGAAGCACTATAGTGACAATGCGGCCTGCATGATTAACCCTTACCCTCTGTGACCCATGATTGAAGTTGAGCACCTGAGCAAAACCTACGGCTCGACTACGGCTTTGCAGGATGTCAGTTTTGCCGCTGAGTCTGGGGAAATTTTAGGGTTTTTAGGACCCAACGGGGCAGGTAAAACCACCACTATGCGAATTCTGGCTGGCTACTTGCCCGCTTCCCAGGGTACGGCCCGGGTGGCGGGTTATGATGTGCATCGAGATGCCATGGCGGTGCGCCAGCGGATTGGCTACCTGCCGGAGTCTCCCCCCCTATATCCAGGTATGACGGTGGCTAATTTTCTGACCTTTGTGGCCCAGATTAAGGGGGTGCCGGCGGGGGATCGGCAGCAACGGGTGAATAGCTCCATCGAGCGCTGCGGTCTGGGGGATAAACGCCAGGTCTTAATTCGCAAACTATCGAAGGGATACAAACAGCGGGTGGGCATTGCCCAGGCTATTATTCACGATCCCCCGGTCATTATTTTAGATGAACCGACGGTGGGCCTTGATCCGCGTCAGATCAATGAGGTGCGGCAGTTGATTAAAGGCTTGGCCGGCAGCCATACGATTATTCTCTCCACCCACATTTTGCCCGAAGTGAGTATGACCTGCGATCGCATCGCCATTATTAATCGCGGGCAAATTGTTGCCACCGATACCCCCGTCAATTTAACTGCGCGTCTGGCCGGAGAGGGTATCTACGAAGTTGACCTCCAGGGCAACGGGGAGCAGGCCCGGGCCCTCCTCAGCCCCCTGGCCCAGGTGCGCGAGGTGGCGCTGCTGGCACTCGAGGGCCTGCCCCCGGGGCATCATCGCCTGCGGGTGCGCGGTGATAATAGTGCTACCCTGGGCCCTGAGATCGCCGCCACTCTGGTGCAGGGCGGGCTGGCCTTGCATCAACTACGGCGGCAGCAGGCCAGTCTGGAGGATGTGTTCCTTAACCTCACCACTGTAGATGCTGGAGAGGCCGCCCCCCCTGAGGTAGCAGAGGGTCTTTCCGTAGCCGCCGATGATTTGACCCATGACCCCTGATCGCCCGATGACCTACAAAACGATCCTGGCTATTTTTCGCCGTGAACTTCAGAGTTACCTGACCTCGCCTTTGTCTTACCTGATTGCGGGTATTTTCTGGCTGTTGGGGGGCTTTTTTCTGGTGGCTATACTGCTGGGCCCCCAGGGGCTGATTGCCCAGGTCGCCCAGGCAGACCAGGCCGCCCAAATGGGTATGCCAGCCCCCCAGACCCTGGATGTCGCCTATGAATTCATTAAGGCCTATGTCGGTCTGCTGGGGTCCCTCTCTTTGTTTATCCTACCGGTGCTATCTATGGGTCTCTACGCTGAGGAACGTAAGCAGGGCACGCTGGAACTGCTAGCCACCTCTCCCCTGGCTAACTGGGCCGTAGCCCTGGGTAAACTGCTGGCGGTGGTGAGCTTTTACCTGGGCCTGGTGTTGCCCCTAATGCTAGGGGAGTCCCTGGCCCTGGGTACGGCTTCTCCCCCCATTCGCCCGGGGGTATTTGGGTTGGCTCATCTGGGACTGCTGCTGCTGGCCGCCAGTGTCCTGGCCCTGGGGATGTTTATTTCTTCCCTGACAGAGAGTACGGTGCTGGCGGCCATCATGACCTTTGCCTTGATTTTGCTGCTGTGGCTGATTGATACTATGGCCCAAGCACTACCGGGGCTACCAGGTCAGGCCGTGGGCCATCTTTCGCTGTTAAAGCATTTCACAGATTTTACCGAGGGGGTGTTTAACAGCGCCGGCCTGGTTTTGTTTCTATCGTTTATTGTGCTGGGGGTTTACCTCACCGCCCAATCTATCGAAACCCTGCGATTTCAACGATCCTAGTTCGAAAACCTTGAGTTTGCCATGAAGATCGCTATCCAAAAGTCCTTAAAATACCTGGTCTGGCCTGGCCTGGCCTTGCTCACCGCCGCTCTGGTGGTGGGTTGGCTGCAGGGTTGGTCGCCCTTACCTCTGGGTTTACTGCTGGCGGGGGGGGCCATGGTAGGACTGGGTCTGGGCTTTAGGACTGCTGGCGATCGCCATTTCTGGCAGCAGCGAGCTACCCTGGTGGGTGCCAACGCCCTGGTATCGACCCTGGCTGTGTTAGCCATTCTGGCTTTGCTGAATGTTTTGGCGGTGCGTCACTCCAGCCGTTTTGATCTAACAGAAAATCAGATTTTTACCCTGGCACCCCAATCCCAGCAGGTGATTAAGGCCCTAGCGATGCCTACTAAGGTAGTGATCTTTGACCCCAATCCCAACCCCCAGGACCGGCAACTCCTGGAAAGTTACCGTCGGGCGGGGGAGCGCTTTACCTTTGAGTACGTTAACCCGGCGGAAAATCCCCGGCTGGCTCAGGAATTTGGGGTCACCCAAGCGGGGGCTGTATTTTTGCAGCAGGGGGAACAGCGGCGCTTACTGCAGACCCTCACTGCCAGCGATCGCCTATCGGAGCGCACCCTTACCAACGCTCTTGATCAAGTTGCTCACCAGGGAGGCTTGAGGGCTTACTTCACCCAGGGCCACCGGGAATTACCCATTGATGGCAGTAAGACGGGGTTTTCCCAGGCCGCTAGAGCCCTCAAAGACAAGGGATTCCAGGTAGAAACCCTAGATCTATCCACCACTACTGAGATTCCTGAAGATGGCACGGTGGTGATTGTGGCTGGACCCTCTGCCCAGTTTTTTGAGCGGGAGGTGGAAACCCTGATCAAGTACGGGGATAGGGGCGGTAGTCTATTATTGATGATTGATCCCCGCACCAGTCCGAACCTGGATCGCCTGCTGGATGGTTGGGGCATCAGCCTGGATCGTCGCATCGTGCTGGATACCTCTGGGGCTGGCCAACTGGTGGGTCTGGGCCCGGCGGCCCCCCTGGTCACCGATTACGGCGACCACCCCATTACCCACGATTTTGGTCAGGGGCGTTCCTTCTTTCCCCTGGTGCGACCGGTTAACCTGGAACCCGTTGCTGGGGTTACCGCCCAGCCGATTCTGCGTAGTAAGGCCCAAAGCCGGGCCGAGGCACTCTCTTCCCAGGGCGAGTTAAAGCTTGACCAAAACGCTCCCCCCGCTGGTCCCTATACCCTAGGCGTAGCCCTGCAGCGATCAATCCAGCCTGGAGGGAGCAAAGACCAGCCTGGAGAGGGCAAAGAGGACCAACCCCAGGCTCGCCTGGTGGTGATTGGCAACTCTAGCTTTGCTACAGATGGCCTATTTGAGCAACAACTGAATGGGGATGTTTTTCTTAATGCGGTTAGCTGGCTGGGTAAAAAAGATGACGCCACCCTTTCAATTCGCCCCCGGCAGGTGATTAACCGACGCTTGGTGATGACGGTGCAGCAGCAGATCGGCCTGGTGATCTTGGCCTTGCTAGGGTTGCCCCTGGTGGGGTTTGGCTTGGCTTTGGTAATCTGGCTGAAACGACGGTAGCTAGTCAGCTTGGTGAGGGAGTGGGCAGACGAGACTCCGATGTTGGCCCCGGGGCCAATCCCTCCCCCACTGCTGGAATAAGACCCGGGCTAGGGTAATCGCTACCTCATTCCAGGGGGGGGGGCAGGCTCTCGTACTGCTCCCCTACCCAGGGCATGGCGATCAGGTCCTCAAAGCTAACCTGGCGATCTTTTTCCAGGGCTTCGATGCGGCGTTTTTCGGCATAAATCTGATTTTGAAAGTAGGTAATCTGCTCTGGACTACTACTGCCATCGGTTTTTTCCCAGAGGGTTAAAAAGTGACGATAGCGCTTTTCACAGAGATTTTTCTCCATGCAGGCGGCGGCGGCTCGAATAATCAAAGGCCCTCGCAAAATATCCCGGCGGTTTTTTTCCCCCAGGTGCAGGAGAGATTGCACCGGCAGGCTGGTGAGACCAGCATCGGCCAGATGGTGACGTAATTGGCTGACCAGATCAGGATTGTCTAGTACGGCAGACTGACTCGCCAGCCGTTGCATCTGTCGCCACAGGGCCCGGTGATGGGAGTAACTAAATTGTAAATCCCGGTCCTCCAGCACCTGGCAGATCTCCTGGCGGTGACCAGGGGCGTGCAGAAAAAGTCGTAGCAGGGCGGCTTCGGCCTGCTCTAGTGAACTGGTAACCTGGGCTGGGGCGGGAACCACAGGTGGTGAGGCCGGCCCAGAGGTGGTACGCCGCTGGCGGCGCACCTGGGTAATCAGGTTTTCTGCCAGCAACGGCACCAGGCGACTATCGCCGTTGCTAAAGATTTCAGCGCAGTAGCGGACGTAATGGGTGCGGGTGTCGGCGTTGGTAATATCCCCCAGCAGCTTGACGATCGCCTGGGTGGTTTGCTGAAACTGATCGGCCTGACGCAGGTCTTTGTCCTCAATCAGCTGGTGAATCTGCCAGTCAATCCAGAGGGGGGCCGCCTGCACTAGGGCCTGGTAATCGCTGCTGCTATGGTGCCGCAGAAACTCATCTGGATCCTTACCAGCCGGCAGGTTTAATATGCGCAATTGCACATCGCCCCGGTAGGCCATTGCCTCCACCTCGCCGATCGCCCGCTGGGCGGCCTTAACCCCGGCCCGATCGGCGTCAAAGTTAAGCACAATCTGCTTAGACTCGCTATAGCGTAGAAGTTGCTTTACCTGGGCGTTGCTGAGGGCCGTCCCCAGGGCCGCTACGGCGTTTTCGATGCCGGCTGCATGCAGGGCAATGACATCAAAGTAGCCTTCCACCACGATCGCCTGGTCTGCCTTAGCGATGGCGGCCCGGGCCAGGTCGAGGCCGTAGAGGGTTTTACCCTTGTCGAAGAGATCGGTATCAGGGGAGTTCAGGTACTTGGGTTTTTCCTCCCCCAGGGCCCGACCGCCGAAGCCAATGATGCGGCTCTGGCTATCGCGAATCGGAATCATCAACCGATTGCGGAAGCGATCGTAGTAGCCCTCCCCCCGTTGTCGGGGTACAATCAGTCCCGCCTGTTCCACCAGTTTAACGGGGTAATGTTTTTGTTCTACCAGATAACCGTAGAGGGTTTGCCATCCCTCTGGCGCAAATCCCAGTTCAAACCGTTGCCCGATGGCCTCCGTCAGCCCCCGGCGCTGCACCAGGTAGGCCAGGGCCTCGGCCCCCTCAGGCTGGGCCAGGGCGTGCTGGTAGAAGCGAGCCGTAATCGCCAGCACTTCGTAGAGTTGCTCTCGGAGGCTGAGTTGCTGCTGTAGCTGCTGGCGTTGAGCCGGTTCTAGGGTTTTAACCGGCACCTGGTAACGCTGGGCTAGTTCCAGCACTACCTCACCGAAGGAACGCTGGTTCAAGGCCATTAAAAATTTAAAGGCATTCCCCCCCGCACCACAGGAAAAGCAGTAGTAAAACTGCTTGCTGGGGCTGACGCTAAAGCTGGGGGATTTGTCTTCGTGGAAGGGACATAAACCAGTGAAGTCTTTGCCCTGTTTTTTTAACACTACGTACTGGGAGACAATGTCTATAATGTCGGCGCGATCGCGGACTGCTTCAATGGTGTCAGGATGGAGTCGGGGGGTATCCATAGGGCGACAATGGCGGCAGGCGAGTCAGGAATCGACTACTAAAGCAAATTCATCAGGGCAATACATCGATTAAATACACTAGATACATCAGTGTAGCCCGAAAGCTAAAAGTCGCCCCTAGCGGCAGCCCTTAAGCACCTGGCTGAGCCCTAAAGTCAGCCTCGATTTTTGAACGGCACCCTTTAGAAAATGACACTTTTTGAGTGGCACTGACGACCGAGTGTTTTTACAATAAGCTGAATAGATAACTACTCTAGCTAGTCTAAGGATGTTTTCATGGAAACCCTGGCCCTAACCCCAACTAATGTAGAGCAGGTTCTAGATGACCTGCGCCCTTACCTGCTGGCCGACGGCGGCAATGTGGAACTGGTGGAAATAGACGGCCCGGTGGTGAAATTACGCCTGCAGGGAGCCTGTGGGTCCTGCCCAAGTTCTGCCATGACTCTACGCATGGGTATTGAGCGGCGCTTGCGGGAGTTTATTCCCGAAATTGCCGAGGTTGAACAGGTGTTTTAACCCCTACTATCCTACTAGTCAGGTTTAAGGGTAGGGACGGTCTGGCGGCGGTCCTCCCTACCGACATTTTTGAACCCGTCGGCTACACTGAGTACTAATCCATATTGATGCATTGCTAGATTCACTCAGGGAATAGGCAACCATGGCTGGTTTCACAGATTTAGTCAAGAAAACCTTTTATCTGGGAGTTGGGGCCGCCGCCTACGCCGGGGAAAAGGCGACCCACAGCCTCAAGGAGTTGCAAAAGCTTCGCCACAGCCTCAAGGACTTGCAGCAGCAAGCGCAAATCCTGGTTAACGATTTAATGGAACGGGGCGAAATTACCGCTGAGGAAGCTCAACGCCTGGTTACCCAACTGGTCAATCGCCCCAGCGAGACTTCGGATCCATCGGCTGGTGGTGAGCCCCGCACCATAGAGATTAAAGAGTCTAGCCAGCAGGATGCCCAACTGGTTGCCTCTGACCGAGCAGCCCTACTGCAGCGGCAGGTGGCTGCCCTGCGACGAGATCTAGAGGCCCTGAGGCAACGGTCTAAACACCGCTAGGCCGTCAGCCAAGGGTAGTTGCAGAACTGTATAGCCAGGCTCTCTTACTTTAAAGTGTGGTTTTATCGCCTAATCAAGGCAAAATAAGAGATTGTCTTCTAGCGACGGATTTCTATGTCCTTTGACCGATCTGCTGTGAACCCCAGCCTGGCGACCCTAATTGCCGTCGCCCTCAAGGTAGCTGGTTTGATTGCTATTCTGTCTGCCCTGGTAGATTACATTATCCTGCTGATTCCCCTCGATTTTGGCAATCCCCAGTGGCAACTGGCCACCGCCACCCAAATTACCGATCGTGGCATTTTGCCCCTGGTGGGGATGGCCCTGGTGCTCACCAGTTTTTGGATTGACGGCCCCCGCCACAGCTCGGCCCAGCGAGGCTTTTGGGGAACCATTGATGTGCGCTTCTGGCTGTGTCTTCTGGCCAGCCTGCTCAGCCTGCTGTACCTGGTTCTACCGGTTTTCCATCTAAGTGCAGTGCGGCTTTCCAGTCAGGCTGCCCTACAGCAGGTTGGTACAGAGGCTAGTCAGGCCTCTAACCAGATGGAGCAGCGGTTGTCAGCGGAGTTGGGGCAGCAGCAACAGCAACTGGCAGCCCTGATGCAGAATCAGGAATTATTTAACCAGGCGCTGAAAAGCGGTCAACTTCCCAAAGATATGGAAAAATATCGCAATGACCCAGAAGGCTTGAAGCAGTTTTTACAAAAACAAGCTAACCAGGCTCGGGAGCGAGTTCAAAATCAAATTGGCAGTCGGCGGGCCGAGGCGGAGCGACGGGTGCAGTTGGAATCCTGGAAGGCGGGTATTCGCACCTTAATCACCAGTCTGCTACTGGCGGTAGGCTATGCCGTGATTGGCTGGCAGGGGTTACGGCAGAAAATCAGCGGTTAACCCAGGGCCTGCTGCAGGGCTTGATTGGCTACAGTTTGGTAAATATCTTGTAAATAGGCCAGAACCACCGGGCCATCTTCTGCAGGTAAGGGCATTTTGCCCAGGGCCTCCAGGGCCGAGGTGGGGGATGGCGTAATTACCACCAGATCGCTATCCAGGGGGCGATCGTAACGCCAGAACTGCGCCAGATCAAGGGGCTGTCTGCCTGGGGTGAGCCGCCCTACCCCACCACCATCCCCTGGCTGCAAGTCAGGGGATGAAGCTTGGCGTTTCTGGCGCAAGGCCTCTAAAATGCTATCTCGGCTACGACCCCGCAACTGAAATAGCACAAAGGGGTCTTCTCGAAAAAAGTCTCCTAACTGGTAATAAACTGCAGCAATGTGCTTGCAGGGGTTTTTAGGATCGGGGCAACTGCACCGGGAATGAACCTCCGCCAGGTTAAAGGGAAAGAGGCTGAGGCCGTTAGCGGTGAACACCGCCTCAATTTCTGCGGGCATTTCCCCTGCCAGCAGTTGGGCGGGGTAGATGGCCTGCTGGGAAAGGGACTCTACTACGTAATTCCAGTCTTCGTCGCTAAAGGCATCTAGCCAGATAGACAGCTTGTAGGGTTCTGGGGCTGTGCCCTGGACCAGGGCAGTGACCTTAGACCCTTTATACTCCAGATTCAGGATGTGGCCCTGACGGGCGTAGATCCGCCCCCGTTCTAGCCGTTTTTTGAACCGGTAGGAGTTAAGTAGATCAACCCAGCGCTGCACCCACCAGGCTTCTTCTTCTAGGGCGTAGGGAGGGTTGACCGTAGGCGGGTAGGGCATAACTAGATATCAGGCAAAGAGCCAGTATTTTTGATCATAACAGCGGGGGGTATGGTTGCGCCCCAGGGGTTGAACTGATTCACTGAAAAAAACACCGCCCTGGTGGGAGGTAGGATTGAGAGATGGGAGTAAAACCCCTCAAGGGGGTATAGCTCAGTCCTGGCCCAGCAATTGCTGAATAATTTGGCTCTGGCTAGAGAACAGGCCAACTAGTCGCCGCGGCGGTTGGGGAAGCACCTGAATCAGGGTGGGAGTGGCTGAGATATGCTCGGCCTCTGCCATTTCTGGGTGTTTGAGCACATCTACCAGTTCCAGGCTGTAGGGGCTCGATAGGGCAGCCTCTAAACTGCGGTGTAACAGTCTTAGCATTTGCTCTGTTGCCAGGGTGTCACTACCGTTAACGAAGAGTTTGAATTGGTAGAGTTGGGGTGAAAATTCCAGGTTTTCTGGCCGATTGGGCTGGGTCGGCTCAGGGTCAGCACTGGGCTGAATTGGCATAATTAAATCATGGCATTGCCACAATTGGGGAAAGTCTGCTCGATAGGACTCGATTACTTGGCTACAGCATTCCTCCTGGTTGCCGTAGTTGGGCTGCCACTGTAGATCCCCCAGTTCAAATAGGGTATTCAGTAGGGTTTCAAACGGTAATACCCGGGGGTAGGCTTCGGCAACGGTCACCAAAGACTGGCTATGGGCATCAAACCAGCGATCAACGGTGGCGGTAAAACAGGGCAGCAAAAAATAGGGAGGGGCGTTGAGACCAAGCTGCTGCTGTAGGGCGGCGCAGAGGTCGAGGTGCCAGTGGGCAGCCTTGCGGAGATCGCGGCAATAAACGCAGTCACCAGCGGGGGTAAACAGGGCTAAACCCTTAAAGCTAGGGCCAGACATGGCTAAACTACAACCGTCCCCGCAGCATTTGAGCCATTTCATTCTGCTTGGGCGACATTTCCAGAGCGGTTTCCTCCGTAATTCGGCCTGACTCGTAAAGGGCGTAGAGGCTCTGGTTCATGGTACCCATGCCATCAAAGGTACCTTCGGACATCAAGGCTTCCACGTCGTCTAGTTGACCCCGCATAATATAGTCCTTAATCGCATCGGTATTAATTAAAATCTCGTGGAATGCGGCCCGTTTGCCATCGGTGGTGCGGCATAGCCCCTGGGCGATAATCGCCACTAGAGATTCCGCCAGGGCGACCCGGATGGGCCCCTCCTGATCGGGGTTGTAGAGGCTGAGGATGCGCTCTACCGTTTTGACGGCGCTATTGGTGTGGAGGGTGCCCAGCACCAGGTGACCGGTTTGAGATGCCTTAAGGGCCGTACTGACGGTTTCTTGATCCCGCATTTCCCCCACCAGAATGATGTCAGGGTCTTCCCGGAGGGAGGCTTTGAGGGCGTGGCTAAATTCCCTGGTGTTTAACCCGACTTCCCGTTGTTTGACTAGGGATCGCTTGCTTTGATGGACGAATTCAATGGGGTCTTCAATGGTAACAATGTTTTTGGCCATTTCTGTATTGATGTAATCAATCATGGCCGCCAGTGTGGTGGATTTACCTGACCCGGTGGGGCCGGTAATTAAAACCAGGCCTTTTTGCTCGTGGCAGATATTCTTAAAGACCGGGGAAAAACCCAGCTGGTCCAGACTGAGTACCTTCACCGGAATCAGCCGCAGCACCATGCCTGGCCCCCGTAGCGAATCAAAAATATTAAATCGCACCCGGGTGAACTCATACTGGGCGGCACCGTCAAAATCTAGGGTGTCGCGAAACTGTTGAATCTGTTCGGGGCGAAGAATTTCGCTTAGCCAACGGTAGAAGGTGTCAGAGTCGGTGATGGGATAGTCGGTTGGACAGATTTCGCCGCGATCTCGAAACCGGGGCGCCTCTCCCACCCCTAAATGCACATCAGAGAAGCCCCGATCAAAGGCTTCTCGAATAATTTTTTTTAGACTTAGGCCCTGATCCACAGCTAGGGCCTCTGAGTTCTTTGCCAGGGGCGGCGGAGCCGGAGGCCGATGGCGCAATTGAGGAGCAGGGCCTTCGCTAGCCTGGGAAAACCGTGGGGGTGGCGGCGGCACCGGAGGGCGAGGAGGAAGATTAGAGGATTCAGCCATGGGGGAATTTTCCACAATCGACGTAGACTACCGGATCAGGCTAAAGTATAACCCCGACTAGCTCCCTCAGGACAGCCGTAGTAGCTAGATCATCGCCAGGCTGGCCAGCGAGTCTGACTGGCAAAGCTGTGGGCAGCCAACCGGGAGGGCCATTTAACCGCTAGCCTCAAGAGATCGAGGCTGAAGCCTGCCCCTAGCGATTAATTTTAAAGGAATCAAAGGAGGGGGGAATCGGGGTGGTTTTAGGGCGGGGCCTGGGCTTTTGCCCCCCAAACCTGAGCAGACTAAGGTTAAATTGGGCCCCCACCGGTATCAGCCAGAGTAAGAGCAGTAACCTGAATACCTGTAGATTAACCATCAGCAAGAGTTCATTGGCCAGGTTTTGACGGTCTAGCCAGGCCAGACCCCACTGCACTGCCCCCCAGATCGATAGTCCGCCCAGGGTGGTTAGACCTACCCCAGGCCATAGGGGGCAGCCGGGGAGCCAGCCCTTGGGGCTGAGGCGATGGAGCAGAGCCAGGGTGAGACTAATCAGCAGGGCGCTGACTAGCCAGCCGGCTATCCGGGCTAGGGGCTGCCATAGTCGGGAACTGGGGTAGCTAAATAACCCATGCTTGAGCAAACTACTTACCGTCACCACCATGGCCAGCAGGGCCAGGGCCAGGGTCAGCATCAATAGCCTGGCCCGCCAGCCCCGGCGCTGGCGGTAGTTACCCTGGTAAATGGCGGCTACGGTGGTACTTAATTTCTGCGTACCCCTCAACCAGCTCAGGCCTGCCCCCCATGCCAAACCCACTAACCACGGCCAGGCTAAGACCCCAGGGGAGGAAGCGCCAGAGGTAATAGCCAGACTTGCTTGAATGTCTACCGCCAGACTAAAAATCCCAGCAGGTAGGGGTAGGGAACCGCGATCGCTAATGTGCAACACCAAAAAAGCCAGCCCTAGAAAACTTAGGATCCACAGTAGGGCAACTGTTGCCGCCAGAGTTAACCAGGGCTGCCGGCGACTCTGACACCAGAGTTCTCGCCATGTTTGCCAGTTACCATAGACAGCGATGCTATGAAAAAAGAAATTAGAGATTAGCCGCAGAGGTGACTGCCTGACCATAGACTCTCAGGTATTGATCAAAAGTCTGTATTATAGACGCTGGCTAAATCGGTCGAGTCAAGGAACGAAGCAATTGGGGTAGTTAATGTCCTCTGGTTGCCAGTAGTTGCTCTTCAAGAGCGGCAATGCGTTGGTAGGCTGCTGTTAATTGAGCGGTTAGCCGCTGAATTTGGATATCTTGAGATAAATGGATATCGGTATTTTGCCGATCAAAGGCAATGTAGTTGCTATCCATCAAAACATCCTTATGTTCGCAAACACTATCTAGCAGGGTTGGACCATGGCGGGGATTGTTGCCATAGAGAATAGTTCCTAAACCAAGTTCTTCTTCAGGGTTACTTTCTTGAGTTGTGGCCAGGATGACTGATATTTGACCATTAATTTGATCAATCATCTGGTGTAAGGCATCAACTTTATCTGTCAACACAATGACCTGTTGCTGAATCGAATCCATAGGTCGTTACATCCAAACTTTCAACTATCATCCTAGGTCTCGCCCCATAGATTGGAGCTACTTTCCCAAATCATTTAACTTTTGTTGGCAGAATTTGCTAAAACTTTTCAGGGATAAAAGTAATTTCCTGGCGCCGCTTAAAAATACTTAAAGAAAATTGAGAGAAAAGACTATGAAGTAATCAGTGATACGAATTCCAGGGTATCGCTACCCATAGGATAGAATCGCAATGCCGATCTTCAGGATAGATCGCCTAGCCAAAAGGCGAACAGGCGGATGGATTGGTTAGGGATTGGTCTGGCTAAATAGGCTGGTTTGTTCTATCTATGGTTCTAGACCAGGCTCCGGTGACCACGCCAATCCAGGACTGACCCTAGCTCCTGGGGCGGCATCCTGGAGTAGATGCCTACAGCAGTCTATGGTTGCTATAGCCCCAAAGCGGCTTTAAGTCGCCCACCCCACCCCCCTGACTAGGTCCATCTGGGACTCTAGTTTGATTTGCCAGGGCCTTAATTTTGCCTATAGTATTGGTCAAACCCTTGCCAGTGCTCCCCCTTACCCCCCCCGCCTGTCCCCATGCAGACTCCAGGTCTTTTCCGTAACGCTCAGCAGTGGTTCTTTCGCACCCCAGACCGGGCTCTCAGCCAGGCCTATGAGGCGGCCCAAATGATCGAGGCGATAGAACGGGAATATTTTGGCGGTAACCCCATATCTTCCCGTTATGGCAGCTATGGCGACAGTGCCATGGTCTATTTTCAGAGCGAGTTAAAGAAGTATCTAAACCTGATGCGGGTGCGACTGGCTGAGTTTCGAGCCAGTCGCACTATCATTCGGGCCTCCGATCCGCGCTTTATGGAGGTGCAATTGCCTGCTGATCGGGCAGATGAGTTGGCCATCAATGTGGTTGATCGCCAAGCCATTTTTTTCCGCCAACTGCGCTTAATTGATCAGGTGTTAGAGCGCTATCAGAGCCTGGAGAGCCCTGGAGATCGCCTGATTGACATGGGGGAAGCATCCCCTCAAACCCTCGACACCTCACTGGCACCCATGACTTCCCAACCCCCCAATCCCAGGTTCAAACCGTCAGCCCTCTCCAGGGGACAGCAAAGAAGTGAACAAGCCTCCTCTAACTCCGTTGAATCTGTAGCTGATCGGGTTAATGTTTTACCCCGCTCAATCCTGCGCACCGTGGATCGAATCCGTCGGGATCTAGACCCAGAAGCCGAGCAGGAAGTGGTGCAAGACTTTCGTCGATCAAAGGGCAAAACAACCGGGGCAATTCGATTTTTGCTGCTGCTTATCATTGTGCCTTTGCTAACGCAGCAGTTTAGTAAGGCTCTGGTGGTGGGCCCCATCGTAGATCGCGTCAGGGCGGAAAGCCCTGAAATATTTTTGAACGTCGAAATGGAAGAGGAAGCCCTAGAAGAATTACGGCACTTCGAAGAGCACCTGAACTTCCAGTCGTTTTTGGGTCAGGGGCCCCAGCTATCCGCTGAAGTAAAAGAGGAAAAGTTGCGACTGAAGGCCGATGAGATTCAAGAAGACTACCGTTCTCGAAGTAAGGACGCGATTAAAAATGTCTTTGCCGATATGCTGGCAGCCCTGGCCCTGGCCCTGTTGCTAATTTATCGCAAACAAGATATTGCTAATCTTAAGTCCTTTATTGATGAAATCGTTTATGGCTTGAGTGATAGTGCCAAAGCCTTTTTAATTATTCTGTTTACCGATACCTTTGTAGGGTTCCACTCACCCCACGGGTGGGAGGTGCTGCTGGAGGGGCTGTCTCGCCATCTGGGACTACCTGCCAGCCGAGATTTTATTTTTCTGTTCATTGCGACCTTTCCGGTGGTCCTGGACACGGTATTCAAATATTGGATCTTTAGATATTTGAACCGCATCTCTCCCTCTGCCGTAGCCACCTACAAAGAGATGAACGAATAGGCCCAGTGGGGCCTGAGTTTGGCCAGATCGGGTAATGCGGATGAAAGGACTTGAACCTTCACGTCCGAAGACACTAGAACCTAAATCTAGCGCGTCTACCAATTCCGCCACATCCGCATGTCAACTATGGTTAGTGTACAGGCATAGGCCCTGCTTTTGATCGGGTGGGTTTGATTTTTCTCTGTCCTTGACAGGCGAAGACCGAGTTCTCTATGATGAGAAATTGTTTATTCAACGCTCGGATCAGGTACTAAGGTCGCCTATCGCTCTTCGGAGGATGTGAGGCTGGCACCTGTACGGCGACCATGAGGATAGTTATGACGTACGCAATTGTAGCCACTAGCGGTAAGCAGCTGCGGGTGGAGCCAGGTCGATTCTATGATATTGACCGGTTAGCGGTAGAGCCTGAGGGTCAGGTCGTGCTCGATCAGGTGCTGTTTGTCAACAACGACGGCGAGGTCCTGGTTGGGCAGCCCTTGGTTCAGGGAGCCAGGGTTACCGGCACGGTGGTCAGTCATCTGCGGGGTCGCAAGGTGATTGTGTACAAAATGAAGCCGAAAAAGAAGACTCGTAAAAAGATTGGGCATCGTCAGGAGCTTACCCGTCTGATGATTGACGCCATTGAACTCAATGGTAAGCAGATCGCCGGTACCGTCAGTCAGCAGTCCCCAGATCTCACCCCGGTTGCAACCCCAACTAAGTCTGTCCCAGCTCCCAGTCAGGATGCCGACAGTAACGATGAGGACTAAACAGTCGGGCTAAGATAACACCAAAGCAGATTAAACCACTAAGGAAAATACCACCATGGCTCACAAGAAAGGTACAGGCAGCACCCGCAACGGTCGCGATTCTAATTCTAAGCGTCTCGGGGTTAAGCGCTATGGCGGTCAGGTGGTGCGAGCAGGCAATATCCTGATTCGTCAGCGGGGTACCCATATCCATCCGGGTGAAAACGTAGGCCGGGGGGGAGATGACACCCTATTTGCCCTGGTAGATGGAGTGGTTACTTTTGAACGTCGGGGTAAGGCTGGCAAAAAGGTCAGTGTTTATCCGGCTTGAGCTACCTGAGTCCTGTTTATCTGACGTTTAGGGCTTTGAGGTTAATCGGTGACTCCAGGGTGGGGAGTCATCATTTAAACCTTGGGCCAACTATTTAGCCCCCTTAAGTCAATAGCGAATGCGGGGATCGATGTAGGCATTGCAAATATCAATGGCAATGCTAATCAGCGCCACAATCAGTCCAAAGAACACCATTAACCCCTGTACCACCGGATAATCCCGTTGGGAGATAGCTTCATAAAGACGATTGGCTAGCCCCGGCCAGGAAAAGGTTACCTCGGTCAACACGGCCCCTCCCAGCATCGACGCAAAGGTCATGCCGAGAATGGTGATTACCGGAATCAGAGCATTTCTCAGGGCGTGGACCAACACAATGCGCCTTTCAGCAATGCCCCGGCATCGAGCCGCCTCGACATAATCTGACGCCAGGGTTTGCTTCAAATTGACCCGCACCATGCGCTCGAATACTCCACTGATTAAAAGACCCAGGGTCAGACTGGGGAGGGCCAGGTAGTAGAGGGCCGTAGTAAAACTACCGAGATCGAAGGCCAGTAGACTATCCAGCAAATAGAGACCGGTTGGTCCTTGGGGCGGGGTGGCCTGGAGGGGATAGCGGGTAGCGATGGGAAACCAACCCAACTGCACCGCAAACACCATCTGTAAAATCATGCCAAACCAGTACATGGGAATGGCGTAGGTAATAATGCCAAATAGTCTTCCCCCCGCATCCAGGGCGCTGTTAGGGCGTGAAGCGGCCAGGGCTCCCACGGTTACCCCCACGGCCACCGCCACCACCATGCCACAGAAGGCTAATTCGAGGGTGGCAGGAAAGTGAGCCTGAATAATCTGCCAAACAGTCTGGCCCTGGGTGGCCAGGGAGGTACCCAAATCTAGTTTTAGCAAGTTACCCAGGTAGTGCAGGTACTGCAACCCCAGGGGTTGATCTAACCCCAGCTGACTGCGCAGTTGGTCTTTAGCAGCGGCGGGAGCCCGGGCTCCTAGCAGGGCATCTACTGGATCCCCCGGGGTGGCCCGCAGCAGTAAAAAGACCACCGTGGTAATGGTCCAGACCATTAGGGGAGCCAGCATTAGTCGGGTGAGAATGTAATAGCGCAGAGCCGCTGATCGGGCCATAGTGGGGATGCCCTATTCCTCTTCGTGACGATGGAGACTGGCCTCTGTGTCGGTAGGCAGAATGGCCTCCGGTGCCTCCCGTAAAGCGGGGGGAATGACTGCCACTGCGGCGATCGCATCATCTTCGTCCAGACGTTGCAAGCGTACCCCGGTGGCGGGCCGCGACTGAATGGAAATGTCATTAATGCGCTGGCGAATAATAATACCCCGGTGGGTGACCAGCATCAGTTCATCCCCCTCATTGACCACCCGTAACGCCACCAGGGTATCGTCTTGCTTACGAAACTTGGTGGCCATGATGCCCAAACCAGCTCGATTTTGCAGGCGAAACTTGACGACGGGCACCCGTTTACCCAGTCCTGAGGCCGTAATCACCAGCACCCAGGGACCGGTTTCACTACCAGGACTGAGGCTGTCGTCGTCCTCCTCGGTGGCGGCTGCCTGAACCAGGGCTTCTACCACCTGACTGGGAAGGATATCCATACTGATCAGCTCGTCGCCGTGACGCAGGGTCATGGCTTTGACCCCCCGGGTTGGCCGCCCCAGGGGTCGCAGTTGGTCGTCATCTACCTTGAAGTGGATAGTCATACCCCGTCGGGACCCGATTAAAAGACTATCGCTGGTCCGGGCTAGGCGCACCCAACGCAACTGGTCACCCTCCTCCAGGGAAATAGCAATGAGACCGTTGGTGCGAATATTGCTAAAGGCAGAGAGGGTGGTTTTCTTGACGTAGCCGCCCCGGGTCAGCATGACCAGGTAGTCTTCATCGCTAAACTCCCGTACCGCCAGCACCGAGGTGATCGACTCTTCGACGGGGATGGGTAGCATCTGCACCATGGGTACCCCCCGGGCCGCCCGGGAGCCCTCTGGAACCTGGTAGGCCCGCAGGCAGTAGGTAACGCCGCGATCGCTAAAAAACAGTACATGGTCGTGGGTGTAGCAGGTAATAAAGTGCTGTACCCCGTCATCCTCTTTCATTTTGGTACCGGCTTTACCCCGGGTAGCCCGATTTTGGGCTTCAAAGGTGGTGACTGGCATGCGCTTGATATAGCCCTGGTCGGTGACCAGAATGACGACTGGTTCGTTGGCAATTAGGGAAATATCGCTTAATTCGGCATCGTCAGCTTCAATCACGGTGCGACGGGGGGTGCTATGGTCGGCCTTGAGTTTCCCTAACTCATGGATGATAATGTCTAGAATCCGCTCCCGTCGGGCCAGAATATCCTGAAGATCGGTGATTTTGGCCACCAGTTCAGCATGCTCTGCTTCAATTTTATTGGCCTCCAGCGCGGTCAGGCGACGCAACTGCATTTGCAGAATGGCATCGGCCTGTAGTTCTGAGAGGCCGTAGCTTTCAATCAATTCCTGTTTGGCGGCGGGGGTGTCGGCGGCTCCCCGAATCAGAGCGATGATGGCATCCAGGTTAGCCAGGGCGATCAGATAGCCCTGCAGAATATGGTCTCGCTCCTCGGCCTTACGCAGCTCGTACTGGGTACGGCGGGTAATGGTTTCAATGCGGAAGTCAAGGAATACCTCCAGCATCCGCTTCAGACCCAGTAATTGAGGTTCCCCATTCACTAGGGCCAGCATGTTGACGCCAAAGTTATTCTGCAGGGGCGTTTGTTTATACAGATTATTAAGCACTACCCGGGGGTAGGCATCGCGCTTCAGCTCGATTACGATGCGCATACCGTCGCGATCGCTTTCGTCGCGAATGTCAGAAATGCCCTCAAGTTTGCGCTCGTTGACCATCTCAGCGATGCGCTCAATCATGCCTGCCTTATTGGTTTGGTAGGGCAGTTCGGTAATCACAATGGCATCGCGATCGGGCCGGCCCCGGTGTTCAATCGTTTCGATGGCAGCCACTCCCCGCATGGTCACCGAACCCCGCCCGGTTCTATAGGCATCGCCAATACCACTGCGACCTAAGATTTGCCCCCCTGTAGGAAAGTCAGGACCAGGGATAATTTCCATTAAGGCAGCGGTGGAAATATCGGGATTGTCAATCAGGGCAATGACGCCGTCAATTAACTCCCCCGGATTGTGGGGCGGAATATTGGTGGCCATCCCCACCGCAATGCCAGCAGACCCATTCAACAATAGCTGGGGCAGGCGGGAGGGCAGGACTACCGGTTCCTGCTGAGACCCATCAAAGTTATCAACAAAATCAACGGTCTCTGATTCAATATCTTGCAGCAGGGAGTCGCTGGCCAGGGATTGCAACCGACACTCGGTGTAGCGCATGGCCGCCGGTGGGTCGTTGTCGATGGAGCCAAAGTTACCATGGCCATTGATCAGCGGAGATCGCATCGAAAAGTCCTGAGCCATCCGCACCAGGGCATCGTAGACCGCGGTGTCACCATGGGGATGGTACTTACCCAGCACTTCCCCCACCACCCGAGCGCACTTACGAAAGGGGCGATCAGCGCTTAGCCCCAGTTCGTGCATGGCATAGAGAATGCGGCGGTGAACTGGCTTGAGCCCGTCCCTGGCATCTGGGAGAGCCCGACCCACAATGACGCTCATGGCGTACTCCAGGTAGGACCGGGACATTTCGTTACGCAGATCCGTGGGGACGATCCGCTCGTCGGGGGTTGCCATAGCCAGGAAAAGCTCCAAATTTTAGAATAATAAAGCGCTAGTCAGACCCTCGCACCGAGGGGTGCTGAATAGCGCTTTAGGAGTTGATTTTGTAGGAACTCATGCTTAATTATATTAGCACAAATCTACTGCTAAGCCCGGTGATTAGCGGCTCTAGCCTGGATCTCAGGACCGCCTTCTAAGCTGCTGCCAATCACAGCCTCAGCCCCCTTGCCTAGTTGCCTCTTCAGCTTTCTTATGGCCCTGCCTAAGCCCTAACCCCATGGCCAATTTTAGGTTTCGAGCCCAACTGCCAGTGATCTATTCGCCGCTTTTTTTGGACCACGACACCGGTGCCTGGCATCCAGAAAATCCTGGCCGGTTGCAGGCGATTGTGGCGGCCCTGCAAGCGGTTAGCTGGGCAGACCGCCTGGTCTGGCATTTACCTACCGCTGTCGATGATGGCGTTGATCAAGCCATTGCCCGCTGCCATAGCCCCGCCTATCGGCACCAGTTAGAGCAACTGGCGGCTGGGGGAGGGGGCCAACTGGATGGAGATACCCTGGTCTCACCCGCCAGCTATCAGGTGGCCCGGCTGGCGGTGAGAGCCTGGCTGGATGGGGTGGACTGGGTCAGGCGTACTGGGGAACCTGCTTTTGTGCTGGCTCGTCCCCCCGGGCATCACGCCTTGAGCGACCGGGGTATGGGCTTTTGCTTGCTGGGTAACGCGGCGATCGCCGCCGCCTACGCCTTGAGCCAGCCGGAGATCAATCGGGTGGCGATTCTGGATTGGGATGTCCACCACGGTAATGGTACCCAGGCCTTGGTGGAAGCCAATCCAGCCATTGCCTACTGTTCGCTGCATCAGTTCCCAGCCTATCCCGGTAGCGGTAGACAGCAGGACACCGGACCATACCAGAACGTCCTCAACCTGCCCCTACCCCCTGGTAGCGATGCTCGAGTTTACAATCAGGCCTTTGAACAGGCAGTATTGCCCTTTCTCAGCCATTTTGCCCCCGATCTACTGATCGTCAGTGCGGGCTACGATGCCAATGGGGCCGATCCCCTGGCGGATATGGCCCTAGAGCCGCAAGATTTTGGCAACTTTACGAGGTATTGCCTGGGGCTAACTCGCCGACTAGTCTTTGGCCTGGAGGGGGGCTACGACTACAGCGCCCTCAGTCAATCGGTACTGGCGACCCTGGCCGCCTGTCTGGGGGTGTAGTCGGGGCAGCCTTGCTCTCCAGGTAACCGCGGGCTAAAAAGGGGCAGTCCACTACCCGAGCGCTAGCTGTTCCCAGGCTGACCACCAAACCGGCTCCCCCGGCTTTAGTGCGCACATACCCCAGCCCCCGATAGCCCTGGGGAGTTGCCACCAGGCTGGTTAAAACCCCCAGGGTTTCTCCTGCCAGGGTAATCGCTGTGCCCGTTGGTACGGGCTGGCTGAGTTCCAGACCCCACAGTTGCTGCCTAACTCCCCGGTAGGTATTGAGCCGGGCAATGGTTTCCTGGCCAATATAACACCCCTTATCAAAGCAAATAGTCTGCCACAGCCCTGCTTCCAGGGGGTTGTAGTTCTCCCCCAGTTCCGCCCCCGGCGACGGTCGACCCTGTTCTATGCGCAGTTGTTCCCACACCTGTTCTCCGGCCGGAATCGCCCCCGCCTGCTGCAGTTGGGCCCAAACCAGGGCGGCGATCGCCGCCGGTATTAGCAGGGTATATCCCTCCAGGCCCAGCCCCGTACCCACCGCCAGACGCCCAGCCTCTCCGCCGATGGTGACCAGATGGTGATCCCCAAATCGGGATGGGTCTAAGGCCTGCACTCCCAGGTTCAATAGTACGGCTTCACTACCAGGGCCGACCAGGGTAAAGGCCAGCAGGCTTGAAGTCAGGTTGGTTAGGCTAACCCGGTCAGCAGGAAAGATATAGCGGTCCATCCAGGCCATCAAGGGTTGGTCCTGCTCTGGTGAGGTCAGCCCCAGTAGGGTTGTTTCAGTGACATAGACCGTAACCAGATCAAGGGTTCTAGCGGTAGCGGTCAAAAACACCGTGTCGCATCCCTGGCCGGGTTGGCGCTGATTAAATGTATTGGTGGTCTGGTTATGTAAAAATCGCAGTCGGTCGGCTCCACCGATCTGCACCAGGCCCCAATGACTCCGATCAAACAGGGCGCACCCCTGCCGGACTGCGGCCAGGGCCTGATCGTCGTTAGCAAAACTCAGGGGAACTGGCCGACCGGCAAAAACGCCCCCCCGCTGCTGTTGAAGCTCTCTTAGTGTTTCGATCATGGTGGGGTGAGACCTGAGGCCATTTTTATTTTAGCGACGGCAGGGCCTCTGGGATGCGAGCCCAGGAATTTTACCGGTATCTCAGCCCTAACCTTAAAGGAAAACGGTGAATCTGGGAATATTTCTGAGTTTGCCCTTTACATAGGAAAAGATCTGAATTGGGGCTCACCCCCCTACCCGACCGGGTTGGTGGTGCGGCCATCAAGTCAGTCCGACCTGGCGGTGCATAGGAAACCCCCTTGGGGTTGGGGGAGACTTGTCCGAATTTTCCCGGGCTGAACCAGCCACCTGTCTACCGCTGTAATGTAAACCTACGCAAAGGACCATCCAGCATGACTACTCTAAAAGTTGGTATCAACGGATTTGGCCGGATTGGCCGCCTGGTATTTCGAGGCGGATTGAAAAATCCCAATATTGAGTTTGTTGGCATTAACGATCTGGTGCCCCCCGAAAATCTGGCCTACCTGCTCAAGTATGACTCAACCCATGGCCGCTTTGATGGCGAGGTAGAGGCGGCGGAAGATGGCATTGTGGTCAATGGTAAAAAAATTCCCTGCATGGCCCTTCGGAACCCGGCGGAGTTACCCTGGCAGGTCTTGGGAGCCGACTATGTAGTTGAGTCTACCGGACTTTTTACCACCCTGGAGGCGGCCCGTCAGCACATCGATGCCGGGGCCAGGCGGGTGATTATCTCTGCGCCCACCAAGGATCCTGATCAGGTGCCTACCCTGGTGGTTGGGGTTAACCATGAAAACTTCGACCCCGCCCAGGATTGGGTCGTTTCCAATGCCAGTTGCACCACTAATTGCCTGGCTCCCGTAGCCAAGGTGATCAACGACAACTTTGGCTTAGTGGAAGGGTTAATGACCACCGTCCATGCTGCTACCGCCACCCAGCCCACGGTGGATGGTCCTTCTAAGAAAGACTTCCGGGGGGGGCGGGGGGCTGGCCAGAATATTATTCCGGCCTCTACCGGAGCGGCTAAGGCGGTTACCCTGGTGTTACCCGAACTGCAGGGGCGCTTAACGGGTATGGCCTTGCGGGTACCGACTCCCAATGTTTCAGTGGTAGACCTCACCTTTAGAACCGCCCAGGCCACCAGCTATGATGCCATTTGCGAGGCTATGAAGGCGGCGGCGGCGGGGCCGATGCAGGGGATTCTGGGCTACACCGAGGAGGATGTGGTCTCGACGGATTTCCTTACCGATCCCCATTCCAGCACCTTTGATGCCGGGGCCGGCATGGGCTTGAATAGTCATTTCTTTAAGGTGGTAGCCTGGTATGACAATGAGTGGGGATACTCAATGCGGGTGCTTGACCTGATGGCCTATATGGCTCAAAGGGAAGGCATACTCTCTGGGGTAAGAATCCCGGCTATGGTTTAAGACCTTCCCTCCCAGCCGGCTTAGACCCACAGAACTGCCTACACTCTGAGGATTTAAGCCTGGTTGGGGAGATCGGGGGTGAGGTCGAGTTTTTCTTTGTCTAGTCGCCGTTTGCGAGCATATAACTGAATCGTGGCTGCCATCGCCACGACCAAGCCTACTATCAACCAGGTGGCAGCCCCGGTTGGAAAATTGTTCTTAAATACCACCAGCATGACAATTAACACCAGCAACAGGGTGGGAGCCTCGTTTAAGGCCCGTAGCTGCTGGCTGGACCACTGGCATTCTCCCCGTTGTAGCTGGCCCATTAAACGCCAGCAATAAAAGTGGTAGGCCAGTAGAACTCCAACCAGGGATAGTTTCATGTGCATCCAGCCAGACTTCAGGTAGTCGGGTGCGGTCACCACTAGGGCGATCGCCATGGCTACCGTCACAATTAACCCCGGAGTCGTAATAATGCCAAACAGCCGCCGCTCCATGATCTCGTACTGGCGCTTCAGAATAGTTTGGTCGGGTTCCGGTGCGGCGGCCGCCTCGACATGGTAAATAAACAGGCGCACCAGATAAAATAATCCGGCGAACCAGACAACCACCCCAACAATATGAAATGTCTTAAACCAGTAATATGCCATTGCCATGCTCCTGACCCAGATTAGGGTAACCCAGATTAGAACTAAACCCGGGAGATCGTACCCATTCCCTGTCAATTTACCCCATCTTTTTTGCCAATAGAGGAGCCAGGCAGGGAATGGTTAGGGCAATTCTAGGCTCTTAGGACAGTTCTTTCCCGTTCAGGAATGATGGTGCCAGGCTCGTACCAGTATTGACGGTAGATAAGCTCCAGTTCGTTGCCTACCTCGGAGAAGTAATCCATCTGCTTGGCTTGAAGGGTGACCATGACCCGAAACACCAGAAGGGCCATAATCGCCACAATCATGCCCGTAGCCGTACAAATCAGGGCTTCACCAATCCCTGCTGCTGCTGCTGTGGCCTGCTCACCGCCGCCGCCGGAGCCAATGTTCAAGTTGCCAAAGGTGGAAATCAAACCGGTTACCGTACCCAATAATCCCAGCAGGGGAGCAACCGCCACAATGGTCTCAAGCATCTTGTCGCCCTTGCGCATCTTCATAAACTCTTTATCGGCAGCAGCTTCTAGGGCCAGGCTAAAGGTCTCTGGTGAGGGATTTTTGAGCCGTAGGGGGGCCAGCAAAAAACGACCAATCGCCAGGTCTTGAAACCGGGAAGCTAGGCTAGCCGCCTCGGTTAGATCTCGCCGGGATGCCTCTAAAACATCGTGAACAACTTGGCCTTCTTGCCGCAGTAACCGGGACCAAAATAGGGCTCGCTCTAGGCCAGTGGCAATGGTTATCACCGAACAGCCAAGAATGGGAACCATAATTGGCCCCCCTTCTCTTACCAGGTCAAAAACGGTACTCATAACCTATGTTCAAACTCCTGTTAAGGGATAACACCGGCAAGGGCAAATCTTTTATGCCTGCCAACCCGTCTTGAAGGAAGGGCAGTCGATCAAGGCAACTCTCTTCCCTTTCAACCTTAGCCTAGAAACAAAGAGAAAAAGATTAAGGGGAGAGGGGCTTCAGGTTAAGAAGTGGTTATGGCAGCAATGGGGTCAATTTGCCCTGCTAGATCGCGTTGCTGCTTACCAGGTAAATCGCAGTCCTTGCCTGGTCAGGAAAGCTTGAAGGGAAGGCATTTGACCAGTTGCAACAATTTGGGCTGGGGTGAGGTGGGGGACTTTGCTGTGGTGCAATAACCAGCCAGCGGTGGCCCCGGCGGCCCCCCCAATACTCCATTCGCCGTAGTGTATCCGGGTTACCCCGTTGACAATATGGCTCACGGCAATGCTTTTACCCCCGATTAACACATTATCGACCCCCTGGGGAATGATCGCCTCCAGGGGAATTTGCAGGGGACGCACCACAAACTCCTTAATACTGGCAGCGGCTGCTTCGTAGGAGGGCCGATCATCCCGGTAGCGACAACCATGAATATCAATATCGTAATGGGCCAGAGCGATGGCAGTGGGGCTAAAGTCGCGTCCGCCGGTCATGTCTTCCCGCAGGTCGGCTTCTACGGCCATAAAACTAGTCTGACCGTAGGCCGGACGGCCCAAAATCCGTCGTCCCTCGCGCAGATAGGGCACCATGCTAAGGCCCGACTGGGTGCCCAGGGGGCTGTCTGCCCCCTTCAGGAAGGCAAGGGGGAACTGAGGGGTTGATTGGCTCTCCAGCAGCCATTCTGCGAACATTAAGGCGTGGGTTTCCCCTTGTTTAAGGGATTCTTGAGAGATGCCCCCTAACCAGTTTTGCCGTTGCCCGGACAGTTGAATAGTCTCTGTATTCAAGATTAAAGGTGGATTCATGAAGTGCCAATCATTGCCCTTATTCCAGTTAATTAAGCTCATTTCCCCTGGGTGGGTACGATTCACATGGGACTCTCCTGGCACCTGGCTGACTATTCGACGGTAGTTGAATACACTGCCGGTGTTGAAGAATTTAAAACCCTCGAGATTAAACTCTCCCCGATGTTCGGCCTTAGTGAATACCGGTTTGATGGCTTTCAGCTGGTTAAGGCTATCCCCCCGGTCGTTTAAAGTGGCCAGCACAAAGGGATAGGTGTAGGACTGGGTACAGTCGGGGTTATCCTGCTCGGGGGCGTTGACCTCGCCGGTAAAGGTCTGGGAGTCTGACCCCAGCCGATGGGGCAAATTAGCCCAACCCACCAGTTCACCGGTATCGGTGGCATCAATGACAATCATTGGCCGATTTGGCAGGGGTTGCAGCCGAATCGGCACCTTATTGTAGCGATCGCTATCGGCCCAGCCATACCAATCCTCCAGTTCTTCTGATAGGTGTCCGGTGGGGATATAGCCGGCATCCCGGGGAATTCGCTTGACCCCATAGACTGCCGTAATCGTGCGTCCTGTCAGATCAAAAGCCGCTCCTTTGAAGGCCGTAGAGGTGGCCCATCGACTCTGGGGGGCTGATCGAGACGCCTGGCGCAACCACAGATCAGCGGCGGTGGCCCCGGCCTTGGGGGAAAAGCACAGGGTTCCTACCCAGCAGCTATTGACTTGACTCACCGATCGCCGCTTGGGTAGACCGGTCCAGCTGGGCAGAGTGACGGGCTGGCGGCGAATTAAAGCTTTAAAGTTTTGCCAATGGCTAGAAAAATTTCGCCGCCAGCGCATCGCTCGCGATTCGTCGATCGCCCCTACCCCCTGGGCACTAATCTGTCCCCCCAGCCAGGGAGACAGCTCAATCAGGCAAGTCGTCGCCCCAGCCTGCATAGCCTGAGAAGCCGCAGCTACCCCCCCCAGGCTACCCCCAATCACCACTACCTCGCAGCTCCAGACCTCTTCGGCCATGGGCAGGGGAGTCAGGTTGGGGCGACCATTAGCCGCCTGGATCTGGCTAATTCCTGTAGCTACCTCGGTGCGGTTAACCATCTCACTAATGGGGCGTTGAACCATAGCTACGGGGTCACGCCAGTGCCCGCTCACACTGTGGAAGGCGACCAGCAATAAGCTGGTGAGGCTAAATAAGAGCACTATCAGCAGTGAGACTCGCCTCAATCGTAGCCGTCTGCGTTTGCGCTTTAAAGGGAGAGAACGGTAGCGACGATGCTCTACCATGGGCAGGGCTTTAGGAAACTTCAGGTACCGATTGTGAGTGTAGCAACCAACGGCTGGGGTGACGCACTAAAATTGCTAACCCAAGGGCGAGGGTTGGCCCTAACCTCAGCGATCGCCCCTAACCAGATCCTGTCCCTGCTGGCCTCAGCCCCTGGGAGTTGAAGCTTTAAAGCGACTCCCGCCGGATCTGGCAACGCTGCGGCTAAGGCCAAGTCGGCCCAGGCTGAGAAAGCCAATCCCCATGATTAAAAAGTTACTGGCAATGGTAATGCTTCTCTTAACGGTGCCATTTTTAGCGTTTTCTGTCATGGTAAAGGCCTGGGCTTCAATGGATTTTAGGGCGTTGTCAAAATCCTTAGGGGTGGCCTTGGCTTGGATTTGAGGATTACTGCGACTCTGCTCAACCTGGGTTTGCATCTGTTCAGCCCGCTGTTTAATTTGGTCAACGGTTTGGGTCTGCACCTTAAGTCCGTCAGAAATCACCAGTACACAGGTGAGCAAATAGGCTACCCCCAACCCTAAACCCAGGTAGGAAAGAGGTTTACGCCGCATGGGGGTATCCCAGCAGCCATAGGTCAGCAGGGCAATGCCAAAGAGTAAGACAATACTGCGATCACCGGTCTGCTGTAGAACCCCGAACCGCCACAGGGCCCCAGACCCCATGGGTAAAACCAGGCCCAGTAGATCGGCTAGAAAACCAGCTATGCAAATTAGGCCGACAATGCGGGCGATGGCCAGACCAACTCCCGCTCCCGTAGAGGTTTGATTAACCGTATTAGCCATAGGAAATCACCTTATAAATTGATTTAGTAAAAACTTAGCAATCGCCCTCCCCGTTGGTCACCCCCAGGGGTTAATCAGGATGTTTGACCGCTGCAGATAAAGCCACAGGGTTGGCCGTTGCCCTAGCCAGGGGTCGTTTTTTTATCAGTGCCATCACCCCATAGTAATAAACGGTAAATAGAACTGCCGAAAAAATCTGTGCCCCCCAGGTATTATGCCAGAAATCGAAGACGGCCTTACCCCAATAAACCGAGGCATAGGCCAGCAGCATAATGCGGGGCACATTAAACAAAAACGCCAGCCCAATACCCATCGCCATCATCAGCACTATGCGGTGCCATTTTTGTTGATAGAGAATGCCCATGATTAGGCCGGTAGCGGCAATGGTTAGGGCCATACTGAAGCCGTTACAGGGCTCCCCGACCGCCACACTACCCCGGGGGGGCAAAATCACAAAATGGGCCTGGGCTACCGCCGGTTGGCCCATTAGTCTGAGGCCAAAGGCACCAGCCTGAGCCATGGCTCGCTCTAGCCAACCACTGGGGGTCAGCACTGCCCACACCGTTCTACCGAAAACTGCCGGCTGGGGGTAGGCGGTCAGCAGGGCCATCATTACCGGTAGCCGGTAATGAACAAAAAACCTCGGGCCCCAGGAACTAATCGCAATACCCGCCAGAATCACCACCCAGAGCATGGCCTGGGGCCAGATGGCAAAGCGACAAAAGGGAAACAGCACGACTGCCCCCCCAATCATCAGGTAGCCCATGGCCCGATCAGCTTCCGATGCCTTTAACTGGGCAATCCGCTGACGATGCTTCCAGAGTTGGTGAAAACCAATGGCCAGACAGCCCACCACCAGGGGAAAGCCAGCCGAACCCTGGGCGGCCCGGGTAACCACCCGGGGGGCCCAGGCTACTAGATATATCAGTCCGGCGGTGAGCCCCAACAAAATCATATAGCCATGCCAGGTAGCCAGGGCTGCTTGCAGACAGGCTAAGCTCCAGCGTCTAAATTTAATAAGATGCCCTTTAATGTTATTCATTAGCCTATAGTTGCTATTCTAAAAAAACTAACTACCGCAATCGGAAAACACCCCTCTATTGTAGACAGATTGCTCTCTCCAGGTTGAATCCATCCGCCGACTTCACCAAAACTCTAAAAAGGCGTTTTGCCTTTGCGATTTATTCTTCCAGGGGTTGGTCTCATGGTCGACAAGGCTTCAGGAAGCCCAGCTTTAAAAGCCTCCAGGGTCAATATTCTGCCCATAGGCAGAATATTGACCCTGGAGATACATAAACGGACTATCAACCCCATCAAGCTAGGGGTCTAGGCATCCATCTCTTGGCCGTCTTGCTGTTTTTTACGCAGCGCCGCTATGCCCATGCCAATCAGGCCAGGCAATAGGGCTGGGGTCGGAACCACTCCAGGATTGGCAGACACCCCAAAGTTAGAAATGGTGGCATAGCCAGCGCCGCCGGCATTGTCATAGGTGAAAATGCTAAAGCCAAGGGTAGTACCGGCGGGGAGGAAGGACGAGACATAACGGCCGGTCTGGCCATCGGTATTAGCCAGGGTAAAGGCACTGCTACCAATACTCACCACGAAGGGGTCAAACCCTCGACTATCGAAAGTGCCGTAGCTCCAATCAAAGAAAACGTAGCCAGCGCTGGCCAGGGTAGTCTCAAAAAAGGTACCACCGCTAACCCCAGGGAAGCCATCGCCATTACCGTCTGGATAAGGTGAAGGAGTGCTAGCAAAATAGTTGCCACCAGCAAGGACAACGGAATTGGGGGCGCCACCAAAGTCTACCCCTCCATTGGTGTAGCCCGCCGGAGAAGAGACGCCGGTAGCTTGATTAACATCCTCGTTATAAACACTCCAGTAAACTGGAGCGTAAGCTCCAGAGAACCCGGCTGCGCTGGCGGGCTGTAGATTCACCGTTAGGGCGCTGACCGCAACACCAGCGGACACCACTGTCGCCTTAATCAAAAGGTTTTTCATAGTACACCTAGAAAAATTTGAACGAAAACCACAAACCAACAGAAAAAACGAAAGGGCAATCATTAATCACTGATTTAGTAACGATTAACCCTACCTGCGTGGAACCACGCATTCCCCTGTGACTATGAAAACCTCTCTACCTGGATTTATCAAGGTGAATAGACTATCTTTATCAAAACCTCAAGACTCTATGAAGCCCGAATATGCTTCAGGGCAGCAGGGATGTTCCTAGGCTACCGAGTTATTTTTGTCACTATGGTGATAGGCCTTTAGCCGCCAGGGCCGGGTCACTGGTTGGGACCCTGCTTGGGGTTTTGGTCATGGCCTCCTAGCGGCGGTGGTTTTAGCATCTTAATCGAGACCAGGGCCGTTGGTTGGCAGCCTTTGCCAGGGTGGGGAGGGGAAGACCGAGACGCGATAGTTGTCTAAGTCTGAATTAGGCTAACGTTTCCCTAAGAGAGGCTAAGTTTTTCTAAGGTCGCCCTGTCTGGCGGAGGTTTGGCGATAGGGTGGGAGATAGGTTTCTCGATCGGGAGCGGGCCATCGGGGTACGGCTCCTAAGGAACGGGTGGTGATGGCAGATATGGCTGGTTGGCTGGGGCGGGGGTTAAGCGATCTAATGCATCCGTTGCTGGCACCTCTGGGGTGTGTGGTTGCCTGGAGTCTGGTGCTATTGACCCTGGGGCAGCTGCTAGCTCTGACCCGAGATGGGCTGCAACGGGCCCGAATCATGCACCAAATTCCCTGTGCCCAGTGTCGTTACTTTACCCATAGTCCTTTATTGAAATGCCCCGTTCATCCCCGAACGGCTCTGTCAGAGGCGGCCATTGGCTGTGTTGATTACGAAACCGGAACCGGGGGCAGGGGGCACTGAGGGGATGAACGGGGGGGATGGCCTGGGTCTTAGGATGCACCCCTGGGTTCTAGGCCGCAGCGATCGCTGGCCTGCTCACCGCTGCTGATAATCAAGGCGGCCTCTAAACTGCCGCTGTACCATGTCATAATAAAGCCCCCAGCCAGTGGTACCCAGTCGTGTCCTATTCTTCTGAAACCATCGCAGCGGCCATGCAGGCGGGAGAACTGTCGTTTCACCTGCCTGATCCCAACGATGACCAACTGTCCGATTATGATTTTCAGCGCCAGGTGGAGGCGGCCTGGCAGGTCTGCGATCGCTTCGATCTGCAAACCGATATCTGGCGGGGGCGGATTTTAAAAGCTGTGCGCGATCGCGAAAAGCGCGGCGGCGATGGCCGGGGCACCGGTTTTCTCAACTGGTTAAAGGACCGGGAAATTACTAAAAGCCATGCCTATAACTTGATCGAACTGGCCGACAGTGCTGACCAACTCCTCCAAGCGGGGCTGCTGGCCCCGGCAGATGTCAACCAATTCAGTAAGCGAGCCTTTGTAGAAACCGCTAAGGCGGCACCAGAGGTGCAGCAGTTGGTGACTGACTCCGCCCGTAGGGGTGACCACATCACCCGCCGGGAAGTGCGCCAGGTGGCCGATGAATGGGCCGCTATGACCTCGGAGTTGATTCCTGAAACCCTCAGGGAAAAAGCCGCTAACCAGATCATTCCTACCCGCTACCTGGCCCCCTTGGTGAGGGAAATGGAAAAGCTGCCGGCGACGCACCAGGCCACCCTGAAAACCGAGGTGGAGCTCAACCCCGATGTTGATACCCTGAAGCAGGTCACCGCCGAGGCCCGTTACCTGTCTAAGTACCTGGCGTCTGCCAACCAGGTGCAATTACTGGAGGCCCTTGACCTGGATCTAGAACTGGCCCTGGAGGAAGCCCTACGGGTGGGTTGCCTCAACTCTGCTGCCGATATGGTGGCCCAGGCTGCTCAGATTGAGCAGACCGCTGCCCGCCTCTATACCACCTGGAAGCGCCTGAACCAGCTGGCGGAGCGGGTCTACCTGGATAGCGGTGAGAGTACCCCCCATTTGCGATCGCTGCTGGCGGCCCTGGCCCCGATTACCCACGAAACCATTCAGGTGCGCCTGGGGGAAGCCAACAGTGTGAGCGCCCAGACCATTTGCTGGCAGTTGCTAGATCAAACCCCCTAGGACCCTGCCACCATGGTCAAGCTTCCTATTTATTTAGACTGTCAGGCCACGACTCCGGTGGATCCTCGGGTACTGGAGGCCATGCTGCCCTGGCTGACTGACCATTTTGGTAACCCCGCCAGTGCCACCCATGTCTATGGCTGGACTGCCGCTGCCGGCATTAAAAAGGCCCGGGCCAGTCTGGCTGCTGCCCTCAACGCCAGCCCCGAAGAAATCATGTTTACCAGTGGCGCCACCGAGGCTAATAATCTAGCCATTAAGGGGGTGGCTGAGGCCTATTTGAGCCGGGGACGGCACCTGATTACGGTGCAGACAGAGCACAACGCCGTACTGGATCCTTGCCGCTATCTGGAAAAGCTAGGGTTCACGGTCACCTACCTGGGGGTGGGCAGGGATGGGCTGGTGGACCTGGCAGACCTGGAGGCGGCCTTTCGCCAGGATACTCTGCTGGTATCGGTCATGGCCGCCAATAACGAAATTGGCGTCCTCCAACCCCTGGCAGAGATTGGGGCCCGCTGCCGCGATCGCGGCGTGCTGTTCCACAGTGATGGGGCCCAGGCGATCGGTAAAATTCCTCTAGATGTACAACGCCTGGGGATTGATCTACTGTCTCTCACCGCCCATAAAATTTACGGCCCCAAGGGCATTGGTGCCCTCTATGTGCGGCGGCGACACCCCCGGGTCACCCTGGCCCCCCAGATCCACGGCGGTGGCCATGAGCGGGGACTGCGATCGGGCACCCTGGCGCCCCATCAGATTATGGGTCTAGCCACCGCTGTGGAGTTGGGCCTGGCGGAGATGGTTGGAGAGGGGGCCCGTTTGGGGCGGTTGCGCGATCGCCTCTGGGCCCGGCTAGAGGCCCACCTACCCGTGCAGCGCAACGGCCACGCCCAGCAATGCCTGCCGGGCAACCTGAATATCAGTATCCCTGGGGTGGACGGAGCCGCTCTAGGACTGGGGTTAAGGCCCCTGGTGGCGCTTTCCGCCGGAGCCGCCTGCAGTAGTGGTCGGACTACCCCCTCCCACGTTCTCAAGGCCCTGGGCCACAGTGATGCCCTAGCCCAGGCTTCCCTACGTTTTGGCCTGGGTCGCTTCACCACCGCTGAGCAGGTTGAGCAGGCGGGGACGGCGGTCATCGCTACGGTGCAAACCCTCCTGGGGTTGCCTACCAGCCTTGGTTCCTGACCACCAAAACCATCCCTGGGCTTAGGTTCTGGGCTTAGATATCGATGCGAAATACCCAATCTTGATAGGTCGGGTCCCGACCTTCGGTAATGGCAGTCAGGTGCTGACGCAGGTGATCGGTCAGGGGGCGCTGGGTCGGTAGGCGGTAGGATTCAACCTGGCGTACCGGGGTAATTTTAGCCGCCGTACCACTGAGAAAAACCTCCTCCGCAATGAATAGCTCTGACTTATCTACTGGCCGTTCTACCACCTCAATTCCCAGGTCTCTGGCCAGAGTAAGAATGCTATCGCGGGTAATGCCTTCCAAAATATCCTGGTCATAGCCAGGGGTAATCAACTGGCCATGGCGCACAATAAAGACATTCATGCCAGAGGCTTCACTCACCTTGCCTTGGGAATTCATCAAAATTGCCTCATCAAAGCCTGACTCCACCGCTTCAGTTTTAGCCAGCGAAGAGGTGATGTAGGCACCGCTAATTTTCCCGCGCAGGGGTAGGCTGCGGTCCTCTTGACGATACCAGGAGCTAATTCGACAGGTGACTCCCTCCGGTGAGAGGTAATCCCCTAACTCCAGGCCATAGATAAAGAAGTTTTTTTCAACGTTGTGCAACCGGGGAGAAATACCCAAATCGGAGGTATACACCAGGGGACGAATATAAAAGGAGGTGATGGGTCGGTTCTTTTTTACAAAGTCGGTAATGATCGTCTGAATGGTTTCAGCCGGCAGGTCGTAGTTTAGCAGGCGAGCACTGGCGCTGAGCCGCTGGCAGTGGCGGTCCAGGCGAAATAATAAAATCTGTCCGTTGTTGTCGGGGTCGGGAATCCCTCGCAACCCGCCGAAAGCCCCTGTGCCATAGTGCAGTGCGTGGGTAGCAATGGAAATTTTGGCGTCGTTAAAATCCCGAAACTGACCTTCAAAATAGGCAACGGGCAGAAAGTTATGCATGGCAGGGTCTGACCTGGAAAAAAGGCTGAATAAAAGCTGTTTACCAGAATAGTGCTAATTACGGAAATCGCTACCCCTAACTTCAGCCTTCTTATCCCATCGGGGGGGCTAACTCAGGTCAGCCTCTTGCCCCCCAGGGGGGCTCGGTCCCGGGGTTCTAGGTCCCTTAGCTGTGATCAGGGGGCAGCCAGAAACTTCAGGTAATCCTGGGTAAGGTCCTTAACCGCTGCCTGGTAGAATTGCTGGCCATGGTCTGGAGTGGCTAGGGCCGGGTTAGATCCCATGCGCCCATCGGGATAATGGCGACGAAAATCCTCTGGACCGTAAATTGGGAAACCCGAGACAGCCACCGGGGGGGTTAAGTCCGCTTGTTTGATCTGCTCAGGATAGACATACTGGGTCAGGGCCACTTCACTGGGAGTGGCGTGGGACCCCTCTTGATCACCATAGAGTTGCTTGGCCAGGCTGTGGACTGAGGCCGCCATAAACCAATTAGCCAGGCCACAGCGTACTTCTGCCGCCCGGGGTAAGGAGGCGTTGGCCAGAGTCCCATAGGTTTCGGCGAAGGCTGCCTTCAGGGGGGCAATATTGCCGCCATGGCCGTTAATGAAGAAAAATCGGGTGAAGCCGTGGCTGACCAGGGGCTTCAGGTAGTCTTGTAGGAGGGCGATCAGGGTACTGGGGCGCAAACTCATGGTGCCCGGAAAGGCGGTGTGGTGCAGGGCCATGCCTACATTAATGGTCGGTCCCACCAGAGCCTGGGCTGCCTCTCCTACGCCTCGGGCCACCACCTCGGCACAAATGGCATCGGTGCCAATCAGGCCCGTAGGGCCATGCTGTTCCGTTGATCCGATCGGGAAAATAATGCCTTGAGACCGATTCAGATAGGTTTCAACTTCGGGCCAGGTACAGAGGTGAAGCAGCATAGCAAAGGGCGATCGCGAGGTCTTTTGCTACTATAACCCGGGGCCTAACTCCTGGGCCGATGGTATTGCTCAATACATTGGCTCCCTATCAGGGCTGATATTTAAAAGCATACTAAGCATTTACTGGTCACCCCCGCTGGTGGGCCCATCCCCACTGTAGCTAAAGGACTCTTGAGTAGCTTAGCCTTGGCTCCAGCTGCCGCTGGTGGCCATACCTTGATGACGGCCAGATCACCCATGGGAACCATGGCTAAGCGGACCGATGCCAATCAGAAATTACTCGGAAGTTACTCTGAATAAGATGATCTCCAAACCCTGTCGTTTTGCCTTAGCTGACCTAGAATCATCTTTTTCCCCTCAATGCTGGCCAGAGTTAGTTAAAATTACTCCATATTGCTCAGGGCCTAGGACATGGCTCAACCGCCCTGACCTGGAGTCCTCGGTCCAGCGCTGATCAACATACATGCCCATTCCGCCCACCTATCCCCAGATCACCCCCAGGGGTTTGCCCCTTGATTGCCATCCTTCCAGGACTTATCTTAGCGGCCAGGAGACGTGCCTATGCTACATCGCAAGATCTATCAACTCTGTTGTGATGGTCGAGAGGTCTGGATCTTCCTGAGGGATCAACAGCGTTGGATAGAGCGAGCTCGAATTCTCGATATTGAAGGGGATTTAATTACTCTGCGCTACGAAACCGAAGAGGATGACGAAATTTGTTCTTGGGAAGAAATGGTGCGCATAGAAAGCATTGGGGCCATTACCCAGCGGCTAGCGGCGGTACCCCGTGGCGATGTGGAGTTAGTGGTCGCGGAGGACTGTCCTGAAACCGAAATTCTTTAGAGCTAACTAGAACTTAAATTTGACTACGTGGCTGCTGATTTGCTAGTATAGCAATTCTGTAGTGAGGTGCGAGTTGGCCATGAAGGTCCGAGCGTCTGTTCGCAAAATGTGTGATAAATGTCGGGTGATTCGCCGCCGCGGCCGGGTTATGGTGATTTGCTCTAATCCCAAGCATAAGCAGCGGCAGGGCTGAGGCTCAGGTGTCACTGCGGGTATGGGGTTGCGGGTCTAGTTAAACACTGTTCAGGGTCTGGTTTGGCGGTAGCCGATGGTAAGGGCACAGCTCAAGGGTAACCAACGGCGCTGCACTGGATCAATCGAAGTTGGGGGAGATACTTTAGGTGGCACGGATAGCAGGCGTGGACTTACCACGCGATAAACGAATTGAAATTGGCTTGACCTATATTTATGGTATTGGTTTAACCCGTTCCCACGAGATTCTTGCCAAAACCGGGGTCGATGCCGATATTCGAGTTAAGGATTTAACCGATGCCGATGTAGCTAAGCTACGGGATGCGGTGGAAAGCGACTATCAGGTTGAGGGGGATCTGCGTCGCTTAGAAAGTATGAACATCAAGCGATTGATGGACATTGGCACCTACCGGGGACGGCGTCATCGGGCCGGTTTGCCGGTGCGGGGTCAGCGTACCCGCACCAATTCTCGTACCCGTCGGGGTGGCACCCGGCGCACTGTGGCTGGTAAGAAGAAGGCACCCAAGAAGTAGTGCAGGATTCTAGCTTTAGGGTCTACTCCTGAAGTGTCTGCCATAATGAGGCTCGCTGCTGGCATGGCGAGTTTTTCGATTGTTTAGCGATCGCCTACCTTTACTTAGATCTTAGTTAAGACACCATGGCCAAACCAACCCGCAAAACCGGTCCTCGCAAGAGCAAGAAAAATATTCCCAGTGGAGTAGCTCATATCTGTTCCACCTTTAATAACACCATTGTCACCATTACCGATCAGTCTGGTGAAGCGGTCTCCTGGGCTTCAGCTGGCTCCAGTGGCTTTAAAGGAGCTAAAAAGGGGACTCCCTTTGCTGCCCAAACCGCGGCAGATAGTGCTGCCCGTCGTGCCATCGATCAGGGTATGCGTCAGATCGAGGTGATGGTGAGTGGGCCAGGCGCTGGTCGGGAAACCGCTATCCGGGCCCTACAGGGAGCCGGACTGGAAATTACTTTGATTCGAGATGTTACCCCTATTCCCCATAACGGTTGTCGGCCTCCTAAGCGGCGGCGTGTCTAAGACTGCAGATAGGCTTGTTCGGGCATTAGGTTGAAGGGAGAGCGTACCATGGCACAGTTTCATATAGATTGCGTTGAATCGACGATTGAGGCTGATCAGGGTCAGCACGGCAAATTTGTAATCGAACCCCTGGAGCGGAGTCAGGGCACTACCGTTGGTAATGCTCTACGCCGCGTATTGCTGTCTAATCTGGAGGGGGTAGCGATTACGGCGGTGAGAATCGCCGGAGCCAACCACGAGTTTTCCACCATCACCGGTGTCCGGGAAGATGTGCTGGATATTCTGCTCAATATGAAGGAAATTGTTTTGCGAAGCTATTCCAACCATCCCCAAATTGGTCGGCTAATGGTGCAGGGACCGGCTCGGGTGACCGCCAGTCATTTTGATCTGCCAGCGGAGGTAGAGGTAGTCAATCCTGACCAGTATGTCGCCACTGTTGTAGATGGCCATAGCCTGGAAATGGAATTCAGGATTGAGCGCGGACACGGCTACCGGGCTGTAGATCGCAGTAAGGATGACGCTACGGCGCTCGACTTTATTCAGATTGATGCGGTATTTATGCCCGTTCGTAAGGTGAACTATGCTGTAGATGAGGTGGTGATGTCTGGTTCTATGCAGAAGGACCAGCTCACCATGGATATCTGGACCAATGGTAGTCTTACCCCCCAGCAGGCCATTAGTCAGGCTGCCGATATTTTGGTGAATCTGTTTGTTCCCCTCAAAGATGTCACTCTGGAACCCAAAATCGATGAGGAAGTCAGGGAAGAGGATCCTAACAATCAAATTCCCATTGAGGAGTTACGGCTGTCGGTGCGGGCTTATAACTGTCTGAAGCGAGCCCAAATTAATTCCGTAGCCGACCTGCTGGACTTCAGCCAGGAAGACCTGCTAGAGATTAAAAACTTTGGGCAAAAGTCTGCAGAGGAAGTAATTGAAGCGCTGCAGGAACGGCTGGGAATTACCCTACCCCTTGAAAAGGCCTCAAAACCCGCCTAGGTTTTGAGGTTTTCTTTGATTGTTATTGATGTTATTCACTTGAGTTAACTCTTATGCGTCACCGTTGCCGCGTTCATCAATTAGGTAAGCCCGCCGATCAGCGCAAGGCTCTACTGCGAGCCCTAACCACTGAGCTGATCCGCCATGGTCGCATTACTACCACTAAGGCTAAGGCCAGGGCAGTGCGCCAGGAAGCCGATCGCATGATTACCCTGGCTAAGGATGGCTCCCTACCGGCCCGTCGTCAGGCCCTTGGCTATATCTACGATAAGCAACTGGTTCATGCTCTGTTCAGCCAGGCGAGCGATCGCTACGGCGATCGGGCTGGGGGCTACACCCGTATTGTCAAAACTGTGCGTCGTCGCGGTGACAATTCGGAAATGGCCGTTATTGAGCTGGTTTGAGGTTTAGTTGGCTAGGATTGTTCAGAATTTTTCAGCCATGGGAAAGGTCTCTGTCATACAGCGTAGCCTGAACAATAGCTCCTCTGAATCGGGCCAATCGATTCAACGGGTCGCTATGGTTGTGCAGTACGTAGGCACCCACCTTCACGGCTGGCAATGGCAACCCAATGCCCGCACCGTTCAGGGAGAGTTGGAGGCAGCTATTGCCCAGGTTTTAGGTTATCCGGTGCGCCTTAGCGGTGCCGGGCGTACCGATACTGGCGTTCATGCTGCCGCACAGGTCGCCCATTTCGATGCCCCTGCCTTGATTCCAGCCCATCGCTGGGCTGATATTTTGAATGCTCGCCTACCTCAGGATATTCTAGTGCGGACGACAACGGTGGTGCCCCAGGACTGGCACGCTCAATTTTCTGCCCAGTGGCGTCGTTACCGGTATACCTTTTACACCGGTAATTGTCCCAACCTATTTGTCCGGCCTTTTGTCTGGCACTACTACCACCACTACCTGGACCAAGCCAAAATCGATGCTGCCCTGCAGCCGATGGTAGGGGTGAACGATCTGGAGGCTTTCCACCGGGCCCGATCTGGTCGCAGTCATTCCTGGGTTGACCTGCAGGCAGTCGAATCCCGACGTCAGGGCGACTTTTTGACTGTAGAGCTCCAAGCCAGGGGGTTCTTATACGGCATGGTGCGGCTGATCATGGGATTGATGGTGAAGGTGGGCAACGGAGAGTTATCACCTCAGGATTTTCAGCAACTCTGGCGTCATCGTCAACGCCATCGAGTTAAATATTCAGCCCCAGCTCAGGGGCTTTGCCTGCTGAGGGTTGGTTACGATCCCCTGCCCTTTCCCCCAGATCTGTGGTTTGATAGCCAACCCCAGTTTTACCTGGGAGCGGCGGTAGCCTAAGGTTAAGACTGTTTAGACTGAGATTACCCAGAGAGACGCCAAGCAACGGAGGTATATGATGACTAAGACTTACTTACCGGCCCACAATTCTATTGATCGCCAGTGGTATCTAATTGATGCCGAGGGCCAACGCCTGGGTCGTCTGGCTACGGAAATTGCTACGGTTTTGCGGGGTAAAAATAAGCCCACCTTTACGCCTAATATGGATACCGGCGACTTTGTGATTGTCGTTAATGCTGAGAAGGTTGTGGTCACCGGTCGTAAGGCCAGCACCAAACTGTATCGCCGCCATTCTGGGCGTCCTGGCGGCATGAAAACTGAAACCTTTGATAAGCTGCAAGCCCGCATCCCCGCCCGAATTATTGAGCAAGCCGTTAAGGGCATGTTGCCCAAAACTACCCTGGGGCGGCAGCAGTTCACTAAGCTCAAGGTTTACGCCGGACCTGACCATCCCCACCAGGCCCAAACCCCCCACCCCCTTGTTGTTAATACTATTCCTGGAGAGACCAACTAATGCAGGCGATCGATAAGACCGAACGAGTTACCTACTGGGGCACGGGCCGCCGCAAATCGGCTGTGGCTCGAGTCCGCCTGGTGCCTGGCACTGGCCAGTTGATTATCAATAAGCGCCCAGGGGATGATTACCTGCAATTTAATCCCGCCTACCTGATGACTACCCGCTCTCCCCTAGAGGTTTTGGGTCTGGAAAATGATTACGATATTTTGGTTAACGTCAAGGGGGGAGGGCTCACCGGGCAGGCCGATGCGATTCGTTTGGGAGTAGCGCGAGCCTTGTGTGAACTGGCTCCAGAAAATCGTAAGCCCTTAAAAATCGAGGGATACCTGACCCGCGATCCCCGTGCCAAGGAGCGCCGTAAGTATGGTCTTAAGAAGGCCCGTAAGGCGCCTCAGTTCTCCAAGCGCTAGACTGTTTTTAACCACCCTACTTTCCCCAGAGTTGATTGTGCTATGGCTAAGTCTGAGATTCATCCCACCTGGTATCCAGAGGCTAAGGTCTACTGCGATGGCCAGGAAATTATGACCGTCGGTTCCACCAAGCCGGAGCTCCATGTGGATGTCTGGTCTGGTAACCATCCTTTCTATACCGGCACCCAGAAGATTATCGATACCGAAGGTCGGGTAGAGCGCTTCCTGCGTAAGTACGGTATGTCATCAGAGCAACAGGATAAGTAGGAATAGCCAGGGTAGATCCTGGTTAACCTGCTGTCAGCGTTTAGTCTCCTCCTCCACCCCCGGTTATCTCTATGGCTGAGGCCTATCTGATTGACAAGCTCAATTCCGTTGATCAGACTTTTCAAGAACTGACTCGTAGATTGGCGGATCCTGACGTAGCTCAAGATCCCGATGAGTTTCAGCGGATTGCTAAGTCTCGTTCCTCCTTAGAAGAGACGGTGCTTACCTACGATGCCTGGAAGCAAACCCAGCAGGAGTTGGCAGGAGCCAGGGAAGTCTACAAGGAAGCCACTGGCGATCTGGAATTAAAGACCATGGCCGGCCTGGAGGTAGAAGCTCTAGATGAACGTTTGCGGGGACTGGAAGGTCGGCTTAAGGTGCTGCTCTTGCCCAGAGATCCTAACGATGATAAAAACATCATGCTGGAGATTCGGGCCGGTACGGGGGGCGATGAGGCCAGTATTTGGGCCGGGGACCTGGTGCGGCTCTATTCTCGCTATGCTGAGACTAAAGGCTGGCGGGTTAAACTCCTGAGTGAGTCAACTGCCGATATGGGGGGCTTTAAGGAGGCCATCTTAGAAATCACCGGCGATCGCGTGTATAGCCAATTGAAGTTTGAGGCTGGTGTCCATCGAGTCCAGCGGGTGCCGGTTACCGAGGCGGGTGGGCGGGTTCACACCTCCACTGCAACGGTGGCGATCATGCCCGAGGTGGATGATGTTGAGGTCCAGATTGACCCCAAGGATATTGAGCTGACGACGGCCCGGTCTGGCGGAGCGGGGGGGCAAAACGTCAACAAGGTGGAAACCGCCGTTGATTTGTTTCATAAACCCACTGGAATTCGGGTCTTTTGTACCGAAGAGCGCTCCCAGTTGAAGAACCGGGAACGGGCTATGCAGATTTTGCGGGCTAAACTCTATGAGATTAAACTGCGGGAACAGCAAGAAGCAGTCACCTCCATGCGGCGATCGCAGGTAGGCAGTGGGGCCCGTTCTGAAAAGATTCGTACCTACAATTACAAAGATAATCGGGTCACCGACCATCGCCTCAATCAAAACTTCACCCTTACCCCGGTGCTGGAGGGAGACCTGGAGGACCTGATTCAATCCTGTATTAGCCGCGATCAGCAGGAACGCCTGGAGGAACTAGCGGCAACATCCGCATCGATTTAATTAATATAAGGCTGGGCAGGTAAAGGACACACTCCATGGCCAGATTCTGTCACATCGCCGATATTCATCTGGGCTTTGATCGCTACGATAGCCCGGAACGCACCAAGGACTTTTTTCGCGCCCTACAAACTAGCCTTGACCGGTATGCGATTCAGGCGCAGGTGGATTTTGTGTTGATTGCTGGTGATCTGTTTGAGCACCGCAATATTAAGCCCGCTACCCTGAACCAGGCCCAGATCTGTCTACAGGCTCTACAGCAGGCTAATATTCCAGTTTTGGCGATTGAGGGCAATCATGATAACCGGCCCTACGGTACCCCCACCAGCTGGCTCAGGTATCTTTCGGAATGGGGCTTGCTGATGCTGTTAGAACCCCATAATGGGTCAGGGGATGAACCCTTACTAACCGCCTGGAATCCCCAGACCCGAACCGGCAGCTACCTTGATCTCCCCTGTGGAGTCCGGGTGATTGGTTCTAACTGGTATGGAGCTACCGCGCCCCGGGCGATTGAACGACTGGCAGCGGCGATCGCTGCCCTACCCCCGGGGCCAGCCCAGAGTATCTTAATGTTTCACCACGGACTGGAAGGGGAAATAGCCCGCTATGCAGGAGCCCTGCGCTACAGCGACCTGTTGCCCCTAAGGCAAGCAGGCATCACCTACCTGGCCCTGGGGCATATCCACAAGCACTACTGTGTTGAGGACTGGATCTTTAACCCCGGTTCCCTGGAAGCCAATAACGTAGAGGAAGCCGGCTATCAACGGGGAGCCTACCTGGTAGAGATCACCCCAGCCGGCATCGATGCCCGCCTGCAAAGGGATTACTTTCAGCGGCCAATCCTGCGATTGGAGCTGGCAGCCAAGGGACAGGAAACTCCAGAGCAGCTTAGAGAGGCGGCGATCGCCCGGGTGCAGGAGGCTCGATTGGCCTTAGTCGATACCACCCTAGCCCCCATCATTGAACTAAAAATTACCGGGCAGGTGGGCTTTGATCGCCTCGAACTTGATACCCGCAGCTTGCAAGCCGACTTACACCAGCTGACTGGAGCCCTATTGGTGTTACTCAAGTACGAGGTGGAAAATGTAGCCTATCAGACGCCGTTACAGGAGGGCCAGAGTCGTCTGGACATCGAGCAGGCGATTTTTACCGATTTGCTCAGCGCCCATCGGGACTACAAAAGGCAGGCTAGCTCCCTGGCCCAGGGATTAACAGACCTCAAAATTCGTCAACTCAGTGGGGATGACGAGGTCAGTCTCTATGGGTTTGTGGCTACCCTACTGGAACAGGAGGGCCTGGATATAGCCCAGCCTTGATTGCCTAGCTTCAGGTTGAAGGCCAGGCGGAGGGTCTACCCAGGTCTGGCGGTTGCTTCTATCCTATCCCCCTATTCTTGCCAAGGTTACCTTTGCAGCGATGTCTTCCTCCCCGTCTCCAACCTCAGGTCAGCCTCCAACCCTGGAAACAGCCACCGCCCAACTCTACAGCCAGGCCCTGCGGGCTTTGCAACAGCACCGCTATAACCAGGCTGTGGAGTATTTCCAGCAGGTGTACCAGCAAACATCCGTACCCGCTATCTATCGGCTTAAAGTTACCATGGGCTTGATCCGTGCCCATCAGGGCCTGGGCCAATGGCACTTGGTGCAGCGGTTATGTCAGCCCCTGCTGGCCCACCGCTCACTCCAGGTGCGTCAGTGGGCCACCCAGGTGGTACAGGCCTGTCCCGCTGTCCCGGGCGATCACCCCCAGAGCCCCAGCAAAGCTGTACCGCCGCCAGTCCCTGGCCAATCCCTATTTCATTACCAGCAGCTGAATCGTCAGGTGGGTGGGGCGGTAGACCGGGTTCAGCCTGAGTTGGTAGCCGGCAGCAGCTTTACCCCCCTGGCCCTGCCCCAGAGATTACTGCTCTATGGTCTTCAGGCGATCACGGCGATCGCTGGGGCCTGGCTGATTATTTTCCTTGTCCATAGTAGTTTGCGCAGTGGTAATCGTCTCATCCGAGCCATCCCCTGGCCCGTCCCCCTCTCCGGTCTGCCTGCCTTAGATCGCCCCCAGACCGCTTTAATCTTAAGTGTGCTATTGGCTCTGGCTCTAGCCAGCCCCTGGTTGATGGACTGGATGCTGGGGAGGGCCTATGGTCAACATTCCCTGCCCCTATCCCAACTCCAAAGGGACCATCCCCAAGCCCTGAGGCTATTGCGTCGGGTATGCCAGGGGCAGGGCTGGGCCCTGCCGCCGCTGCGGCTGCTGCCAGTCACCACGCCCCTCTGTTTTAGCTACGGTTGGTGGGGCCGCCATAGCCGTCTGGTGGTCAGCCAGGGCCTTTTGACAGCGATAGGCCCACAGACCCTAGCTACCCTGGTTAGCTATGAGCTGGCCCACAGGGCGAATGGTGACCTGCCGGTGATGTCAACTCTGGGCCTATTGCTGCTGGGCTGCCATGGGGGCTATTGCCGCCTGGCGGCCTGGGGCGATCGCCAGGTGGGGCTGGGGCGCTGGCTGTTGGTCCTGGCGGCGGCTGGCTGCTATGGCGGATTTTGGCTGCTGCGGCAATTGGCCCTGGGACTCTCACGCTTGCGTAGTCGCCTTTGCGATCGCCAGGTACTGGCCCTGAGTCAGGACCCTACCGCCCTCTCCCAAAGTTTGATCGATCTAACCCTGGCTCTGGTTAGGGATGTCCAGCAGCAGGGTGCGCTCCATCCCCTGGGATTAGCCCTGGAGGTACTCATGCCCCTGAGTGTGCGATCGGCCTTAAGTCCTGGCAGTTTTTTGAGCCCCCAGAATTGGCCCGCCCTCACCCCGGATGCCCTGTTCCAGGATGACAGAACTAACCCCTATCGTTACTGGTTGCAGGCTAACTCATCCCATCCTCCCCTGGGGGAGAGGGTGCAGGGTTGCCAGGGGTATATCCAGCATAGGCAGGATCAGCCGCCTGGATCGAGTCCTTTCTCCGTAGCCCGTTTATTAGGCCAGAAAAGCCCCCTGGTAGGCCTTTGCAGCGGCGGCGTTTTAGTCCTAGCCCTGGGTTTACTGGCCAGGATCCTCAATACCCTGGGCTGGTATGGCCTTAACTGGGTGTATCAAGACCCCAATGTGCTCAAGGGCGGGCTGCTATTGGGCCTGGGATTGGGTATGCTGCTACGGATTAACCCTTTGTATCCTGCCATTTCCTCCCGCCGCACCCCCCGATCGGATCTGGAAACCATTCTGGTTAACCGCCCCACCAGACTACCGGTGGAGGGTCAGCCGGTTTGCCTGGAGGCGACCCTGATCGGTGCCGCCGGCCTGGCCAATGGGTTAGCCCAGCAATACTACCTGAACTGGGGCAAGGGGCTAATCAAGCTAGCCTTCACCCCTCCCCAGATGGTCTGGCTAGGCCTAGGGAATTCTCCCTACCACCCCCAAGCCTGGCTAGGACGTAAGGTCCAGGTGATGGGCTGGGGACGACGGGCAGGGGGGCACTTTTGGATTGACGTTGCCCACCTGCAAGCCTCTGGCCAGTCCCTGGGCTTGCAGGATCACGGTCCTCTATGGAGTAGCCTGGTGAGCCTGGGGCTAAGCCTGGCGGGACTTTTGATCATTTTCACAGGCAAATAGGGCAGGGCCTTGGCCAGCCCCACTATAGTCTTGCCAAAAAAAACCTGGAATGTTACATTTATTTACAGATTTGGTACCTACCATTCAGCCCTATTTTTTGTTCGGGTTGACACTGGTTTAATCGGTATCAGGTTCTCCTACTCTCAACACAGCAAGTGAACCAGTCCCTGCGGCTGGTTTTTATTTGAGACCATCTATGCTCTCAGCCACTGGGCTACTATTGAACTCTGGGTTTGGGCCTAAAGGCCCAGGTTAACTACAGGTGCTGATCAACCGCCTCGGTGAAGGCTTCGTAGGGCTTGACTCCTACCAGGGTAGTCAATACCTCTCCTTGCTTAAACAGCATTACGGCTGGAATGCTACGAATTCCCAGACGCTTGGCCAGAGCTGAATGGGCATCTAAATCTACTTTAAATACCTGAAGGCGATCGCCGTAGGCCGCTGCCAATTGATCCATCAGTGGGCCCACCATTTTGCAAGGGCCACACCAGGTAGCCGTAAAATCTACGACCACCAGAGACGGACTGGCAATTAAACTATCAAACTCGTCGTCGGTTTCAATATAGGCGGCAGTGGTCATAACTCTACTTTAGGTAACAACAATAGACAATTGAAGGCCGCTGCCGCCAGAACCAGGGGCAGCCAGGCTCAACCTGAATCCTTTCTATCCTCTGGAACTGCAGCCCGGGCAACTAAAAAATACCCAGACTGAGATTAGCACCCTGGTCCTCTCTATGATGTGGAATCAGGTACCAGCACCGTAACCTTGATAATAGAATACCATAGGTGATTAAAATTCCTAAGCTTCAATACTTTCAGCGAAAACCCTGTTACATCCCCTTGGGGAATCGGTGGTAATTCAGGTAGCAGAGTCAGCTCAAGTTTCTGAGGCAGAGGAAGAACGGTTAAAGGAAGGAGTTAGGTAAGCCACCAGGGCCCCCATCAGAAAACCAACAATATTGCGAATAATGGGTAACCACTCACTGGTGCGGGTAACCACCGGGCCAATACCAAAGGCCAGAAATAAAATGCCCCACAGGGGTGAAAAAATCAGCACCCACTGCCAGGCCAGGCCCTGACCCGGTTTACGAGCATGGGCGGCAAAGCCACACACCAGACCCCCCACAATCGAGGTGACGAGAGTTAAAATCCATTGCTCCTGGGGCAGGCCAGGTACTACACTGCAGCCTCCCTGGCGCAAACACACTTGAATCGAGTCTAAAGCACTTAAAATCGAGCGGTCTTCGCCATTTTCCCGGACAAAAAATTGATTTCCGTAACGAGTTTGTAACTCAATCCAGAAGGTCCGTGGCAGCAGGTCGTAGACCGCATCGCCAACGCTAAAATTAAGTAGATTACCACCGCGAGGATCGGCGACCAGCATAACGCTGCGATCGTCTAATCCCCAAAAATCCTTAACGGCTCGACCAGGGGTACGGTCGTACTGGGTTAGCACTCGCAATTTCCAACCGGTTTCGGTCTCAAATTGACTAAGTTCAGTATTAAGGTTTTCTTCCTGACGGGGAGTGAGGGACTTGGCTAGATCGATAATCACAGTGTCATTGTCGGGCAATAACTCTGGGTTGTCGTAGGCTAGAGCAGGATTGGCGGGTAGGCCAAGGCCCCATAGAACCAGACCGACGAACAATAGTTTAATAATTGATGCCACACCGATTGGCCAGGAAGAACGTGTCATAGACAGCAGACTAATGTAAGAACTAAGAATCTAACCACTGAACTAAACAAGAAAATTTAGTAACCTTAATTTAGACTATATCTTTGTTTACACTTATTTACATCTACTTAATCAAAAAACCATGGTTCTGCCAGCGTCGGGGGCTTGGTTGGGGAGCCCGTGGCTAACCCCTCTGGCCCTCGATAGACCCTTGGTAGTTGGTGCAACTGCCCTAGGGTCTGGCTAGGGCAGCCAGGGATCAACAATGGCAGAGGATTCCCCTTGGGGCTCCTGGGGTGGCGGGGTAGGAGTCGGAGGGGGACCCGATGTGATTTGGTGCGAGGGCGCTAAGGCCGATCGCTGATGGCCTAATTTCTTGGGTCGGGGGGCGGGGCGGCGAGACCGGTTTTCGGGTTGATTGAGCCAGGTTTGCCAAGCTGCCCTGAGCCCTACCCAGGCGCTTCTAGTGCCAGTGTGGAGGGTTTGAGCCTGCTGCCGGGCTACCGTGATACTCTCTTCTACCTGTTTAACTACCTGACTGGCGCTGCGTACCCCTGCGGTCATGTCATCGGTCAGTTCACCAATTTCCAGTCCCGTCAGTCGAATCGCCTCCAGGGTGGGCGGCAGATGGCGATCAAGGGTATCAAAAAGTTTTTCAGCGCTGCGAGCAGCCCGGCCGAGTTCCCGCAGGGTTGGCACCGCCACTAACAAGACCGTGGTTAAGCTAACGGCTAACAACAGTAGGGATAAGGCCAGCCAGAATAGCGGATCGCTCAAGGTGGGTCCCCTTCAAGCCTGGTTCTGTTGAGAGGGACGGGGCAACTGGGGTGGGCTGGTTGTGGTCAAATGGATGTACTCCTGTCGGCTAGCGGCCTGTCCTGCGGCGATCGCGGCCCGTAATCTTTCCAGGGTGCGATCCCAGTTTACCAGCGCCGTTTCTGACAGCAGATCGGCGTGGAGTTGTACCGTTGTCGCTAAATCCTCTGCCATTTCAGGCAGGGCATCGGCTGATTTCCTTAAAATTCCTCGGGTCTCTCGACCTGAGCGAGGAGCCAGTAGCAGCCCCGCCACTGCCCCCAAAGCCGCACCTACCACGATGCCCCCCAGGAATCCACTCGATTGTTTTTCCCCCATAGGTTAACTCTGCCCCTCCCATTACGCTGCCGTCACCAATCTCTATGCAATCCTAGCGCCTTTCCCTCCTGAATTGACTCGATTGCTCTCCAGCCCAAGCTCCGGTGTGGTATCAGGCTTTTCGGGCGATGGCCAGAGTTCAGAGACCTAGGGCCTAGTCGACCCTTTAGCCCGCCTTTGGGGCACTATTTTGCGGTTCGAGCCTCTCACCAGAGTTGGACCTTTAAGCATCATGGTGAGCAGAAAAACCATCTGTCTCCACCGGTTTACCCCAGCCTGTAGTTGACCATACCCCTGCCTCAGATAGACAATCCGGGTTTGGCCCTGGCGAAGGCGGCTGGCGATTTCTAGAAAACCTGAATCTTCAGCGACATCCGGCGGCCAATCCTGGAGTTGCTGGTTGAAATCCTCTAGGGCTCGGCCCCAGCGCCTTAAACAGTGAGCTAGCCAGAGGGCCAACAGGGCCATCACCAGATTAAAAATGGTTAAAGCTGTCATGCAGATACCCCCAAACCCTAGTCAGTACTGGTCTGAAGAGACCTAACCGCCGTAGTTCCAGCCGGTGCTTTCCAGCAGCAGGGGATCGCCCTGACGGTGGAGGCAGGCTCCAATCACCTCGGCTACAAATACTGTGTGGTCTCCCTGCTCGACCGCCCCGGTAACCCGGCATTCCAGGTAGCCCAGGGTATCTTGAATGACTGGGCAACCGGTTTCTGGGGCCGGATAAAAGTCAATATCTTCAAATTTGTTGCCAACTCGCCGGAGTGGCTTGAAGAAACGTTGAGCTAAATCCTTTTGCCCCGATTCTAAAAAGCTCAGGGCAAAAACACCACTGGCTTTAATCATGGCATGGGACGTAGAATCGTTTTTAACACAGTTAACTACCAGGGGTGGGGTAAAGGAAGCCTGCATCACCCAGCTGGCGGTAAATCCATTCAAATCCTCTGCCTGCCTGACGCCACAGATATAAAGACCGTGGGGAATTTTACGCAAAAGGGTTTTCTTAGCCTGTTCGTCTAACACCGATTACCTGCAGAACGCTTCATCAATTGGAACGGTTTTCTATTCTTATTAGTTAATCATAGGAGGAGGTCGCCGGAGGTCGCCCTCTGGTAGAGTATTGATTGCTAAGTCTATTCCACCTGGCTAAATTCTGTGGTCGCTGTCAACGACATCTATTTTCTCCGCAATATCTGGTATCACGCCATGCCCAGTCACGAGCTGAAGCCGGGTAAAATGATGGCTAAGACTCTCCTCAATGAGCCCATTCTATGGGGGCGGACTAACCAGGGTCAAGCCTTTGCTGTGCGTGACATCTGTCCCCACCGAGCCGTTCCCCTCAGCTGTGGCTGGTATGACGGTGAAGCAGTCCAGTGCTGCTACCACGGTTGGCGCTTTGACGCAGAGGGTACATGTATTGAGATTCCCTCCCTGCTGCCGGAACAGGCTATGGACTTAAGCCGGTTCAATCTACAGCGTTACGACATTAAGGAGGTACAGGGCAACCTCTGGATTTATATGGCCGATCCAGAGAGTCGTCAGGTTCAGCCTCCCCGTTTTGATGTTCCCAGGGTGCCTGGTTTTGACGACCAGGTGCGGCCCCAGCTCACCTATAGGATGCGGTTTCCCTGCTATATTGACCATGCTGTTGTGGGCTTGATGGATCCTGCCCATTCTCCCTTTGTCCATCGGTCGTGGTGGTGGCGGGGTAGCACCCTCAACCCGGAGGTCAAGTGGTTTGATCCGTCTCCCTACGGTTTCACTATGCGGCGCCACCACATGGCCAATATGGGACGTGGCTACTGGCTGATGGGGGGGGTGCCAGATAATGAAATTATTTTCTATTTACCAGGGGTGAGGACTGAAGAAACTACGACGGCTAAGCATCGAGTAGCCAATCTGACCACCGTTACCCCCCTAACAGACACTGAAACCGACGTTACCTTTGAACTGTACTGGGATTTGCCCTGGGGCAATGTACTCAAGCCGGTTTTACCCTGGTTAATTCGATCTTTTTTAGGGCAGGACCGGGATGTGGTGGTCAAGCAGCAGCAGGGATTGAAGTATGAATCGGTGCTGCGGCTAATTAAGGACTCTGATACCCTGGCTCGCTGGTATTACCAGTTGAAAAAAGAATATCAACGCTGTCAGGCCGAAAATCGTGATTTTAATACACCGGTGAAAACTCAGCAGCTAAGATGGCGGGCTTAAGGCGCTATCTTGGCGATCGCCCGGTTGCTGGTTTCAGACTCCCTGGGGGGTTTCTTGCCAGAGTTGGGTGGTCTGGCGCAGGCTGCGGTAGTCACCGTTGCCAATAATTAAATGGTCCAACACCGGAATCCCCAAAATCTGGGCACCCTGAAGCAGTTGGCGGGTGAGGGAGAGGTCCTCGGAGCTGGGGTCCAGGTTACCGCTGGGATGGTTATGGGCCACGATACAGCGCACCCCACCGTGGCGAATCACCTCTTTGAAAATCTCCCGGGGGTGGGCCAGGGTTTCGGTGGCGGTGCCAATGGTGATCACCTTAGTGCTCAGTAGGCGGTGCCGAATATCTAGCAGGACGATGGCAAAGCGTTCCTGGCTCTGCCACATCAGGTCATGGCTGAGGGCCGCCGCCGCAATAGCGGGGTCGTCTACAATGGTTTTTTCCGGTGGAATCGCCTGTAACACCCGCTTACCCAGTTCGATCGCCGCCAGAATACTGGTGGCTTTAGCCGGGCCTACCCCAGAAATCTGGATTAAGTCATGGGCGGACACATTCCGCAGAGCACTGAGGGGATCCCGCTGATGCTCCCCCATGGTCTGCAGGATTAGCTGGCCCAGGCCCACCGCCGATAGCTTCCCGGGGCCCTGGCCAGTGCCCAGCAGGATAGCCAGTAGCTCGGCGGTGGAGAGGCTCTTGGCACCCTGGCTCAGTAGCCGTTCCCGGGGGCGATCGCCGCAGGGTATATCGGTTATCCGCAGGTGATAGGTCATGGGGATCGAGCTCGTCAGGTCAGCCTTACCTAGTGAACCCAAGGTCGGATGACATGACTCTCCCCGCAAGCACTAGGTCAGGGAAATCCGCCAATTCATGGAACCTATGCCCACAGTCGGGATGGGCTCAAGCGGTGCTATGCTCTGATCCAGAGCGCCTGGCGCCCTGCCCATCTCTCTCCAGGTGACTATGACATTTCTCCCTGGCCCTCAGGACCTGGTGGCTCTGCGCCAACGACTCAATCAATTTAGCGCCCTGACCACCCCACCCCCTTTAAGCTCTGAATCGGTCCAACAGCTACGGGCGGACCTGGGGTTGCTCAATCGTCTATCGGACTACCAGACCCTGGGCATCTGCGCTGACGACCTGGAGCAAGCCCGGCGTGCCATAGCGCAGTACCTGGGACTCCTAGGGGTGAACGCCACCTTGACCCTACCGGAGCAGGCCGGGGCTGTCTATCTAAAATTTAATACCCTGAAGGGAACCTGGTACCTGGATGGTTATAGCGGTCAGTCCCGCGGTGTGATCATTACCTTCCATGGCTCTGACCCCGAGGCCATGGCGGTGATCGGTACCTATGGTCCCTTTCCTTTCCAGTTATAGACCCCGCCAGGAAGCAAACCAAAAGGGTCCTGCACCCCATAGTTACAGCTGTATCCCTCTTCTGTCACTGTTGGAGTTTTAAACCCAGTTGCATTGTTTCAACTCAGACAACCAGGCAGGGGTTACCTCAGTTAGATAAAAGAGGGATATACTCGCACCGTCCTAGCGGCCAATTCCCAAGTATTGGAAGCCTGCCCGCATCAATAGCTCTCGATCAAGGCAGTTACGACCATCAATCAAAATTGGGCTATGCATGCGTTGGGCCATGGCGGCATAGTCCAGGTCTCGGAATTGCTGCCACTCCGTTACCAGCACCAGGGCATCGCAGCCATCCGCCAGATGGCTGGCATCGGTTTCCACGATCACACCGGTCAAGCCATGGCGTAGCCCACTCTGGGAAACGATGGGATCGTAGGCCTTAACCTTAGCCCCCAGGCGGTTCAGTTGCTCAATCAAAATCAAGGCGGGGGCATCCCGCAGATCGTCGGTGTCGGGCTTGAAGGTTAACCCCAGCAGCCCAACGGTTTTGCCCTTGAGAATTTTCAACACCTGCTGGAGCTTCTCTAGGATAATTTGTCGTTGGTGATCGTTGACCTCCACTGCGGCCTTCAGCAGCTGGGCGTCGTAGCCGTAATCATCGGCGGTATGGATCAGGGCGGCCACATCCTTGGGAAAACAGGACCCCCCCCAGCCAATTCCGGCCTGGAGAAACTTTTTGCCAATCCGAGAGTCTAAGCCAATGCCTGCCGCTACCTGGGTGACGTCGGCGCCGACGCGATCGCAAATATTAGCAATTTCGTTGATAAAGCTAATCTTGGTGGCCAGAAAGGAATTAGCGGCGTACTTAACCATTTCCGCTGAACTCAGGTCGGTGACCAGCACCGGCACGGGCTCGCCCCCGGGTTGATCGCGATAGCGCCCCTCGATAATGGGGCTGTAGAGCTGCTGCATAAGGGCGATGGCCCGGGAGCTGTTGCTACCTAAAACGATGCGATCGGGATTAAAGGTATCGTAGATTGCCGATCCTTCCCGAAGAAACTCTGGGTTACTAACCACGTCAAAGTCTGCCACCACCTCCGGATGGATCGAGGTGGGTAAACTACCGGCGGCTACCGGTGCTTTTTGGCGTTCGCTTACCCCATCCATAACAATCATGCGCACCCAGTCTCCAGAACCGATGGGAACGGTGGATTTGTTGACAATCACCTTATAGCCGCCGTTCAGGTGGCTGCCAATACCTTTGGCAACAGCTTCTACATAGCGGGTATCACTTTCTCCATTGGGTAGGGCGGGGGTCCCCACGGCAATAAAGAGAACCTCACCGTGGTCAACTCCCTGTTGCAGATTAGTAGAAAATTGCAGATGCCCCGAGGCCATAGCAGACTGCATCAGTTCAGAGAGGCCCGGCTCGAAAATCGGGGATTGCCCCGACTGCATTAACTTCACCTTTTCTTCGTTCACATCAATGCAGATCACCTCGTGGCCAATATGGGCCAGACAGACTCCGGTTACCAAACCGACGTAACCCGTACCAATGACACATACTCGCAACATATAGCTATCCTGATTTTTTTAGAAATAACTGAATGGGTGGGTATAACCCAAGGAATTGAGGACAGACCTTGAAACCCCTGAGAAAACTCCAAAGACCAGGGCTGGACCGCTATGTAGCCCGGATTGTCTAACTCCGCGATGGTGTTGCCCTTTCCACCAAGGCTTCCGGACTCTGTTTCTGACTAGTCGGCTCTAACCGCTGACGAAAGTCGTCGATGGTGAGGGCCAATCCCTCCTGGAGGGGAATGGTAGGACTCCACTGTAAAAAGGTTTTGGCGCGAGTAATGTCAGGTTTACGACGCTGGGGGTCGTCCTGGGGTAGGGGTTTGTAGATCAGATCCACCCCGGGGTTAACCATGGTCTGTACGGTTTGGGCCAGTTGAAGAATAGTGTATTCATCCGGGTTACCCAGGTTGACCGGACCGATATAGTCACCATTCATCAGGCGTATCAGCCCTTCCACCAGGTCTGATACGTAGCAGAAGCTGCGGGTTTGGCTGCCATCACCGTAGATAGTCAGAGGAATTCCCTGTAGGGACTGGACCACAAAGTTACTGACAACCCGACCATCATTTTCTAGCATGCGGGGACCATAGGTGTTGAAAATCCGGGCTACCCGAATATCCACGTTATTTTGCCGATGGTAGTCAAAGGCTAGGGTTTCAGCCACCCGCTTACCTTCGTCGTAACAGCTGCGAATGCCAATGGTATTGACGTTTCCCCAGTAGTCTTCGGATTGGGGATGGACCTGGGGATCACCGTACACCTCTGAGGTAGAGGCGAGCAAAAATCTAGCCTTGACTCGCTTGGCTAAGCCCAGCATGTTGAGGGTGCCCAGGACATTGGTTTTAATGGTTTTTACCGGATTGTACTGGTAATGGACCGGTGAGGCCGGGCAGGCCAGATGATAGATCTGGTCAACTTCTAGGCGAATCGGCTCGGTAATATCGTGACGGATTAATTCAAAGTCAGGATGGTGCAACCATTTCAGAACATTTTGTTTGCGACCGGTGTAGAAATTATCCACACAGATGACCTCATGACCAGCGGTCATCAGTCGATCAACCAGGTGTGAACCGATAAAGCCGGCTCCGCCAGTGACCAAAATTCGCATGTATAGGTTTCCTATAACAATATGAGTCTTAAAAATTAGGCCTCGAGAATAGCACCAAACTGCCTATGCTTGAGTCAAAACTTACCTTAATCTTTAACGCCTTGATCTGACACTACCCTCCATACAAAAATAGCTTGTGCCGGTTCTGGATACAAGCACATTGACAGGTTTTTTATACTTTTAAGCTAGGTGTGAAGGTGAACTGTAGTGGCGACCAGTGCGGTTAGAACTAAACTGTGACGCCATTAGCTATACTCTGGACTCGGCCTCTTGCTTGGCGTTCTGGGCTAAATGGCTGTGGTTACAGCCCTCGACAAGACTATGGGGTGAAAGCCAGCTAGAACGCCTACCGAGTCTTCGTGCCGAGCGATCCATCCGTTCTTCTGCCAAGGCCATATTACCGGAGTTTAAGGGCTGGCAGAGGGATCACTTGGTAACTAGTGAGGAAGTCTCCGATCAAGTAGAGGGAACCGCAAAGTATCCTCAGGGTCTCGGGTCCCTCACTCATTGCTGCTAACCCGGCAGCCAGGTCTTTATAGCCCTGGCAATGGCGGAGTTGGGGGCAACCATTTAGGGCGATCGCCGCCAGGGTAACTGGATCAGCGCTTTGGTGACCTGGTACCGGCACCAGGTAGAGGTAATCTCCGGGCCGCAGCAGGGCCCTAAAAATATCGGCGTGGTCCTTGGTGGCCAGCATGCCCATTAACCAGTGGGT
>JAGWXD010000061.1 GCA_018970085.1 Cyanobacteria bacterium REEB459
GGGCGATCGCCGCCAGGGTAACTGGATCAGCGCTTTGGTGACCTGGTACCGGCACCAGGTAGAGGTAATCTCCGGGCCGCAGCAGGGCCCTAAAAATATCGGCGTGGTCCTTGGTGGCCAGCATGCCCATTAACCAGTGGGTGGCCCCCTCTGGCTCCCCCCGGTGGGCCCACCAGTGATCTACGTAGCGGCGTAACTCCAGAGCCGCGCCGGGGTTATGGGCCCCATCCAGCAGCAGGGGGTGAGGCTGGTGATTAGTATCGAGCCATTCTACCCACTGCAGGCGGCCCGGCCATTGGGCCAGGGCCATGCCCTGTTGGATAGCCTGATCGGTGATGCGCCAGCCCCGCTGCCGTAGCAATTGGAGAGCCGCGATCGCCAGGGCGGAATTAACCAACTGGTGGTCCCCCAGCAGGGGGAGGGGGTAGGTAATGTCGTACTCTTCTAGGGTCAAACAGGCCATCCCCTCCCCCTGGCGTACCGCCGGAGCTGGCCACCACACGGGACACCCTAGGTGCTGGAGCTGTTGCTTCACCACTGCCTCTGCCTCCGGGGGCAGGGGGCCGATCACGGCGGGGCAGCCAGGCTTGAGAATACCGGCCTTTTCCCGAGCAATGTCTCCCAGGGTAGGCCCCAACCGCTGCCAATGTTCCCGGCTGAGGGAGGTAAGGATGGTGACCAGGGGATCGGCCACCACATTGGTGGCATCCAGGCGGCCCCCCAGCCCCACCTCCATCACCGCCACCTCCACGGCGCTGTCGGCAAAGTACTGCCAGGCCGCGGCAGTAAATACCTCAAACTGGGTGGGGCTGGGCTGGCTGCCATCGATGCTGGCCAGCACCCGGTGTAACGCCTGGAGCAGGTCCGGGGCGGCGATCGCCTGGCCATTCACCTCAATTCGCTCCCGCCAGCTGACCAGGTGAGGCGAGGTATAGCGCCCTACCCGGTAACCGGCCTGGGTCAGCACCGAGGCCAGGTAGGCACAGACCGATCCCTTGCCGTTGCTGCCCGCCACATGGATAATCGGCACCCCCCCCTGGGGATTACCCATGGCCGCTAGCAATCGGTACATGCGATGGAGGCTGAGATCCACCCCAAAGGGCCCAAGGCTATCAAGCAGGGCATTAATTTGGGCGTCTTCGGCGGTTGGGGCGGGGCTAACCATGGGGCGGGGTGGGCAAAACTTGGCTTTCAGTTATAACACAGCGGGGCAAGCCTTTACCCCACCGATTGCCTGAGGTTGGGGGCAGCGGGAATGGGATAGACTAGGAACGATGTTAAGACATGTAAGGAACCCCCCATGACCCTGACTAAATCTCGCCCCCGGGTGGTGGTAATTGGGGCCGGGGTGGGGGGGCTGACGGCGGCCGCCCTGCTGGCCCGCCATGGTTACCCGGTGCGGGTGTTTGATCAGGCCCTGGTGGCGGGGGGCTGTGCCTCCACCTTCAGGCGCCGGGGGTTTACCTTTGATGTGGGGGCGACCCAGGTGGCGGGGCTGGAGCCGGGGGGCATCCACCACCAGATCTTTCAGGAATTGGGGGTGGAGCTGCCCCCCGCCACCGACTGTGACCCGGCCTGCGCCGTTTTTTTGCCGGGGGAGACGGCCCCGATCTCGGTGTGGCGGGACCCTGCCGCCTGGCGCTTAGAACGACAACGGCAATTTCCCGGCAGTGAACCCTTCTGGCACCTGTTAGAGCAACTGTTTGAACCCAGCTGGCGGTTTCAGGGGCGGGGGCCGGTGCTGCCCCCACGCCACCCCTGGGACCTGGGGCAATTGCTACAGGCCCTACGCCCCGATACCCTGGTGACCCTGCCCCATACCTTCCGCACCGTGGGCCAGGCCCTGCGATCCCTAGGGCTGGCGGGCGATCGCCGGCTGAAAACCTTCCTTGACCTGCAACTGAAGCTCTACTCCCAGGTGAATGCGGAGGAAACGGCCCTGCTCTACGCCGCTACGGCCCTGCGGGTATCCCAGGCACCCTATGGCCTGTTCCATTTGCAGGGGAGTATGCAGGTGCTCAGCGATCGCCTGGAAAAAGCCCTGGTTACCCACGGGGGCCTGTTGCAGCTGCGCCACACCGTCATCGCCATCCATAGCCACCGGGGGCGGGTACAGGGGGTCAAGGTGCAGGACCAAAAAACTGGTCAGACCTGGGTGGAACCGGCGGATCAGGTGGTGGCCAATGTGACCGTGCAAAATCTGGTCACCCTCCTGGGGGAGGGGGCACCCCGGGGCTACCGGCGGCGGGTGGAGAGCTTACCCCCTGCCAGTGGTGCCTTTGTGATCTACCTGGGGGTGGCGGCGGCGGCCATTCCCCCTGACTGTCCGCCCCATTTGCAGTTTTTCTACGACTACGATGGCCCGATCGGCGAAAATAATTCCCTGTTTGTCTCCGTCAGTCGCCCCGGCGATGGCCGGGCACCCGAGGGGCAGGCCACGATTGTGGCCTCTTCCTTTACGGCGGTGGAACCCTGGTGGCAAACCGAGGATTACCCGGCCCTGAAAGAACACTATACCCAGGTGGCCCTGGAGCGCCTGGGCCGGTACTTTGACCTTTCGCCAGACCATATTATTCACCTGGAGGCGGCCACCCCCCGCAGCTTTGCCCACTTCACCGGTCGCCACCAGGGCATGGTGGGGGGGCTGGGCATGCGGGTGAATAGCTATGGTCCCTTTGGTTTTGCTAACCGCACCCCGGTGCAGGGGTTGTGGCTAACGGGGGATTGCACCCACCCCGGCGAGGGTACCGCCGGGGTGAGTTACTCCGCCCAAACCGTGGTTAGGCAGATCCTGGCGGAGGACCGCTAAACCAGCACCGGAGCCTTGGTCCACTCGGTGTGGAAGACTCCCTCCCGGTCTATCCGTTCGTAGGTGTGGGCGCCGAAGTAGTCGCGCTGGGCCTGGGTCAGGTTTTGGGGCAGGCGATCGCGACGGTAGCTGTCAAAGTAGTCGAGGGAGGCACTAAAGGCGGGCACTGGAATGCCGGAGTGGGCCGCCAGGGCAATCACCTCGCGCCAGGCAGCCTGGCGGTCCAGGATGGTCTGTTTGAATTCGGGAGCCAACAGTAGGTTGGCCAGGTCAGGATTTTCATCGTAGGCATGTTTGATCTTGTTCAAAAATCCGGCCCGAATAATACAGCCTCCCTTCCAAATGCGGGCGGTTTCCCCCAGATTGATGTCGTATTCAAAGGCTTTAGACGCCGCACCAATCAGGGCCATACCCTGGGCGTAGGAACAAATCTTAGAGCAGTAGAGGGCATCGCGAATTTTATTCACCATGGCCTTAAGGTCACCCCCAAAGCTGGAGCTGGGCCCAATTAACTGCTGGGCCGCCGCCGTCCGCTCCGCCTTGATGGAGGACATAATGCGGGCGTTCACCGCCGCCGTAATGGTGGGAATGCCTACCCCCAGATCCAGGGCGCTCATCACCGTCCAACGGCCAGTACCCTTCTGGCCTGCCGCATCCAGAATCAGTTCCACCAGGGGCTGGCCGGTTTCGCTATCAATATTGGTAAAGATGTCGGTGGTGATCTCAATCAAAAAGGAATTGAGTTCGTCGGTTTGGTTCCAGTTGGCAAAAACTTCGTAGAGCTGGCGGTGATCCAGTCCCAGCACATTTTTCATCAGGTCATAGGCTTCGGCAATCAATTGCATGTCGCCGTACTCAATGCCGTTGTGCACCATCTTGACGTAGTGACCGGCTCCACGGGGACCAATGTAGGTAACACAGGGGCCATCATCCACCTGGGCGGCAATTTTTTTGACGATGGGCTCGATCGAATCGTAGGCAGCCCGGGTACCACCGGGCATCAGGCTGGGGCCGTTCAAGGCGCCTTCTTCACCACCGCTGACCCCCATACCAATGAACCGTAAGCCGGTGGACTCCAGTTCCTTAGTGCGGCGTTCCGTATCTTCGTAGAGGGAATTGCCCCCGTCCATAATCATGTCGCCCTCCTGCAGGAGGGGGCGGAGTTGGGCGATCACCGCATCCACCGGGGCGCCTGCCTTGACCATCACCAAAATGCGGCGAGGCCGTTCTAGGGACTCAACGAATTCCTCCAAACTATAGGTAGGTTTAACGTTTTTACCCTGGGCTCGCTTCGCCATAAATCGCTGGGTCACCTCGGGGGTACGGTTATATACCGCTACCGGGAACCCGTTGCGTTCCACATTCAGGGCTAAATTCTCACCCATGACGGCAAGACCGATTACACCAAAACTCTGGGTCATAGCACTCTCTCGGTAACTGTTGGCTGGAAAACGGTTGACTGGAACAGGGGGGCTTGGGGCGATGGGGGAGGTTGGGCAAGGGGAAACCCCTGCCTCTAACCCTCAACCCGGTTGATAACTTTGGCCAGAACGCCGAGAACAGAGTTGATCGGTCAATGTGATGTCTCGTTCCTGACTCAGGAGTCTTGGGTTACAAGACATCCAAAAGCCAAGCCTGGGTCAGCATTCTGACTCACCCCAAAGGAGGTTTGAAAACGTTGACAAAAGCCTTTAAGTTGAAAGACTGAACAGCCTTTTCAAACCCCCTTTCCGCCCCCTTACCCGTGGCTACGGCCATAGGCCATCGGCTGGGAAGGAGAAGTTAAGCTAGAGCCGATAACAGTGAACCTGTCAACAGAGTAAACAACTTTCCTGGAAAGGGGCTGCTCCCAAAGATTTTCTTTAGGCGAAGGCCCTTAAAGTCAGGGTTTCCTGGTTTTCTACTCCGTTGACCAGAGCCCTGAGGACCGGGTAAATGGGTAAAAGCGCCCACTGGGTAGGCCTGCGGGCTCACCTCTTCCCCCTAGCGGTGGCTAGGGCGATCGCTGCAGACGATTAATTTGGGTCTGAAAATAGTCCTGGCGCAGTGCCAGGACGTTGGCCAGTGCCAGTCCCTGGCGATAGGACTGCAAGGCCAGGCCCAGATCACCGGTGTGTTCATAGACCTGACCCAGGCGATCAAAGCTCTCCATTTGGCCATAGGTGCTATTGGCGCTACGGGCTACCTGTAGCAACTGTTGTTCCAAATAGAGGACGTCGGACCATCGTTCCAGTCTTTGGTAGAGGGCGGCCAGATCTCGCAAAATGGTGGCGGCCAGATCCAATTGCTGGGCGGTAATGGCATTGGTGTAGGCGGTCTGGTACTGGCGTGAGGCGAGGCTGAGGGAACCCAGCCGCTCATAGTTTTTAGCCATGGCGGTCTGGACTGCGGTGATCAGGGGCCAGCTTGCCTCTTCCTGGCGGTAAAGGGTGATGAGTTGTTGCTGTGCCGCGATCGCCGCGGTCAGGTCCTGGGCCTGCTCGAGATTGTCAATGCGACGCTGCAAAAAACGGGTTTGGTCGGCCCGGTTAGGGTTGGTTGCAACCAAGCGCAACAATTCTGCGTAGAGGTCTGCCGCCTTCTGAAAGTCGAACCACTCTTCGTAGAGGCCTGCTATGGTTTCGAGCTGAGCTTGATAGCCAGGGCGATCATCCCGATTTAGGGCTAGGGTGGCCAGGGTCCGACGCAGATCGACAGCCGCCTCTAGGTTACCCATCACCATAGCGGTGCGAGCCAGGTTTTCAACTCGGGCTGCATACCTGCGATCGGTGCTATCCAGGTCGGCTACCATCACCGCTAGGCGAGCCGAGATCACCTGCAGGGGTTCGGTGGCATTCCAATCTCGCATTTGCCTGGCAGCCTGTTCCATCGCCCCAATTTCTCTGTCCGTTCCCAGTAAACGACTCAGGCGCAGCCAGCGTAACCACAGTTGAACGGTGGCTGCGGTCCTGCCACCAGCGCTCAAACCAACCAACTGATCCGCCAACCGGTCCAGCGCCTCTCCGAAGGCCCGCTGTTCGAGAGGACTCAGGGGCCGGGATAGGAGTAGATCGGGTAACAGCGGATCCCGGGGAGTATCCCTGAGGGGATCGGCCAGAAAACTATCCTTAACCCCTGGGGAAAGGGCCTGGGCGAGAGTTAGGGGGGCCTGCAACAGCCATAGGAACCCGGGTAGGATCAGGGCCACAGCCGTGACCAGGGACACCAGCCTGGCTTCTGATGCGGGTGGATAGGGACGGCGATACCGCAAGCGCTTCACCTCATGCTCAATCTTTTGATCATAGCTCCAGTGCCCTAGCCCGGCGATCGGGTGAGCTAGGGTTCGCGTAACAACCCCTTAACATCTGGCCAGGGCCTACTCTAGGGAGGCACCCCTTACTGTAATCTAAAGATCCTGTCATTGTTGCCAATCGTCGGTCTCTGCTCCAGACTATGCAAACCAGTCCACCACCCCCCCTATCATCCCCAGCCCGTACTATTCGCATAGTTTCCCGTAAAAGCCAGCTGGCTTTAATTCAAACCCACTGGGTGAGGGATGAGTTACAACGTCACTTTCCCCACCTGGGGTTTGAGGTGGTGACGATGGAAACCCAGGGGGACAAGGTGTTAGATGTTTCCCTCTCGAAAATTGGCGACAAGGGCCTTTTCACCCAGGAATTGGAAGAGTCCATGCTCAGGGGAGATAGTGATTTCGCCGTGCACTCCCTGAAGGATTTACCCACTCGCCTGCCCACCGGGCTGATGCTGGGCTGCATTACCGAACGGGAGGACCCCGCCGATGCCCTGGTGGTCCATGCCCGTCATCGCCAGAGTACCCTGGCCACCCTGCCTGAGGGAGCGGTGATTGGTACCTCTTCCCTCAGGCGTTTAGCCCAGTTACGCCACCATTATCCCCATCTGGTTTTTAAAGATATTCGCGGTAATCTCAATACCCGCCTGCAGAAACTTGACGAGGGTGGCTACGATGCGATTATTCTGGCGGCTGCGGGTCTGCTGCGGATGGCTATGGGCGATCGCATCCACGCCATCCTGCCCCCCTCCATTTCTCTCCATGCGGTTGGGCAGGGGGCCCTGGGCATAGAATGTCGAGCCGGAGACACAGCTATTCTAGACCTGTTAACGGTGCTCTCCCACTCAGCCACTACGGTGCGCTGTCTGGCCGAGCGGGCCTTTCTTCGGGAGTTAGAGGGGGGGTGCCAGGTTCCCATCGGAGTCAACACCAGCCTGGTAGATAATACTCTCACCCTCACCGGTCTCATCGCCAGTCTGGATGGTCAACAACTGATTCAAGACACCATTGTGGGTGATCCCGAGACGGCTGAAGCCCTGGGTACGGAGCTAGCCCAGCGTTTGCGGAGCCAGGGAGGCCAAGCCATTTTAGAGGAAATTGTGGCGGCTAATCGTGCCTGAGCAAAATTCCCTGGGGTGGTTGCAACCCCCCTTCACTGCCGCCATCCGCCCGTTGCTAATCAAGAGCGCTCAGCAATCCTAAGACTCGGTCTCTGATCTCCTCTCGCACCTGTCGAAACACATCAATGGATTGACCTTCTGGATCATCGAGTTGCCAGTCTTCAAAGACTTCTCGTAATATCCACGGTTTCGGCAAGTTGACCCCGCAGCCACAGAGGGAAATAACCACATCGTAATCTTCGGGCTGAAAATCGCTCAAGGGTTTCGAGACTTGCTCACTAACATCAATGCCTACCTCTGCCATCACCTGCACCACGATTGGATCAACCTGGCTAGATGCCAAGCCTGAACTGGTGACAGCCACTTTATTTTTTCCGAAAACCTTGGTGAACCCTTCCGCCATCTGAGAACGTCGGGAGTTTTTTTTGCAAACAAACATGACTCGTTTCATGGTTCTTCCTAGTGCTTCAAATCAGAAAACCCGTTTGATAAATATCGATACATCCAGACTGCCAATTGTGCGCCCAAAATTGGCGCGATCCAATATAACCAGTGATGCTGCCATGTCCAGCTGATCAAGGCAGGAGCAAAGGATCTGGCGGGATTCATACTGGCTCCCGTAATTGATCCCATGCTGGCAGCTTCTAGCCCAACGGTTAACCCGATCGCAATGCCGGCAAACCCAATGGGAGCCCGCCGGTCTAAGCCCGATCCCCAAATCACCAGCATCAGAATGAAGGTGAGAATAGTTTCTAAGAGAAAAGACTGTTGCCAATTGCCTTGAATAGGAAGGGTTGCCCCTAAATTTGCCACCTGGCCAAAGGATAGAAACAGCACTGATGAAGCCATCACCGCCCCTAGTAGTTGAGCCAAAATGTAGGGTAAAACCCGGTTTCTTTGAAAAAATCCACTATTCCAAAACGCTAGGGTGACAGCAGGATTAAAATGGGCCCCACTAATATGACCCAAGGCGTAGATCAAGGCCGTTACCACGGCTCCGAAAACAAAGCTAATACCAAGATGGGTGACAGCCCCCTGACTGAGGTGATTGACAACAATAGCCCCAGTCCCTGCGAAGACTAGTGTAAAAGTACCGATGAATTCTGCTAGCAACTCCCTTGAGCACGTTGCCAACGGTTGGCGGTTTTTCCCTTGCATGCTAATACCTTGAGTTAAGAGCAGCAAGCTGGAGAGGTGGTTCGACTCACACCAAAATCAGCGGAGTCCTCCAGTACGGTATAGATTTTCCCATCAACACCGTCAGAATCTTGAACCCAAACCGGGGCTTGCAATGGGTAACAGCAGGTTACCTGATGGTTTGAATCGACAGGCAACCCGGTTTGCTTGAGGCGATTGCTTGCCCCCGTGCCGTGCTCCGACGAGTCTACTTCAACCCCTACATAATTAAGCTGACCTGCAGCCATGGCATTTTCTATCAAGACCCGCTTTAAGGGCGGCTCCTGGATAGCAAAATTAGCATGACCGGGGCGACCCTTGGCGGGTGCAGAACCAAATAATTTGCTGTAGAAAGCAATAGCTGCATCCACATCACTCACAGTCAACGCCAATGGCACACCAGACATGACCTACCTCCTTCTTATATCGACCTTATATTGACGGCCATCAATATTCAGGGTTGCTGATAGTATGGCAAAGTATATCGATGCGTGTCAATATATAGCAATTCATATAGCAATTCTTGATCAGATAAAGTAGGCCCAGTATCCCTGCTAGCAAGGGGTCTAAGCTCCTTGTTTATAGGTCACTCCAACACCATTCACTCCAACACTATAAGACTATGAAATCCTCTAAACCTGCTGTTCCTTGTTGTCCTCCTTTGCTGGCTGGAAAACTTACACCAGCAGACGTTGTACAACTGGCAGGGCTGTTTCGGGTGCTGAGTGAGCCAGCCCGGTTACAAATGTTGAGCTTGATTGCTGCTCAATCGAATCAAGAAGTGTGCGCCTGTGAGTTAGTCGAATCCCTGGGGTTGTCGCAACCTACCGTCAGTCATCATCTTAAGGTCATGTATGAAGCGGGGTTGCTAGAAAAGGAGCGACGCGGCACTTGGATTTACTATCGGATTATGCAAGATCGACTGGCAGCCTTGAAAGAAGTTTTTTCTTGAACAGCAAAGGTGCCCGAGTTGCCGCAGCCTAACATCTCGGTAACGACCAGTAGAGAATCTTTGCGCTACACTCTTGTCTACTCGTCGTCGCTGACCTTAGCCCTGATGCCGTCAGTCCTCGGTGGGGAAGTCATCTAAAAGACAATGGGTGAGCTACCGTCGGTAAAGCCCGATCGCAGCCAACTGCCCAAACCAACCACCCAAGTCAGGGTCTAAGCAGTTTTAATTGCTATATTCGTTGATTCGGCACAGCCATCTGTCAGTCAGACTCAAGAATAGATGGCAATATTAGAACCGAGTTCTTAATCTGCCCAGGCTTCATGATTTTAGGAGTCGCGCTATGTCTAGATTGCTGGTGACACAGTACCAGGCGGAGGTCGAAAAAATCATTCGCTACGGGGGGTCCAAAAAGGAAACCAGCATTCGCAATGCCTTTGAGCGTTTGTTAAATGACTACTGCAAACCCCGCAACTATCTGTTGATCCCAGAATTGGACTTTAAGACCAAGTTTAATACAACCGTTTTTCCTGATGGCACGGTGAAGGATGCCATTCGCCTGGAGCATGGCTGGTGGGAGAGTAAAGACCAGTACGACAAGCTCGATGTAGAGATCGAGAAAAAATTAGAAAAGGGCTATCCCGATGAAAATATTCTGTTTGAAGACTCCCAAACTGCGGTACTGATTCAGCACAGTCGGGAGCAGTTGCGCGTTTCCATGCGGGATGCGGCAGCGTTAGATGGGCTAATCAGCACCTTTGTGGACTATGAACGCCCCGAAGTGCGCGACTTTCGGGCAGCAATTACCAAATTCAAAGAAGATATCCCCCATATTCTGGTGGCACTGCGGGACATTATTACCCAGCAAGAAGAGAGCAATACTCAATTTAGAGAGCGCCGCAACGCCTTCCTGGAAGTTTGTCGTCAGTCGATCAACCCAGAAATCGAGGTCTTCGACATCCATGAGATGTTGATTCAGCACATTCTTACGGAGGATATTTTTACCAATATCTTCCATGAGTCGCAGTTTCACCGGGAAAATAATATTGCGCGGGAACTGTCGGAGATTATCAACACCTTTTTCACGGGAGCGACCCGCAAAAACACGCTCAAAAGTATCGAACACTACTATGCGGTGATTCGTCGCCATTCGGAAAATATCGCTAACCACCACGAAAAGCAGAAGTTTCTCAAGGCGGTCTACGAGAATTTCTACAAAGCCTACAATCCCAAGGCGGCGGATCGGTTGGGGATTGTTTACACGCCGAATGAGATCGTCCGCTTCATGATTGAGAGTGCGGATTATTTGACCCATAAGCACTTTGGCAAGTTGTTGAGCGATCGCGGCGTAGAGATTCTTGACCCCTGTACGGGAACGGGCACCTATGTCACAGAACTGATTGAGTATTTGCCTGCGGATAAGCTAGAGCATAAATATAAACACGAAATTCACTGCAATGAAGTGGCGATTTTGCCCTATTACATTGCTAATTTGAATATTGAATTTACCTATCAGCAGAAGATGGAGAAGTATGAGGAATTTAAGAATATTTGCTTAGTCGATACACTAGATCATTGCAGTGCGGCGGGTCATCAGTTCGATCTGTTTGCCATGAGTGTGCAAAATACGGCACGAATTCAAGAGCAGAACGATCGCACCATTTCTGTGATCATCGGCAACCCTCCCTATAACGCCCATCAAGAGAATTTTAACCAGCGTAATGCCAACCGCCTCTACAAAGGTATCGATAAAGCGATTAAAGCAACCTACATCAAGGAGGGAACGGCCCAAAATCAGATTGTTGTCTACGATATGTACACCCGCTTTTTTCGCTGGGCGTCTGATAGATTAGGGCAAAACGGCGTCATCGCATTGATTACCAATCGATCGTTTGTTGACTCCAAAACTTTTGATGGCTTTCGGAAGTGTATCGATCGCGAGTTTGATCATGTGTATATTGTCGATACCCAATCGGATGTGAGGAATAACCCAAAGATTTCTGGCACAAAAAACAATGTATTTGGAATTCAAACAGGAATTGCGGTGATGTTTTTAGTGAAAACTGCTAAGGAGAACAAAAAATGATTCAACCCGTAATTCTAGAAAAGCTAGAGGCCTTACCTGAGTCACTGCAAACAGAAGTTCTGCACTACATTGAGTTTTTGGCAGAGCGATATACAAACGGAGAATTAGGGGATATAAAGGATAAAACTAAGAAGCGCCGATTATTCGGTTCTATGAAAGGTACATTCGTGCTTCCATTACCGGATGACTTTGATGAGCCACTGGATGATTTTGAGGAATACATGTAATGAGTGGACTCTTGCTCGATACGCATATATTTATTTGGGTCGTTGAAAATAATCCTAAGTTTCCACAAGCGGTTAGAGATCGAATAGAGGAAACTGAAAATATTTTTGTGAGCATTGCCAGTTTTTGGGAGATTGGAATTAAGCTTAAGAAAGAAAAGATTTTACTGAGTTGTGACTTTAATGAAATGGAAGCTCGTTTCCTAGAAACTGATTTTCAGTTGCTTCCAATATCTATACAAGATACGATTCAGCAGTATAGTCTACCATTTTATTTGGCGGAGCATAGAGATCCTTTTGATCGCATCATCATTTCTCAAGCCATCAACCGATCGCTACCACTGGTTAGCAAAGATCAGGCATTTGATGCGTATCCCATCGAAAAGGTATGGGCATGAGCAAGGCAAAGATTTTTTACTTTACGCTACAGGATGAACAGACCAGGGAAGAAAAACTCGCCTGGTTTGAACAGACGCGCTTTGAGCAGATTCCCTTTGACCATATTACGCCGGATCAGAAGGCAAATTGGATTAATTTAACCGATAACGATTTTGAGAGTTTTTTGCCATTGATTGACAAGGAAGTGAAAGCGGGTAGATCTCAGGAAGCAGTTTTTCAGCTTTTTTCGGCAGGGGTTAAAACTCAACGGGATGAATGGGTTTATGACTTCTCAAAAGAAGCTTTAATTGAGCGAATGAAGTATTTTGTGGAGGTGTATCAGGAGAGGTTGGAGAATGGAGTGAAGCGGGAGTTAGACATCAAATGGGATCGAGAACTTGAGAAATATTTGAGCCGTAAAATATCTAAAAAATATGATTCTAATTGTGTAATGCCAAGTTCTTGGCGACCATTTATTAAAAAATTTTTCTATTTTGATAAATATTTCAATGGCATGACCTATCAAATGCCTACTATCTTCCCTACTTCAGGAGTTGATAATTCAGCGATTTTTTGCACTGATGTAGGTACTCAATCCCCATTTATGGTTACGGCTACAAATTGTGTGCCTGATTTACATTTGGTCGGTACTGCGGCTCAATGCCTTCCCCTCTACCGCTATGACGAAAACGGCAACCGCATCGACAACATCACCGACTGGAGTTTAACCCAATTCCAGACCCGCTACAGCGACACCACCATCACCAAATCAGCCATCTTCCACTACACCTACGCCGTCCTCCACCATCCCGCCTACCGCACCCAATACGAACTCAACCTCAAACGCGAATTTCCCCGCCTGCCCTTCTACGCCGACTTCCACCAATGGGCAACCTGGGGCAAAGAATTGATGGACCTGCACCTGAAGTACGAAACCCTTGAACCCTACGGCTTGCGACGGGTCGAGGTGGGGCGCAAAAAGTTACCCAGCGATGCGCCCCTACAAGGATCGTTGATTCCCACCGACGCCCCCGACCCAGCCAAACCCATCAAACGCACCATACCCAAAGCCAAACT
>JAGWXD010000098.1 GCA_018970085.1 Cyanobacteria bacterium REEB459
GATTAGCGATTCGACCCTGCGCCAGTCCCTGATTGCCCGGGGCTATGCCCAGGCGGCCCAGTTCTCCTGGCGGCGCACCGCCCAGGCTACCCTGGCGGCCTACCGATCGCTGCTTTAGGGTAAAATTCGAGGGTTTTCTGCCCTGCTCCCATGCCCCAGGCTGACCTGCTGATTAACCTGGCCTTTGTTCCCCGTCAACCGACGGGGCTGGCGGTTTACGCCTTGAATATCTTGCCCCACCTGGGCTTGACCAGCCAGGCCGTGCTCGCCCCCCACCCCCTCAACCACCATCACTGGCAGCCCTCCCCCCCCAACGCCACCAGTGATGATGGCACCTGGGGTCATGGTCGCCGGCTGTGGTGGACCCAAACTCGCCTGCCCCAGCTCTATCAACAACGGCATAGCCGGTTGCTCTTCTCCCCCATCCCCGAAGCCCCCCTCTGGTCCCGGTGCCACACGGTGGTGACGGTGCACGATTTGATTCCCCTGCGGTTTAGCTCCCAAATGTCGCCGGCCCTGGTGGCCTATTGCCGCTACTACCTACCCCGGGTGATCGGCCAGGCACGCCATATCCTTTGCAACTCCCTGGCTACCCAGCGGGATATCCATGAGTTTTTTGGCCCCCTAGCTACTCCCCAAACCGTCACACCCCTGGCCTACGATCACCGCCGTTACCAGTGGCTAGACCTGCCGCGCCAGCCCTACTTGCTCTACCTGGGACGCCATGCCCCCTACAAAAACCTGGTGCGGTTAATTCAGGCCTTTGCCCAGTTGCCCGCCGGGGCTACTGACCTGGAGCTGTGGCTTGGCGGCGGCGGCGATCGCCGGTTTACCCCCGCCCTGCACGCCCAGGTGGATGCCCTGGGGCTGGGGTCGCGGGTGCGGTTTCTGGGCTACGTTCCTGAGGCGGATTTGCCCCGGTTAATCAACCAGGCCGTGGCCCTGGTGTTTCCCAGCCTGTGGGAGGGCTTTGGCCTGCCGGTGCTGGAGGCGATGGCCTGCGGTACCCCGGTGATTACCTCTAACCTGGCCTCGCTGCCCGAAGTGGCGGGGGAGGCGGCCCTGCTCATCGACCCCTACCGGGTAGAAGAACTGGCGGCGGCAATGGCAGCGGTATGGCAGGATAGCCAACTGTGGCAGCAGCTACACCGGGCCGGGCTGGAGCGGGCCCAGGGGTTCAGTTGGGCCAAAACCGGGGCCGCCACTGCGGCGGTGCTACAGGCTTATCTATAGCCTTAGCCTGGCGGAGATGGGCTAGCCTTACTTTTTAGCGAAGTTTGGCAGCTTTCCCCAGGGCCATCCCCCAGACATTAAAAGCCAGTCACCTGGCCATAGCTTGGTACTTTTATTAGAAAAAATGCCGAAATCCTTAACATAGCGGATTTCACTCGAGTGAAGTGCGATGTGAATACCCCCCTTACCCCCCTTTGCCAAGGATAGAATAGGAGCATGTTGCGGGTGGCTGAACCATGACCCCCTTGCCCCGTCCCAAACCCCTGGCAGTCCCTCCCTTGCAACCGGGGCTGCCCACCATGTACGACCTACCCAGTGAGTTTCCTGAGGAGCCGGGTTTGCCTGACGTTTTTCATGATTTGCAGCCCCAACTCCTGAGTCAGACCCTGCGACTGGTGGACTACGGCAGTGACAACTACTGCGATGCCTCGGACCTGAACCTGTACTACGACCCAGACCATCCCCTGTGGCACAAACGGCCAGATTGGATGTTGTCGGTGGGGGTGCCCTGGCTCTACGGCGGCCAAGACCTGCGGCTCAGCTATGTGACCTGGCAGGAGGGCAAGGGGCCGGAGGTGGTGGTGGAGTTTCTCTCGCCGGGGACGGAACGGGAGGACCTGGGCCGGTTCTTTCGCCCTGGGGATGCCCTGTCAGCGGTGCAGCCCCCCCCTACTTCCCCCCCGGGGAAACTGGAGGTCTACGAGCGCTACCTGCAGGTGCCCCACTACATTGTCTACAGCCGCTACAGCCAGACCCTGCGGTACTTTAAGCGGGTGGCGGGGCGCTACCAAGAGCAACCCCTGGCCCCCCAGCCCCCGCTGATCTG
>JAGWXD010000003.1 GCA_018970085.1 Cyanobacteria bacterium REEB459
AGGGTCGGGTGATTGGTACCTGGGCTGACGTGATCAACCGCGCCAACCTGGGTATGGAAGTGATGCACGAGCGCAATGCTCACAACTTCCCTCTGGACCTAGCTGCGGCTCAGGCTCCTGAAATCATCGGTTAGGTTTAGCTGACTGTGATTTGAATAGGGCGCTCCTGCGGGGGTGCCCTATTTTTTGGGTAGAGATGGGAAACACTGACTAGATTTTGGTAAGGGATTAATCAATTGCCCTTGGCTTTGGGAGCCCACTGCTGCTTGGGGAGAAGTTTTGTCAGGGTGTAATAGCTAGAACTTTATTTGGCTACTCCGTGTAAACCTGTACTGACTTAGGAGTGTCACCATGACTACCCAAGCAAAGATTGTCAAAAACAGATTGGGCCTGTTAATGCTGGCCAAGACCCTAGACAACGCGTCCCAAGCCTGTAACGTGATGGGAGTCTTGCAGGACACCTTAAAATGAGAATTGCTGGCGCAGAGTCGTGGAGGTTTGACAAGGGTCTAAGGGTTATCTATACTAATTAATGCGTTTGAGTTCAGGCCCCCATCGTCTAGAGGCCTAGGACACCTCCCTTTCACGGAGGCGACGGGGATTCGAATTCCCCTGGGGGTATGGTCAACTGGATAGTCCTGGCAGGCAAACACTTGCATAGGCAAGCTATTACTTTACCTGGTCTACAGTTGAGTTAATGTGTTTGTGTCTGTAGTCCACTCAACTGAATTATTAAACTTCAGCAATACTGGCTTGAGCGTCATCCAGGGTGAAGACCTGACCGTCGATTAACAAGCGAGTAATGCCCTTAGCTTTGAGGTAGGGCATAGTAGTTTGCAAAAGCATGCCGTCGGGCACCTTAATGACCCGTTGGTTGCGCCGAGAAAAGCGGCGAGCAATGTGGTGATTATCAAAAACCGGTAAGGTGCGCGAGTCTCCTTCCACCTCAGGAATTTGTCCTAGATTAGCAAAGGTCCGCAGGGGCAGCGCCACCAGTTCAGAAGACATCCGCTCAACCACCAGGTAACACAACGATGGCAAGGCCTCAGCCGTCAGAGGATAGATTTCCAGGGCTTCTAGTTGGGGCTGGAGGGCAGCTTCGCCCCGTTCCCAGGTCTCCTCTTCTCCATCCTCCTCCTCGAAGTCTTCGTCATCGAGGTAATCGTCATCCAGGGCCTCTTCGTCTTCAGCCCAGGCTGCCTCTAGATCTACCTTCGCCTCTACCATCCCAAAGTCAGTGGAGTTGGCGGAGCTAGAGGCAGTGCTTAACCCTGTCCCCAGGTCCGGGAGCATCGAAGCAGTCGCCATCCGATCCGGGGTTGGGGTAGCCGCATCAGCCCCAGAGTTACCTTCGCTGGTTAACTGAAGCTTTTGTTTCTTCAACACAGGTGCTGCTACAGTCCTGAGCGGGGGATCGGAATCACTTAAGGAGGAGGGTTCTAGAATCTGATCCGGTAGCACTGCAGAGTCTTTTTCTGCAGGCGTGCGTTTTTGCTGAATTAAAGCGCTGTAAACAGCTTCGGGCAGACTGGCCTTAAGCAAACGACTAATTGTACTGTTGCTGACTCCGTAGCGTTCTGCCAGAGTCGAGGTGGTTTGCCCCGGTTGATGGTACAACCCGAGAATGGTTTGCTTATCGGCTTCAGTGAGCTTTTTCGGTGCCATAGCAGATCCTTGGCGAGACTACCCTTTATCATCTTAAGCCCTGCGATGACGAGGGCTGTGGTAGGAATGGATAGAAACTGACCGTTCTACCACTGCGCCTAGCCAGAAGAAAATCGCTGAAAAGGGCCAAAAAACCTCCCACAAACTGCCTTCTACGTAGGTATTGCGGTTGGCTGCATAGGCAAAAAACATATCGGCGACATAAAGGGAAAAGGTGGCTAGAGCAATTAGGATCCAGGCCTGTGAAGACCGCCCACCCCAAAAAGCTACCAGTAAGGTGGCGGCAATAATCAATAGCACCGTATCCCCAATTACATACAGAATACTGATTATATCAGCCAGGGGTTGCAGATGGTGATCGAGTCTGGTAATCCAAACTGGGGGCTGGGTGGCCGGTTTAACCGCCAACAGAACATCAGCAGAAAGGTCCGGAATCAGCCCGTTCTGGATAGTTAAGGGGGCCCAGTCGGAGGTAGCCTGGGCCGCTTGAACATGGACAAACAGAGCCAGGAGGATACCCATCAGGCCAACCCCCCCGACAATTAACCATTGAGTTAATTCAAGATTTAGGCGCCGCTGCAGGGCGGCCTTAATCATGCCGGTAGCCAGCAATAGATAGCTCAAAATGTAAAAAATATCCCCCAGGGATACCACCGGATCCAGGCCCCAAATGGTGCCCCAAATAAAGAATAGAACGTTGCCACAGCCATAGGTGAGTAAACCCGCCCCGAGCCACAACCAAACTTGCCGACCACTGACGATATAGCGGCTTTGCCAGTTGCGAAAACACAATAGGGCGGCAATGGCGAAGGCACCGGTTTCCAGTCCGTTAGTACCGGCTAAAAACCACCCTGGCTGGGTAGCGGTGGGAGAAGGGGTACTGCCCAGCAAAAAAAAGAGCAGGGTGATAATTCCCCAGGCGATGGCTGAACCAATTAGAAATATACTCGATTGTTTTTTAGTGATGGACGAGGGCGATTTACTCAAGACCGTACTCCTGGGGGTAACAGGGGAGGGGAAGGCTGCGGGGGCAGATCGAAAGGAATACTGAGAGATTATACATATAGCTTTGCTCAGAGGGTTGAGACTGGGGCTGATGGGGCCTTAAGTTTCTGCTGCCAGCCAGAGTTGACCAGCTGGAGATGTTTTTAGCCACTGGCTAACCGTTTGTTGTTCCTGGGTCGAGAGGTCCATCAGGGTTTCCAGGGCTCGACTGGCAAAGGTGGTGTTACCAAAATAATCTTTACCCGTGCGGTAGAGTTCCTGCAGCAGTCGATGCAGGTGATTTTCTTCCCAGCCAGGGAGTTGGGATAATTCGAGGGGATTGGTTTGCAGCAGGATTTTCATGACCTGGGGATGATCTGCGAGGGGAAAATTCCAGTCAGTCAAGATGCGGTGGACATCGTTGGTAAATTTTTTAGCCTGCTTGGGGCCTAGCAGATCTTCTACATCCATATAGACAGCCTGCAACACTAACAGGCAGGCTTGAATGAAAAGGTCTTGAGCCAGACTGGGAGAAGTCATGGCCTGATCGCGGCGACTGGCCATGATCTGATCGAGGCGAAGCTTACCCCAAACACTAAAGCGATTGGGTTCTTCTAAAAGAACACAGATTTTGCCCTGGTTATCAGTTAGATCTCGCCAAAAGGAGCGGGCCTGATCTTCCTGGGCAGATGGAAATACGCTCAGGAGAGTGAAAACCTGGTCTTGATAGCATAGGATTAAAATCTGCTGCGCCCGATGGGGATGGTGTATTTTTTTAATCTCAACATCCTGTCTTTTTAGGATAAACATTGGCGTGGCTTGCGTTCCTATCTAGCAGGGCAGATCTAGCAGGGCGGTGCCGTTGGAGCGCTGGCAGAAATATCCTGCTGGCGATGGCGCATGGAACCGGGTAGCTGGCCTGGGGCTATGGCTGATAAATCATCCCATTGTACCTATAGGTTGAATTACTGCTGAGCACCTGCCAGAAAACCTGATGCTGAGTCCTGGATGGCGACGATCGCTGAGGGCTGGGTCTGACTTCAGCTATATCTAGCTTTTGAGTTATCGCTTTACAATGGAGGGGAAACAGTTCAGGTAATCGGGTGGGCCATTAGCTCAGTGGATAGAGCAACCGCCTTCTAAGCGGTTGGTCGCTGGTTCGAGTCCAGCATGGCCCGTATACCTATTTCCTCGCGGGCAATTGCCGGGGTACTTCCTGAATCAGCTAGATGCTGGCGAGAGTGGCCAGGGTCCTGATCGGGTGGGGTAGAGCACTGGCGGGCAGGGCTGGGGTAATCCGCCGGTTATGGCCTTACCCCCACCCGACTGATCAGGCCTGGGGTCAGGGCGATCGCCCTAGTTTATCCAACCGGCCCGGCCGCCTTAACGGTCTCCAGGCTTTCTCGCAATTGGCGAACGGCGGCCACCATCGCCAGGGGATTATCTAGCCGGTTGACCGCTGCCCCGACCCCGACCCCAGCGGCACCAGCGGCGATCGCCATGGGGGCGGTGACATCGGAAAGACCGGACGCACAGAGCACGGGCACAGCTACCGCCCGGGCCAGGGCATGGGCGGCGGCCAGGGTGGGGGCAGCCTTTTCAATTAATCCCAGCACACCGCCATGGCCAGGCTGGCTGGCGGTGCCTCCCTCGGTTTGAATGATATCGGCACCGGCGGCGACCAACGCCTCGGCCAGGGCCACTTGTTCATCGAGGGCCAGCAGGTGGGGAACGGTCACCGATAGGGTAACGGTGGGTAACAGAGCCCGGGTACGGCGGGTGAGGGCCAGGACTTCCTCGGCTTCAAACCGCAGTCCCTGGGCATAAAAGGCGTCAAAGTTGCCGATTTCAATCAGGTCTGCCCCGGCCGCCAGGGGCGCCAGGAAGGCGTCTGGGTCAACGGCGGAAACACAAATAGGGAGACTGGTGTGAGATCGCACCAGGCGCACCAGTTGGGCATCGGCAGCTATATCCACCAGGGTGGCCTTGCCTTGATCTGCAGCCCTGGCAACCGCCAGCACCCGACTGGCATCAAAATTGGTGAGACCGCTGATGATTTTTAAGGCGCGGCGGTGGGTCAGAGCTTGTTGTAGGTCAAAACGCATAGACATGACTCCAGGCATAGAAGTATCAGCCTCATTGTCGCCTACTCCTGAGAGATCGGAAACCGCCCACGGGGATTCTTGCCCGGGGGCATGGTTGCCTCCAGCCGGGCCTGGCCCTGGCCTAGACGAATCTGCTCCAGGCGTAGTTGGTCGGTGGCCAGAGCCTGATTAATCGCCTGGTTAATCTGGGCTGGAGTGACACCGGTGAGGCGAGCCACATCAGCCAGGGTTAGAGTCATCCGACCGACCTGCACCCGGGTGTCATCCCCCAGCACCAGCCGCCCATCCTCTATCTGGGGCCGGGCTTCCAGCCCCAGATAGAGGGGGCGATCGGCAAGGGCGGGAAACAGGTCCAGGGCCCGATTCAAGGCATGGCCAGCCCGACCAGGTAGGCTCTGAGGATCCAGCCTGGCAGGGGTAATGACCACCCCGCCCTTGACCCGATCGCCCTCAATGCTGGTGGTAATGCTTTGGGTCGCCCCCAGCATCGCCCGGGCTTGGGGCAGCTGATTTAATCCTGCCGCCACCAGTTGGTTCAGGTCCTTCTCATTAAATTCCATGTGAACTCGCCGCCCTGGCCGCTGATCCCCCCCGTCTAACCGGTCTAGCCTGGTGTTGAGTAAATGACCGGGGCTCGACTGCAAGGTAGGCCGAAGACTGGCCAGAGAACTGGTAACGCCGCGACTAGGGGGTAGGGCCGTCGCTCTCTGCCACTCATAGGCTGCCCCCGCACCGACCCCGGCGCCCACCCCGATTAGCAGAAGCATGAGCCAGACTTGCTTGTTTACCATCATTTCTCCACACCGGTGGTTTCTTTATTTACGGTAGCAAAGTCGGGCCGCCCTGGAGGGGCTGGCCCCCTTAACCAGAGTCAGGAAGAGACAGCCTCCCTGAAGTCAGACTATACATTTCCTGAACTTGATCGCTACTATAGACAATGACCCTTAATTCTGAGTTTTCATGACTATTTCGGCCCCTGGGGTGACAGCTCCAGCCATGGACCACAGTAAAGGCGGCCTACCCGTTACCATCATTACGGGCTTTTTAGGCAGCGGCAAAACCACTTTGTTGAACCATATTCTTTCCAACCAGGAAGGCTTAAAAACCGCCGTCCTGGTGAACGAATTCGGAGAAATCGGCATTGATAATGATTTACTGATCACCACCGAGAACAGCGACGATACTATGGTGGAGCTGAGCAATGGCTGTATCTGCTGCACCATCAATGACGATCTGATGAATGCGGTCTATCGGGTACTAGAACACCAGGATAAAATCGACTACCTGGTGGTAGAAACCACAGGTCTGGCCGATCCCCTACCCATCGCCCTGACCTTCTTGGGCACGGAATTGCGGGATATGACCCGGCTGGACTCCATTGTCACCGTTATTGACGCTGAAAACTATAGCCTGGATTTGTTCAATAGCCAGGCCGCCTACAACCAGATTGCCTACGGCGACATTCTGCTATTAAACAAGGCCGACTTAGTAGATGAGGCCGACCTGGATCTGTTGGAGGTGAAAATTCGCCAGGTTAAGGAAGGAGCTCGTATCCTGCGCACCACCCGGGGGCAAATACCCCTGCCGATGATTTTGAGTGTGGGGCTGTTTGAGTCAGACCAGTACTTTAGTCCCACTTCAGGGGAGATAGACGACCCCGCTGCTCAAGATCATAGCGACTGTGACCACGACCATGGCCACCCTGATCACGACCACCACCATCACCACCATTCCGATCACCTGGCAGTGGATGGATTTACCTCCCTTTCCTTTGAGAGCGATCGCCCCTTTGCCATCCGGCAATTCCAGCATTTCTTAGACAATCAGCTACCCCAGTCCGTATTTCGGGCCAAGGGTATTCTCTGGTTTGCCGAAAGCCCACGCCGCCATGTCTTTCACCTCAGTGGTAAGCGATTTTCCCTGGATGACGAAGACTGGAAAGCCCCGCCCAAGAACCAAATCGTCTTGATTGGCCAGAATTTAGACCACCAAACCCTGCGTCAGCAACTCAGGGATTGCCTGGCTAAGGTGTCTGAGCCAGCTTAAACCGGCAATGCTAACCACGATCGACATCGACAAGGGTCGAGGGCAACAGGAATGATTCAGCAGGCTTTAGCGACGGTGGTGGGCCTGGGTAGTGTCGCCCTCTATGGAGCGGCTTTTTTCTTCCCCGAGGTACACCGCAAACACGATTTTTTCTGGAGCGGCGTTGGTCTGTTCTACGCCCTGGTGCTCTGGGTCAATGCTGGTCAGAGTCAGCCGACAGAACTCCTGGGCCACTGCGCCGCCATTAGTTTGGTGGGGTGGTGGGGGTGGCAGGCTTTGACCCTGCGCCGTCGGCGTACCCCCCTGGCCCTGCGAACTCCCTTTACCGAAGACTCCTGGCCTAGCTTTCGGACTCAAATGGCAGAACTGGGGCTGGCCTTTGTGCGCCAGACCGCTCTGGGGCGCTGGTTATTCCGTCCCCGCAGAGCGGCCCTAGCGGTGGGCCCAGGCGAGGGCCCAAAACAATTGCGGGCCTCAGCTTTAAAGGACGTGGAATACGAATTCCTAGACGATCTAACACCGGCGGCCAGGGCCCCTGCGGCCAGGGCTACGCCTACGGTGGTGTCCCTAGCCCGGCCCCGATCCCAGGCGGCTACCGACTCCCAACCAGGGGCGGGGCGGTGGCAGACACTGGTGCGGTGGCTCAGCCGTCTGGGACGATCCCTCAGCCGCCCCAAGCCCAGGCGAGCTATCATTGACATTCCTCCCCGATCTCCTGCCCCTGAGGCTGAACCGATCACCGAGAATCCTGAGCAGCCCCCGGCAGAGGCTGACCTCTAGCCAGGGCCCTGGCCAGAGAAAAGCTTAAGTTTTCAGCGATAGCCCCTGGCCAGCAGTCACCGTTGATTAAAATAGGGGTGAGGATGACAGTAGCAACAAATAGGGGCTAATGGATATCAAACTGATTAATATTGGCTTTGGCAATATTGTCTCCGCCCACCGGGTAATCGCTATTGTTAGCCCCGAGTCAGCCCCGATTAAGCGTCTGGTGAGTGATAGTCGAGAACAGGGAAAATTAATTGATGCCACCTACGGTCGCCGCACCCGATCAGTGATGATTGCCGACTCCGGCCATGTGATTCTATCGGCTATTCAGCCAGAGACCATCGCCAATCGATTGATCACAGGTAGAGACAGTGAAGGTAAACCCGCTGGCTAGGGCGGGCCCCAACAAAGCTTGGAGGGCGGCTAAATAAAGCGGAAGCCCTTGAGCCCTTGATAGCTGGTCATACGAGCTAGGGTTCGGGTAAATTCACCCACTGAAGGATTACCGTCTGGGTCAATTACCCCGGTGGCCTGTTGCCAGAGGGCCTGGGGAGCCGGGCGAACTACGTATTGCCGGCGCTGATGGCTAACGGCATCGGGATTACAGAGCCACACATGATACCAGGTGACCTCCTGACACTGGGGACACCAAAAAGCCTCCAGCCACTCTCCAGTAATCGGCACCGCCGTGTGGGTACGAATTACGGTCAGGGCAGTGCGCCGTCCCATCCCCCGCTGCTGAAGCTGTTCGGCCCGGTCGGCATAGAGTTGGTGCTTACAGCTAACACTCTCTAAGGGGCAACCATGGCTGGGGCAGTAGATAGCGCGACGTTTGGAACGGCTACGGGAGCGATTGCTGCGGAGTTGGTGCATAACTAAGCAAATAGGTAAAAAATATATAACAGTCAAAATCGAAATGAACCAGCAAAGCTTAGAGTCAAGATTTAGAAAACCGGGTTGCTACCCCTTTATCGTTAACCACCCTAATTATAAAGACTTTTCATACCCGTCTATACCTGGGCTCAGCTATAGGATTTGTTCATCGGGCATAGCCCCTTGCCTGGGGGCAAACCCTAAAATTAACCCCAGTGCCCTTAACTATAGGACCTAACCGCTCCCACTAGGGCTATAAGGTTGACTGAGCCAGACACCCCCGCAGAAATGATATAACCAAAATGAAATTAAGGTTTTACCAGGGCTATTGCCCTCAAACCAATAAAATCAAATTTTTTCTTATTCTAATCTGACCTTCTTAAAGCATAGGCCAGCTCTCTATTCACCCTTACCAACTCTTCATACCCTACTCTGGCCCTACCCTGGGAGGCCCTGTAGAACCTTTGCTCGAGATCAAGGCTTTATGGCTCAGGAGTGGATTTCAAACCGGAAAGGCTAGTAGACTCCTCTGACCCTTGACCAGCAGCTGGCATCAACCCCACCGGTCTTTTGCTCACACCCAGACAGCCCAATAACCCTACCGCCCCCAACACCGCCGTAATGACAATTCGGCTGCTACTGGGGTGGTTCAACCCAATCATCACCAGGCTGGCAACTATGGTTAGGGTGAATACCCCATCTCGATGTTGACTAATCATTCTGAGACTGATTAGAACCATGGCCACCATGGCTAACACCGCACCGATATCAGTGCGATCGCGCCAGCCCCAACCATAGAGACTAGCAGCCACCGTTAAACAACACAACACCGTAGACCAGGCCAAATAGGCACTGAAAGCGGGATGACAAAACCGGCGCCGGCGCCGCGAAGCAAACACCAACCCAATTCCCAAAATTTGATAGATAGTTGTCAATGCTGCCAGCACCACCATTAAGGGAACCAGGGCCAGAACAAATTGCCTGGAAGCAAATAACCAGCACCAAGCTGCCTGGGCAATACCTACGACTATCAACCAGCGATTAATCTGTCGAAATTGCTTAGCAGAGACCGAATTTCGGGTAGCCCCAAAGGGTGCAAATCCCAACAGACCTAAAGCCATGTGATCAACCCTGGCCTGATAGGCAAAATAGGCCAGCAAACTGCCATAAATAAGTCCCCAAATAGCCAGACTATAACTAGAGGGAGTCAACCCCATAGGGGCTAAATCAATCTTAAACAGGTGAAAAATACTGTGGTCAGACCCTGCCAGGGTAGCTAAAACATTAACCACTAAACTGATCAAGGTTACTAGTAAAGCCCAACCAAAATTAGACCCACTCGATCTCAGGGAACTCTCTGTGTTATTCATAGTTTTCTTATCAAACACCCCAAAAACAATCAATTAGAACTTTTTGCCAATGGGATCATTTACAGCAATAAAAGCTAGGAGCCACTCACAAAAGCTAACAGAAATTCATTGATTGGTGGCTAAATAGCGTAGACACGATCATCATAGCAAAGCAAAAGCTGTCTTGACAGAGTAGTAGGCCGGAAAACGTTAGTCACTTAGTCACCCGCACAGGCAAAAGTGATTTCAATGCCTGACTTTACCCCTTCAACATTAATCACTGAGGGGGCCTAAACCCGCTCAGACTTGTTACGGAATTTTACCTAAAGATACTCTAATACGGCAGAAAGCGCAGAAGCTAAGGGGCTCTCACCCATCTTGGCAAAATACTATTTATATGGTATAAAGATTAGCCTTTATACTGACCAAGGACAAAGTCCCCGAGGTGGCCCTGAGGGGTGGGCTACCGATCTTTTTGACCAGAAAAAAGGGCCAGGGAGAAATCTTTGGTCGGGTTGCCATCGAAGCCCTGGCCTTTGGTCTTCCTGTGTTCGGCACTAAGACCGGCGGTACAGCCGAAATTATTGAAGATGGCGTTACCGGTCTGTTGCACCCGGTGGGGGAAGCGGGCGCAGCCCTATTCAAGACCCATCTATTGAGGTTGGTTAGGGATCGGTCGATCGGCTTAACTATGGGATAGGCCGCCAGACAGCGAGCCCTGGAGTCCTTTACAAAAAAGCCGGACGTTTCAGCAGTTTGCTGGGAGTTTCGATCAGATGCTGGCTAACCAGCCCAACCCTGATGGGACACCCTTGGTCTGTTTGAATTAACTCATTTCCTGTAATCGAATACGGGGATCTGCCATACTCAGCCCCAGGTCGGCTAATAAATTTCCCAAAATCAGCATCACCGCCCCCATCATCAAGCTGGCCATGGTCAGATAGAGGTCTTTGGCGGTGACCGCATCTAAAATCAGCTTGCCCAATCCGGGCCAGCTGAAGTAGTTTTCAGTGATAAAAGCTCCCCCAAGCAAGCTGGCAAACTCAAAACCCAACAGGGTAATCAAGGGATTAACGGCATTGCGAAGGGCATGGACGTAAATTACCCGGTTTTCAGGCAATCCCTTGGCACGAGCTGTTTGAATATAGTTTTGCCGCAGCACATCCAGCATTTGGCCCCGGGTAATCCGTTGCAGCCCAGCAAAACTCGTAATACTCAGAGCCAGGGTGGGTAAAATCAGGTGCCAGCCGATATCCAGCAGTTGCCCCAGCCAGGTGAGGTCATCATGGGTGATGCTGGTGCGCCCACCAATGGGGAATAGGGGGGCGGTCAATTGGGCAAAACATAGCAATAGCAAACCAGTGATGATGGTAGGCATACCCTGGCCCAGGTAGCTAAGCACCTGCAAGCCGCGATCGAGCCAACGATTCTGGTGAACAGCACCGAGAATCCCCAGGGGAATGGCCACAGACCAGGTCACCAGGAATGAGGCTAAAGACAGCAAGAGAGTATTGGGCACGCGCTCCCAGAGAATCTCTACTACCGGTCGCTGGTAGGAAAAACTAAGGCCAAAGTTACCATGGAAAACCACCTGATAAAGCCAGGTCAGGTACTGTTGCCAGGCGGGTTTGTCTAACCCAAACTGGGCCTTTAAAAGTTTCAGGGTTGCCGCCGAAAACTGAGGACTCTGGCGATATTGATCTAAAAAATTGCCGGGAGCCAGCTCAATAATAAAGAAACTCAGAGCAGAGGCTAACAACAGGGTAAATAAAGCCTGTAACACTCGCTTACCCACGTAAAGACTGGTTTGGCTCAACAACCTGGTACTCAACCAGCTCCGGATCACAGTTGGATTAACTACAAATAAGCTCATGGCAGAAAAACTATCGATTCAGGCAGGGCAGAGTGGGTAAATAATCCCTATTTACCCATGCCCAGTTGCTGTGCCTTTTGGTATACCTTACCCTCTGTTAACAGGGAGGGGGCGATGACCACCTCTACCTGTTGCATTTCCTTAAGATTCTTGGCCCCCAGGGTACCCATGCTGGTTTGCAGTGCCCCTAAAAGATTATGGGTACCGTCATCCAGTTGGGCGGGTCCCCGTAGAATCTGTTCCAGGCTACCAGTGGTCCCCACCTGAATTCGGGTACCTCGGGGTAGAACTGGACTCGGGGTGGCCATGCCCCAATGGTAACCCCGCCCAGGGGCTTCTGCTGCCCGGGCCAGGGGAGAACCAACCATCACTCCATCGGCTCCGCAGGCAATACATTTACAAATATCACCCCCAGTTACTAACCCGCCATCGGCAATAATATTGACGTAGCGCCCGGTATCTTGATGGTATTGATCGCGGGCAGCCGCACAATCAGCTACAGCGGTAGCCTGGGGAACTCCTACCCCCAATACCCCCCGGGAGGTACAGGCGGCACCGGGGCCAATCCCGACTAGCAGGCCGGCAGCCCCGGCTTTCATAAGGTTTAAGGCCACCTCGTAGGTAACGCAGTTGCCTAAAATGACTGGCATTGGCATGGTAGCGCAGAAACTGGGCAAATCCAGAGGTACTCCCCCCGCCAGCGTCAGATGGGCCGTGGACACCACTGTAGCTTGAACAAACAGCAGATCGGCACCAGCGGTGGCAACAATTTCGCCAAACCGGGCAGCTCCAGCTGGAGTCAGGCTGACTGCCGCAATTCCTCCCTGGCGTTTAATGTCTTGAATGCGCTGGGTAATTAACTCAGGCTTAATCGGCTCGGCATAAAGAGTCTGCATCAAACCGACAAACTCGGCCTTACCCACCCTGGCAATCTGATCAAGCACCGGATTAGGATCATCGTAGCGAGTTTGAATACCCTCTAGGTTTAAAACCCCCAGTGCCCCAAACTGGGATAGCCGTACCGCCATGGCCACATCGACAACGCCATCCATGGCACTGGCAATAATGGGAATTTCTCGGTTAATGCCACCAATCTGCCAGTGGGTATTTGCCAGAGCCGGATCAAGGGTGGTGGGACCAGGGACCAGGGCAATTTCATCGATACCGTAGGCTCTACGAGCGGTTTTACCGCGACCAAGTTCCATGTTTACCTTTCCCTAAAATCATTCCGTTAGCCTAGCAAAAAAGACTTCCCCACGGATGAAAAACCTAGCAAAGCTCTCGGTGCTGCTGGGGGACTATGGCCATCGGTCTGGCTCCAGGCTCTGGTCAATCCTTAACCCCGGCGGCAGCGCAAAGAGTAGAGTAAAGAAATGTCGATCAAAGGTACCGGGCCGTTGATAATTGTATCAGGGGCTGAGATCGCCTCAGCCAATTGGTATAGGGGGCTGGAGCATCGGTGAACTGAGCGCCCCCATCTCAGCTAGAGCCTTGCCAGCCCGGGAGTGAAGCGTAGTATGAATCTGCCATCTCTGTCCTTTCTCCGTCAGGGGCGATCGCCCCACCATCAATTCGCTGTCATTGGTCTTGGCCGCTTTGGTCGGGCTGTTTGTACCACCCTCCATAGGTTGGGCTATGAGGTGTTGGCAGTTGATCAAAGCGAACTCCAGGTAGCTCAAGCGCTGGCGGATAAAATTGTTGACCACGCTCTGCAATTAGACACCACCCAGCCCAATGCCCTTAAGGAGGCCGGCATCTTCGAATTTGATACTGTTATTGTGGCGATTGGCAACTACGTCGAAGAGAGTGTCATTACCACTTTAAATCTAAAGGAAGCCGGGGTCAGACAGGTGGTGGCTAAGGCCTCTTCTGAGATCCACGGCAAGTTGCTAAATCGGGTCGGGGCTGACCAGGTGGTTTTTCCAGAACATGAAATGGGATGCGAATTAGCCCGTTCCCTGACGTCGCCAGGCATCCTGGAACGCTTTGAAATCGACCCTGACCATAGTATCGCCGAGATTGTCATACCCCCGGCCTTTGATCAGCAAACTATTATCGATCTTGATTTACGCAACCGCTACGATCTAACCTTGCTCGCCCTGAGTCAGGAGAACCATCCAGATAAGTTTGAGATCAATCCCAGTCCGATTACCCGTCTTAAGGCCGGCAACTTGATGGTGGTGATTGGCAGTAACCGTGGCCTAGAAAAGCTGCCAGTGAATTAGCCATGCGAGTTATCGGGTTAATGAGTGGGACCTCGGTAGACGGGATTGACGCTGCCCTGGTAGATATTAAGGGTACCGGCTACGATCTCACCCTCAGGCTGGTGGATGGAGAGATCAGAGCCTTCCCGACCTCTCTCCAGCAGGCGATTTTAGCGGTTTGTCGGGGCGATTCCATTAGCCTGGCAGAGCTTGCCAGCCTCGATGATGCCATTGCCAGAGAGTTTGCCCTGGCCGCCCAGCAGTTAATCGATCGCTGTGGGCCAGTGGATTTGATTGCTTCCCATGGGCAAACCGTCTTCCATCGGTCTGCCGGAGATCGCTCCCAGAGCAGCCCGGTCAGCTTGGGCTATAGCCTGCAATTGGGGCGCGGTAGTGTGGTAGCCCAGCAATTAGGCCTACCCACCGTCAGTAACTTTCGTCAAGCTGACATCGACGCAGGGGGAGAGGGCGCCCCCCTGGTACCGATTGTTGATCTGTGTTTACTTAGTCATGCCCAGCAGAGCCGCTGTATTCAAAATATTGGCGGCATCGGCAACGTCACCTATCTGCCAGCCTGGAACCGGCAAGGGCAGGCGTGTCCACCCACGGTTTTGGGCTGGGATACGGGCCCCGGCAACTCTCTGATTGATATTGCCATGACCCAGTTATCGGAGGGTGCCCTCACCTACGATCGCGACGGCCTCTGGGCGGCCCAGGGCACCCCCTGCGATGCCCTGATCAATAGCTGGCTAGAGCACCCCTATTTTCGTCTGCCTCCACCCAAGTCAACCGGCCGGGAACTATTTGGCTGGCAGTACTTTCAGCATTGCCAACAGATGGCCCGCCAGCGGGGCTTAGTCGCTGTTGATCTGGTGGCCACCTTGACCCGATTTACAGCGGCCACCATCGCCCAAGCCTACCAGCAGTTTCTACCCGCCTTACCAGAGGCGGTCTTAGTCTGTGGGGGAGGCAGCCAGAATCCGATGCTGATGACTCACCTGCGCTCCTACCTACCGGAGGTGAGCGTCGTAACCACCACAGCGGCTGGCCTCTCGGCTCGCTACAAAGAAGCGATCGCCTTTGCCGTATTAGGATTCTGGCACTGGCATCAATTTCCGGGCAATCTGCCCTCAGTGACAGGAGCCAGGGCAGCGGTCGTTTTAGGACAGATCCACTATCCTAAGGGTAGGGCCTAGGAGGGACCTGACCAGAGCGCCTGAAACAGCATTAGGCGATCCAGGCAGTCATGGGTTGGCTTCCCACCCTGCCTTGCCCTGGCTGAGCTGTGCCATGGCAGGCTAAGGGCTAGGCCTGTGAGCCCATCATCCACCCTGGAGGCCAATTTTTGCTGCACAGCTTTCTTCTAGAACCGGGGCGCTGGCTTTTGCAAGGTAGCTGGCTAGAACGAGACCGCCTGCCCACCGCCATTAGCGGCAAGATTCTAATTGGCTGGAGCGGGCAGTCCTGGTTCACCATAGTGATGAAATTACTCCCCTCTGCCCAGCAGTTACCCGAGATGGACCTTCAGTATCGAGGTCATCTGACTGCTGGGGAAAGACAGTATACCTTTGTTTTAAAGCATAGTTTGCTGGGTCGGGTAGAAGGGGAAGGCTGGATAGCTGCCGACTCAATTATTCAGCGCTACTGGGCCCTGGATGACCCCCAACGGCGGACCGGGTTTGAGACCCTCTATCGGCTGACGGAAGAACGCTATCATTTATCCAGTGGAATTATGGCAGGCCACTACCTGACCAGCGCGATGGAGGCAACGGTTTACCGTCAGGGCTTAGCAGACCCTAAACCCCAGACAAGGCTGGGCAAACAATAGAGTTATAACGGTCAGGTGCCGATACCGGGGTGACAAGGTGTTGATAGCGGGTTAAGACTCCATGGTAGATCTAAATGCCAATGCTAAAGTAGCCAACCGCTATCAGCTGCTAGAACTCATTGGGCAGGGGGCGATGGGGCGGGTCTATCTGGCCGAAGACCTGCTGTTGGGCCACGTTAAGGTAGCCATCAAGTTTTTAACCCAAACTCTAATTACTGATAGAACCCGAGAGCGTTTTGAAAATGAGGCGATTACCTCTGCCTTACTGGGGCAAAAGAGCATCCATGTAGTGCGGGTAACTGAACACGGAGTCAACGAAGACAAGATTCCCTTTTATGTCATGGAGTATCTCAAGGGGCAAAGTCTGAGTCAGTTGATTCAGGCCCAACCCCTACCCACTCCCCGCTTTTTGGGATTAACCTTGCAGATCTGCCTGGGTCTGCAAGCCGCCCACGAAGGTATTACCCTGAAGGGACAAAGCCAGGTGGTGCCGATTATCCATCGTGACATTAAACCCAGTAACATTATGATTGTTCAGGATCCAACCCTGGGGGAAATGGCTAAGATCCTGGATTTTGGCATTGCCAAGTTGATTCAAATGGGCAGTCAGCAGACCGATTGTTTTATGGGTACCCTGGCCTACGCCTCCCCTGAACAAATGGATGGCTGTGAGCTAGATCGACGCTCCGACATCTACAGCCTGGGCATCATGATGTTTGAAATGTTAACCGGGCACCTTCCCCTGCGGCCCCATGCCCATAATTTTGGTAGCTGGTATAAAGCCCATCACCAGGAGTCACCTCGATTGATGGGGGAGGTTGCCAGTCAGCTGAAGATTCCCCGATCTCTAGAGGATGTGGTGATGAGCTGTATCGCCAAACGACCGGAGGATCGACCTCAAACGGTACGGGAGATTTTGCAACGACTAGAACCCCTGGAATCTCGCTACGGAGCGGGTTTTCGCATGGGTCAACGGATTAATACAGCCCTGAATCGAGTACCGGTAGTCGGGCACCCGGAAGCTAAAAAGGTCATCGAAGACGACCATGTTTGTAAACTCGCGACCTGGCCCCAGGGCAAGCCTGTTGCTGAGATTGTTTTCTCCCGGATTTTGTCCAGCAGTCGTAGTAACCTGGCCACTCTCTGGGCCATGATGCCTGAAGAAGATGTTACTCGGCGCTTGGTCAGTACTCGCTACAACACCTTTATCTGTACCATGGAGCCCCACCCGGTGATGCTTTGGCTAACCGTACTTTATAACAGCGTACAGGGGGCTCGCTGGTTACCCTGCTACCTGGATTTAAAAACTGCCGCAGGCCAGGACATGGTGTCTTTATTGGCGGCAACAGGTAGTTATAAAATTCTTCTGTTCGCCCTTGAAAACCCTCACCAGTGTCAGGAGGTGCTCACCTGTAGTATTGCCCAGCCCCAGCGCAGCATGTTACAAGAGTGGGTGATTACCGCTAGGACTCGGCCTTCCCTAGGAACCATGACCACCAGTCGCAATTTATTGCGCAACGAGTTTAAGACCAACCTTAAAACCAAGGTGATCAAAAAGTTAGAATCCATCTATATAGACGGTAGCTCAACCTTTTCAGAATGATTTTCCCTTAGCCAGCCACACGGGTTAGCAGCACCGGGCAATTGGCGTAGACCCGCACAAAGTCTCCCAGGGATTCCCCCAGTAGCTTATCTAGATCGGGTAAGGCCTTGGCAATGGTAGGTCGGCGATCGGTTGACCCTAAAACAATCAGATCAATGTTGCGATCTTCTGCTAGCTGGCAGATGCGATAACCTGGCTTGCCTTCCGGTGCTACCAGTTTGCAGGTAATACCGTATTGTTTGACCGTCGCCGCTGCTGCCAGCAATATGGGGTCTTGATTGGGATCGTTAGCAGCAACGTCAAAGGGTTTGGCCTTGAGGTTGGGAATGGTGTGAACTAGGGTTAACTCGCTCTCAGGAATATCTCGTAGTAGGGTAATCGCCAGATTTAAACCACTTTTAGCCGAGTCGGATTTATCCATCGCTACCATTACCCGCTTGATCGGACGAATCGAGTAAAGATCGTCTTTAACCAATAGCATGGGCCGGGAGGACAACTGGAAGACGTACTGACTGACTGAATTTTCCAAAATTGCCTTGAGTCCCTGGAGACCCCGGGATCCCATGATGATTAGACCCGCATCGATTTCATCGGCGACCTTGACCACCACATCCTTGGGGTCGCCTTCTCGGAGAATGGCCGTGACGCGAGCAGGATCAAGGTTGAGGGTGGTAATCGTATTAGCCAGAGTGCGACCGCCGGCCTCCCACTTGCTAGCCATGGTTTCCGCTGACACCTGGGACGGCACCACATGTAGAACGGTGAGCGCCGCTCGCTGGACCAGGGGAATATTCATCAGCACCTGCATCATGGCCAGGGTATTACCGGTACCCGAGTCGGCCAGGAGAATTTTTTCAAGCATGGGTTCCTATAGACGCTGGAAAAGTAATATGAATTGCTATGCCTATATCATAGGCACTGGGTCTGGCCTGGTTTTCAGGCTATTCATAATTTGTAGTAGATAGGGTACCGATGGATACTAGGTCCTGGTTTGAATACGGCTTGACGGTGCAGCCCCACCATACTGACTATGCTGGTATTGTCTGGCATGGTACCTATATCGCCTGGATGGAAGAAGCCCGGGTTGCCTACCTCCAAGCCCGGGGTATGAACTTTGCCGACTGGGTTAGGGCCGGCATTGATCTGCCGGTCATCGACCTTGGTCTGCGTTATCGCCAATCTCTAACCCTGGGCCAGGGGGCGCTGGTGAAGACCTGGCTGGAGCCCTTTCGGGGGGTGCGCCTGATCTGGCACTACGATATTCAACGGGTTGGTACTGGCCTTACCTGTGTTGAGGGTACGGTCACCCTGGCTACGGTAGACTTAAAAAGTCGCCGGGTGTTGCGGCGATTACCGGATGGTCTAGGGGAGGTTTTACAATGAAGGCGGGGACACAAGGGAGGGGTAAAGTCCCTGGATTAGTGGCTAGTTGGGTGATTCTACTGGTGGCGATCGCGACTCTGGTCTGGCTTATCCCCACGGCCCAGGCTCAGGAGAACACCGTAGACTATACCCTCACTGATCTGAGTTTTCGAGATTTTTCTGGCCAGCAGCTGACTGGTACCTCCTTTGCCGCCGCTGAAATGCGAGAGGCCAATTTCAAAGGGGCGGACCTGAGCCGCACAATTCTGACTAAGGCCTCTTTTTTACGAGCCAATCTGACCTCTGCCAACCTATCCGGTACCTTTGCCGACCGGGTGATTTTTGATGAGGCCAATTTAACCGACGCTCGCTTTATCGATGCTATTCTCACCAGCAGTAGTTTTCGATCGGCGGAGATCGCTGGGGCTGACTTTTCTGGTGCCATTTTGGATCGCTATCAGATCACTCAACTTTGCCAGTATGCCGATGGCACTAATTCCGTAACCGGTACAACCACTCGCGATAGCCTGGGCTGCCGGTAACCCGAAGCCGCCTTAAACGGCCTGCACCTGTTTCAACTGCTCTCGCAGGGCCTCTCCCTCAATCACTTCTGTGTCTAGCAGTTGGCGTGCCAGGGTTTCTAACAATGGTCGATTACGCTCTAAAATCGCCACAGCCTGCTGATGAGCAGCTTCTACCAGACCCTTAACCTCAAGGTCAATAGCCTTGGCGGTGTCTTCGCTGATGGGTCGACGGGCGTTGGCCATACCGCTATCAAGAAAGCTATTACGCTGCGATCGATCGTAGGCCAGAGGCCCCAAAACCTGACTCATACCGTAGGTGGTAACCATCTGTTCGGCCAGATCGGTAGCCCGCTGGAGATCATTGGCCGCGCCGGTGGTAATCCGACCGAATACCAGCTCCTCCGCCGATCTGCCCCCTAGCAGAGTGGCGATTTGTCCCTTCAGCTCCGCCTCATCCCGTAAAAACCGATCCTCGGTGGGCAGTTGCAGGGTATAGCCCAGGGCTGCCATGCCCCGGGGCACAATGGAGATTTTTTCCACCTGGTCAGAACCGGGCATAATTGCCGCCACCAGAGCATGACCGACTTCGTGATAGGCGACAATTTCCTTTTCGCGATCGCTCAACACCCGACTCCTTTTCTCTAGCCCAGCTACGACCCGTTCGATCGCCTCGCCAAAGTCCTGCTGCTGTACCCGGGTGCTATTGCGGCGAGCCGCCAGCAGAGCCGCCTCGTTTACCAGGTTAGCCAGATCGGCTCCGGCAAAGCCTGGGGTACGGGTAGCAATTTGCTTGAGATCCACACTATCCGCCAACTTAACCCCCTTAGCATGAATCTGCAGGATCGCTTCGCGACCCTTGAGATCGGGACGATCCACCAGCACCTGACGGTCAAACCGACCCGGACGCATGAGGGCAGGATCGAGGGTTTCGGGGCGGTTAGTGGCGGCCAGAACAATCACCGTAGCGGCCCCAGCATCAAAACCATCCATCTCTGTTAACAATTGATTGAGAGTTTGCTCTCGCTCGTCATTACCACCGTAGAAACCAGAGGCCGCCCGAGACTTACCAATGGCATCTAACTCGTCAATAAAAATAATGCAGGGCGCTTGTTTTTTAGCCTGTTCAAAGAGGTCACGGACCCGAGAAGATCCGACTCCAACAAATAACTCTACAAACTCAGAGCCCGAAATACTAAAAAAAGGCACCCCAGCTTCTCCAGCCACCGCTTTGGCCATCAGGGTTTTACCTGTACCCGGTGGGCCTACCAGCAATACCCCCTTAGGAATTTTGGCTCCCAAGTCGGTAAAGCGCTGGGGGGTTTTGAGAAAATCAACAATTTCCACCAATTCCGCCTTGGCTTCTTCGACTCCGGCAATATCATCAAAAGTAATCTTGCCCGTTTCCCCCTCTACGTAGACCCGGGCCTTACTTTTACCAATGGAGAGGGCTCCCTGGGGGCCGCCATTGCGGGCGACAAAGAAACGCCAGATAGCAATAAAAATTAGGGGAGGAATCACCCAGCTTAAGAGGCTGCTCAGCCACTGGCCCCGGGGCGGAGGTACCGCTGCAAACTCAACTCCCTTATCTTCTAGTAGCTGGGGTAGCTGCAAATCAAAAATCGGAGTAGTGGCATAGACGGGTCCGGGCTGACCCGCTTCATCTTTAACCTGATAGCGGATTTCATTTTGGCCCACCGAAGCCCGCAGGACTTCCTGGTCCTGTACCCGATGAATAAACATACTGTAGGGTTCCTTTGTTAATTGGGAGCCAAAGAACCCGGAGGCAACAACGTTAATTAGAAATAACCCGGTGGCTACCCACAGCACCAGGTTGGCAATCAGGCGAGCCCGTGAGGGTTGGGGATCTTTATTGACAGGCATAGCAACACTTCAAAACAAAGGAGACAACAAGGGGGGCGGAGGGTCTACTTGGGCATGACATCCACCGTAGTCTGAGAGTCGGCCGATACCTCCGACTTTAAATCACGGCGACGACGATCGCGCTGTGACAGCAGTAACTGGGCCAGAGAGGTGACCAGCATCGAGGCAACTACCCCATCGTCAATCCAACCCAGAATGGGGAGAAAATCCGGGGAAATATCAACAGGGCTGATCAGGTAGATCAGGCTAGCTACAATGACAATCCACCGGTACTGCGGGTGTTCTAAGGTTTTCTGGTACCAAGTATAAAAAGACTTGAGCACTGTGGGCATGGGGAGAGGTTCATAGAATTAATTGACCCTATTATGGTGCCACGGCCAGGGGCGAAATACCCTGGCGAAATAGCCGCCCGCCGACGTCGCGACTGCCGAACCCAGCGGTCAATCGTGGCTTCAGCCGTAGAGCCAGCCTAACCGCTTAGATACCAGGTCGATCGGGCCCCGAGGCACCCCTGTAGAGAGCTTAATGCGGGCCTGCAATTCCGAAGAAATTGCTAAAGCTAAGGCGGTTTGCCGATTATTCTCTCTAAAGTGGTAATAAATTAATTCGCCTGGGTCTCTAAACCCTTTTGGCATGGCCACCAACCTTTCTTCCCTAACTCCTACGGGTCCATCCTCTGCCTGGTTTTCTGCCTGGCGCTCTGGTACAGGCGGATCCAATCCTACCGATAGGCTGCGGCGACTAGTCTGGAAAATTGCTTTCGCCACCCTGGCGCTGATGGCCGTGGGCAGTGCTACCCGGGTGATGAATGCGGGTCTGGCCTGTCCCGATTGGCCCTTGTGCTACGGCCAGTTGGTTCCCCAACAGCAAATGAATCTACGGGTTTTTCTGGAGTGGTTCCATCGGCTGGATGCGGCCCTGATTGGGGTCAGCACCCTCTGGCTGGTAGGGCTAAGCTGGTGGTATCGATCTCAGGTGCCGACCTGGCTACCCGGAGCTAGTACCCTAACGCTACTGCTGATTGGCCTCCAGGGAGCCCTGGGGGGGTTAACGGTTACCCAATTACTGCGCTTTGATATCGTAACTGCCCATTTAGGGACAGCTTTATTGTTTTTTGCCGCCTTACTGGTGATTGGGTCAGCCCTGTTACCCTATAGCCCTACGGGCACCGTCGGTCGACTCCCCCTGGCTGGCCTGGTAGCTACCGGTTTAGTCTATGGCCAATGCTTACTGGGCGGACTGGTGGGTTCTCGCTGGGCCGCCCACCAATGCTTTGGCCTAGGAGACCTATGTCAGGTGATGAATAGCCACCTGCTGGGCATTGTGCCTACTTGCCTGACCGTGTTGGGCTTAACCCTGGCGGTGTGGCGTACCCCCGCCCTGAGTTATGCCCTGCGCTGGCTAGCCAATCTGGTCAGCAGTGTTTTAGCCTTCCAACTGCTGATCGGGATTACGACCTTTCGGCTCAGACTCCAGGTTGAACCCCTAACCATCTTGCACCATACCCTTGGAGCTGTGTTGTTGGGCAGTCTCACCTGTTTTACGGTTCTGGCTCTGCGGGATGCCATGGCTGCGCCGGTAGCCCCAGCGGCAAGCTTGACCACTCCCCTACAGGAGTAGGGGCTCTTACCAGGGGTTGACAGGGCCCTGGCCCGTTTCAGACCTTCGCTCCAGTTGTATTGAGTAATGAGGACTGCTTGACCATGAACCAAACTACCACCTGGAATGAGGCAACTCGTCATCACCACTCCCTAGCGGATGTCCTACGTAGCTACTGGCAATTGACTAAGCCACGGATTATTCCCCTACTGCTGATTGAAACCGCCGCCGCCATGTGGGTGGCCAGCCAGGGACAGATTGATCCGATGTTGTTAGGGGGTACCCTACTCAGTGGGACTCTGGCAGCGGCGGCAGCCCAGAGTATCAACTGCGTCTACGATCGCGACATTGATTTTGACATGGAGCGGACCCGCCATCGTCCCATTCCCTCTGGCCGCATTCAAGTTCGAGATGCACTCATTTTTGCCCTGGTGATGGCCATGCTGGCTTTTGTTCTGCAGGCCTGGGTGGCAAATTTATTGAGCGCAACCCTGGCTATGGTGGGGATTGCCATCTACGTCGGAGTTTATACCCATTGGCTGAAGCGATCGTCGCCGCAAAACATTGTTATTGGTGGAGCCGCTGGGGCCATTCCTCCCCTGGTGGGGTGGGCGGCGGTAACGGCCGATATTCCCCTGGCGGCCTGGTTGTTTTTTGCCATTGTGCTGATCTGGACACCCCCTCACTTTTGGGGGCTGGCCATGCTGATTCAAGAAGATTACGCCCGGGTCAACGTCCCGATGATGCCGGTAGTGGTGGGAGATGCGGCTACGGCCCGGCAGATCTGGTACTACACCCTGGTGTTGGTTCCCCTAACCGTTATGATGACCTTTCCCCTGGGGGTGACTGGGGCGGTGTATACCCTGGTAGCCCTGCTGCTGGGAGGTTGGTTTCTCAAGAAAGCCTGGGCCCTTTTACAGGAACCGGGCAATCGCGACCTGGCCCGTTCCCTATTCAAGTTTTCCATTCTTTACATGATGCTGTTGTCCGCCGGCATGGTGGTCGATAGCTGGCCCGCTACTCGGGCATGGGTAGCCAGTTTATCTAGCTATCATCTGTTGGGCTAAACCCACCCAAACCCACCTGAAAACTAACGCCTTGGGCGGGGCCTGGCTGGATTAGATCGTTGGTGGCCATGGGTTCTGCGTTTGCGGCTAGAACTCAGCCAATCGGCGGTGTAATGGCTTAGGGCCCCCAACTCTAAACCTGCTAGCAGAGCTACCCCCACCGGCCAGTGGGTACTGATAAAGGAGCCCAAGCTGGTTTCCAGGTCAGCCCAGCTGAGGGCGGTGCGCTGCAAACCATTGAGCACATCCACCACCATCACTAGGCCCAGGGCTAACCAGCCAGCCGCATAGATCACCCGCACGGTGGTGCCAATAATTGGACCGTGGGACCAGACGGAACGATGGCGCAGGCTACCCCGGTAGGGTAACCAGATCCACCGCAGCCAACCCCAGCGCTTATACTGCACCGAGTGAATATCAAGGTCAGGGCCTAACATCAGTCCCCCAATTAAGAAACCCAGGGCCACCCAAAGGGTTAGCCAGAGGCTCTGGACCACCCTATGGGTGGCCAACACCACCAGAGGCAGGCTGCAAAGAGTAATGCGATCGTGGGTTTGACCAGAGGACATAGCAACAGCAGGTACCGCCAGAATGAATTGGGCAGACAGCCGGTGGACAGGCCCCGAAATTCCCAATCTTTTGCCCAAGTGTCTCCCTGGCTATCGAGTTACTGTGCTGACCAGCGTGGAGAGTAGGACTTAAGCTGTATTTTATAATACCAGTCATTCCTGATTTGAAACACCTGTACTAAATTAAGGGCTGATGGAGCTGGGGTGATTAATCCCTAGTACTACAGCATGTCAATACTCCCTCCAAGGCCCCAGCCCTCTATCCCCGGCTGCGACCCTGTTCTGCTTTTTGGCCATGTTTGCCGATGCGATCGCCCCTAAACCCGCTAAAGTCTTGGAAGTCCCTAGTGTTAAGCCTCAGTTCCTATGACATCTGTGATTACCGTTGCCCTACCCGATCAGCCCTATAACGTGGTCATTAGCGCCGGCGGCTTAGGCCGCGTGGGGGAATGGCTCCAGGGAAACCCAACGGCCCTGGTTAAACCCGGTCAACGCCTGCTGGTGGTCGCTAATCCAGGGGTGTTCAAAATATACGGCGAGGCCCTGGTCAGGTCCCTTGCCCAGGCGGGCTACCTGGTTGAGTCCTGTTTATTACCAGCAGGAGAACGCTACAAAACCTTGAAATCCATCCAAAAGATCTATGACGCCGCCCTGGCCTTTCGTCTGGAGCGTCAGTCAGCCATGGTAGCCCTGGGGGGAGGCGTAATCGGAGATATGACCGGGTTTGCTGCCGCTACCTGGCTACGGGGGGTAGGATTGGTTCAGGTGCCAACCTCCCTACTGGCCATGGTAGATGCCGCCATTGGGGGTAAAACCGGGGTTAACCACCCCCAGGGTAAGAATCTGATCGGAGCCTTCTACCAGCCTCGTCTGGTTATGATTGACCCTCTAGTACTGAAAACCTTGCCAGTGCGAGAATTTCGAGCCGGTATGGCAGAGGTCATTAAGTATGGAGTGATTTGGGATCAGCCCCTATTTGAAGCTCTAGAAGCTCCTACTCGCTTAGACCAGTATCGTTATCTTAATGATCAGTTACGCCATACTATTTTGACCCATGCCTGTCAGGCTAAGGCTGAAGTCGTTTCCCAGGATGAGAAGGAAGCAGGATTACGGGCCATTCTCAACTATGGCCATACCATTGGCCACGCGATCGAGAACCTGATGCATTACCGCGGTATCAACCATGGCGAAGCCGTAGCCCTGGGTATGGTAGCCGCAGGTCACATTGCCTCCAGGCTGGGATTCTGGAGCAATACCGAGGAACAACGGCAACGGGCCTTAATTGAGAAAGTGGGCCTACCAACCTGTTTACCAACTGTTCTTGACGCCAGGGCCGTGCTAGCAGCTCTCCAGGGTGATAAAAAAGTGGAGGCCGGGCTGCTGCGATTTATTATGCCTAGGGGCCTGGGATCCGCCCAGATCACCACTGCGATAGATCAGCAGATGATTCGGGCCGCCCTGGAGGTGATTGGTAGTACTTAAGTCGATAACCGCTGGTTCGCCTGTGTGATGGGCGATTAGCCATGGGCTCTACTAGCACCGCGGGCGGTCAACTTCTTAAGCTATCCAGGAGATCCTGCGGTAGGCCAACCCAGGAGGGGTGAAGCGGCCTAAAATGTAATCGGACTATACTAACTGTCCGGTATCAGTACGAGATTTACAGCCCATGCGAGAGCTGGATCATGCCTATCGAATTCTGGAGCTAGAACCGGGTGCCTCAATGGAAGAGGTCAACCGGGCCTATAAGGATTTGGTGTTTGTCTGGCATCCCGATCGCATACCCCAGGATAACGAACGTCTTTATCAAAAAGCCCAAGACAAAATCAAGGCATTAAACCAGGCCAGGGAATTACTGCGAGCCCATAGCCGTAATGGTCGTCACCCTGGTTCCACCGGCAGTACCCACAGCTACAGTAGCTACAGCTATCGGTCGGCTCATCACGGTAACGGTCATCGCTCCTCCGAGGCCCATTCCTACCAAACCAGAGGCCACGACAGCCATCATGGCCACAATGGTCACAGCTCAACCACAGACAGTAGCCATAGCTATCGCTATCAAAATCCCTATTCCTCGGGGTCTCGCCCTGACTATAGATCTTCGGAGGCCACCCCTAACAATTCTGGCCAAGAGCCCCCCCGCAGTTCTCAGCAGACCTATCGTCAACGGCGAGATGCGGCGGCCGGAGTCGGTGCCTCCCAACCTAAAACCCATCATCAACCTTCCCCCACCGGCAGCGATCAAAGTTATAACACCTATAATGCCCACACCCGCAACGGTAGCAGTAGTCCCCATCGATCGCGACAAAGCCCAGATCTCAGTGGAGCTGACCTGCGGGGAGCCAACCTGCGGGAAAAGGATTTTGCCAGCCGTAACCTGAGTGAAGCAAACCTGAGTGGAGCTGACCTAAGCGACGCCTTTCTCCATAAAGTTAACCTGAACCGGGCTAACCTGAGTCGGGCCAAGCTATTTCGAGCCAATCTTCTACAAGCCGACCTGAGCCACGCCAACCTAAGAGAAGCAGACCTGATCGGGGCTGACTTCAGTGGAGCCGACCTAAGCGGGGCTGACTTAAGCGGAGCCAAGGTGGCGGTCGGCGGTCGTACCATGATTAAAATGACCGGAGCGATTCTCACTGGGGCGATTATGCCTGACGGATCGATTCACGACTAAGAATTTGCCTCACCATCTACCACCGGATCCAGCTGGGCAGCCCGAAGTTGACCACAGGCAGCGTTCTCTTCTAATCCTCTGGAGTAGCGCACACTAACCGCAATATGATGATCCCTCAGGGCGGCGACAAAGGCCTTGATTCTGGCCTCGCTGGGGCGCTCATAGGCGGCCTCGGCAATGGGATTGTAGGGAATTAGATTAACGTGGCTTTGAAAGCCTCGCAGATGTTGAGCCAATTCTCGAGCATGGTCAGGATCGTCGTTAACTGCCGCCAGCAAAATATACTCAAAGGTAATCCGCCGACCGGTAGCACTGACGTAGTCCCGGCATTCCTTGATCAAAGCTTCCAGGGGATAAGCCTTCGCACTGGGAATCAACTGTAGGCGCTGGTCCTGATTCGACCCATGCAAGCTAACGGCCAGGGTAACTTGTAACCGAGCCTCTGCTAATTGTCGAATACGGCCGGGCAACCCCACCGTAGATAGGGTCATAGACCGCTGACTAATACCCACATCCTGGTTCAGACAGTGAATAGCCGCGATCACCGCGGCACTGTTCAGCAGAGGTTCACCCATGCCCATAAATACTAGATGACTGACCCGTTGCCCTAGGTCCTCCTGTACCGTCAGAACCTGGTCCACCATCTCGTGAATGTCAAGATTACGCCTAAACCCCCCCTTACCCGTTGCACAGAAATCACAGGCCATGGGACAGCCCACTTGGGAAGACAAACAAACCGTCAGACGCCGGGCTGAGGGAATTCCCACCGTTTCAATGAGCTCCCCATCTGCCAATTGCAAGAGGTACTTAACCGTGCCGTCGGCGGCGACGGTCCGATGGTAGAGACTGGATCGCCCTACTCTGACATCAGCCAGGGTCTGGCGCCATGCTTTAGGAAAAACACTGATCTGCCCTAGCGATCTCGCCCCCTTTTGATAAATCCAACTGTGTAACTGCTGCCCTCGATAGGAAGGCTGCCCTTGGGTGGTGACCCAATCTTGCAGAAATGGCAAAGACTGACCCAGCAGATAGACGGGTACCCCAGTTTGAGAACCGGCTGGGCCCTCGGACAAGGGAGAAAAAGCACTAGTAGCCATAGTGGCGGTAATCCCAGGGGATCGATCACTTCAATTGTATTCTGGCCATCGGTAAAATTCCCTCATAAATCCCTAGCCGATGGCCAGGGCAGCCGCCACGCCAACCCAACGCTATTAATGCATCTATGGCTGATTGACTGACAAAACTGAGTCAGAGGTATATTGGTACATGTGTATCTTGAACTCAATTCGATAGGTACGTCCGTGATGCCATCGCCGGTTAAGTGTCCTTAGTATGAGTAAAACAAACTGAGTCAATCAGCGTCTGGTTATACTCTCCGACAAGACGTTCGTTGATGATCCCATCACGGTCGAGAAAAAGAGCTCTGGTTACTCTGGTTAGCATGTCATCTCAACAATAGTTGATCGTTGGCCGATGGATAAGCCTTCTGCAGATATTACTGCGAAAGGAGATTTCCATTCAATGTCAAGTCTCTCCTGCCCCTTTTTATGCATGGAAGCCCCTGTCTCAATTCTTTGCGATCTCCTGATCCTGGCTATTGGTACAGGCGGGAGCCGGCATAGCCGGGGCAACGGCTGCCCTACCCCTGGCCTCTCTACTCTATGGCGTGGCAGGTCCTTGTCTGACTCGGGTGCCCCTCTGCAGTCCCCAGGCTATGCCGGTCCAGGAATTATTGACCTACAATCGCATGCGCACCGCTAACAGCCTGCTCAACAGAATTCTGAGCAACATCGATATGGTGGCGGTGCAGGGGTGGAGCGGATCAGCCCATATCACCGGTCTCTAAGCCGCCGCCAAAAATATGGCGCTGCTGCCGGCCTTGGTGTTCACCAGTGGTCAGTCGGTCATTTTATCTACCCTATCTAGGAGTTACGGCCAGGGACAGGCTGACCTGACAGACCGCCTAGGGGGGTCTGATCGGTGTCCTGGCTACCCTCAGCCTCAAGGGTATGGCTATTATTTTAGGCCCCAGCTATGGTGAAGCGGGCCCCATTGCAGTAGTCTTGATGATGGCCGTCGGCTTACAGTTAAGCAATACCAGTGCCGTGATCTTGACCAGCGCTCGGGGGAAACGGGGCACTATGGCTCCGACCCTGGCGATAGGGATTAGTCAGGCCCTGATTAGTGCCGGTATGATTGCTCTGATCACTGCCCTGGCTCTACGGAAAATGGTTTTCATCTGTCATCTGTCCCTGCCCTGGCGGAGTTTTGCCTGCACCGCTGCGGTCATGGAGTTAGCGATCGGGCAGGAGTGGGACTAAACCAGGGATGGTTGTCGGCTAGTTCAAGGCTGACCCTGATTGGACAAGGCTTACTGCTAACCTTAATCTACCTGGCAGTCTTAGTAAGTTTGGGGAAAAAACCCTTTTTCGCAGGCTCGTCTAACCAGGGGCAAGGGGTTGAAAAGGGGGTAGATCAGAAGACTGCTGGCTTCAGCATAGGTCAGCCCGCAAAATTAGCTGATTAGCTTTAGGGCTTCTAGCTTAGAGAGTCTATGGTTATTTTCGACTTGAAATAAAAGTGTTACTCTTAATCAAATAGGTAACTCTTAGATAACTCTTCATTCATGGTGTGCTGGCTCACTGGGCAATCATAGCGCTAGCTACAGTTCTGGGTTAAAGCCATCGTTGAGCTATCATTACTGACAGGATTTTGGCAACCGACCTCCACTTAACCCCGTTTAAATTGGACCCTATGTCCGCGTCCCCCGGTCATGACAATGCAGCAACAACGTGAGGAAATTATCAGGGCCTTGAAGGCTAAAGGGTTGCGGGTGACACCCCAGCGCTTTGCCGTCTACGCCAACCTGCTGCATCGCTGTGACCATCCCACCGCTGAAGATATTTTGCAGGACCTCAACCGGGTCGCTCCCACCTCTTCCCAGGCCACGGTGTATAGCTCTTTGCAAACTTTGCGCCAAGTTAATCTGGTCCGGGAAGTGCTTTTAGAAGAGGGTGTTCGCCGTTATGACGCCAATCTTAAGCCCCACCATCATTTCCGGTGTCAATACTGCGGTACCATCGCCGATATTGCCTGGCAGGCCCTGGCTCACCTCGATTTGAAGAATCTCAAGTCTGGCTGGCAAATTCAGGATTACGAAGTCACCATCCATGGACGGTGCGATCGCTGCTAATGGAGTCTCGCCCCTATGCCCTTACCCATTGTCGGTTCTACACCGGCTACCAACAACTCGATCACCACGCTCTAATCATTGCTGACCATACCATCCTGGCACTGGTGCCAGAATCTCAGCTAGATTCAACCATTGTGCGTATGGATGGCCAGGGGTGGGCAGCGGCCCCTGGCTTCCTTGATTTACAACTCAATGGCTGTGGGGGAGTCATGTTTAACGACACCATTACATCCCAAACCCTAGACAGCATGCACCGGACCAATCTCAATAGTGGTACCACCAGCTTTCTACCAACCCTGATTACCACCACAGACAAGGCCATGTATAAAGCTCTGGAGGTGGTAGCCGATTATCGTCGAGTCTATCCCTGGCGAGTTCCCGGTCTACACCTAGAGGGGCCTTACCTCAATCCTCAACGGCGAGGTATTCATAATGGTGACTATATTCGACCTGCCGATCCAGCTATGGTGAACCAACTGGTGGCCCAAGGCCCAGAGGTGGTTAGACTGATTACCCTGGCTCCAGAAATGGTTGAAACCTCCGTGATCAGAGCCCTATCATCAGCCGGAATCCTGGTTGCAGCGGGCCACAGCGAAGCCACCTTTGAACAGGCTCTAGCCGGGTTTGATGCCGGCATAGGCATGGTCACCCACTTATTCAACGCCATGTCTCCCTGGCTAGGGCGTAGTCCGGGCCTGGTAGGAGCGACCCTCAGTCAGAACCAGGTCTATGCTGGCATTATCGCCGATGGCCACCATGTCCATTACGGTTCTATCGAACTGGCCCAGAGGATTAAACCAGAAAGATTGATCCTGGTGAGCGATGCCACCCCTCCGGTTGGTGCCACCCTAGATGAATTTATGATCGGTGGCCAAACAGTTTTTTACCGGCAGGGTCGCTGTATTTCTGCAGATGGTACCCTGGGAGGCTCTGCCCTGACCATGATGGCGGCGGTGGCAAATGCCGTGCGCCACGGCGGCATCGCCCTGGAAGAAGCCCTGAGAATGGCTACCCTCTACCCCGCTAGAGCCATTGGGGTGGATCATAGCTTAGGGGTTTTGGCACCCGGGTATCAGGCCAATCTAGTTTTATTTGATCCCCAAGAGTTGACAGTCAAGGCGACCCTTGATCAGGGTCAGCCCTACTTTGCCGGAGCTAAACCGCAGTCCCCACTTGCCTGGCTACCGCCGATGCCACCAGAGACTTAACAATGTCGAGACTCAGAGGTTTGACTAAAAAACCGTCTAGATCGGGATTGTCTTGCCAGTACTTCCACTGGGGACTGGTGGAGTCTGCTAAGGCAACAATAGTCATATCGGCAGCCGATTGAATTTGCCTGAGCTGCTGAATCCAAAGCTGGGACCAATCCTGCACATTGTTAATCACCAAAATCACCAACCAGGGTAGTCCTTGGTGCAGCCGCCCAATCGCCTGCTCAGTAGAGTTGGCGACAAAAACTGGATAATCTATGTTGGTTTCAATACAGTGGTTAACCTGAATTTCCTGATATTCTGGATCCACGATAAGAATATAGCCATCCCGGTTGGAAGTCATGGTGTTCTGGGCAATCGTTAGTTCCTATAGTACCCAACCCCCACAGGCCGATCAGAGGCGGATGAAGGCTTTTTAGTACTGGTATCAGGGGGGTTCAGCCTAATTAGAAGGTTTTTTCTAGCCAAATATCTTCCAGATTTCTTAGACTATATAAATCATTCTCAACGTTTTTTAGACCCTGGGTCCCGCCCTATCTCCGTAGTCTTGGGTAAGACGATAGAGCATTCCCCTGGTTTAGCTGGGCTCAGCTCAGCTCAGCTCTAAGGGGGGGTAACCCTAGCTACAAAAAAAAACAGTGGGCTTTGCTATGGTTGGCCCATCTTATTCAAGTTTCAATATTGATCCAGTGGGCGCTGTATCTGTTCAAATTATTGAGGGCAATCCCCATTTGCGATCGCTACTAGGATGGCATCTTCAACAGGCTGGCTTTAAAGTGTTTCAGTCTGCGGATATTGCCCGTACTCGTGATTTATTTCAGACCCGCAAGCCCGATCTGGTCATTCTTGACTCCCAGTTACCGGATGGAGATGGCATTGAATTGTGTCGATGGTTGTACAAACAAAGCCACCCTTTAATCATGATTCTCTCAGCCTGCACCACCGAATCTGATATTGTCAATGGCCTCAAGGCTGGGGCAGATGATTACCTGACCAAACCCTTTGGCATGCAAGAGTTTTTAGCCCGGGTTGATGCCCTGACCCGGCGCATTCGACTGATTAGCGCGCCAGCTTCTCTAACCTACGGCGATCTTAATATTGATCTGGTGCAGCGGCGGGTTCACTTTCGGGGTCAGTATATCGACCTGACCCCACAGGAATTTAGTCTCCTGTACGTTCTCACCCAGGCCTCTGGTTCTCCCCTAAGTCGCACCGATTTATTACGTCGAGCCTGGCCCGATGCCATTGATAATCCCCGTACTGTGGATACCCATATCCTATCGCTGCGAAAAAAAATCGAGCTCGATCCGCGCCAACCGAGTATTATTCAAACGGTACGTAACGTCGGCTACCGCTTCAATGTCACCCATCTAACGGCCCCCGTAAATGGCCATGGGCGTAACCCTTCCCTTAACTCTTTAGGGGTTTACTCCTAGCTTAATTAATCCCCAGCCTACCCATAGCCAGCTTTTAAATTGGCTCTATTTGATCGTCAACTGACTCCGACTACCTGCCGGTGACACCAATGGCGACCAGGGGTTAAACTAAATAACTTATGAAAACATGGATTCTAACCACCTTAATCTGTCTATCAGGGCTGGCCCCAGCCAGGGCTGCTACAGAAATTGTGTTGAAATACCAGGGCTTTAGCCGCTCTATCCCGATTGTCGATCTGGTTGATCTAAGCCAGACTGGAACCCCCAGCGCGGCCTTGACAACCGTACTAAATCAGGCTGGCTTAGCACCTGAGGAGTTGCGATCGCAGCTAATCTACCCGGTCTCAGCCGACCCAGTTTTACTGGATCGAGTGCTAAACAGTTGGCCAGGAGAATGGATTCTTGACCAATTAGCAACCTCTGTACATCCAGCTGCGGGGGTAGCCAGGCGCCAGGCGCTACGATCTGCTCTGGTGCTGGCCGCCACCCCTGCCAATCAGCTCACCCTGATCGGCATTTTACAAACCTATCCCACCGAGGTAGTAGTACTAGAGGGAGATGATATTGGCCGGGTCTACAGTCAAGTAGGGACCCTATTGGACTCCCTCACCAGTCTGTGGTCCCTTAAGTTAGGGAAACCAACACCATCGCCACCACCGCCGCAATTACTAAAAAGGTGAGGGGCTCGATGCGCATACTAACTTTAGCCTTACCTGAGGTAGGAGCTAAGTTATCACTGGCTATAAACACTAAACTCAATCCAACCCCAACAATAATCATCAGATCAACACCTGTAAGCATTGTTCCACTCCTGGTCGCTGATTATGAGTAGCTGATCATAGAAACTTATAGGCCCTGGTCTGGCTGAGATTAACGACCGCAATTAACTACAAAGACGAGACCATGGCAAACACTTTTTGATTAGTTACAGCCCCAACCCTGGTTCACAGAACAGTAGCCAAACCATCACCAAAAACTTGCAGGCAAGCACAAACTTACCTCAGCAGCTGGCCCTGATGGGGCTGCAATTGCCGACCTGATTGCCAGGTCAACCTTTGAATAGGCCGCCCTTGCAACCGGTTTGAGATTCTATAATTGCAATTAATAGGCCGACAGTTACCCAAGTCTTTCTCAACCCAAGGCTAAAATTACCCTGGATAAAAATACTTGATTTGACCCCAATCGAAAATAGTTTCCAAAAGTATTCAAACCAATAAGGTTAGGGGTAGATGTGTTGATTAAAGTATATTATCTAAACATTTAGTAAGATGATAAATAATATAGCTTTATACCCTGATTACTAGTTTGTTAGTTTAGCACAACTACCTGGAGTTGTGGAGAATATGGTAGCTGTGGGAACAAAATTTAAAATTTTGCTGGCTACGGGTTTGGTTTGTCCCACAGCTCTGTCCAAGCCTCTGATTGAAGCGACTCCTTGACTCTGGCACGACTACAGCGGCCGACCATCCTAGGATAAGGGCCTGCTTAACCGCCAGCCCCCACTCTATTGCTGGGGCCAAAGATTAAACCGAGCCAGACTGGTGACTAGCATCGACGGCAACTGACTGGCTAAGTCAGCCTGGGTGGTAAAGGTAAGGCGATTCTGACTGGGCACATCGAAGGGATAGGATCCCGCCAGATCGGGTCTATCCATCTGGGTCAGAAGAATCTGTTCTAAGGCTTTAGCCTGAAGAGCATAGCCCATCTCAACACAAACATTGGGGCTGGGTACCGACAGGTTGACCTCGCCGCTGGTTTGCAAGATGGGGGTGCCATCGGCGATAAATAGTAAAGACTTGCGAATCTTGCGGGTGAGGGAGCTATCCAGTCGGGCTGGACCGGCGCTCAGTCGTTGGGAGATTTCTAGACTCAGAGGTAGACGGGATTTTTGGTTGAGGTTGGAGATCGCCGCTGTGAGTTCCTGGTGCAATAGTGTCGCTGCCGGTTCGTAATCTGATTGACAGCAGAAATAGATCATCGGTTCCAGGTGGGCCATGACCTCCTGCTTAACGAAATATATTTCATGACTAATTAGATCAATATTGGCGATGGTGTATCCCCCACTACCCTCAATATAGAAATCAACGGGTTCTCCGCCAAGATAACGTTGAAACCAAGGACTCTGGCGGACGACCTCACTATCGTCTAAGAAATCTGCCCGCAACCCAGCTTTCAACAGACTGTTTTTGCTCAATCGTAGATCGTAGGGTCGCTGTTGCAGCTGGTTGAAGGGTTCGTAGGCTGGAAGATACCAGGCTTTCAGGGCAATAATTGCCATCGGATTAGCCTCAGAGATAGGTTAAGCATGGATCAGGGGAGTACCAATCATCAAGTCTCTAACCCGCGCTACTGGCGGCGCGGCGTTCCATTTCTGTGCGAATGGCTTGCATGGTTTCCGTTAAACTATTTTCAAACAGTTTATAAAACATACCCTTAAACGGGCCTAAATCGGTTTCGGCCTCAGCCTGCACCTGTTGGGAAATCAATAGCCGAGATATCGCATTGGCTTCCGGGGGAGGGGTATCCAACCGCCAGTGCCCGTACATATAGGCCAGATTACCCTGGAGCATCTGAAAGCTAATTTGTTGTTGATTGATTTCCAGATTTTCGGTGCGGATTCTAGACTCTACGATAGATAACAGAATCCGGCGACGGTCTAGTTGCTCAACCACTTTACGACCGCCTTCAGCCTCTAAAATTCGACTCTCAACTACCGTTGGCAGGAATTGATGGAAATTGCCGTAATCGGTGAGAACAGCCCAGGCGATCGCCCCTTCTGCAGGGGTAAGCGCCAGGATGCGATACTGACCCCGCCCCCCCTGTAGCAATAGCTGACCTGTCATCAGGTGAGTCCAGTCTGCTGGCGTCAAATCGGCCAGATAGGTTTGGGTTGGCAATACCTGATCAGATAATTGGGACATAATTAAACTGAACTACCCTACCGTTAGTTTAACCTCAGGGTTTTAGTTTCTGCTGCCCATCGGTAACCTTAGCCCTCCGGAGGGACCCTCTCGAGCTATGCCTGACTTTGACAGTGTCAATGCCGCCTACCAAAACCTATCAAACCAATTGCAAAGCCTGATTCTGGCTACGGTGAATGCTGATGGCAGCCCTCAGATTAGCTACGCTCCCTATGTGATGGACGAAATTCACCAGATTTATATTTTTGCCAGCGGTTTGGCAGGTCACACCGCTAACCTGCTTAGGGGAGGGGAGGTCAGTGTTCTACTGATTGCCGACGAGGCTCAGTCAGCTCAAATCTTTGCCCGCCAGCGCCTCACCTACCAGTGCACGGTGCAACCGGTGCCACGGGATAGTGCCCTGTGGTCAAGGGTGAGCGATCGATTCCTAGATCGCTTCGGGGACATCATTGAAACCCTGCTCTCCCTTGGGGATTTTCAAATATTTCAACTAAGTCCCCGTGGGGGTCGATTTGTGATGGGATTTGGTGCCGCCTATGAGGTTGATCCTAATCGGCTGAGCCAGCTTAAACCTGGCCCGGTGAGGGGATAGGCCCTGCCCGCTTAAGGTCAATCCACAGTTAGCACAAACCTTCCTGGCATAGCCTGGTTATAGGCATTGACAACAGCAGTATACTGGCCGTTGCGAGGAAGGGTGACGACGATCTCTGAATCAGTGGTATGGGGGTTGGCATTGTCGTTTTCCCCTAACACCTCACCTTGATCATCGATCAATACCAGGTAGGTGTCAAAGTCAGGACTTTGTAATATCAGGTGAACAGTTTCACCCCGTTGGCCTCGAAAGGAGAATTGTTGAAAGTAGGTACCATCGTCAAGGACAGGATCACCTGGCCCCAGCCGCCCTTGATGACGTAAAAGAGCTCCTTCTAGTTGGGCTGGAGCTGCTCCCCGGGCCGTCGCCCGAATTTGGTAGCGGCCAGTTTCTCCTTTAGCTACAGCATTAGCGAAAATTAGATAGGTGGCCGTGTAGGGTAAGGCCAGGGAGATGCGAGGGTTATAGCCGCCACCGCTGTCATCATCCTGGATAAACACATCCTCGTGGTCGGGGGCCATCAAAACCAGGAAGGAATCCATCTCATTGCTAACCATATCAATGGTCACAGTCTGGCCAGCCTGACCTTCAAACCGGTAAGGGTTGTAATAGCTGCCATCGGGTAGAACATTACTACTATCGTCTAAACGACCCTGCAAGGAAGACCCGTTCAGGGCAATGGCAATTGGCTGGCGACGGGTACGGGCGATAGGTACCGTAGTCGTCGCCCGACCCGATCGCACATCGCCAAGGAAGGATTGCACCAGATCGGTGGGAATGGCAAAGCCAATACCAACGCTGCCGCCACTTTCGGTGGTGGTAAAGATGGAGGTGTTAACCCCAATCAACTGACCATTGCTATTCAGCAGGGGGCCGCCAGAATTACCAGGATTAATGGCCGCATCGGTTTGAATCAGATTGCGATCGGAATCGAGGCGGCTAACAATGCCCATGGTAAAGGTCCCTTGCAAGCCAAAGGGGTTACCAATGGCAAAGGCGGTTTGACCAACCCGCACCGAGTTGGGGGGAGCGATCGCCACGGTGGGCAGGCTAGTGGGATTACCCCTGAGTTTAACCGCAGCGAGATCCAGACGATTTTGGCCGTAGGCTACCACCTCACCTGAAAAGGCACGCCCATCGGCCAACCGTACTCGCACCACCCGGTCGTCGCCAACAACATGGGCATTGGTGAGAATTAACCCGTCAGGGTCGATCAGGCTGCCACTGCCAACCCCAGCCTGGGTTTCAATGGCCACCACCGCTGGTTTAACCCGCTCGTAGACCTGAACTCGAGTGGCTTCATCCAATCCCGATTGAGCTAGGGCTGGTAGGTCAGAGGCGAACCCCAAGCAACCCGGAACCAGCCCCAACCCAGCGCTCAAAACTAAGGAACCGGCCAGCCATGTTCTGACTATCCTGACCATAGTGCTGCTGCCCTCCATCGCTAAGATACCACCCTGAGCCAGGCGGACACATCGCCGACCCTGTCAACTACTGACTAATGGCGGGGGCTTTTAGAACCGGCAGGGCCGCCACCGGAATCGAACCCTCGCCAGTTTTCTGACTAGCCACAAAGACCTGATTCAGGCGAAAGTTTAAACTTTGGGTAGTAGCATCGTAAATTTGGGTCAGCAGTTTTGGATAAAACCCAAACCCAATAATAGGTACCAGCAAACAGGCAATAATAAATACTTCCCTAGGCTCGGCATCTACCAGCACCTCGTGTTCAACCAAGGCTTTGTTTTCGGGTCCATAAAAAATCTCCCGGAGCATCGAGAGCAGATAAATCGGAGTCAAAATCACTCCAATCGCCATAAACAAAACCGCAATTAACCGGAAGGTAAAGCTATAGGCATCGCTGGTAGCGAAACCCACAAACACCATTAGCTCCGCCACAAATCCACTCATGCCAGGCAGAGCTAAAGAGGCAAGGGAACAGGTTGTAAACATCGCGAAGATCTTTGGCATCTTTTTGCCAACCCCGCCCATTTCCTCCAGGACGAGGGTATGGGTGCGATCGTAGGTAGCCCCAACCAGAAAGAATAAACTAGCCCCAATTAAGCCATGGGAAACCATTTGTAACATGGCTCCACTCAGACCTAAATTGGTAAAAGACGCGATACCAATTAATACAAAGCCCATGTGAGAAATGGAAGAATAGGCGATTTTCCGCTTTAGATTACGCTGAGCAAAGGAGGTCAGAGCGGCATAAACAATATTAACGCAGCCTAAAATTACCAGAATGGGAGCAAAGTAGGCGTGGGCGTCGGGCAACATGCCAAAGTTCATTCTAATCAGCGCGTATCCTCCCATTTTCAAAAGAATGCCAGCCAGCAACATATGCACCGGGGCAGTAGCTTCTCCGTGGGCGTCGGGCAACCAGGTATGCAGGGGAATAATTGGCAGCTTTACCGCATAGGCCACTAGAAAGGCCAGATAGAGGAGCAGCTGTAAACGCAGGGGATAGGCCTTTTCAGCCAGTAAACCCATGTCAAAACTAACGGCGTCACCATAGAAGGCCATAGCCAGGGCTGCCACCAAAATAAACAGAGACCCCCCAGCGGTATAGAGAATGAACTTGGTGGCGGCGTAGAGTCGCTTTTTGCCGCCCCAAATCGATAACAACAGGTAGACCGGGATTAGCTCTAACTCCCAAAACAAAAAGAACAGCAGTAAATCCTGCACAGCAAAGACGCCTATCTGGCCACTATACATAGCCAACAATAGAAAATAAAACAGCTTGGGTTTAAGGGTGACGGGCCAGGCGGCCAGGGTAGCCAGGGTCGTGATAAACCCAGTCAATAGCACCAGGGGCATAGACAGACCATCGACCCCCAGGGACCACTTCAAATCCAGTTGGGGCACCCAGGTATAGGTTTCAACCAGTTGCAAGCCTGACTGACTGAAGTCGTAATTCAGGGCAAAGGCCACCACGATCAGTACAAAGTCGATCAGCCCGACAATCAGAGCATACCAGCGAACAGTTTTACCATTTTCATCGGGAAGCAGAGGAATAGCCAGGGAGGCTAGTAAGGGAAAAAGGATGACGGTTGTCAACCAGGGAAAGGTCTCGAGGTCCATAGGGTTATCAAGATTATTGGTGGTCGGCAAACATTACCAGGCAAGAAACTGGAAAGATAAACCAAGGGATCACCCTTCTACCAAAGTTTGTTTCAGAGAATTGACCTGAAACAAACTCAGCAGACCTAGGTGATTCCTGAAAGTAGAACCAGCCCCAAAACAGCACCAAACACAATCAAGGCATAAAATTGAGCCCGTCCGTTCTCCAGATATTTCAAGCCTTCGCCGGTAATCAGGGTAACAAAGCCAGTGAAATTAACCAGACCATCGACAATACGGATATCGATATTGAGTACCTGTTTAGCCAGTCGACGACTACCCTGTACAAACACCACCTCGTAAAGGTCATCAACATACCACTTGTGGAGAGAGACGTTATAGAGGAAGGGAATCTTAGAGGCAATGGCACCGGCATCAATGACCCGGGTTCGATACATTAAGACCGCCAGCACAATCCCGACGGTAGCGATCGCCACGGAACTACCGGCCATCAGAGTAAACTCACTCCAATCAAAGGCCTCCAATTCTTCAGCCACACCACCGGGATGGATGAAAGCTTCAAAGAAGTTGGCAAAGGGAGTACCTAAGAGCCCGATCAAAACCGAGGGAACAGCCAGAACCAGGAGGGGAAAGGTCATGGCTAAGGGAGACTCATGGGGTTCATGGCCATGGTGGGAATCACCAGAATGATCATCTTCAGAGTCGAGGGTCAACTCCTGAGGGTTCATCGCCCCTGGCCCCAGAGATAGCCCCAACCGTTGCAGGTGCGCCTGCTTTAATTGCCGACGAGTGGCCTGGTCGTTACCCCGAAAAGACCCTTCAAAGGTAGAAAAATACATGCGAAACATGTAAAAGGCGGTAATTCCGGCTGTCAACCACCCGATCGCCCAGAGGGCCGGATTAACCGCAAAAGTAGAGCTCAAGATCTCATCCTTTGACCAGAAACCAGCAAAGGGAGGAATGCCACAAATAGCCAGAGTGCCGATCAAAAAGGTCAGGGCCGTAATCGGCATATACTTGCGCAATCCCCCCATCAACCGCATATCTTGGGCCAGCACCGGGTCGTGGCCGACCACCGCTTCCATGCCATGGATCACTGAACCAGAACCGAGAAACAGCATGGCTTTGAAGTAGGCGTGGGTCATCAGGTGAAACAGACCGGCACTATAGGCCCCTACCCCCATCGCCATCACCATGTAACCCAGCTGGGACATGGTGGAAAAGGCCAGGCCTTTTTTAATATCATTTTGGGTGATGGCGATGGTCGCTCCCATCAGAGCCGTAAAGGCGCCAGTCCAGGCAATCACCGTCATCACCGCAGGGATAGGCTCAAACACCGGATACATCCGGGCGACCAGAAACACCCCGGCGGCCACCATGGTAGCGGCATGGATTAAGGCGGAAATGGGAGTTGGGCCTTCCATGGCATCGGGCAACCAAACATGGAGAGGAAACTGGGCTGATTTAGCCACTGGCCCTAAAAACACCAGCACGGCAAACACCGCCGCCAGGGTTGGGGCTAACCCTCCAGTATTAACTAGGTTGGTGAGGCGATCGCCCATGACCTGAAAATCAAAACTACCGGTCGCCCAAAACAGAGCTAGCATCCCCAACAACAGGCCAAAGTCTCCTACCCGGTTAGTGACAAAGGCTTTTTGACAGGCTTCAGCGGCTGCTTTGCGGTTATACCAAAAGCCGATTAATAGGTAGGAACACATGCCCACCAGTTCCCAAAACACATAGACTTGGAGCAGGTTAGGACTGATGACCAGGCCCAGCATCGAAGAACTAAACAAACTCAGGTAGGCATAAAACCTGACGTAGCCTGGGTCGTGGGCCATGTAGCCATGGGTATAAATCATCACCAAAAAAGCTACCGTGGTGACCACCACCAACATCAGGGCCGCCAGGTGATCTACGGTGTAGCCCATCTCTAGGTGGAAATCGCCAGCGGCGGCCCACTCAAACATGGAGGTATAGGTAGGATGACCCTGCACCTGACTCCAGAAGAACAGAAAGGATAACACCATAGCCGCCCCGGTCAGGGAAACGATTAGAACAGCTGCTGGCTGCCTCAGCTTGCTGGTGGTTTGGCTGTAGGAGATCAGGCCGACCCCTACGATCGCCGCTCCGACCAGGGGTAACACCGGTACCAGCCAGGCGTATTGATACAAAAGGTCGATAGATTCCATCATGACTGCCTACCCCAGAATCTGGATTGATCTGGCAAAAGCCGCTTACATTTTGACATACCCTTTCCCAAGCAGTAGTAGAACATAGGGCACAGTTTTAGATTTTGCCCTGGTTTTTACCCTTTACAGGGCTCAGACAAATCCATCCAGAAGGTCTAAAAACCTTTTCTAGAGAAGGCTTCAGGAGAATCTAATCAGTTCTGATAAATTTATTTTTCTTAAGGAAAACATTCGATTGTGGTCCCTGATTGGCTCACCAGAGGATTGGTAAAAGTAAATCCTGAGGAAACATCATCTCTATGGTTCTGGCTCTATGGCCCAACCATGGCGACTGGGGCAACAGAGTCCGCTAAGCTGGCTCTATTGCTCAATCTTGATTGCCCAATCTTGTTCACCCATGCCTAGATCGCAGTGCCTCAATCAGACCCAAACCCCTTTATTGACAGCAATTCAAGCCGTCAGCCAGCGGCCCCACGCCGCCTTTTACACCCCCGGGCACAAGGGCGGACAGGGAGCCAGCGACACACTCAAGGGATTACTGGGATCAGCCGCCCTCAGGGCCGATTTGACGGAATTGCCAGAACTGGATAATTTGTTCGCCCCAGAAGGGGTGATTGAAGCCGCCCAAGAGCTGGCGGCAGCGGCCTTTGGGGCAGAGCAAACCTGGTTTTTGGCAAATGGCTCTAGCAGCGGCTTAGAGGCGGCTATCCTGGCTACCTGTAATCCAGGAGACAAAATTATTGTGCCCCGCAATGCCCACCGGTCAGTGGTTTCAGGCTTGATTTTAGCCGGTGCCCGACCGGTTTATGTTCAACCTCAGTATAGCCCTGAACTGGGATTGGCTGGAGGACTGGAGCCTGGGGCGATCGCCCGGGCCCTGGAGGGCCATCCCGATAGCCGGGCCGTGTTGGTGGTATCACCTACCTACCATGGCTTTTGCTCTGACCTGCAAGCGATCGCAACCCTTGTCCATCAGCATGGTCTGCCCCTATTGGTGGATGAAGCCCACGGGCCTCACTTTGGTTTCCACCCTGGTCTGCCCCAATCAGCCCTGAGCCAGGGGGCCGATCTGGTGGTGCAATCGACTCACAAGGTCTTGTCGGCCCTGACTCAGGCGGCCATGGTGCATTGTCAGGGGCCGCGGCTGAATCGAGATCGACTGCGGGCCGCCTTGCAGATGACCCAATCCACCAGTCCCAGTTACCTGCTGCTGGCTTCCCTAGATGCCGCTCGCCACCAGATCGCCACCGTTGGAGAAGGGCTGCTGGGGCAAACCCTGGGCCTGGCCCTGGAAATGGGACGGCAGATTGACGCCATCCCTGGATTTAGAGTACTGAAAAAGGCAGAGATTCTGGCGACCCAGATCGGCACAGATCTGGATCCAACCCGTCTGACGCTCGATGTGAGCGGGTTAGGCCTGAGCGCATCCGAGGCAGACGACTATCTGCACCAAAGCCTAGGGGTAACGGTTGAACTAGCCCAGGGCTCCTATCTCACTCTGATCGTTAGCCTGGGGAACAACTCCCGGGATGGCCACAATTGCGTTCGGGCTTGCCGCATCCTGGCTCAGACTTACTCGCGATCGCCGCAGCCAGCCAAACCATGGCCCCTCGCCTCCAGGGAGGATGGCGGTAGTTTCACCCTGCCCAGCCTATCTCCCCGTCAGGCTTTTTTTAGTCAGGCCGCTACTCTACCCACCCAACTGGCCCTGGGACGCTTAAGCGCCGATACCATTGCCCTCTATCCCCCAGGCATTCCCACCCTGGTAGTGGGAGAGGTAATTACCCCTGAAGCGATCGCCCACTTGGCCGCCCTGCAGGCCGCAGGAATCACCCTAATCGGGGCCACTGACCCCAGTCTGACCACCCTTAGGGTACTTGCACCTTAATCATCTGACCCTGAGTAACTGGAGATTTCCAGGGCCGACCTAAGAGTAGGACCGCAGTTGCCTAGCTCAATAGGCCAGGTAAAAAGCAGTATTAGCCTTTCATCAAGTAGGGCCTCAGCTAGCTTGAACGGACTGGCAACGGCTACACCCACCCCTCTTAACCCATCATACCAACCAGGGATCAGAGAAAAGCAGTCTGCTAAGGACCTTAGCCCCAGCGTTTAAGCATGAGGTTAAATCCATCCTAACCAGGATAAAATTCCCTTCCCTGTGACTAACTCAATCACAATAATGGCGATGAACCCCACCATGGCGGCCCGGCCATTGAGGCGTTCCACATAGTCATTAAAACCCGTGCGGGGGCGATGGATGTTGGGAGTTACCGGTTGCTTAAGATTGGCCATACCACTGATCTAAGGCTAGAACTATCGTTAGATCTACATTATAGCCCCAGCCATAGTTCAAGGGGGGGTTGTCAAAGCTGGGGAAAAGACTGGTAATTTTTCTGACAATCTTACCCGTAAAACCCGACCAATCAGCTATTAGGCGCAGCGTAGCACCCTGGGCCAGGGTGCCGCTGCCTGGTGTAGCTCCAGGCCCTGGGCAAAGATCTGATCAATAGCCAACATTTCCCCCGTTGTGGTCATAAATTGGTGATCAGGGGTAGCCCGAATGGTAGTACCGTCATCTAGGCCATACTCAAACACCTCCTGCTCGCCCCGGTGGTGCCATTGGGCAATGGGTTGACTGTAGACGTAGCCCCGATCATTGACACTGAAAACCCGACAGGGAATGCGTTTAAGGACGATCTCGCCAATCGACAAGGGACCATATTCCAGGGTTAACACCTGGGTGTCAGCACTGAGGCAGTACTCGGCAAACTTCACCATCTGGTCCCAGAGTTCCGTCGCCACGGCTTTTTCCACCCCCCGGGCCACGGCCCCGGTGACAAAGTTCTCCTGGTGCTTGAGCATTTCCGACATTTTCTTCTTACCCATGGCCCGCCGCAGTAGGTCCGCCTGACCCAGGGAGTAGCCCCCCATGTCCTGGGCAATTTTCATGATCTGCTCCTGGTAGACCATAATGCCGTAGGTTTCACTGAGGATGGGCTTGAGGATTTCGTGGGCAAAGTCAATGTTTTCCCGCCCGTGTTTACGGTTAATAAATTTGGGAATGAGTCCGGCATCCAGGGGGCCGGGGCGATAGAGGGCCAGTACGGAGGAAATATCCTCGAGGCCGTCGGGCTTGAGGTCCCGCACAATCTGCCGCATGCCGGAGGATTCCAACTGGAAGACTCCCCCCAGGTCTCCCCGTTCCAGGAGTTTGTAGGTGGCCGGATCATCCATGGGCAAGTCGTCGGGGTCCAGGGTTTCACCGTGGTTTACCTCAATTAGCTCCAGGGTTTTCTGGATCATGGTGAGGTTCCGTAGCCCCAGAAAGTCCATCTTTAACAGGCCAATCGCCTCCACATCCTCCATGTAGTACTGGGTGATCACCTGGCCGTCGTTGTTGCGTTGCAGGGGAACAATTTCATCCAGGGGATCTTTAGATATCACCACTCCAGCGGCGTGCATACCAAAGGTTTTATTGGTGCCCTCAATCCGCATAGCCATGTCTACCCAACGCCGGGTTTGGGGATCGCTGTCGTATTTTTCCTTGAACTCCGGGGCTGGGGTTTCGTCGGAGATCATCACCTTGAGCTTGGTAGGTTTACCCCGAGCCACCGGAATCAGCTTGGCCATCCGGTCGGACTCGGCGTAGGGAATATCTAACACCCGGGCCACATCCTTGAGCACCGCCTTGGAGGTCATGCGGTTGAAGGTGATGATCTGGGCCACCCGGTCTTCGCCGTAGCGCCGGGTGACGTACTTGATCACCTCATCCCGCCGTTCAATGCAGAAGTCGGTGTCAATATCGGGCATGGACTTGCGTTCGGGGTTGAGGAAGCGCTCGAATAGCAGGCCGTGGTGCACCGGGTCAATATTGGTGATACCCATGGCGTAGGCCACCAAAGACCCCGCCGCCGACCCCCGGCCCGGCCCCACCGGAATGTTATTTTCCCGGGCGAAGCGGATGTAGTCCCACACCACCAGAAAGTAGGTGGGGAACCCCATCTGGATCATCATTTCGATTTCGTAGTCCAGGCGATCGCGGTAGTCCTGGGCAATCTCCCCGTAGCTGGCCACCTTCATCCGTTGCACCAGCCCCTCCCGAGCCACCGCCGCCATGTAGGCCCCGGCATCGGTAAACCCCTCCGGTAGGGGAAAGTCGGGGATACGGGGCTGGCCCAAAATGCCGGTGTATTCCTCCACCTTGTCCGCCACCGCCAGGGTATTGGCGATCGCCTCCTCGATTACCGCCGGTTCTAAGTGGTCGCGGAATAGCCGCCGCATCTCATCGGCGGACTTCAGGTACTCAGTGCCACTGTAGCGCAGGCGCTTGTCCTCCGTCAGTAGCTTGCCGGTCTGGATGCAAAGCAGGGCGTCGTGGGCCTCCACATCGTTACAGGAAATGTAGTGGGAGTCATTGGTGCAAATAATGGGAATAGCCAGCTCTCGGGCGATCTCCAGGATTTCCACATTCACCAGGCGGTCCTCCGGGGAGCCGTGGTCCTGAAGCTCCAGGTAGTAATCGTCGCCAAATATATCTTTATACCACTGGGCCACTCGCCGGGCCACATCGGGCCGCTTTTGCAAAATCGCCTGGGGCACCTCGCCCCCCAGACAGGCGCTGGTCACGATCAGCCCCTGGTGGTACTGCTCCAGTAAGTCCTTGTTGATGCAGGGCCGGGAGAAAATTCCCTTACCCTGCACCCCCTGCAGGTGGGAGAGGGTGGTGAGTTTTACCAGGTTCTTGTAGCCCTGGGTATTTTTCGCCAGCACCACCTGGTGGTAGCGGGGGCGGCGCTGCTGCTGGGTGATGTCACCATTGATGATGTACATCTCGTTACCGATGATGGGCTTAATCCCGGCGGCGCTGCACACCTTGATCAGCTCGATCGCCCCGTACATTACCCCATGGTCAGTGAGGGCCAGGGCCGGCATCCCCAACTCCTTAGCCCGGGCCACTAGCTGGGGCAATTGGCTGGCACCGTCCAGCAGACTATAGTTGCTATGGATATGAAGGCCAACAAAGGACATAGGGCAACCGCTATTGAGTACAAGATTACTGGATTCAACCCCTCAACACCAGAGTCATCTGGCTAGTTTTTGCTAATTCGGGCCAGGTCAGGAATGAATCTACATCTAGTAGATTTTAGAGAAATATTCTACTGGTGGACTCTACATTTAGAAAAAGAATTTAGAAAAAGAATTTAGGTAAATAAGTCAGGGGACTAGTCTTAAGCGTTGCCTTGAACGTAATTTTTTCCCCGATCTGACCTGGGCTCTGGTTCTGGGTCACTGGCGCAACTGGCCCAGGGCCCGGCAGTTAAGGTCAGAATGTAGCCGCCCTGGAGTGGGGGCAAAGGGTGCCTGCAAAACCGCTAGATCAGACGCAAAATAGCTAATGGCTCACCTAAAACTGGGGCTGGGTATCATCCACTACAGAAAGTGTCCTGAGCTCTCCCTCCATGTCTTTTTCCCCTCGATAGAACAGGACTATGGGTTGGCCGATGCCTGAAGCTGAGGCCCTGCCCTAATCCAATCTAGCTACACCATCCTGTATTAGGAGGAACATCATGAAAACTCGTTTTATCGCCGCGATCGCCCTGGGTTTAACCACCGCCAGCCTGATCAGCCTGCCGCTAGCGGCCCGAGCCAATGACAACACCACTGACTACAACTACTTGGGCCTGGGGGTTGGTCTGGGTAAGTTAGGCAGCAATGATCTGGGGCTGTCCCTGAATAGCAAAATCACCGTGGCTAACCACCTTTCTCTTCGCCCTGGGGTCATCACTGCCTTTAACTCCAGCAACACAGGGCAAACCCTGGTGCTGGCACCCCTCACCTACGATATGGGCGGAGCTTCCAGTGACGGTCGCCTGGTCCCCTTTGTGGGTGCCGGACTATCGGTATCAACGAAAGGCTCTGGGTCTGTAGGCCCGCTTATAACTGCTGGGGCAGACTACCGCCTGACCGATAAGGTGGTAGCCAATGGAACCGTGCACTGGTCCCTACTTGGCGATAGTCAAGTCAATGGTTCCCTGGGTTTAGGCTACATCTTCTAGGGCGGAGTCAGACTGCCAGAGGGGCCGCCCAGGTCTGCCACGGCCAGGTTGGCGGCGCCCCCTGCCCCAGGTACTCCCTGAGCAGGGTCAAGCCCGTCCCTGGCCCCATATCCGTTAGCTTGATTCGCATCACAGTAGCTACTAGCTAACGGGAATAAGCGGTTCGCCGGTGAGGCTAAAGGGCCGGACCTGGGTAATTTTGACCGCCACTATTTGCCCCTTGAGAACAGCTAGATCCCCGGGCAGAAAGGTCAGCCGGTTGGAACGGGTACGCCCCATCACCTGAGCCGGATGCTTGGGATTAATAGCTTCCACCAGCACCTCTTCAATACGCCCCTGGTAACGTTGAGAGCGCTCTGCGGCCTTAACGGCTACCAAATGGTTAAGTCGCTGCAAGCGATCGGCTTTGATCGGCTCGTCTATCTGATTATCCCATCGGGCAGCAGGTGTACCGGGACGGGGAGAGTAGGCCGCCGTATTGAGGTGATCAAAGGCGATATCGTTAACCAGATCAAGGGTATGTTGAAACTGCTCCTCAGTTTCCCCTGGAAAACCCACGATCGCATCGGCACTGATGGCCGCATCCGGGATATAAGACCGAATAGTGTGGATGATCCGACGATATTTTTCCTGAGTATAGCCCCGAGCCATGGCCTTCAGGACCTGGTTATCTCCCGACTGAAACGGAATATGGAAGTGCTCACACACCTTTGGCAACTCAGCACAGGCTCGAATCAAGCGTTCTGTAAAGTAGCGCGGGTGGCTGGTGGCAAAGCGAAACCGCTCAATACCTGAGACATCATGAAGGTAATAGAGCAAATCAGTAAAATTATGTTGATGGCGTCCAGCCACCGTACTACCGGGTAGGTCGCGACCGTAAGCATCAATATTTTGCCCCAGCAGAGTCACTTCCTTAAACCCCTGTCGGCCCAATTCCTCGATCTCAGTCCGAATCGCCTGGGGCATGCGAGATTGTTCTACCCCCCGCACCCCAGGCACAACACAATAGGTGCAGCGTTCGTTACATCCATAAATCACATTTACCCAGGCAGTTACCTGACTATCCCGGCGGGGTTTGGTGATGTCTTCCATGATATCGACAGCATCGGTGGCCACCACCTGATTACCCGCCAATACCTGATCCAGCAGGTCTTGCAAGCGGTTAGCATGCTGGGGACCCATCACCAGGTCTAACTCCGGCACCCGACGCAGCAGAGCTTCACCCTCCTGCTGGGCTACGCAGCCAGCTACAACCAGGGTCAAATCCGGCCTTTGCTGCTTACGTCTGGCCTGCCGCCCCAGATAGGAGTAAACTTTTTGCTCCGCATTGTCCCGAATAGTGCAAGTATTATAAAGCACTAGATCCGCCTGGTAGGGATCGTCAGTCCAAACCAACCCCATATGATCAAGAACACCCGCCATGCGCTCCGAGTCGGCCTTATTCATCTGACAGCCGAAGGTGGTGATGTGATACCGACGGGGGGAAGGGGTCATGGGTCAGTTACACGTATGGTGAGGGGCGCTTATTTTTTCCTCAGGCGGTAGGTAATCCGTCCCTTGGTCAAATCGTAGGGAGTGAGTTCTACCTTGACCCGATCGCCAGGCAGAATTTTAATGTAATTACGGCGAATCTTGCCAGAAATATGGGCCAGGACATTAAAGCCATTATCTAAATCAACGCGGAACATAGCGTTAGGCAGGGATTCGGTGACCGTGCCTTCCATTTCAATCAGGTCCTGTTTCGACAAACTAAAGCCTCCCTACAATCCATCGCTGTTTAACCAATAATCACCCGTTGTAGACTGCCATGGACCGCTTCCATAGTTTGATTGCCGTCTACAGAAACAAGTTGCTGACGAGCCCTATAGAACTCAATCAAGGGCTCGGTTTGCTGACGGTATACCTGCAGTCGATTTCGAATCACCTTCTCCTCGTCATCCTGACGCCCTCGGTTGAGAAGGCGAGCTACAATGATTTCGTCTTCTACATCCAGATTAATCACAAAATCCGCTGGTTGGGAAATCTGATCCAGAAGATGGGTAAGAAACTCGGCCTGGGGAAGATTGCGGGGAAACCCATCCAAAATCCATCCGGTTTCAGTATCAGCCTGGTTTAGGCGCTCTTGGATCAAATCCAGAATGAGCTGATCAGGAACTAATTCACCGGCGTTCATATAGCCTTCTGCTTGGTTACCCAAATCGCTGCCGGCTACCACCGCCGATCGCAGAATATCTCCAGTAGAAATATGGGGTACGCCGCAATCATCAGACAGCATTTTGGCCTGAGTGCCCTTACCTGCCCCCGGAGGCCCTAAAAAAATCAAGCGAGTCACTATTGCTTCACCATCCCTTCGTAGCGCTGGGAGATCACATAGGTTTGTACCTGTTTAGCGGTCTCAATGGCCACCCCGACCAGAATCAAAAGGGAAGTAGCGCCAAGGCCACGGAAGGTTGGCACCCGGGTGAGGTTTTCTACAGCGCTAGGAACAACCGCTACCAGACCAAGAAAAATCGCTCCAAGAAAGGTCAACCGTCCCAGAATACGACTAATATAATCAGTCGTTGCCTTGCCCGGTCGCACACCAGGAATACTGGCTCCCATTTTCTTCAAGTTGCGAGATAGATCTTCAGGGTTAAGCACCAAAGAGGAATAAAAATAGCTGAAGAATAAAATCAGCAACAGCTCGGTACCGATATATATCAAGGACGTAGGGCTAAGGTATTTGCCTACGGCTTGGTTGAAAGTGGGATTAGAAATATAGGACGTCAAAGACAGGGGGAGGACCAGCACAGCTGAGGCAAAAATGATGGGCATGACTCCACCCTGGTTGAGGCGCAGAGGTAAATAATTACTCTGCTCAAGATAGAGCTTGCGACCCACCTGACGACGGGCAGAAATAATCGGAATCCGCCGAGTTCCTTCCTGAACAAAGACAATGCCGACAATCATCACTAGAAAGACCAGCATTAAAATGACAATACCGCCCACAATGCCGCGATCTCCACTCTGGGCCAATTCCACAGTCTGCCCCAGAGAACGAGGCAGGGAGGACACGATATTAAGAAAAATCAGTAAAGAAGCCCCGTTACCAATGCCTCGTTCCGTAATCAACTCGCTCACCCACATCACAAACATCGAGCCAGCGGTGAGGGCAACAGTGACCTGAACCACAAAAGCCGGCCCAGGGCTGTCAGCAAAACGGGCCAGAATAAAGGAGGATAACAGGGTGCCCTGAAGAATTGCCCACCCCAGAGCGACGTAGCGAGTAATCTGGGATATTTTGCGCCGTCCAGCCTCCCCCTCGTTCTTCTGCAAATCTTCCAGGGAGGGAATAGCCGCCGTCAACAACTGCATGATGATAGAGGCATTGATGAAGGGTAAAATGCCCAGGGCAAAGATCCCTACAGCCGACAACCCCCCACCCGCAAAAATATCTAAAAACCCTAAAACGCCGCCCCCGGTCTTGAGGGACTCAGAGAAGGCGGCTCGGTTAATACCTGGTATAGGAATAAAAATTCCTAGCCTTACTAATATTAACAATCCCAGGGTGACCAGTAGCCGACTTCTCAAGCCAGCTGCCTGAGCCATCTGCATAAAAGTTTCCTGAGCGCTGGGAGTCTTGCCCCGATTTACAACCATAGGGATTATTTCCTCGAACCTTAGTTTCGCCAACAATTTGGCGCTGGGCATTTAACTACAGTCTAAAGGAGGACCGTAGCATCTGGCTAATCGGTCACCTGACAAGTTCCGCCCGCCGCTTCAATTTTAGTCCTAGCCGATTGGGTAAAAGCGGCAGCGGTCACCGTCAGAGCTACCGTGATGTCCCCACTGCCCAGAACCTTAAGGGGACCCTTGCTAGCAGTAAGGATTCCCCTTTCTAGCAAAAATTCCAGAGAAACCTCCGTGGCAGCTGGCAAGGCCGCCAGGTCCTTCAAATTAATGATGGTATAAACCTTTTGATTGACCAGAGGAAAATGCTTCAACTTTGGAATCCGCCGGTAAAGAGGCATTTGACCGCCCTCAAAACCTGGACGGGTGCCGCGACCAGAACGGGATTTCTGCCCGCGCATGCCAAAGCCACAACTGGCCCCCTGCCCAGCGGCAATACCCCGGCCGACTCGACGGCGACGGTGCTTAGAACCGGATTGGGGTTGTAGATCGTTCAGTCTCATGACCTAAAGAAAGTAAAGGAATAATTAACTGTAAAGCTTCTCGATGGAAATGTCGCGCTCCTCAGCAACCTCTGCCAGGGTGCGCAGGGCCGATAGGGCAGAAGCCGCTGCCCGGGCGTTATTGAGGGGATTGTTAGAGCCCTGTTGTTTGGCTAGCACATTACGAACCCCCGCTAATTCTAAAACCGTTCTCACCGCCCCCCCGGCAATTACCCCGGTACCTGGGGCAGCCGGACGCATGAAGACTTTAGACCCTCCCCCCAGCCCCGTAGAGGGATGGGGAATAGAGGCTGAGCGGGTGAGGGGCACATCTACCAAGTGCTTTTTGCCATCGGCCACCCCTTTTTTGACCGCCCCAATCACATCACTGGCCTTGCCAACACCAACGCCAACCTGACCCTTCTCGTTACCAATCACAACAATGGCGCGGAAGCTTAGTTTCTTGCCGCCCTTCACCACTTTGGTGACCCGGCGAATTTGAACGACACGCTCCTGCCAGTCAGTTTTCTTTTCCTTTGTGCGGGCTTCTTTACGACGGTTTGCCATGGTTTTCTCAGGGGATCTACATCAAGGTTAATCAGGTGCTATCTAAATCTCAGCAATAGCTAGCCAGCAGGGTTGGCTCTAAAGCTCCAAGCCAGCTTCTCGGGCCGCCTCCGCCAGGGCCGCAACTCGACCATGGTATAGTTTGCCACCCCGATCGAAGACCACCTTGGTGATACCCGCATCCAGGGCCCGCTGGGCGATTAATTTGCCGACTGCGAGGGCCGCTGTCTGGGTGGCGGTGGACTCTGAGGGGATATCGGCATCACTCTCAAGGCTAGAAGCCGCAACCAGGGTATGGTGCGCCGTATCATCGATAACCTGAGCGTAGATATGCTGATTAGAACGGAAGACGGCTAAACGAGGCCGTTCTGGGGTGCCAAACACACGCCTACGGATACGGGTATGGCGACGACGAGTGAGTTCCTTACGACTTGCTTTCATGGCTTATTTCTTCCCTGACTTCCCGGCCTTACGTCTGACCTGCTCACCGGCATAGCGTACCCCTTTGCCCTTGTAGGGCTCTGGCGGTCGACTGGCGCGAATACTGGCAGCGGTATTGCCTACCAATTCCTTGTCGATGCCACTAACGATGACGTTGGTGTTATTCTCGACAGCAAATTCAATGCCGGCTGGCGGCTCAAACACCACGGGGTGGCTATACCCCAGACTCATGTTGAGGTTATGGCCCTGCACCTGAGCCCGGTAACCAATTCCCTGAATCTCCAAGCGTTTCTGGTAGCCATTGGCAACCCCTTCCACCATATTGGCGACCAGGGTCCGGCAGAGGCCGTGGCGCTCCCTGGCCAGCCGAGAATCGTCGCGGCGGTGAACCAACACCTGATCGCCCTCTTGAACCACCGATACTCCGGTGGGGAGGGTACGAACCAACTCACCCTTAGGCCCCTTCACCTGAACTTCCTGACCCATAATGGTAACCACCACCTTGGCCGGAATTGGAATTGGCCGTTTGCCAATACGTGACATGATGCAATACTCCTAAACCCTTGTCAGTTATAGTGCTTTACCCCTAAGCCCTGTTGTCCTACCAGATGTAGCAGAGCACTTCGCCCCCGACCCCCTGCCGTCGAGCATCGCGATCAGTCATGATGCCGCTGGAGGTGGAAATAATGGCAATGCCAATTCCTCCCAGAACCCGGGGTAGTTCCTTCCGGTTGGAATAAACCCGTAACCCGGGCTTGCTAACACGTGTCAGATTTCTAATGATCGGTTGACGGGTTTTACCCTTGTACTTCAAAGCAATCAGTAGCTGGGGCCGGCCGGTTTCAGCAGCCTCGGAGAAGTCGGCAATAAACCCTTCTTCTTTTAAAACCTGGGCAATACTGCGGGTCATTCGAGTAGAAGGAATACTGACAGTTTGGTGCCGCGCCAGGTTCGCATTTCGAATGCGAGTCAGCATATCCGCAATTGTGTCGTTAGCAGCCATAGTCCTAGTTACGCGTATAAACCTGTATTAGTTGTCTCGGAATGGCATACCCAATGCCTTGAGTAGCGCTCGCCCTTCTTCATCGGTATTAGCGGTAGTCACGATGGTGATGTCCATACCACGAATTTGATCAATACCGTCGTAGTCGATTTCAGGGAAAATCAACTGTTCCCGCAACCCCAGGGTGTAGTTGCCCCGACCGTCAAAGCTCTTGGGGCTGATGCCCCGAAAGTCACGAATGCGAGGCAGGGCCAGGTTAATCAAACGGTTCAAAAAGGCATACATTCGATCAGAGCGGAGGGTTACCATGATGCCAACGGGCATACCCTGACGAATTTTGAAACCAGCGATCGCCTTTTTTGCTCGAGTTACCACAGGGCGTTGACCGGTCACCAGGGCAAGCTCGCTCAGGGAGGACTCCAGGGCTTTGGCGTTTTGAGACGCTTCCCCCAGGCCGCGGTTAACTGTCACCTTGACCACCTTAGGAACCTGATGGATATTGGTGTACTTAAACTGATCGATCAGTTTGGGGACAACGGTTTCTTTGTAGAGGGTTTTTAGTTGATCTGTCATGATTCGTGTTAGTTTCCTGGGCTTGGTCAGGAATAGGGCATAGAACAGGGACTGGAGATGGCCTGAAATTAGTCGATAATTTCACCGGTTTTCTTAAGCATGCGTACCTTGCGGCCATCTTCGGTAAAGGTATAACCGATACGGCTAGCGACTTTTTCCTTCTCGGAGTAAACCATGACGTTGGAGCTATGGATCGCCGCTTCCTGGGTAACAATTTGACCCGACTCGCCTTCCTGCTTAGGTTTGACGTGCTTGGTCCGGATGTTCACTCCCTTGACCACCACCTGACTCTTCTTGGGGTTAACCGATAGAATTTCTCCAACTTTGCCGCGATCTCGACCAGCGATCACCTGCACGGTATCTCCCTTACGAACATGCATTTTATGGCGACTGGGTCGCTTAGCAGTAGTTGTTGCCATTACAGTACCTCCGGTGCCAGAGAGACAATCTTGGTAAAGTTTTTATCCCGAAGCTCGCGGGCCACCGGACCAAATACCCGGGTACCACGAGGATTTCCATCATTATTGATAATCACAGCGGCATTGTCATCAAAACGAATACTCATCCCACTGGATCGCCGCAGCCCTTTTTTAGTACGGACAATGACTGCCCTCACTACATCGGACTTTTTCACGGCCATGTTAGGGATGGCATCCTTAACCACAGCAATAATTACATCGCCCACGCCAGCATAACGACGATTGCCCCCTAAAACTCGAATACACATGAGCTTACGGGCACCACTGTTATCGGCCACATTCAGGTAGGTTTCTTGTTGAATCATAATTCCCTACTAAGCCTCCGCCACCCGATTAACAATATCTGCCACCACCCAGCGCTTGGTGCGACTCAAGGGACGGGTCTCTAAAATGCGGACGCGATCTCCCTCCTGACAAGCATTTCCCTCATCGTGGGCTTTATAACGCTTGGTGCGCACCACAATCTTGCCGTATTTAGGATGGGAGGCCCGGCTTTCAACGGCAACAACAACGGTTTTATCCATTTTGTTGCTCACCACCAACCCCACTCGTTCTTTAACCGCCATCGCAATGTCCTCCCTCCTACTGTACTGATGTAGATTCTGACGGGGTCCCGACCTCTGCCTCAACCTCAGAGAGGGCAACAGCAGCAAGCTCGCGCTCCCGCTGAACAGTCATCAATTGAGCCAGACGATGTCGAGCATGCTTAAACTGATGGACCTCCTTACTCAATTGTCGAGTAGCCTGCTTGAAGCGCAGTTGAAATAACTCCTGCTTAACTTCAACAATGGCCTCGATCAATTCTTCATCACTGAGATTACGGGCTGATTCAATCTTAGACAGTGCCATAGCCCTAGACCTCCTCCTGACTGTCTTTGAGAATAAACTTGGTCTTAAAGGGCAGCTTAAAAGAAGCCAGGCGCATAGCCTCACGGGCGGTTGCCTCAGGCACCCCGTCAATTTCAAAAATAATTCGACCAGGCTTAATCACTGCCACCCAAAACTCCGGATTCCCCTTACCAGAACCCATGCGGGTTTCAGCAGGTCGCTGGGTCACCGGCTTGTCTGGAAAGACCCGAATCCAGATCTTACCGCCCCGCCGGATATAGCGAGTCATAGCTCGCCGGGCTGCCTCGATCTGGCGCGAAGTTAACCAGCAAGGTTCAATCGCCTGCAGGGCGAAATCACCAAAGCTAATATCACTACCCCGGTGAGCCATCCCGCGCATACGCCCGCGATGCTGCTTGCGAAATTTAGTTCGTTTTGGACTAAGCATGGATCGGCACTCGTGAACTCAGAACTTAAATGAAATCAGCAAAAGTCAAGCTTCGTTAGAACGATCTTCAAACTGTTGGCGTCGCCGCGGCTGACGCCGCCGCGGCTGAGCATTGGGGGCAGCAGCAGGCTCCTCCTGCCCAGGAATAATCTCACCTTTGAAGATCCAAACCTTAACGCCCAAAATACCGTAGGTGGTTTGGGCCGTCGTATAGGCATAGTCAACATCTGCCCGGAGGGTATGGAGCGGCACCCGTCCTTCCCGAGTCCATTCCGTACGGGCAATTTCAGCCCCATTCAGACGACCACTCACCTGAATTTTAATGCCTTCAATACCAGCCCGTTGAGCCCGTTGAATAGCTTGGCGTACAACCCGACGAAAGGAAACCCGACGCTCTAATTGCTGAATAATATACTCCGCCACCAGGGCGGCCTCAGCATCGACTCGATTGACCTCTACGACATTTACCCGAATCTGGCGGTTAGGATCCTTCAGAGCCTTTTGCAAACCGCTCCGCAGCGCCTCAATGCCAGCCCCTCCCCGACCAACCACCACCCCAGGACGAGCCGTACGAACCTCCAGGTCAATCTGATCAACCTTGCGTTGAATGCGAATGTCGGCGATACCTGCATTGTTGTGGGCCTTACGAACGTACTCGCGAATACAGTAATCTTCCTGCAGGAGCTCAGCATAGCGCATACCCTCGGCAAACCAGAGGGACCGATGCTCCTGCACGACCCCAAGGCGAAACCCAGTTGGATGAATTTTATGTCCCACAAACAGACCCTCTAAAAAATGCTAGCTAGTTAACGACAACCCGGCTCAACCAAATCCAGACAAACCCATTAAACGCTCAATTACTCCATCTCTGGAGCCACCGCAACGGTAATATGACAGGTCGGCTTACGAATCTGATAGGCTCGCCCCTGGGCTCGAGGCCGAAACCGCTTTAAAACCGCCCCACCATCTGCGTAAGCCTCGCTCACCACCAAACCCAGAGGATCGAGGCCATTATTATGTTCGGCATTGGCCACCGCAGAACGCAGCACCTTGATCACAGGTTCACAGGCCTTATAGGGCATAAACTCTAGAATAATCAAAGCATCTCGATAACTTTTTCCCCGAATTTGATCGAGCACCCGCCGTACCTTTCGAGGTGACATACGGATATTACGAGCCACAGCCTTGACCTGATTTTCGTTACGTACAGCCATCTCCCCAGTTTCCCCCTAACGACGAGCTTTCTTGTCACTTTTGGCGTGACCCCGGAAAGTACGGGTCGGAGCGAATTCCCCCAGCTTATGCCCCACCATCTGCTCTGTCACGTAAACCGGCACATGTTGCCGACCGTTGTGGACCGCAATAGTATGGCCGATCATCTGGGGCAGAATGGTTGAAGCTCGAGACCAGGTTTTAATCACCTGTTTATCTCCTCGGGTATTGAGGGCCTCAATTTTTGTCATTAAATGATCGGCCACAAAGGGCCCTTTTTTTAGTGAGCGTGACATAACAATCCCTTGCCCATAACCAGGCAGCAAACATTAATCCAGGCACTTTGACTAAGCATTGCGACCACCCCGTCCCCGTTTCGACACCCGGCGCCGGCGCCGCACCACATACTTATTGCTATCTTTTTTCTTACTCCGGGTTTTGTATCCTAAAGCTGGCTTACCCCAGGGAGTCACAGGTCCAGAGCGACCAATAGGGGCACGTCCTTCTCCGCCACCGTGGGGGTGATCCACCGGGTTCATAACACTGCCTCGCACCTCTGGACGGCGGCCCAGCCAGCGCTTGCGGCCAGCCTTACCCAAACTGACGTTACGAATATCAGCGTTACCTACCTGACCAATGGTGGCATAGCACTCCCGTCTGACCATACGAACTTCGGTGGAGGGCAACTTCAGGGTGACGTAGTCCCCTTCCTTAGCCACCACCTGGGCACCCGACCCAGCAGTACGCACCATTTGGCCACCCTTACCGGGCAACATTTCAATATTGTGAACAGTGGTACCTAAAGGAATTTTATACAGGGGCAGGGCATTACCCACCTCTAGGGGAGAATCGGGACCAGAAATGACCGTGCTACCAACGGTTAAACCAGCGGGAGAGAGAATGTAGCGCTTCTCTCCATCTTCGTAATGAAGCAGAGAAATACGAGCATTACGGTTAGGGTCGTATTCTATGGTGGCAACCCGGGCAGCGACACCGACCTTATCACGACGAAAATCAATTACCCGGTAGAGCCGCTTATGGCCTCCACCCCGATGGCGACAGGTAATAACTCCGCGGTTATTACGCCCCTTGGCACGATGCTTAGAGTGAACTAAGGACTTTTCAGGCTCACTACAGGTGATCTCGGCGAACTCAGAAACGGTTCGCTCGCGAGTACCGGGAGTATAGGGTCGGTAGGAACGGATGCCCATGGCGATACTGACTGGCTACTGGATTAAACGACGGAAAAGTAAGAAAAATCGATTGGCAGCAGGGTTAAAGATCAGGGAAGAGGGGAATGGAATCTCCTGCAGCCAGGGTCACCACAGCTCGTTTATAGTGAGCTCGATGACCGACAAAGCGCCCCATACGACGCTTTTTCTTAGGAGGATTGAAGGTGTTAACAGCAACCACTTTGACATCAAACAGTTCTTCGATCGCCGCTTTAATTTGCAGTTTGTTGGCGTCGGGTACCACCTCGAAAACATACTGGTTGTTTTCCAGCAGCATGGTGGCTTTTTCTGTCAATAGCGGCCGGCGAATCAAATCTGCCAGGGTGGGGATCAAAACCTTAGTCACAATAAACCTCCTGAATAGTCTCAAGGGCAGTCGAGGTAATTACCAGTTGGTCAGCCGCCAGCAGGTCATAGACATTTAACCCATTGGCCGTAATTAACTTGAGCTTTTCAACATTACGGGCTGAAAGGTAAATCCCCTCTTGTTTCTCAGCGATTACCAGGAGTACCTTACTGTGAGCATCTACGCCCCAGCGACTCAAGGCCTCAACTAGTTCTTTAGTTTTGGGTCGCTCAAACCGAGCAGCAAAGGATTCCACCACAATCAGGTCATCAATACGACTCTGTAGAGCAGTACGCAGGGCTAGACGACGCTCCTTGCGATTCATTTTGAGACTATAGTCTCGAGGTTTAGGACCAAAAATGACCCCACCGCCCCGCCATAGAGGAGATCGGTTAGACCCTGCCCGAGCCCTACCAGTGCCCTTTTGGCGCCAGGGCTTGCGTCCCCCTCCCCGAACCTCAGCCCGAGTCTTAGTCGAGACCGTGCCCTGACGAGCATTGGCCATCTGGCGAACCAGGGCCCGATGGACAACGTGACTGGCTGTAGACTCATCGGCGACCTTCAGGTCTAGGGTGGCGCTGCCAGCATCCTTGCCATCCCAATTTTTAATGGCGCACTTTACCATACTCTTGACCTATCTCTAAACCTCTGCAAGTTCTGCCCCAAAACCGTCACAACCGTACTAGGTTAGGCCTTAACCCACTTGGCTGGAGTGATACTCACCAAGCCCCCTGGCTTACCAGGAATAGCTCCCTTAATCAGCAGCAGATGGCGATCGCTGTCTACCTGGACAACCTCTAATTTTCGAATAGTCACCTGGCTATCACCCAGGTGGCCTGCCATCCGCTTGCCTGGATAAACCCGCCCTGGGGTGGTACCAGCCCCGGTGGAACCAGGCAAACGATGATTTTTAGAGCCGTGGGCCATAGGCCCACGGCGAAAGTTATGGCGTTTTTGGTAACCGGCAAAGCCTCGACCAATACTCTTCCCTCTGACATCAACCAGTTGGCCCACCGTAAAGGTGTCAGCGGTAATAGACTGGCCCAACTCATACTCTGTCGCCACCTCAACCCGGTACTCCTTTAGATAGCGCAAGGGAGCACTACCAGATCGGTTCAGGTGACCCAACTTAGGGCGATTCAAAGACTTTTCTGTAGTTTCTTCAAACCCTACCTGAATTGCCCCATAACCATCCGTATCCGGAGTCTTAACCTGGGTGACCACACAGGGGCCAGCCTGAATCACGGTAACGGGAATAGCCCTACCGGTCTGATCAAAGATTTGGGTCATACCCAGCTTCTTGCCGAGGATACCGAGTGCCACAGCGTTGTCTCCCTAGGATCACACTACCAACAATAGTTTCTTAGGCCCTAAACAGCCTGAGAAACGTCCAACCGCATTTACTCTTGAAGGCGCTATCAGAGGCCGCAACTCCTGCTTAGAAGTGGGTCCCTGTAACCGATAACTATTCAAAAGAAAATTGGCCCTCTACGGTGGGTAAAGATGGCCCTGACCTAATCAGCCATCTTTAAAAACCGCAATGACCTTTGCCAGGACTTGAAGAGCACCTATGCCCTTCAGTATCCTTTTTCAGCGGCAACTTCTAATGGTACATCTTCCCTTGAAAGATGTCTATTATTATCCAGCATTTTCTTTAGTCCCCCGGATCAGCAGACCGCAGCCAGCTAAATCCAGCCATATGACTGAACTGCTCAGAGCCACTACAGCCTAGCCTGGCCAGGGGGGCAAGCTAGGGTCAACGGGACTTCCGCTCCCAACTCCTATGGTCAGTACTTTGCTACAACTATTGGGTTGGGAGTTTTTTCTTGGCAGCAGCCAGCCCACCGCCCTGTTCTTCATCTACCCTTCACCTGGCTGTAGGTATTCTATAAAGTTTCCCCGCTTTCAGCTAAATGGCGCACCGTTATTCACCTTTCCTCCGGTCATACTAGGACATGTCAGCCCCATGGGGTTAGACACTCCCTAAAAAGAGAAACCCAATACAGCGGTCTGGCAAGTTGCTGGGCCGTTTTTTGTAGGTAACCCAACCTCGCCCCCCTGCCGGTCTATAGCAGCCTGATGTACCCCAGGGACGACTGGCCAGGCTCTCTCAGAGTATTCTTAAGCTATGCCCGAGCTGGGTCACAAGGGGTTAGCCTAAAGACCTGACTGGGCCCATCCGCCTTAGAGGTATAACAGAGTTCATGGCCAATCCCGATTACCGCCGGTCTAGCTATAGATGGTCCAGCTATAGATGGATAGGGGGAATAATGGTCAGCTTAGTGGTCTGCTTATTGGGGTTCGCCATAGAGGCTCAAGCTCAACTCCCCAACCCCCTGGAGAATTCGGTCAGCACCCCGCCGATGAGAGTCCAGCGGGCTGGGGTACTGGAAGTCACCGCCGTTACGTTAGATGGCAAAGATCTCTTTGACATCGCTGCGCCGGTTGTTTTGAATCGCCAGCAACCTGGCCTGCAGATACCGGTTGAGCTGCGGGCTAGGCAAATTGAACTAACTCTCAATCAGGTGGTAAGCCAGGCCCTCACCTATCTTGAAGAAAATGCCGTTGATGCCGAACCCCAGGTCCCTGGGTCAGAGTTGATTCAAGTTAGGATTGAGCAAATCAATAACCTGCCCGCACTGTTTGCTCGGATTGGCAAATTCTCTGAACCCAGGGTATTACTCACCGTCACCAATCATGACAGCCAATACCACGGGCGATCGCCAAGCCAACTGGCTCAAGTATGGCAGCGCCAGTTGCAAGAGTCTTTACTGCAATCGCTAGCCAGTCGCCAACCAGCAGCCCTCAAAACCCAGCTTAGGACCGCCCTTCTGATTTTACTAGGCAGTTTGGGGTTGACGGTGCTGCTGGCCGGTAGCTGGCAGCTTTTGGGTTGGCGGAAGCGTAGCCTAGAACACAAGCCAGACGTGGCCCCGAGAAGTTTCGCCGCTGAAATTCTAAGCAGCCCGGAGTTGTCCCCTGTGTCGCGCTACCAGCTTTCTACGCGGCAGCGTCTGCAGTTAGTGGCTTTCTTTCGCTGGTTAATTTTCTGGGGCATTGCCTTTGTCTGGATTGCCGGTCTGGCCGGCACCTTGCATGTTTTCCCCCAGACTCGTCGCTATGCCTCGGATTTGTTTAAAGTGCCAGTTTTATGTCTACTGACCTGGTTTACCAGTGGGTTGTTAAATCGGCTGGCCAATATTGGCATTGACGGGTTTGCCCAGGCTTGGGAAAAAAACGATTTGGGCAGTGGCCGCAATGTGGCGCACCGAGCTATGCGAATCTCTACTATTATTAACGCTGCCAAAGGCTTCAAAACCGTTGTTATCTATCTTTTAGCGGCATCACTGCTGCTACAGGCTTTAAAGCTTGCTCCTGTGTCAGTCTTTGCCCTGGGGGCGATCGCGGCTTTAGCCCTATCCTTTGCTGCCCAGAGTTTGGTCAAAGACCTGGTAAATGGCGTTCTGATTCTCCTAGAAGACCAGTATGCCATCGGCGATCTAGTCTCTACCGGAACCGCCACTGGCATTGTAGAGAACCTCAATCTTCGTATTACCCAAATTCGGGGGGAGGACGGGCGCCTGGTCACCCTACCGAATAGTCTGGTTACCCAGGTAGCCAACCTCAGTCGAAACTGGTCACGGGCGGTGATTACCATCGACGTAGCCTATCATACAGACGTCGATCGAGCTCTGGCGGTGGTCCAAACAACTGCCCAGACCATGGCCCAAGACCCCAACTGGCGGGGTGACATTATTACTCCGATCGAAAACCTGGGAGTCAATGAGGTCACCCACGCTGGCCTCACCCTACTCCTCTGGATTCGAACCCAGCCCTTGAAACAGTACGGGGTAGCCAGAGAATTTCGGCGTCGACTACGGCTGGCCTTAGCCGCAGCGGGCATCCCCATCGGCATTCCTCAGCAGGAGTTAACCCCCTTACCGGAGGAAAAACCACCAGAAAACCACCCCGGGCCCGATCACCCCAAGCCAGACCTATTGACCTAAATAATCCAGCGGCCTGGCCCAGGCCGCAGACAGGGTACATCCCCGGCCCTACCCGGGAGGCACCTGGTCACCCCCAGGGGCTGGGCCAGCGGGCGGGTTAGCAGGCTGATAGGGGACTGAAGGCTGGCTAGATCTGTCAGGACTCTGGCCCCCAGAGGGTGGGGAGAAAGTGCTATCTGCAGATCCAGAGGAGGGGTCAGCGGCAGGGCGACCGACCGGAACAACGGGTTGGTTAAGTTCTTTCTGAGTAGCCTCAGCAACCCGACGAATTAACTCGCTGGCCCGGCCGTCATTATCAGGCCGCTGCACCAAAATAGCCAGCACATAACGCCTACCATTAGCCGTATCTACCAGGGCCACATCCCCCAGGGAGGTAGCGATGTCTCCGGTTTTATTCGCTACAATGGTACCATCCTCAGCACCGATGCCCTTGGGTATCAGGCTCCGACTAGCGGTACGTTGCATAATACTCAGCATGCGATCTCGAGAACGGGGCGACAACAATCCTCCTTGATCGATCAGGGCCATCAACAGAGCCAGGTCGTGGGCACTGGTCGTATTGGTACCCTGCAGATCGGGCAAGGCATTGTGCAAAATAGTAGAGCCCAATCCCCAATCGGCAAAGCGCTGATTCAAGGCCTCCTGTCCCCCCAGGGCCTCAATCAACATATTTGTGGCGGTATTATCGCTATGAATAATCATGCGGGTAGCCACATCCAGGGCACTATACTGAGTACCCACCGGATCGTTAGCCATAGATCCCGATCCACTGGCGATCTGATTTTCCTTCAACACCAGGGTCTGGTTGAGACTCATGGCACCGCTATCGACCTGCTGCAAAAAAGCTATCAGAATCGGTACCTTGATCGTGCTGGCCGCCGCCATCGATTGACTACCCTTGAGATCAATATAGTGGCCAGAGTCTAGATCTAGGGCAAACAGGCTAGGGGTAAGACCAGGGGTAAGGGTAATGAGTTGCTCAATCTGAGCCTTAAAGCGAGTGAGCTCGTCGGTCAACTTTACGTCATCCACCCTATTGATGCCAGCCGAAGAGCCAGAATCGGTTCTTGAGGCTGGCAGCTGTTGGGCTGTTATGCCCTGGCTGGGCTGGGGTATAGAGCTAGCCTGCCGGGCTGGACTGAAGGCAGCTAATAGGGTACCGGCGATCGCCGCAATGCCAACCCCAAGAATAATTAGCCGAATTAAATACAGCAGGGGAAGGGAGGTCTTGGGTAGGCCAGGCCCCCGACTGCGACTCCGCCGCGGTCGGTCCGGCGAGCGAGAGTCCATGGCAGCGGCTGGAGGCTCAAGCCGGGGGCTAAGAGCGTGGTGAGGAGCCTTTGGTACCAATTCAGAGGCCTGGCCAGGGGGGCGGCGCGCTCCCCTGACCAGGGGAGAAACCGATCTGGATAGGGGAACCGCCCGGTCGATCTGCGTCTGGGGGTTGACCCTCAAGGGCCGCTCAGCAGGGGCTGCCTGTTCCCGGGATGGGGGTCTAGATCGCGCTGGTAACACTGGCATTGTCAAAAATCTGGTGTCAGGATTGTCCAGCCGTTTGGGGGGCGATGGGTCTACCCCATTAGCCTCTGACCTGGTCTCATACTCGTGTTTCATGTGCTTATATTGACGCCATTGATTGCGCCGACGAGAAACCAAAGAAGGCCGCAGGGACCCATCGGCGGTCTCGGGTTGAGGCCGGTCATTACCGAGCAAATTCGGCTGGGATGGGTTAACCCCCTGGGGCGGTGCTGAGGAAACCTGGCCATAGCCAGAGCCCTGGGATGAGGAAGCCGAATTAGGATCACCAAACTGTGCCATCGCCACACTACCTAGCTAGTACATCGCCACGATCCCCCGCCACCGGTTCCGGGTAACGCAGGCCTAATCAATCCTGACGGGCTGTTAAAGCCCAGGTCATCTGTCTCAAAACCCCCCTCAGCATAGCTAATTCCTTTTGAGTGGGGTCAGCTCGATTCAGCAACTGCCGCAGCTTTGCCATCCGAGGAGAAGCGGTATGGGGGTAAAGATAACCGATTCTGAGCAAAATGGCTTCTAAATCTTGATAAAATTCCTCTACTTGATTCAGGTCAGCAGTCAGGTCAGCCTGGCGATACCCACTTTCATCGGGTCCAGCCCCGGCCTCAGCGATCAACAGCGCCGATCTGCGTAGCAGGTAACTACAGACCCCTACCGCCTGGGCCAGGTTCAAAGAAGGGTAGACCTGGCTAGCCGGAATTCGCACCCAGCGTTGGGCGTGGACTAACTCTTCGTTACTTAACCCCCGGTCTTCAGGTCCAAAGATTAAGGCTGCCCCCCAGTTGGTCTGGGGGGTTGCAGGGAGCAACCAGGGTAAGGCTGTTTCGGGCAATTCTAAGGGCTGGTTCTGAGGATGTAGCCGGCCCGTGGTCGCCACCGCCCGCTGACAGCCCGCCAGGGCTTCCACCAGGCTGCTAACAACGCTGGCTGCCGCCAGTACGTCATCAGCATGAACCGCCATTTGGCAAGCCAGAGGATCCCCAGGATCGCAGCGGGGATTGACTAATACCAGGCGATGCAGACCCATATTTTTCATAATCCGGGCCGTCGCCCCCAGGTTCAAAGGCCCGGCTGGTTCTACCAGCACAATTCGAATCGAGTCTAAGGGCCATACCTGCAACACTCAGCACTCCTGATTAGAGATCGGATTGATCCGGAGAGGGAAGGGGCCTGGTAGCGTCAGGCGAGCTCTGACTTTCGTAGGTTTCATAGGCAGCCACAATCCGCTGCACCAGAGAATGGCGTACCACATCCCCCTGGCCCAGGCGACAAAACGCAATCCCCTCTACCTGGTGTAGAATTTGCTGGGCCACCGCCAGTCCAGAACTCTGGTAACTAGGCAGGTCAGTTTGGCTGGTATCACCAGTGACGACCATGCGAGAGTGGAACCCTAAACGGGTCAGCACCATTTTCATTTGGGCAGCGGTGGTATTTTGGGCTTCATCTAAAATCACAAAGGCGTTACTGAGGGTACGACCCCGCATGTAGGCTAAGGGGGCGACCTCGATAATGCCCCGCTCCATTAGACTGATGGCTTTCTCTGGGTCTATCAGCTCATGGAGAGCATCGTAGAGAGGGCGCAGGTAAGGATCCACCTTCTGTTGCAAGTCTCCTGGCAGAAATCCCAACCGCTCGCCGGCTTCTACCGCCGGGCGGGTAAGAATGAGGCGGTCGTATTCATTCTTCAAGAGAGCCTGGGCCCCTACCAGGGTGGCCAAATAGGTCTTACCGGTACCAGCAGGACCAGCACAAAAAATTAAATCTTGGCTCCTTAAGGCCTTGAGATACTGTTTTTGCCGAAAGGTTTTGGCCCGTACTATCTCCCCCCGACGGGTACGAGCCACAATATCCTGGTGAATTGCCTGTAGTTCTTCCAGGCGATCGCTACCCAGGGCCTGACAGGCCGTAATCACGTCAGCGCCCGTAATATTTTGGCCCTGGCTCCACAACGGTTGCAACGCTTGCACTAACCGCTGAGCCAGTTGGATACTGTCCTCCGTACCTGAGATTAATAACTCTTGTCCCCGCAACACCAGACCGGCTCCGGTTTGCTGCCCCAGCAGCTTAAGATTCTCATTCCGGTAGCCTGACAGGGCTATAGCAGCATCGTTACTGGCAATTGCAATGCGAACCAGAGCAGGCATCAGATACCTATTTAAGATTTAGGACGGAGTTGGGGCTTGGATCGGGGAGAGGGTTTGGGAGTAGGGCGAGCCGCAGACTGGCTAGGGGTACCATCCTGGTCCGATACGCCGTATACATCAAAATAGGCCAGCCAGCCCCACAGGGCCGCTGTAGCCCTAATTACACTACGAATGGCCTGAATATTACGGCCTCCCCGGCCAAACACCTTGCCGCGGTCATCGGCGTCAAAGGCAATTCTGATCCAAACCTTAGCTTGAACGGGATTGGCCTCGCAATCAACCCGTAAAGTGTCAGGAGAGTCTAAAAAAGGCTCCACCAAAAATTTAACCAGTCTTGAGAAATCAGGGGTACTCATGACCAGAAACAGGCAGTTAAATCAGGACTGGAGAGATGAAACACCGCTCTTAAGCTGCTCAAAGACGTTAGCTTTCTCTAAAATACGATGAACGGTTTTAGTGGGTTGGGCGCCCTGCTGCAAACGCTTGAGAATAGCCGGAATTTCCAGCCGGGTTTCGTCGGTGCGGGGATTATAAAACCCCAGCTCTTCTAAAGGACGCCCATCGCGACGGGCATCGCTATTGATGGCGACAATTCGATAGCTAGCTTCTCGCTTTTTCCCAAAACGCTTCAATCGGAGCTTAATCATAAAACCACTGCAAGCAAAGTCTGAAAGGCAAATTACTACGGGCAAACGTCCTAAAGACGAGTCTATTATCATAGCAGTATAAAAGTTTCAAGCCAACGATTCTAATCAAATTTTGTTTGGCAGCCCTGAACCAACCCCAGCAGTGGGGAGATTTAAGTCTTAATATTCCGAGCTTGTTATGGCTAATCACACGCTGTCGTTGACCAAGGACCTGCACCAGTACCTGATCGCCCACTCTTTACGGGAACCCTCTATTTTGCTGGCCCTGCGCCAGGAAACCGCCCGCCAGCCCCTGGCAGCTATGCAGATTGCCCCAGAGCAGGGGCAGTTTATGGCCCTGTTAGTGCAATTGGCAAGGGCGAAAAAAGCCCTGGAAATAGGGGTTTTTACTGGCTATAGTGCTCTTTGCATCGCCCTTGCCTTACCCCCAGAGGGCCAGTTGGTAGCCTGCGATATCAACCAGGATTACACCGCCATTGCTCAACGCTATTGGGCCATGGCAGGGGTTAGCAATCGCATTCTGCTACGCCTGGGTCCCGCCCTAGATACCCTGGAACACCTAATTAGGGCGGGAGACAGTAATAGTTTTGACTTTGCCTTTATCGATGCCGATAAAAGCAACTACCCCCAGTACTACGAGCAGGTACTGCAGTTGGTGCGACCGGGAGGCTTGATTGCCATCGATAATGTGCTGTGGTCAGGGCGGGTCGCTGATCAAACTGTGCAGGACCGGCGTACTCAAGTGTTGCGGCGCTTTAATCAGGCCCTTTACCAAGATCAGCGGATTAGTTTGAGTATGGTGCCGATTGCCGATGGGTTAACCTTAGCCCTGAAGAAATAAGACGATCTCGGCAACTCGACTCGACGGCCTACCCCCCACTCCTAGTTGGCCATCCCCTCCAGCTGCAGCTAAGAGCCACCGCCATGGAGATAGTCTAAAATACCCTGGGCGATCGCCCGGGCCATCTGGGCTTGCCACTGAAGATTACGTAACCGGGGCGCATCCGTAGCACCGGTCAGAAAACCAATCTCAATCAGCGCCGAGGGCATCGAGGTGCGCCGCAACACAAAGAAGCGAGCCTGGCGCACCCCCCGGTCGTTCATTCCCATGCTCTCCATCACCCGACGATGCAATCGATTAGCCAGCGGTAGACTGGAGTCAGAAAAGTAGTAGGTTTCCACCCCATTAACTTCTGGCCGTTGCCGATTCACAGCATTGGCATGAATACTCACAAACAAGCTAGCCCTGGCTGCTTCTGCCCGATCTACCCGGGGCTGTAAATCCAGGGTTTGATCCTGTTGACGGGTCAGGTCCACCGTAATTCCCTGCTGACGCAGAATAGCAGCCACCTGAGTCGCCACCGATAAAACTACCCCCTTTTCCTGTAAGCCCTCCAGGCCAATCGCCCCCGGATCGGCGCCCCCATGACCCGGATCCAGCATGACCACAATGGAACCCCGGGGCAGTGGCGATCGCTCAGCTCCATGACCGGGGCTGGCCCCACTCTGGACCAGCGGCGCCTTAGCAGGCTGTATGACCGGTAATAAGACTGTCATCGTTCCCTGGGGAATCTGACTGGCGGCCATGCCAATGGGCATCAGACGAATTCCTGTAGGCCCTAGAAACACCTGCCAGTCTGGACTCACCTGATTGAGATTAAGGGTAATGCGGACTGCCGGAGGAGCCGTGGCAAACTGAGTCAGGTTCCAGCGATCAACCCCATAGCGACTATCGGGCAACCCACCTGCGCCCAGGTTGGGGGCAAGGGCTGCATCCAGCACGTCAATCACCAGTTGGCGATGGTAATTAGCATCGCGGGTACGATAGACATGTACCTGGGGTGTAGCCCCCTGGGTAGACAACCAAAATCCCTCCGTGGTGGTCTGCACCGCACCAATGACGGTAGCCGTAGGGGGTACGGTCAGATAACTAACCTGATTAGGATGCAGTCGGGGAGAGAGGGAGACAGGTGCATTACCCTGGGCTGACCATCCCACCGCCTTAGCACGATCAGGGCCACCAGAGGCAACGACCGGGGTTGGGTGAGGTAACTGCACCACCCATTCCTGGTCAGTTAGACCCCACACCTTTACCTGTTTAGGATCCAAGGTGAAATCAGTATTTAATTCCAGCACCATACGACTAGTGCGGGCATCAACCTGCATCACCTTAACGGCTTTAACAGCACCACCAATAAAAGCATCTGCCCTAGTCTCATCGGTGACAATACCTGGTAGATCAATCACTAACCGGCGAGGCTTAGCCAACCAGCTAACCTGGGGTTTTACCCCAGTTGCTGTGGTAAATCGCAGGCAGTTCTGGTGCGCATCAAATTGCCAGGTCTCTAGCCGCGAGGTTGCCTTAGCTGGCAAACTGCCCAATAGGCCAATCCCAACAACGCCGATTACCCCAGTCATCAGTCGCTTAATCTGCAAACCCGAGCGTCTCCCCTACCCCAATCGCCTTACTCTACCCCCGCCAGGCAAGCTCAGCAGGGCCGTCTCTTACGTTGCAAGATCCTGCCTACTGCCTGAATCGGCTTAGATATTAGCTCAGTTTGAAGATTTCAGGACAGGGATAACTACACCGACGGTCTAAAGCAGCAGCCCTAACCCTGGCGACTGAGGCCCATGGGGGCGGCCTTAAGGCCACTGGCGTCAGCTAAACCGCTGCTTTACAAAAGCCTCTAGCCGGTCCATACCCTCTAGAATTGCCTCCATAGAGGTGGCATAGGAGAGGCGAATCTTACCTTCGGTACCAAAGGCAATACCTGGAATAGCCGCCACGTATTTATCGATTAATAATTGGGTGCAAAATTCTAGAGAAGATATTCCCAGGGGCTCAATATCGATATAAAGATAAAATGCCCCTTCCGGAGTGCCGCAGGTGAAACCGGGAATTTGGCGACATCGTTCTAAGATCACCTGGCGTCGGTCTGCAAAGGCTCGACCCATGGTTGTTACACAGTCCTGAGGTCCCTCCAGGGCAGCGATCGCCCCGTACTGGGCAAAGGTACACACATTAGACGTACTGTGACCTTGAATGGTCCCGACCGCCTGAATTAACTCCTGTGGTCCGGCCAGATAGCCTACCCGCCAGCCCGTCATTGAATAGCCCTTGGCAAAGCCATTACTAATAATGGTGCGATCAAAAGCCTCAGCAGACACTGCCCCAATGCTCAGGTGAGTCGCCCCATCGTAGAGAATTTTCTCGTAGATTTCATCTGACACCACCCAGATATCAGCCTCTATAACCACTGCCGCCAAGGCCCGAATCTCCTCCGGGGAATAGACCATCCCAGTCGGATTAGAGGGAGAATTTAACACCAACAGCTTGGTCTTAGGGGTGATGGCCTGCCGCAGTTGGTTGGGGGTAATGCGATAGTTTTGCTCAGGGCTAGTAGGTAGCAAAACCGGGGTACCCCCAGCCAGTTTCACCATTTCTGGATAACTTACCCAATAGGGAGAGGGAATGATCACCTCATCACCTGCCTCAATCAGCGCCATGATCAACCCATAGAGAGAGTGCTTGCCGCCATTAGTGACAATCACATTTTCGGGCCCATAGCAGAGGTTGTTATCCTGCCGTAGTTTATTGGCGATCGCTTGGCGCAGGGCTGGTTCCCCAGCCGCCGGGCCGTAACGGGTCTTGCCCTCATCTAGGGCCAGCTTAGCAGCAGCCTTAATATGATTAGGAGTATCAAAATCTGGCTCCCCTGCGCTAAAACTGCACACCGGTAAACCATCAGCCTTCATGGCCTTAGCCTTAGCCGCGATGGCTAGGGTCAGAGAAGGGGTGACGCGATTCACTCGACTAGCTAGAGAAAGGGAGGGCATAGGAGTCCCACAAAACCGACATGACACCTAGAGTAGATCTTTTCTGAGCCCCCCGATCAGCTTTCTCATGACATCCCAACATTTCCACAGCCCGCCCCTTCAATACAGGCCGGGCTGCCCCCAGCCCCCAGCAGAGGCACCGGAGTTGCAACCCCAGTCCTAAGGTCTCCTCCCCAGGCCAGACTACCCCAGCCTTACCCCCCAATTCCTGGTAATCTAGGGCCAAAACCCCGAAGCTATTGCCAAATTTCTAGCAAAGGGCCTGCCAAAGAGGGGCATCACCATTGATCCTATAAATCAAAAATTCTCTTAAGGTAGATTGTTCCTGAACGCTCACTGTGTTTGTTCATGAAACCTCTTGAAAAAGAGGGGCATGACCATACACCCCATAATTGGAAATTCCTTTTAGGGTAGATCATGTCCATTCATCTGGTAAGTGCGTTCATGACATCTTGCAATTCTGTGATGCCCTGGCAAGGGACCGGCTATTTGCAAAATACCCCCAAAAATATCCTCAAAAGTTGGCTGCCATTTTCCCTTGCGGAGGGCGACAACTATGGGGCAAGCCAATCGTCACAAAAATTAACCTTTCCCCTGGGCTTTTTGGGTAAGAGCATCACCGTTGTAGGGGTCATCTCCAGGTCCTATCTGGAGCCGCCTGAAACCAGTAAACCCCTGAGAAATTGCCACTTTCTTCCATCGATCAGTGGAACTACCCTGGCTCAGCCAGGGCTCCATCACCCGGGAATTGAGAAAATCCGTAGAACTACGGACAAATATCTTCCTGATTTCGATCGATAACCCCTGTATTTAGGACTAGATGCGCTGAGAAATTTAAAGACCTATGCACCTTTATTCCATTTTCTCCAAGAACACTGTTTTGGCTTCCTTAACTGGCATTAGCCTGCTAATGGCAGCAGCTGCGCCGCTGGCGGGGCAAATTTCCGTCTTAAGAACCGGGTCGGTAATGCCAGCCCTGGGCTCTACAGACCAAGACCGGGGTAGCGGTCGCCTGGCGGCTAACCCCTCTGACCTCCATGCCGCTACTAGCTGGCGGGGTAGTGGCCGCATTAACGACGACACTACCAGCTAAATCAGAGACTGCTGCGGTTGATTGCATATCGGGTTTTGCTTCAGTTTAGCGACTGCTAGGCACAATCTCAGCGGATGTAGTCAACCTTAGAGAGGGGTGTTTCTCTGAGGGTTGGCTATGTTGCTCCCGAGAGCCTTCGTAGCATCGCCTTAAGCCCCAATCCCTGGCAACCAGTTGATTAGTTTCAGGCTAGGCCATAGGTTGTCACTGATCAACTGATGCGTGGGGTCGGCAGCCGACAAAAAAGTTGAGATAAGTTATCACACCTATCTGAGTTTTGCTGTCGGCGACTAAGGTTATGGATTTCCCCTGGTCTGTTCAGTCCAAGCCTTTATCTATCTAGGTAGGCAAGGAGGCTGGGCAGACCACTTTTTCCACTAGTCCAAAATCCCTATCCCAGCATGAGTGGGGGTTTACCTGGTCGGTGGGAGGTATCCACCTGAATTTTTCTTTAACCCGGTAACTCCCTAAGGGATAGGCCTTAGCTGCTGGCCATGGTAGCTAGAGGTGCTGTTCTCGGTGGAGCTTAATTTTTCTATTCCTGATTCGTCTATCTGATTAATTATTATGAGTGAGTCGTTTGTAGAAATATGTCCCCTCTCAACCCTGGCTGAAGACGACGAAATTATCCGACGGTTGAGTCCCAGTGCCATTGACCAAATTTTAATTTATATCGCCTTCAGCGCCATGCGTAGGGGAGGGCATCGTCATGGTGCTTTTTTAGATGCAGCAGCGACGGCGGCTAAGTGTGCTGTTTATATGACCTATCTTGAGCAGGGGGAAAATCTGCGCATGACCGGTCACCTGCACCATATTGAACCCAAGCGAGTCAAGACAATTGTTGAAGAAATGCGCCAAGCCCTGACAGAGGGTAAGCTGATGAAGCTGTTGGGGTCGCAGGAACCGCGCTACTTGATCCAATTTCCTTACCACTGGCTACATCGTTACCCCTGGCAGCCTGGTCAGGCTCGGGTGGCAGATACGGGCTTGTCTGCTGCGGAAAGGAACTACCTGGTGAACAAACTGCCTGCCACCTGCCCTGACGCTAAAATTATTAGCTCCTTGCAGTTTTTAGAGTTAATCGAGGCTCTCCACCACAAGTCTCAAGATAGCCTGCCTGAGGCTCACCGCATTGCCTTGAGTGACGCCCTGGCTGAGCATATTCGACGACGGCTGATCTACTCGGGCACAGTGGTGCGCATAGATGCTTTCTGGGGGTCGGCCTACTATGGCTTAGTCCGCTCCTCCTATTCTCCGGCTGACTCAGAGGAGCGCATGTATACCATGGTCGAAGACACGGCTCAATATTTCCGCATGATGCGGGAATGGGCCAGCCACCTATCGGGAACCATGCGAGTGTTAGAGGAATTAGATATCGCTGCTGATAAGCGAGACATAGCCTTTCAGGAGCTTGATGAGGTTCTCAGAGTTTGGGCTGATAAATACCATCAACCGGGAGGAGAACCCACCCTCTTGCAGATGGCGATTGGCCCCCAGATCAAGTAGGCGATCTATGGCACTGCCCGGGGGCTAAGCTCAGACCCAAGCAAGCCAAGGGGCGGCTCGTTTAAACCACTACTGAGACCGGGGACGACCAAAGCTGGGTAGCTGCACTGCGGCTAGAGAACTGATTTTTTTGGGCGATCGCAGGGGATAAACTACCGGGGAAGGGGACACTCCGGGCTCAGTAGTCAGGATCGCAGGTGGCTGTTGTAGATAGCTAGAATAAGCGGGAGCTAAATTCTCGGGCGCTGGTAAAGTAGGTGCTTCGGCCACCAGGACAGGCTGGGCACCGATCTCGGCGGGCAGATCTAAGGGAGTCAGGGGAACACCCCAGGGCGATGGCTCGGTAAACCCTGGTTGTTTAGAGCTGGTCTTGAGGGTTTGCCAGGGGTCTGGGGCCGTTTCCAGCTGAGGGGTAGCCGCCGTCACTGGTGGCAGATCTGGGGTAGGTTCTGGCAGACTAGCGGCAGCATCACCCAAAGCAATAGTAACAGTAGAGGAGTCCTGGGCCAGGGCTATATCCAACTGAGGCGAGGAGGGAGGCTGCTCTGGGCTCTGTGCCGGGGGTTCTGGCTGCCTGAGGCTGCGCAACAAACTCTGGAGATGGGCAGGTCGGCCTTCTTGAGCCGACCAGGGCTTAATTTCACCCGAACGGGGCATAAAACCCGATGGGGCAGGGCTGCTAACCAGGGGAGAAGCTGGGGGATGATCGGTATTTAGACACTTTTCCAGGGCCGCTTTAAATTGCAGCGTATAGTGTTGCTGACGGTGAAGACGAGACCTGAGGTCGCGGCAACTTTCTTCTGCCTGCATCAGGGCAGCACTCTTTTCGCTAAAACGCTGCTGCAGCAAGGTAAACTCCCGCTCCAGTTGAGCAACTCGCTGCTGCTCGGCAGCCAGTTCTGCTTGCAAAGTCTGATTATGAATGGCGGTGCGACGCAGCCCATCGTTAGCCAGGTCCAGCTCTTGCAGTAACTGGGCGGTGGCGGCTGACGCAGGGGGCGTCGGGGGAGTTGGGCTCTGGCTGCGCTCTAGTTCCGATTGCAGAGCTGTTTGAGAGCGCTCTAGATACTCTTCTAGTTCACCTACCCTGGCTAGCAGGGCGTCATTACACTGATTTAAGTCCTGAATCAGGGTAATCAGGTCCTGGGGGTTACCTGCAAAATCGATGCCGGGGTCTGAGGCACTGCCAGTAGTTATCCAGTCGGGGGCAATATTAACCGGCGGGGGATCGGCTTCTATCATCAATTGATCGGGGAAATTAATAGTCTCCCAGGGCTCCGCTGCGGCCGTAGCCCCATCACCAGATGAATACCCACTAGAGGAAGCAATAGGCTGATCAGGCGGGTTAGGAGTGGGCTGGGCGCTATTAGTTTGGCTCATAGTCTTATCGGGTCCTGGTCGGCTAAATCTAAGGTCGATTTTGGATGGATAGGAACAGCGGATGGGCTAAGAACTAGATCGGGGCAGTCCCCTAAACCAATCACATCCCTGGAATTTATCTAGAGTGTTGGCGACCATTAAAAATGGCTGGCAACACTAGACTAATCATCTGATTAATAACAGTTGATCACTCTTTATTAAAAAATAAGGGTAGCCGACTTTTGCAATTTATTCATCCCTTTTAGGGTTATTTACCAAATCATCTATTCCGCCACAAACCCAAGATCAAGACCTGGAGGTTGGGGGTTGATGAAACCCTTGAGCCAGCCCCGCGGCTATGGGCCCAGCTTGACTACTGGGGAACTGGGTAAACTGAGCCGACGAGACGGTCTTAACCTCAGGATGAGGTTGGCACGATAGGATGAAATGGCCACATACAGGGAAAGACTCTCAGGACTATGACTGAAACCGAGTCCGGGCACCAGCCAATTAACCTAGACGATAGCCGCTATTACATTAACCGTGAACTCAGTTGGTTGGGCTTCAACCAACGGGTACTACAGGAAGCCCTTGATTCCCGCACCCCCCTCCTTGAGCGGCTTAAGTTTCTGGCGATCTACAGCTCTAACCTGGATGAGTTTTTTATGGTGCGCATCTCTGGGGTAATTGAGCAGGTGGATGCCGCAGTCCACCCTGTTGCCCCCGATGGCCTCTCTCCTAATCAACAGTTGGCGGCCATGCGGGCACTGCTGCTAGAGGATATCCAGCTATTGCACCAGACTTTTGAGCAGGTGTTGCGGCCGGCCCTGATGGACCACGGTGTCTATTTGGTCAACTATGATCAGCTAAATCCAGAGCAGCGGGGGTTTTTGCGAGACTATTTTGAAAGGCGCATCTTTCCCGTGCTGACTCCCCTCAGTGTTGATCCATCCCATCCCTTTCCCCGCATGTCTAACTTAAGCTTAAACCTGGCGGTGCGGGTGGTTAATCCTGAAAATGGCAATGAGAAATTTGCCCGGGTCAAGGTTCCCAGTAGTCTGCCCCGTTTTATTCCCATGCCCGATGCCCTGGCAACCATAGAGGGAAAGCCCTGCCTATGGATCGGGGTACCCCTAGAACAGGTGATTGCTGAACATTTGGACTACCTGTTTCCCGGTATGATGATTGCTGGTCACCATGTTTTTCGAATTACCCGCGATGCAGATTTTCCGATTTTAGAAGATGAAGCAGATGACCTGCTAATTGCTATCGAGCAGGAAATTAGTAAGCGCCGGCTAGAGGGCTTTGTGTGTCGTCTGGAATGGGAAAGCTCAATGCCAGAAGACTTACAGCAGTCAATTCAACGGGAGCTCAAAGTCAACGAGGACCGGGTCTATGCTATCGAGGGCCTGATTAATCTCAAGGACCTGTTTTTTTTCTCATCCCTACCCCTGCCCCATCTCAAGGATGGGCCCTGGGTGCCCCTGGTACCCCCCCGGCTGAAGCCTGTGATCGATGTTGATGAGGAGGGTTATAGAGAACAGACTCCAGATATCTTTGCTGTGATTCGGCAGGGTGATATTCTAGTCCACCATCCCTACGAGTCCTTTACGGCCTCGGTGCAGGAGTTCATTACCCAGGCAGCTACTGATCCCCAGGTGCTTGCCATTAAGATGACCCTCTACCGCACGTCGGGGGACTCTCCTATTGTCAAAGCCTTAATTACGGCGGCGGAGAACCGTAAGCAGGTGGTGGCGCTGGTGGAGCTAAAGGCCCGTTTCGATGAGGCTAATAATATTATTTGGGCTAAAAAACTAGAGGATGCAGGGGTACATGTGGTCTACGGTATTGTGGGGCTCAAGACCCATACCAAAACCACCCTGGTGGTGCGGGAAGAGGGGGATGAAATTCGCCGGTATGTCCATATTGGTACGGGCAACTACAACCCTAAGACCTCTACCCTTTATACCGACCTGGGCCTATTTAGTTGCCGCCAAGACCTGGCGGCAGATCTGTCCGATCTGTTTAACTTCCTCACGGGCTATTCGCGGCAGAGCGCCTACCGCAAGATTCTGGTAGCCCCCCTGACCCTGCGCGATCGCATAGAAGCCCTGATTCGCCGTGAGATCAACCATAGTCGCCAGGGTCGAAGGGGAAAAATTGTAGCCAAAATGAATTCCCTGGTTGATCCTAGAATTATTAAGTTGCTGTACCAGGCTTCCCAGAGTGGAGTCGACATTGATTTAATTGTTCGGGGTATTTGCTGTTTGCGCCCTGGTGTTGCCGGGGTTAGCGACAACATTCGGGTTATCAGTGTGATTGGTCGATTTTTAGAACACTCCCGGATTTTTTGTTTCCATAATGATGGCGACCTCGAGTACTACATCGGTAGTGCCGACTGGATGACCCGTAACCTGGATCGGCGGGTAGAGGCGGTTACCCCGGTCGAAGACTCGTCCCTGGCGGCAGAACTCCAGGGTATTCTGGCTACCCTGTTGGCGGATCATCGTCAGGCCTGGCAGATGGCTGCAGACGGTAGTTTTAGCCAGCGCCATCCCCTCGGTGAGGAGATAGACCAGGGGACCCATGCCACCCTGATGGCCCGAGCCCTGAAACGAGACCGGGACCTATAGTCGCCTTGCCCTGCCACGACCTACTCTACGGTTACCGACTTAGCCAGGTTGCGCGGTTGGTCCACATCCAGGCCGCGGCGGGCGGCAATATGGTAGGCCAGAAGTTGAAGTGGAATGACCGCCACAATGGGAGACAGCAACTCATCTACGGGGGGCACGGGTAAGACCTGATCAAATACCTCTGGGGCTTCCCGATCCTCTGCCGAGACTACGCCGATCAGCAAGGCATCCCTGGCCTTGGCTTCTTGGGCATTGGACAACACCTTATCGTAAACCCCTCCTGGCATGGCTACTGCCACCACCGGCACCCGGGCATCTAGCAGGGCGATCGGGCCATGTTTCATCTCACCTGCCGGATAGCCCTCAGCGTGAATATAGCTAATTTCCTTCAGCTTCAGGGCTCCCTCCAGGGCGATCGGGAAATTAATCCCCCGACCCAGGTAGATAAAGTCCTGGGTGTCACTAAAATCGTGGGCCAGTTCTTCGATATACCGTTCTTGACTTTCCAGAATCTGCTCAATTTGAGCCGGTAGCTGGTGCAACCCCATCAGCATAGTTTCTAAAGCTTGAGGGGACAGGGTCTGGCGTCTATAGGCCAGATCTAGGGCCAAGAAATAAAAAGCCATAACCTGGGCGGTAAAGGTTTTGGTGGCGGCCACCCCAATCTCTAAACCGGCATGGGTATCAATAATGGCTGGCACTAGTCGGGCCAGGGAGCTTTCTGGTCGGTTGGTAATTCCCAATAGGCGAGGGGCAAAGGCGGCATCCTGGCGATCGCGGCGGCGATTCTGCTCCATTTCCAGTGCTGCCAGGGTATCGGCGGTTTCACCAGACTGGGTAACACCAATGGTGAGGGTATGGCGGGTCAGGGGCGTCGGCGAATAGCGAAACTCCGAGGCATACTGCACCAGGGTCGGTAGGCCGGCCAACTGTTCAATTAAATACTTACCCACCAGGCCCGCGTGCCAACTGGTGCCACAGGCCACAATCTGCACCTGCTCTAGATCTTCAAGCAGGGGGGTGGGGAGATTCAGGTGAATCGGACTGGCATTGTTGTGGTTGGGGCTCCAGTTACTATCAATATAGGTTTCTAGAGCCGTTCGTACCACCCCTGGTTGCTCGTAGATTTCCTTCAACATGAAATGCCGAAACCCCTGTTTTTCCACCATGATGGGGTTCCAGTTAAGGGTCAGGGGATGCTTGCGTAGGCGATCTCCACTAAAGCTATAGATCTCCACTCCCAGGGGCGTCAAGCTGGCCAGTTCGCCGTTCTCTAGAGGTAACACCGCCCGAGTATAGGGGACAATAGCGGGGGTGTCAGAGGCGCAGAAAAACTCCCCCTGACCAAAGCCGATCACCAGAGGAGCCTGCTGCCGTACCACCACCAGTTCATCGGCAAAGTCAGCACTGATAACAGCCAGCGCAAAGGCACCCTGCAGGTCTTGAGAGGCCAGCCGCACCGCCTCTAGCAGCACCGACCGACCTGAGGGTGTGGCGCCGGTCTGCTCCAGCTGATGGAGATAGGAGGCAATTAAGTGGGGGACGACCTCGGTGTCGGTATCGGAAATAAAGCGATGCCCCTGCTGCTTAAGGGTTTCCCTTAAATCTCGATAGTTTTCGATAATGCCATTTTGCACCACCGCCACCCGTCCATGGTTATCCAGATGGGGATGGGCGTTGTATTCCTCCGGTTTACCATGGGTAGCCCAGCGGGTATGGCCAATCCCCAGGCGAGCCGGGTTGTCTACTCCATCCAGCTTATCTTGCAGGTTTTGCAACTTACCCTTGGCTCGTATACAGAGAATCTCTCCCTCTAAAACGGTGGCAATACCGGCAGAATCGTAGCCGCGGTATTCCAGTTTGCGCAGACCCTCCATGAGAATATCGGCTGCCGCCCGGGTGCCGATATATCCGACGATGCCACACATAGCCTTACCCCCCTTGCCTAGAACATTGAGCCATCCCAGCCCTGCTGTTGGGATACCGCTGCTTGGAGTTGGACCAACAAGCTGGCGATTCAGCAGTATAAACAATCCATACCTGAACTATATAGCTTATCCAGGAACATCCGGTTCGAGCTCAGGGGTCAAGTTTCTACCCCAGCTGCCATAGAGGGAAAGGGAATTGACCACTACTGCCACCGAGCTAAAGGCCATTAGCCCGGCCGCCAGCACCGGGCTCAAACTGAGGCCCAGGGTGGGAAGCAGTAATCCAGCCGCCAGGGGAATGGTCACCAGGTTATAGGTAAATGCCCAGGCCAGGTTCTGACGAATTTTGCTAACAGTGGCCTGGCTTAATGCTAGGGTATCTAGCAAGCTGGTGAGGCGGTTGGTCATTAAAATAACGTCAGCGGTTTCTACGGCGATGTCAGTGCCGGCGGCAAAGCTAATGCCCACATCGGCCTGGGCCAGGGCTGGAGCGTCGTTAATACCGTCGCCCACTAGCGCCACGATGTGGCCCTGTTGCTGGAGCTGGCGGACAACCTCTACTTTGGCCTGAGGTAGCATTTCTGCCCGAATTGCCGATGGCGGCAGATGGATGTGATCGGCGATCGCCCCGGCTACAGCCGAGCGATCTCCGGTTAAAACCATGACTCCCAGGCCTCGCTGTTGCAGGCTATGGACCACCTGCCTGGCATCTTGCCGCAGCGGATCGCTGACCACCAACAGACCCAGCAGTTGGTCCGCCAGACTCAGAAACACCACGGTCTGGCCCAGGGCAGCCAGGGCCTCTGCTTGACTGCGGGCCGTCATCGGCAGCTCAATGCCCTGCTGCTCCATCCATAGGTCGTTACCCAGGGCACAGGTGAGGCGGCTATCTTGCCAGATCACTTGGGCTTTGATCCCCAAACCAGGCTGGTTTTCAAAATCCGTCGCCACTAACAGAGGCAATGTCTGGGCTTCAGCAGCGGCCTGAATCGCCAGAGCCAGGGGATGGCTGGCGCCGGTTTCTACCGTTGCGGCCAGGCGTAACAGATCCCCGGCAGCGATGGCTGGCACCAGGCTCTCTACCCTGGTGATGTGGGGCTGCCCCAGGGTCAAGGTGCCGGTTTTATCAAAGATCACCCAGTCGACCCGATGCAGAGTCTCTAAACTATCTCCGCCGCGAATTAGCAGGCCCCGCTCCGCCCCTAACCCCGACCCCACCAGAATCGCCGTGGGAGTGGCCAACCCCAGAGCACAGGGACAGGCTACCACCATCACCGCGATCGCCAGTTTCACGCTAGCGAGCAGCGGCGACGGCATAGCGGCCATCGCCTGACCGGGATGAGCCATACCCAATACCATTGGCATCACTTGGGGCCAATGGGAAAATCCCACCAAATACCAGAAGAGAAAGGTGATAGTGGCCAGGGCCAGGACTCCGTAGGTAAAGTAACCAGAAACCTGGTCCGCCAAGCCCTGTAGGGGAGCTTTGCGGCTCTGGGCCGTTTCTACCAGTTCTACCATTTGGGCCAGCAGGGTATGCTGGCCAGACTGGGTGACCTGAACCGCCAGCTTGCCATCTTGGTTCAGGGTGCCAGCCGCCACTAAGTCGCCAGGATGTTTAGAAACCGGCGCCGATTCACCGGTCAACATTGATTCATCAACGCTGGATTGGCCCCACCCCACCCGACCATCGGCAGGAAACTTTTCCCCCGGTAACACCTGCAGCCAGTCCCCCGGCTGGAGACAATGGGCGGGCACCTCGACCCCAACCTGACTGACCGGATTAACCTGGGGATCGGCAATTAATCGAGCCAGGCTGGGCTGGAGGGCCACCAGCGATCGCAGGGCCGTCATGGCTCGAAACCGGGCCCGTTGTTCTAGGGTCCGACCCAATAAAATAAAGCTGAGTAGCATCACCGGCTCATCAAAAAAGCACTCCCAGCCCAGTTGGGGAAACACCAAAGCGACCAGACTGGCTAGATAAGCTGTGCCACTGCCCAGGGCCACCAGGGTATTCATGGTTGGGGCCAGATGGCCCATGGCCCTCCAGCCCTCAACAAAAATCTGGCGAGCTGGTCCCAACAGGGTCAAGGTGGCTAGCAGGGCATGAAACCAAAGATCACTGAGAACCGGCACATTGACCCCACCCGAATGCTTGAGATGCCCCAGGGTAGAGAGCAACAACAGGGCGATCGCCCCAGCCAGCCGACGGCCCTGCTGCTGCTGCTGAGCTTGCAACCGCTCAACCCACTGCTGCCGATCCATCAGTCCGTCTCGACCCTCTGGAGTTCTCACCGTGGCGGTAAAACCAGCCTGCTTAACCGCTACCACTAGGTCTTGCGGGCTAGGAGGATCGCCACCAACAGTAACCACTGCCACCTCCGTCACCAGATTGACCGTGGCCTTCAAGACGCCTGTGACCGCAGTCAAGCGATTTTCTATGGCCCGCACGCAACCAGCGCACTTCATCCCCGCAATATCCAGCACCAGGGTAGACCCCTCTGGAGCAGAGGTAAACTGCAACGCTGGGGAGGGCCCAACCTGATCTGAGTGATCTAAAACCGCTTGATCTAAAACCGCCATGGGTATGGCTTAAATAATGGGTTAGGTTCAGCCTAGCAAGCTAATTGGTTTTTAGCATCGGGGTAGGGCCGACTGCCGCACCTGGGCACCATCGGTGTGACGATGGTCTTCAGAGGTGGCTGGACAAGCCAAAGAGGGTCTTAAACTATATCTAGGAAGTCGGATAATCTCCTCGGAATTCAACATTGTGGCCGCCTTTTGGCGGTCAACCATAGCTGGGTCAAGCCTTTGCAAACCACCCCTCACACTCATGTGGTTCATTTAAGACTATTTGAAACCATAAACTTGAAACCATAAACTGGGCATACTTAAGCATACTAAGTTACTCAATATAACCATCACACTTGTTTTTGCTAAAGTGGCAGCAGAAACATCCTTAACCCGGTCGCGGTTAGGGCAGCAATTTGCAGGATACTGTTTGTAATTGATACATGCTCAGTCATTTGAGATTTAAACAGCACAGGTTAATCCCCAGTACGACAAAACAATGGTTGTGAAAAGACTATTGAATGGACGATTTCAGTTCATTCGAGCAGTAAGCACCAAGCGCTACATTAAAACCTACCTGATGCTGGATCAAAACGACCTGGCTAAGGGTAAGTGTATTGTCAAGCGTTTGCAGTTACCTGCCCAAACCCCTACAACCCTGAAGGTTCTTCGTAGCTTACTGGACAAGCGTCTGGATGCCCTTGATCGCCTGAAACCAGATCCCTGTCTGGAAAAAAAGTTGGCCACAGTCTGGGAAGGTGAGGACTTTTACTGGATTAGAGGTTACGTGCCGGGCCAAGCTTTTGCCCAGGAACTGGCTAGTGGTCAGGCAGACTCTGAGAACCAGGTGCGGGACTTTTTAGTAGAGGTTTTAACCATTCTAGATAGGCTGCAAACCCAGGGGGTTGTTCATCAAAATTTGCATCCCAACAACCTGATTCGCCGCCACCCTGGAGGTGAATTGGTGTTAGTAGATTTTGGCTTGATCCAGGCTGGTACCCCTGCCAGGGCAAGTTATCCTGGTCTGCACAACGGCAAGGCAGAGAAAGACCCTGGGCCAGAATTCTATCAGCCCCTACTTAAGGATCCAGGTAAGCCCTGGTCGACCTTCTATCCAGACCATTTTGCCCTGGGTATGATGGCGCTGCAACTCGCTACGGGACTATCCCAGGAAGCCTTACCCCAGGCCCAGCAGTTAGACTTTTCAGGCCAGATCAAACTGCAACTAGATGAATGTTCTGTTCTGACAGAAGCACTAAAGACGACCATCATTACCATGATCGACCCGGCCCCTGGTAGGGAGTTCCTCAGGGCTCAAGATATTCTGACAGTGCTAGGCGGGCCCCAGGGGGCTGGACCCAATCAAACGTCTCCAGGACAGCTTTCTCCAGCCGATCAGCAAAGCGCCCCGGAGAAAGCTTCGGAGGCCACGGTCCTACCTCCCATCTCCGATCAGAACTCCAACTCAACCAGGGCCGAAACACCTACCAGAGAATGGGGCTCGCTCCTCAGTCGTCGGCCAGGGGGCAAGGTCGGGCTACTGATAACCGGATTATTGATGCCCCCCGTTCTGATCATTGGTCTCTGGTTTGGGTTACAGCTGCCCCAGCGCTGGCAGACTATGCGTCTATCTCGGCAAGCCCACCAGCAGGAGGAAAAGGGCGATGTCAAAGCCGCGATCGCCAGTCTTGATGAAATTATGACCCATCACCCTAACCACACCCCTACCCTGGTGTATCGATCCCAACTGTTGCAGAAAAGCGGCCAATCACAAAAAGCCCTGGCGGACCTGAACCAGGCTATCGAAGGGGAGCCCGCTTCAGCTCGGCTACACTTTCTGCGGGGTAACCTGCAGCTAGACCTGGGGGATCTGCAAGGGGCCATGGCAGATTATAGCCAGACTCTAGAACTGGACCCCAACTACAGCGAGGCCTATCTGAATCGGGGCAACGCCAGGGCCGATCTGGGGGATGAAAGTGGCGCGGTAGAGGATTACACCCAGGTTCTCAACCGGACTCAAAACACTAAAACTAAGGCTCTAGCCCACCTGAATCGCTGTCTTTCGCGGTCTAATCTAGGAGACCAGACTGGGGGCATGGCCGATTGCTCAGCTGCCATTAACCTGCAGCCGGGCAATGGGCTGGCCTACGGCAACCGGGGGCTGGTGAAGCGGCGATTAGAGGATTTCAAAGGAGCTCTCCAGGACTTTACGATTGCTATTCAACTCCACCCTGACAACCCAGAGCCTTACTATAATCGAGGCTTAACCCGGCAGGGCCTGGGCGATTTGAGGGGGGCGATGGTTGATTTTAACCAAACGATTAAAATCAACCCTGACCATCCCTTCGCCTACTACGACCGCGGCCTGTTGCATGCCGCCCTGGGGGAAACCCAGGCAGCAGTTGCCGATCTAGAAAAAGTCGCCAGTCGATGCCTAAATCTGGGCCGCACCGACTGCTTTAAGGACGCCCAGTACCAGCTGCAGCGACTGAAGCAGAGACCGACCACCAACCCCTAGGAAATACGAGGGCGGTGACCGCTGCCAGACCGTTTGCGCCCCATATCAATTATTCGGCTGTAGTCCGTCTTAGCGAGATGGAAGCTGGCACTGGTTTGGTCTAGCAGGTCTAGATTAGCGACTGGCACGATTGGAGCTGGGGGCGAGGGAACATGCGCTAGCCCGACTATCATCAAGGTGATTAAACAGGTAGAAAAACGTTGCACTAACATAAAGGAATTCCCAACAGGATACTTAGTTATTCCTGGATCAGGGCAAGGATTCAGGCCAGTTTTAGACATTCCCTATGAGAATTTGATTAATTCTTAGCCTGCTATTTAAAGGGATGGTGTCGCCCTTGAGCATCCTACTCTGGCTGGCTCCTAGGGAATTGATCTAGGGGGCTCATGCATACCCCCAGCCCGACTGGTTGTGGGGAATTACTGAAATTCTCCCGGGGTGGGGGTAAGGTATCGGTAGCAACTGGCAACGCATGGGGAGCAGATCGGCCAATGTATAACCTCAAGGTGATCATTATCGGCGCTGGCATCGGCGGATTAACCGCAGCCATCGCCATGGCCCAGGCAGGCTACCGGGTGGAGGTGTACGACCGGGTGCAGCAATTGCGGCCGGTGGGAGCAGGTATTTCCCTCTGGTCCAATGGCGTCAAGGTCCTCAATCGCCTCGGTCTGGGGGATCAAGTGGCTGCGATCGGCGGTTGCATGAACACCATGGAATACCGTAACCATCGGGATGAGCAGCTTAATTATATTGACCTCCACCCCCTGTTTGAGCAGGTGGGGCAGCGGCCTTATCCGGTGGCTCGAGCTGACCTACAGAGGATTTTGCTAAGGGCCTGCGGCCCTGACCGGGTACGACTGGGCATGACCTGTACGGAGATCGAGCAGGATGCCAGCTCGGCTACAGCTATCTTTGCCAATGGTCACCGGGCCACAGGAGATCTAATCATTGGGGCCGATGGAGCCCGCTCAACCCTACGTAATCAGGTCCTCGGCCAATCTGTAGAGCGTTGTTTCGCCGGCTATGTTAACTGGAATGGCTTGGTACCGGCGGCGGCCGATCTCTGCCCCAGCGATCGCTGGGTGATCTATGTAGGCGATAGTAAGCGGGCCTCGATGATGCCTGTGGGGGGCGATCGCTTTTACTTCTTTTTTGGGGCCCCCATGGCCCCTGGTACCCAGGTCAGCCCTGCCGATCTACGCCAAGAGCTAGCCCAACTGTTTCAAGGATGGCCCCCAGCGGTAGAACGGCTAGTTCAACGGCTTGATCCAGCTACCACCAACCGTCTAGATATCAGCGATCTAGACCCCCTAGAGCGCTGGGTTCAGGGGCGGGTTGCCCTGCTAGGGGATGCTGCCCACGCCAGCACCCCCACCCTAGGTCAGGGCGGCTGTCAAGCCCTGGAAGATGTGGAGGTGTTAAGTCGCTATTTACTGACCACCAATATCGGCGTGGCCGATGCCTTAGAACGCTACCAGCAAGCCCGCCAGGACCGCACCGCCCAACTGGTACTCAAGGCTCGCAAACGGGCTGCTACAATCTATGGCCACAACCCGGCGGTAACCCAGCAATGGTATGCCGATCTCCGCCAGGAACCCCCTAGCGCCGTGATCAATGCCTTGACTGCAACGATTTTAGCCGGGCCCCTGGCATAGCTCTGGCAGCAACACCTGCTACTCCGGTCTGAACGCCCCATCGCAACGCTGATCTGTTCCCCGCTATGGCCTCCTCCCTCCCCCCAAGCCCGATCACCGATCCGAGCTACCAGCGCCACCGCCATTGGATGAGCTACGCTCTAGAGCTGGCAGAGGCGGCAGCCGGGCAGGGCGACATCCCGGTGGGAGCCGTGGTGGTGGGGCCAGAGGATAGGTTACTGGCGGCAGCCGGGAATCGCCGCGAGCAAGACCAGGATCCCACTGCCCATGCCGAGGTTCTAGCTTTGCGCCAGGCCAGTCAGCGACTGGGTACCTGGCGGCTGACCCAGTGTACCCTCTACGTCACCCTAGAGCCCTGTGCCATGTGTGCCGGAGCGATGCTTCTCAGCCGCCTGGGACTGCTGGTCTACGGCGCCGATGACCGCAAAGCGGGAGCCGTAGGATCGGCCATTAATCTGCCTGCCAGCCCCTGTAGCTACCATCATCTGCCGATCCTGGCGGGGATTCTAGCTGTCCCCTGTCAGCAGCAGTTACAGCAGTGGTTTCAACGGCGGCGGGAACAGGGCCATATCCCACCGATCTGATCAAGGGCTCAGCCCAGCCCGGTGAGGTCCTCCGGACGCAGATGGGCATTCACCACCTGACCATCTTTGAACCAGAGAATACGTTGGCTGGTGCGCGCTACATTGAGCTCGTGGGTCACCATTACAATGGTGATGCCCTGGCTATGGAGGTTGGCAAAGATCGCCAGAATTTCTTCAGTGGTGTGGCTATCAAGGGCTCCAGTGGGCTCATCGGCAAGCAGTAGCAGGGGGCGATTAACAATCGCCCGGGCGATCGCAACTCGCTGCTGTTGCCCTCCCGACAGCTGGGCAGGGCGGTTTTTTAAACGCTCTGCCAGTCCTACCTGTTGCAGCGCCGCGATTGCCCGTTCCTGCCGCTCTGCGCGCTCCACGCCGGCGTAGATCATGGGTAATTCAACATTTTCTTGAGCACTCAATTGGGGCAACAGGTGAAATTGCTGAAACACAAAGCCAATTTTTTGGTTGCGGATATGGGCCAGGGTGCGGTCGTCTAAACTAGCAACATTCTGGCGATCGAAATAGTAATCTCCCTGGGTGGGTCGGTCCAGACAGCCAATCATATTCATGGCGGTGGATTTTCCCGAACCCGATGGTCCCATAATGGCGCAGTATTCCCCGGAGACAATGGTTAAGCTCACATCCCATAGGGCCCTGACCTCGGTATTACCACTACCGTAGGTCTTGTTCAGGTGGGTAAATTCAATCAAAACGTCAGTTATTGCGTCAGTCATTGCTGGCATCTAGCAGGGGGTTGGGTTACCACCATCCTGAGCCCCCAGGGGTTTGAACAGCCTGGAAGGAGTAGCCCATGGACTGGGAGAAGATAATTCCGTACATTAACTATTAAGACTCCTGGCTCGAAAAACCGCAACCGACCAGACTACCCCGGTAGTCTGCGGCGGCGATAGAGATGGGCTCAGCAGTAGATAGCAACAGGGTATACAGGCAGTATTGACCATGACAAATCCTGAGTCGGGCTGGCACATTGATTTACTCTACGATGGCGAGTGTCCGCTCTGTTTACGGGAGGTGGACTTTTTGCGCCGGCAGGACCGCGGCAGGGGTCTGGTTCGATTTACCAACATCGCTGACCAGGACTACCATGCTGAACACCACGGCGGAGTAGACTATGCCCGCGCGATGGGCCGGATTCATGCCGTACTCGCCGATGGCCAGGTGATAGAGAGCGTTGAGGTATTTCGCCAGGTCTACAAAATTCTGGGCCTGGGCTGGGTCTACGCCCCTACGGGTTGGCCCTTAATCGCCCCACTGGTAGATTGGCTCTACGGGCGATGGGCCGATTGGCGGCTGGCCCTAACCGGTCGGCCCAGTTTAACCACCCTACTGGCTGAGCGACAAACCCGGCAATGCGGCGATCTCTGTGGCACCGGCGATGGCTAGCCGCCCCCTAGTCGATGGCAGAAACACCGACATACCGCAAGAGCCAGTCTCAAGCCCCAGGGGCCAGCCCTGTCAACCGGTCAACACCCACTCCACCAGGGTGCGCACACCAAAGCCAGTACCACCAGCATTGTTATAACCACTCTCTTTCTCTGTCCAAACCGGGCCAGCAACATCCAGGTGCACCCAGGGAGTCTGCTGAACAAACTGCTTCAGAAAAAGGGCAGCCGTAATCGACCCGGCTGCTCGAGGGCCGGTATTTTTCATATCCGCCACAATCGATTTCAAGCCATCAAAGTACCTGTCTTCCATGGGTAAACGCCAGAACTGTTCACCCGCCACGGTCGCCGCCTGGATAATAGCGCCAGCTAGCTCGTCATTATCTGTAAACAGGCCCGCAATATCATCTCCCAGAGCAACAATACAGGCCCCGGTCAGGGTAGCCAGGTCAACAATCGCATCCACCCCCAGTTTCTCTGCAAACACCAGGGCGTCGGCCAGGGTCAATCGCCCCTCGGCGTCGGTATTATTCACCTCGATGGTTTTACCATTAGATGCGGTCAAAATATCTCCAGGGCGCAGCGCTTTACCACTGATCATATTTTCAGTAACCGCCGTAATGAAGTGCACTTCAACCGCCGGTTTAAGCTGGCCAATGGCTTGAGCAGCGCCAAGGGTAGCGGCCGCTCCCGCCATATCAACCTTCATCATTTCAATGCCACTGCCGGAGCCTTTGATGTTAAGCCCACCGGAATCAAAGGTCAGCCCCTTACCGACGATCGCCAGCTTACGGGTAGCAGGACTGGCAGGACGATAGGTCAGATGAATAAACTTGGGGGGCAAATCGGAAGCCCTGGCTACCCCTAGATAAGCCCCCATACCCAGGGCTTCGCACTGGTCACGGTCTAAAATTTCCACCTCCAGCCCAGAGGCAGTGCCAATTTCTAGGGCAGTTTGAGCCAGAAATTCTGGGGTCACCATATTAGCAGGAGCAGAAACCAATTCTCGGGCCAGAATCACCCCAGAACAAATCGCCTCGGCCGTAGCAAGACTAGCTTGCTGATGAGCCATAGCCAACAGGTCAACCCGATCCAGCTTGACCTTACCAGCCTCCCGGTCTTCAGATTTAAACCGAGTATCTTGGTGTAGGGCCAAGAGCACTCCCTCTGCCACGGCTTGGACTGTCAAGGCGGGGTTGGCTGACAAAACCGGCAAACTCAGCCCCAGGCTAGAGCATTTTTCCCTCTTTGCTAGCCGGGCCGCCGCCGCCGCTGCCCGTCGCAGGGTATCGAAGGTAATGCCATGGTCAGGACCCAGACCCACCAGACCTAGCTTGCGCACCGGCCCTGATTGACCCACCCGAATCATGGCTGTAGCCCCCTCCTTACCAGTAAACTCGGCTTCGTCAATCAGCTCTTGCAATAGTCCTGACACCTGAGTATTTAAATTCGCCAGATCGCCCTCAAAGGGCACAAACCCTTCTGGTACACCTATAACTAAACCGTCTCCTGCCCAAGTCAGACAGGTTTGATCAGATACTTGAAGCTGCATTATGCCGTCTACCCAGAAAATATAATTTCTAGCCACATTCCATAAAATTATAGTCCTCCAGTTCGTTGTTACAGGGACCGCCGGGGGGACTTATTAGGGTTGACTGCAGCGATCTCAGCGGGTAGGCAAATATCTATCCCCAGGGATTTTCTTTAGACTAGACAGAAGTCTACCAACTTGGTACAATTGTTCTGTAAACCATCTTGGTTAGCTCCCTTAAGTTACCTATGGAATCCTTAACCCCTGCTCAGCAAGAACTCTATGATTGGTTGGTGGACTATCTACGGGCCAACCAGCACGCTCCCTCTATTCGGCAAATGATGGGAGCCATGCATCTGAAGTCTCCAGCACCGATTCAGAGTCGCCTGGAGCATCTCAAAAACAAAGGCTACATAGAGTGGACTGAAGGCAAAGCCCGCACCATTAGAGTGCGAGAAGACTTACGGGGGGTACCAATCCTGGGCACCATTGCCGCTGGTTTTGTCAACGAAGCCTTCACCGACGATGTTGAACGCCTTGATTTAAATGGCTTGCCCCTAAAGGTTGGAGACTATGCCCTCAGGGTAACAGGAGACAGTATGGTAGATGCCATGATTCTGGAGGGGGATGTGGTCATTATGCGTCCGGTAAAGGATCCCCAATCCGTACGGGAAGGCACCATCGTCGCCGCTAGGGTTGAAAGTGGTACCACCCTTAAGTCCTTCTATCGCAGTGGTAACCAGGTCAAGTTAAAACCGGCCAATCCCAACTATCCAGTGATGGAGTTTCCCGCCGACATGGTCGATATCCAAGGTCGGCTAATTGCAGTTTGGCGAGGGATTGATCCCGACTTCAATCTTTAATGTCTTACTTTAATTTCTCGGGTCAGGGTTTAACCACCAGAACCGTACAGGGAGCTTGCTCCACCACTAGGCTGCTAACCGATCCCGCCAGAATTCGATCAACACCAGTCAGGCCACGAGTCCCTAAAATAATTAAGCTGGCTTGGTAAATGTGAGCTAACCGAAGAATTTCGGTTTCCGCATCCCCCTCTACCATTTCAAAAACAAGGTGATAGCCCGGCAATTCCTGACCCCTTTGTCTCAAATACTCTTCAATCTGATGATTGCTCAGTTCCTCCGAGAGGGGACGGGACACATCGCGATCGCGATTGGTCTGGGGAACAGGTAATACATGAACCAAAATCAGTTTAGCCAGGGGCGGCAAAACTAAATGTTTGGCGGTCTCCAGGATTTTTGTATCCAGGGGAGAGTGACTGAGGGCAATAACAACTGATTCAAACATGGGCATTCAAGAATTAGTGCGTCGTTTAACCGATTCCCCGTGGGAGGGCAGGCCTTCTGCAGTGGTTAGAACATCAATAGCGTCGGCCACTTGTGCCAGAGCAGAGGAGGAGTACTGAATTAGGCTGGAATGCTTCATAAAGGTCTCAGTGGATAGGGGAGACGCATAGCGGCAGGCTCCAGAGGTGGGCAGGGTATGGTTAGGCCCCGCCAGGTAATCGCCCACAGCCTCAGGGGTAGAATGACCCATAAAAATGGCTCCGGCATGGCGAATGTGCTTCAGCCAAGTCCAGGGGTCGGCTATTTCTAATTGCAAATGTTCTGGGGCAAATTGATTGGAGAGCTCACAGGCGATCTCCAGATTTTCAACCACGATCGCCAAACCGTAATTGGCGATTGATTTCTCTGTTAGGGTTTGGCGAGGATGACCCACCATCTGATGGTCAATTTCTGCCGCTACTGCTGTGGCCAGATCAACGCTGGTGGTCAGAAGAATAGCCGCCGCCATCGGATCATGCTCGGCCTGAGCCAGTAGATCGGCAGCTACATGGGTGGGATTAGCTGTGTGGTCAGCAATAACCAGCACTTCCGATGGGCCCGCCAGAGAATCAATACCGACCCGCCCAAAGACCAATTGCTTGGCCAGGGTAACGTAGATATTGCCGGGGCCAGTAATCACATCCACCGATGGAATAGTTTCGGTACCGTAGGCCAGAGCGGCGATCGCCTGAGCTCCACCGACTCGATAGATTTCAGAAATACCAGCTACCTGAGCCGCTACCAAAACCGCTGGATTGGTGGCCAGCCCGGGCCCCGGAGGAGTAACCATAACAATTCGCGGCACCCCTGCTACCCGGGCTGGCACCGCATTCATTAGAACCGTACTGGGATAAGCCGCCTGACCTCCAGGGACGTAGATACCAGCTCGATCTACGGGGCTGTAGCGTTTACCTAACACTACCCCGTTGTCCTTAAACTCTACCCAACTGGTGGGAATCCGCTGCCGGTGAAACGCTTCAATATTTTGACAGGCCAGATGCATAGCATCCAACAGAGATTTACTAACCTGCTGATAAGCTGCGTCCAGCTCTGCCCCAGAGACCCTGAGACTGTCTGGAGTTAGAACAACCTGGTCAAAGTCTGCTGTGTACTGAATTAAGGCTTGATCTCCTTGACGTTTAACAGCGTGCAGAATCTCTCGAACGGTGGCTTCTTTATGAACCATCTGATCGTCGTGAGTACGATTACAGACGCGTTGTAGCTCTGTTTTAGCCTCAGTTAGCTGATGGATGATGCGCAGCATGGGGGCAGGACTGTCCAAGTAAACCACCGATAGAGAACTGTTTGCAGCTTAGACCAGTAGTTGAATATCAAGGGAGGCACCTAGGGGAAGACTAATGTCAGAAATACAGTCAAGGATTGCCCCGGTATTGCTTACCCTGGTTAGCTTCCATCATAGCTTGCTTCAAATAACTTGCCTCTAACTTGCCTCAGAGGTGAGCTAAAAAGGAACTAGGGTGGCAGGGCTGAAGCCCTGAAAAGTTTAACTAATGGGTTACCAAAATCCATTTTCTTTTCCAAAGGGTGCTATGATATCTTATTCAGGTTGAACCAATCTTGTTAAACTAGGGTAAGCTGTGGCAAACATTAAGTCTGCACTTAAACGCATTGAGGTTACGGAGCGTAATCGTCTTCATAATCGCTCCTATAAGTCTGCGGTTAAAACTCTCAGTAAACGGTACCTGGCGACCGTCGATGCCTATCATGCTGATCCCAGTCCCGACAGTTTAGCCGCTGTCACCGCCAGCATGGCGGCTGCCTACAGCAAAATTGATAAGGCTATTAAGCGGGGAGTGTTGCATCCTAATACCGGTGCCCGTAAAAAGTCTCGCCTGGCCAGGGTGCTCAAAACCATGGAGGCTCCAGCATCGAGCTCGGCATCTCAGGATAGCTAAACTTGGTTCTGGTTATCTGCCTGGTTTTTCCTTCTTCGCTGCCCTCCTTCCTATGCCGTTGGTTGATACCCACGTCCATTTGAATTTTGATGTATTTGCTCCAGATCTTGATCGGCTGGCGCAGGCCTGGCGTCAGGTTGAAGTAGTGCGGCTGATTCATGCCTGCGTTCTACCCAGGGAGTTTCCTGCTATGCAGGCGATCGCTGATCGATTTCCAGAGCTATACCTGGCGGTAGGGTTGCATCCCCTGGATGCCGATCAATGGCAGTCGACCATGGCCGCCGAGATGGTTGCTATGGCCAGGGCTGACGAACGGGTCGTCGCCATCGGTGAAACCGGGCTTGACTTTTATAAAGCCGATAATGGCGATCGGCAACGGCAGGTATTCTGGAGCCAACTGACTATTGCCCATGAGCTCGACTTGCCAGTGATTATTCATTGCCGTAACGCCGCCGCTGAGACCGCTGAGATGATTAGAGCCTTTCATCAAACCGTAGGTCCCCTGCGGGGCGTGATGCATTGTTGGGCCGGGACCCCAGAGGAAACTCGCTGGTTTCTAGAGCTGGGTTTTTACATTAGTTTTAGTGGCATTGTCACGTTTAAAAATGCTGATCAAATTAGAGCTTCGGCCCAACTGGTTCCTGCTCACCGCCTATTGATTGAAACCGATTGTCCCTTCCTATCTCCCGAACCAAAGCGTAAGGAGCGTCCTAATCAACCCGCCTTTGTTCAGCATGTAGCTAACTGTCTAGCGGATCTGCGCCAGATTGACTTTGCCGATCTGGCCAACCTCACCACCCACAACGCTTGGGATTTATTCAGGTTACCTGGGCCGATGCCAGGCTAGGGCTGATTGTAATCCTGACTTTTGCTTGATTGGCTGTATGCGTTTACTCGTTACCTGTTCATCCATACCACCCCAAAGCTAGGGCCTGACGTGCTTTAGGATACCCATGACTGAAACCACCACCTACACCACCTCCAACTTTGTTTTGCCCGATCTGGTTGAAATTCAGCGCTCTAGTTTTCGCTGGTTTCTTGAGGAAGGGTTAATTGAGGAATTAGAGAGTTTTTCTCCGATTACAGACTACACGGGTAAATTAGAGCTGAACTTTTTGGGTAAGCAATATAAGCTCAAAAGCCCGAAGTACGATGTTGATGAAGCTAAACGGCGGGATGCCACCTACGCCGTGCAGATGTACGTGCCAACTCGCTTAATCAACAAGGAAACTGGAGAAATTAAGGAGCAGGAAGTCTTCATCGGTGATTTACCGTTGATGACCGATCGGGGTACCTTTATTATCAACGGGGCGGAACGGGTGATCGTTAACCAGATCGTCCGTAGCCCTGGGGTTTACTACAAGTCAGAAACCGATAAAAACGGTCGGCGCACCTACAATGCCAACTTGATCCCCAATCGGGGGGCCTGGCTGAAGTTCGAGACCGATAAAAATGACCTGGTATGGGTACGTATTGACAAGACTCGTAAGCTTTCTGCCCAGGTGCTGCTGAAGGCCCTGGGGCTAACGGATAACGAAATCTTTGACTCTCTGCGTAACCCGGAGTACTTCCAGAAAACCATCGAAAAGGAAGGTCAGTTTAGCGAAGAGGAAGCTCTGCTAGAGCTATACCGGAAGCTACGCCCCGGTGAACCCCCCACCGTCGCAGGAGGTGAGCAATTGCTCTTTTCCCGTTTCCACGATCCCAAACGTTATGACCTGGGCCGGGTAGGACGCTATAAGTTAAACCGTAAGCTGCGATTAAATGTGCCCGATACAACCCGGGTACTAACGCCGGTAGATATTTTGACGGCGATCGATTACCTGATCAACCTGGAGTTTGACATTGGCAGTGTGGACGATATTGATCACCTCGGTAACCGTCGGGTGCGATCGGTGGGGGAATTGCTACAAAACCAGGTGCGGGTAGGGTTGAATCGGCTGGAGCGAATTATTCGCGAACGCATGACCGTCTCTGATGCTGATGCCCTCACCCCTGCCTCTTTGGTCAACCCCAAACCCCTGGTGGCGGCGATTAAGGAATTCTTTGGTTCCAGTCAGTTGTCCCAATTCATGGACCAGACTAATCCCCTGGCAGAACTGACCCATAAGCGCCGCATCAGTGCCTTGGGTCCCGGTGGCTTGACCCGGGAACGGGCTGGTTTTGCGGTGCGAGATATTCATCCCTCCCACTACGGTCGAATTTGTCCGATTGAAACTCCAGAAGGTCCCAATGCGGGGTTGATTGGCTCCCTGGCTACCCACGCCCGGGTGAATCAGTTTGGTTTTATTGAAACGCCCTTTTTCAAGGCAGAAAATGGTCGAGTCAGAAAGGACCAGTTGCCTATCTATATGACCGCCGATGAGGAGGATGACCTGCGGGTTGCCCCTGGGGATATTGCCACCGATACAGAGGGCTACATTTTGGGTAGCACTGTGCCGGTGCGCTATCGCCAGGACTTCACCACCACCGACTCTAGTGAAGTAGACTACGTGGCAATTTCCCCTGTACAGATTATTTCGGTGGCTACCTCCCTGATTCCCTTTCTGGAACACGATGATGCTAACCGGGCCCTGATGGGCTCCAACATGCAACGCCAGGCGGTACCGCTGTTAAAACCTGAGCGTCCCCTGGTGGGAACGGGACTGGAAGCCCAGGCTGCCCGTGACTCAGGCATGGTGATTATCAGTCGTAGTGACGGCGTAGTTGAATCCCTGGATGCGGACTGGATTAAGGTGCGTGATCCCCAGGGGGCTTTACATCAGTACGAGTTGCAAAAGTACCAGCGGTCTAACCAGGATACCTGCCTGAACCAGCGGCCTATCGTTTTCCCGGGCGATCGCGTCCAGAGTGGCCAGGTATTGGCAGATGGTTCCGCCACCGAAGGGGGCGAACTGGCCCTGGGGCAAAACGTCCTGGTGGCCTATATGCCCTGGGAAGGCTACAACTACGAAGATGCCATTCTGCTCAGCGAGCGGCTGGTTTACGACGATGTGTATACCTCGATCCACATCGAGAAGTTTGAGATCGAGGCCCGTCAAACCAAGCTAGGCCCCGAGGAAATTACCCGGGAAATCCCCAACGTCGGGGAAGACGCCCTACGTCACCTCGATGAAACCGGCATTATCCGCATTGGAGCCTGGGTTGAGTCCGGCGATATCCTGGTGGGTAAGGTCACCCCCAAGGGGGAATCGGACCAGCCGCCGGAGGAAAAACTCCTGCGGGCCATCTTTGGCGAAAAGGCTCGGGATGTACGGGATAATTCCCTGCGGGTACCTAACGGCGAAAAAGGCCGGGTGGTGGATGTGCGGGTCTTTACCCGGGAACAGGGAGACGAACTGCCGCCAGGGGCCAACATGGTGGTGCGGGTTTACGTCGCCCAGAAGCGCAAGATCCAGGTAGGGGATAAAATGGCCGGTCGCCACGGCAACAAGGGTATTATTTCCCGGATTTTACCGATCGAAGATATGCCCTATCTGCCAGACGGCACACCAGTGGATATTGTATTAAACCCCCTGGGGGTGCCTTCCCGCATGAACGTTGGTCAGGTGTTTGAGTGTTTGCTGGGTTGGGCGGCCGAAAATCTCAATGCTCGCTTTAAGGTGATTCCCTTTGACGAAATGTACGGAGAAGAGGCCTCCCGTAATTCTACCCATGGCAAACTCATGGAAGCTCGCCAGGTGACTGGCAAGGATTGGGTATTTAACCCTGAGGATCCGGGTAAAATCCAGGTCTTCGATGGTCGCACTGGTGAGCCCTTCGATCGCCCCGTCACCGTCGGCAAAGCCTACATGCTCAAGCTGGTGCACCTGGTGGATGACAAAATCCATGCTCGCTCCACCGGACCCTACTCCCTAGTTACCCAGCAACCTCTGGGCGGTAAGGCCCAGCAAGGCGGCCAACGGTTCGGAGAAATGGAGGTGTGGGCCCTGGAAGCCTTTGGCGCCGCCTATACTCTGCAGGAACTGCTAACGGTGAAGTCCGACGATATGCAGGGCCGTAACGAGGCCCTCAATGCCATTGTCAAGGGTAAGTCGATTCCTCGCCCCGGCACTCCAGAGTCCTTTAAGGTGTTAATGCGAGAGTTGCAGTCCCTCTGTCTAGACATTGCGGTGCACAAGGTAGAAACCCGCGAAGACGGCACCAGTCGAGACGTTGAAGTAGACTTGATGGCCGACGTCAGTGTTCGTCGGGCTCCCTCTCGGCCCACCTATGAATCTATTGCTCGAGAGGACGGTGACGACATCGATGAATAGGCCGATCCCTATCCCCAGATGCCCTAAACCGCTGGTTTAGGGCATCTGGGGGTTTCCCCCTGACCCGAGATGGAATCCCTTTAGTTCGTACTCTCCTGTTGATGACGCGCCCCTACAAGGAAGACACCCAGCATGCCCAAGATCGAACAGCGATTTGACTACGTCAAAATTGGATTGGCATCCCCAGAACGGATTCGTCAGTGGGGTGAACGTACCCTGCCCAATGGTCAGGTAGTGGGGGAGGTGACTAAACCTGAAACCATCAACTACCGTACCCTCAAGCCCGAAATGGATGGTCTTTTCTGCGAGCGTATTTTTGGTCCTGCCAAGGATTGGGAATGCCACTGCGGTAAGTACAAGCGGGTCCGGCACCGTGGTATTGTCTGTGAACGCTGTGGTGTGGAGGTAACAGAATCCCGCGTGCGGCGCCACCGCATGGGCTATATCAAGCTAGCCGCCCCCGTTGCCCATGTCTGGTACCTGAAGGGGATTCCCAGCTATATTGCTATTTTGCTGGATATGCCCCTGCGGGATGTAGAGCAAATCGTCTATTTTAACGCCTACGTAGTTCTGGACCCGGGTAATGCCGAGAACCTCACCTACAAGCAACTACTGACAGAAGACCAGTGGATTGAAATCGAAGATCAGCTCTACGATGAGGACACCGAACTGGCTGGGATCGAGGTGGGCATTGGGGCGGAAGCGCTACAGCAACTGCTCCAGGACATGGAATTAGATATTGTGGCCGAAAAGCTGCGGGAGGACATTGCCAACTCCAAGGGGCAAAAACGGGCCAAATTGATTAAGCGGTTGCGGGTAATTGACAACTTTATTGCCACCGGTTCTAAGACCGAATGGATGGTGCTGGATATTATTCCGGTGATTCCCCCCGATCTGCGGCCGATGGTGCAGCTCGACGGGGGGCGTTTTGCCACCTCTGACCTGAATGACCTCTATCGCAGGGTGATTAACCGTAACAATCGCCTGGCCCGTCTACAGGAAATTCTGGCTCCTGAGATTATTGTCCGCAACGAAAAGCGGATGTTGCAGGAGGCGGTGGATGCCTTGATTGACAATGGTCGTCGCGGTCGCACGGTGGTGGGAGCCAATAACCGTCCCCTCAAATCCCTCTCCGACATTATTGAGGGCAAACAGGGACGTTTTCGGCAAAATCTACTGGGTAAGCGGGTCGATTACTCTGGTCGATCGGTGATTGTGGTGGGGCCCAAGCTGCAAATTCACCAGTGCGGGTTACCTCGTGAAATGGCGATCGAGCTGTTCCAGCCCTTTGTGATTCACCGGCTGATTCGTCAGGGTTTGGTCAACAATATCAAGGCCGCTAAAAAGATGATTCTGAACCAGGAGGCCAGCGTTTGGGAAGTGCTGGAGGAGGTGATTGAAAGCCATCCAGTCATGCTGAACCGGGCTCCCACCTTACACCGGCTGGGAATTCAGGCTTTTGAGCCGATCCTGGTGGAAGGGCGCGCTATCCAACTCCATCCCCTGGTCTGTCCAGCCTTTAACGCCGACTTTGACGGAGACCAGATGGCGGTCCATGTGCCCCTTTCTCTAGAGGCTCAGGCGGAGGCTCGGCTGTTGATGTTAGCCTCCAATAACGTCCTATCCCCAGCTACGGGGCAACCAATTATTACCCCTAGTCAGGATATGGTGCTGGGTTGCTATTACCTGACCGCCGAGAACCCCAATGCCACCAAAGGAGCAGGCCGTTACTTTGCCAGTCTGGATGATGCCATCATGGCCTTTGAGCAGGGCCTGGTGGATCTCCATGCCCAGGTTTGGCTACGCTTTGACGGCGAGGTGGAGTCAGACAAACCCAGTGCGGACCTGCAGCGGACTGAAGCTGAAGATGGCACGGTTACCGAGGTCTACAGTGACCGGCGGCGACGACTAGATAGGGAAGGAAACCTGATTTCTCAGTACATCAAAACTACCCCTGGTCGAATTATCTATAACAAGGCGGTGCTGGAGGCGATCGCCGGTTAGATCAAGGCCCGCTGGCTGGCGGAGCAACGGTAAGGCAAAGCAACACATCACACAAAGGCTAAACCTATGGCGGAACACGGGTCGACTGAATCTTCAATGGTTTTTCGCAATCGTATTATCGATAAAAAACAGCTGAAGAAGCTGATTTCCTGGTCCTTTACCCACTATGGCACTGCCCGTACGGCCCAGATGGCTAACCGTATTAAGGACCTGGGCTTCAAGTACGCCACCCGGGCCGGCGTGTCCATCAGCGTAGAAGATCTACAGGTGCCTCAGGAGAAGCGCCAACTTCTAGCGGCGGCGGAGGAAGATATCCGGGCCACTGAGGAGCGCTACACCCGGGGAGAAATTACAGAAGTCGAGCGCCTCACTAAGGTAATCGACACCTGGAATGACACCAGCGAAGAACTCAAGGACCAGGTGGTTCGCAACTTCAAGGAAAATAATCCCCTCAACTCCGTCTATATGATGGCCTTCTCCGGGGCCCGGGGTAATATTTCCCAGGTGCGGCAATTGGTAGGCATGCGGGGATTGATGGCCAATCCCCAAGGGGAAATTATTGACCTGCCGATTAAAACTAACTTCCGGGAAGGTCTAACCGTTACCGAGTACGTGATTTCCTCCTACGGGGCCCGTAAGGGTCTGGTGGATACGGCCCTTCGCACCGCTGACTCGGGGTACTTAACCCGTCGTTTGGTGGATGTATCCCAAGATGTAATTATTCGGGAACAGGATTGCGGCACCACTCGGGGGATTCCCCTACGCAGTATGACCGATGGAGAACGGGTGTTGATCCCCCTGGAAAGTCGACTGCTGGGTCGGGTAGCCGGTTGCGATGTGATCCATCCTGAAACCGGTGAAGTCCTGCTGGAGAAGAATCAACCCATTTCTCCAGAAATGGCTGAGACCTTGGTTAAGGCTGGGGTAGAAGAGGTGCTGGTGCGATCGCCCCTGACCTGCGAAGCCACCCGATCCGTTTGTCGACTCTGCTACGGCTGGAGCCTGGCCCACTCAGAACTGGTTGATTTAGGAGAAGCGGTGGGCATTATCGCCGCCCAATCCATCGGCGAACCCGGGACCCAGATGACCATGCGGACCTTCCACACCGGCGGTACCTTTACCGGCGAAATAGCCCCCCGCATCAAGGCTGGTAAAAGCGGCGTCATCCGCATGTCTAAACGCTTTAAGACCCGCTCCTTTAGAACCCGCTACGGCGAAGACGCCCTGATGCTAGAGTCCAACGCCGACCTGGTGATTGAGGGTAGTGGCAAAAACCAAACAGAAAGCCTGCCCCAGGGCACCATCCTATTTGTTAACGACGGAGACACCGTCGCCAAGGAACAACTGCTAGCGGAGCTCCCTTCTGCAGGTCGTACCCGCAAAGTGACAGAAAAAGCCACCAAGGACGTCACCTCTGATCTGGCCGGGGAGGTCAAATTTGACGGCCTAGTGCAGGAAGAACGCACCGATCGCCAGGGTAACACTACCCGTCTGGCCCAGCGGGGCGGTCTGCTGTGGGTGCTATCGGGAGATGTCTACAACCTGCTGCCCGGTGCCGAACCCGTTGTCGGCAATGGAGATTACGTCAACGCCGGGGATACTCTGGCCGCCACTAAATTAACCACAGAACGGGGTGGGTTAGTCCGCTTACCAGGGTCTGAGGATGACAAGGGTAGTCGGGAGGTAGAAATTATTACCGCTTCCGTTATCCTGGACCAAGCCCATGTCCGTAAGGAACAGGGCCAAGGTCGGGAGCACTATTTTATTGAGACCACCTACGGCCAACGCTTTTCCCTGATTGCCACCCCCGGCGCCAAGGTCACCAGCGGCCAGGTAATTGCTGAACTCGAGGATGACCACTATCAAACCCAAACCGGGGGAATTGTCAAATTCTCTGGTATAGAGGTAGCTAAAAAAGGTAAGGGTAAGCAGGGCTACGAAGTGGTCCAGGGGGGTACCCTGCTATGGATTCCAGAGGAAGCCCATGAAATCAACAAAGATATTTCTTTGCTGATTGTAGAGGATGGTCAGTACGTCGAAGCTGGCACAGAAATTGTCAAAGATATTTTCTGTCAAAATAGGGGCGTCGTTGAGGTTACCCAGAAAAACGATATCTTGCGGGAGATTTTAATCAAACCCGGAGACATCCACATGGTGGACGGACCAGAAGAGGTGATGGAGCGCGACGGCACCATCGTCCCCCCTGGCGAAGAGGTGATGCCTGGGTTGACAGCCACCACCCTGAGCTACATCGAGTATGTTGAAACCCCGGAAGGACCAGCGATTCTGCTGCGTCCTGTAGAAGAATATGCCGTGCCTGACGAACCAGCCGTGCCCAGTCAGGGATCATCGGCTGATGCGGTTAGTTCCATTAAGCTGCGGGCAGTGCAGCGAGTTTCCTTCAAAGATGGAGAACGGGTCAAGTCGGTAGACGGAGTAGAGTTGCTGCGCACCCAGTTGGTCCTCGATATCGAAGACGAAGCCCCCCACGTGGTGGCGGACATTGAACTGGTGCCCGACGAAACCGATGCAGACCTGATGCGTTTGCAAATGGTTGTTCTAGAAACCCAGGTGATTCGCCGTGACGTGGCCGCCGATCAAACCCAGGGTAGTACGGTAACCACCTTGTTGGTGACAGATGGCCAGCAAATTGCCCCCGGAGCCATTCTGGCCCGCACCGAAATTAAATGTAAGGAGTCAGGGGAGGTGCGAGGTATCCGATCCGGCCAGGAAGCAGCCCGGCGCTTACTGGTGGTGCGGCAGTCCGATCGTATTCAGGTGGCTTTAAATGGACAATCCCCTACCCTCCAGGTAGGAGATCTGGTGGTAGCCGAAAGTCAGATAGCTCCCGGCGTGATCAGCGAAGAGTCCGGTGAGGTGACGGCGATCGACGCCACCAGTGTGACCCTCCGTTTAGCCCGTCCCTATCGGGTCTCTACCGGTGCAGTTCTCCATATTGAGGATGGCGACCTGGTGCAACGGGGGGATAACCTGGTATTGCTGGTGTTTGAACGAGCTAAAACCGGCGATATCATCCAGGGGTTACCCCGCATTGAAGAACTGCTAGAGGCCCGTAAACCCAAAGAGGCCTGTGTTCTGGCTCGTCGCCCCGGTACCGCTCAGGTAGTCTATGGAGAGGACGAGACTGTAGAAGTTAAGGTGATTGAAGAAGATGGTGTGGTGGCCGACTACCCCATTAGTCCTGGTCAGAATGTAATTGTGTCTGATGGCCAGGTGGTTAGCACCGCTGAGCACCTCACCGATGGTCCTGCTAACCCCCACGAAATCTTAGAGGTGTTTTTTGACTATCACCTCAGTCTGGGGCAAGGCATTCACGATGCCGCCATGGTTAGCCTACAGCAGGTACAGTCTTTTCTGGTAAACGAAGTGCAGTCAGTATACCAGTCCCAGGGGATTGATATTTCTGACAAGCACACCGAGGTGATCGTTCGTCAGATGTCCTCCAAATGCCGCATTGATGACGGCGGAGACACCATTATGTTGCCGGGGGAACTGGTGGAAATTTACCAGGTTGAGCAGGTTAACGAAGCCATGTCTATTACCGGTGGGGCTCCCGCCCAGTACACCCCGGTTCTATTGGGCATTACCAAGGCATCGTTGAATACCGATAGCTTTATTTCGGCGGCCAGTTTCCAGGAAACCACCAGAGTACTCACAGAAGCCGCCATTGAAGGTAAATCAGACTGGCTGCGGGGGCTAAAGGAGAACGTGATTATTGGTCGGTTGATTCCTGCCGGTACCGGTTACAATGCTTACGAAGAGTCTCCTGCCCTGGAACTGGATCCGGCCTACGATTCAGCTATCCTGGATGACGATATGATACTCCAGGACGTGGTGCTAGACGATCGCACCGCTCGCACCTACGATATGGAGTCAGGCCTGGGTATGCTGGCCGATGATGAAATGATCGGTGGCCTATCCATTGAGGAACGGCCCGACCATCGTTCTACCTCAGCCCCTGAGGAAGAAGATGACTTCTCTGCCATGGCAGAGGAACTGGCGATGCTGGATCTAGACGATGACCTGTTAATCGACGACCAGACTGAAGCTCCCTAGGCCGGAGCAAGGTTCTGGCTGGCCGGTAACCGCTGGCCAGCCAGCCAGCCCTCTAACTGCGATCGCTCGGGCATAGCCGCTTGGGCCCCTGGTTGGGTAACCGTGTAGGCCGCCACTGCAGTGGCAAAGCCAACCGCTTCGCCTAGGGGCCTGCCCTCGGCTAAGGCTACCGCTAGCCCTCCATTGAACGCATCTCCCGCCGCTACCGTATCTACTGCTGCCACCGTCAGGGCCGGCTGATGAAAGCAACCCTCCTGGCTGGCCACCACCACCCCAGCCGCCCCTAGCGTCACTAGGGCGATGTCAACCCCTTGCTGCCGCAAGGTCTGGGCTGCCCGCAGGGCGGTTGTTTGATCCTGTACTGGCCATCCCACTAACTGGCTGGCTTCAATCTGATTTGGGGTAATCAGGTACACATGGCAATAGAGGCCATCGGTGAGAGGGGCCTGAACTGGGGCGGGATCTAAAATCACCCGTACTCCCCGCTGCTGGGCCAGGGCGGCTGCGGCCATCACTACTGGCTGGGGAATCTCTAACTGCAATAGCAGGAAATCTCCAGGGTGCAGGTGCTGGTCAAGGACCTGTAATTCTGATTCTCCTACCTGGCCATTGGCACCAGGAACCACCACAATCTGGTTCTGTCCTTGCCGGTCTACCACGATCGCGGCTACTCCGGTGGGGCTACGGTGATCCTGACTTATCCCCGCACAGTTGACCCTGGCAGCCCTGGCAGAGGCGATCAGGCGATCGCCAAAGCTATCTTGACCGACCCGACCCACCAGGTGACTGGCTCCAGCCAGGCGAGCAACAGCCACCGCCTGGTTGGCCCCCTTGCCCCCTGGTTGGATTTCAAACTGGCTACCTAGAACCGTTTCCCCCGACTGGGGCAGGTGCGAGCTATGGCAGACCAGGTCCATATTCAAGCTACCCAGCACGTAGATAAGGGCCATCCCTAGGGGTCCTGGTATTCTGGTTTAGTAAAGCAACTGGGGGGGCGATCGCTACTCCAAGCCCACCAAGCGGTTTGACATTGGCCACAAAGGTAAAATTCCTGCCACTGGCGCCGCTGCCCGTCACGGTAGACTGGGGCGCTACGGTTGATCCACACCGCCTCTGCCTGTCGACTGGCAGCACCGCAGCCCGAACAACAAAAGCCTAGGGCATGGCTGGCCCGAACAACCCACTGGGGAGGAACCGGAGAAAAAGCGTCCATCCCTGCCCTAAAACTTTTCCAACTGATCTAAACGTAACCAAATATTAGGGGTAGGCACGTAGCCAAACTTAACCAGGGCGTAGTCTTGGCGAATCTCCACAATTTCCCCTCGAGTTTCAAACAAATAGGGCGGTAACCGGGTATCGCTAGCCTTGATTTCGAGGCTATCTTCTAACCTGTCCCGTAGGGCCCGCACCAGATCACCCCGTTTTAGCGCTACCGCCATAGTTTTTCTCCAGTTAAGTGCAAATGCTATTATCCTAGCGGTCTTGAGTGTTGGGCTCAACCCTTAGCGTTGGCAGCAGGGGCAATAGTGGGCCGATCTCCCGGCTAGTTTCAACCGTCGAATCGGAGTCTGACACACCCGACAGGGCAATCCTTCGCGGTCGTAGACCCAGGCCACACCCCCATAGTTACCATTGATGCCGTAAATATCACGGTAGTCACTAAAGCTCGTGCCGCCTGACTCAATACTGGTTGTTAGTACAGACTGAATCGACCGATGGAGACGGGTTAGCCGCCTGAGCCCCAACCGTTGAGCCGGGGTAGGGGGGCGAATACCACTTAAAAACAGAGCTTCATCAGCATAAATATTACCAATTCCCGCCACCAGATGCTGATCAAGCAAGGCGTTTTTGATCGGTCGCTGGCTAGTTTGCAGGCGCTGCCGCAAGTAGGTAGGGCTAAACTGAGAGTCAAAGGGCTCTGGCCCCAGGGTCTGGAGTCCGGTCATCACCGCTAGGGGGGTTTGATGGGGAGGAACCCACCAGATGCGGCCAAAGGTGCGTTGGTCTACAAACCGCAACTCCCGGTCAGCCCCCAAAAACAGTCGCACTCGGCAATGAGAAGGCAGAGGGGTAGTCGGGTCGAGCCAGAGCAACTGCCCCGTCATTCGCAGGTGAACCCCCAGATAGCCACCAGCAGAACCATTAGGGTACATCAGTTCAGCCAACAGGTACTTGCCCCGGCGTCGCCAGACCTTAAAGGTTTTGCCCACCAACCCAGAACCAAATAGCTGGCCGTTGGCAGGATAGGCCACACTGCGGTTCAGCAGAATGTCAGTACCCTGAATGGGCAGGTGCAAGGTAACCCGGTTCAGACCCCGACATACAGTTTCAACTTCAGGTAACTCGGGCACGGTGACGGAGAAAATAAACTGAGAAATCTAAACCCATCGACACCCCTACCAGGCATCAGGTACCGATGGGAGTGACGCCTCGACCAGAACTGGGTTATTTGACTTCTTCTAACTCAGAGAGGGCAAAGTTGTTGGTGTTGATCCCTGAGTAGTTGACCGTATCAAAGCGCACCACTGCCGCATACTTAATTCCACTTTGATCGATGGTGGCAACCGTACCCACCTGCCGGTACCAGTAAGATTCTTTGCGGAGGATGCGAACCTTAGAATTACGTTGAACCATGGCTAATGTCCTCTTTAAATAGATTATTTAAGGCCTGTTGCTGATCAGATTACTACGACTGTAGCCACCCCATGGCGGCAGGGAATTTAAGTTTTGTTGCAATCTGGGCCAAGGCAACAAAATAAAAGAGCCGGCTTGGAAACCAGCTCTAATAACTCAAGGATAAACGGTTACCTAACAGACTACCCCTGAAAATAAAAATAACCCTAGGAAACTACTGCAGACACATCCTGCTCTTCTCCCAATAACACCCGTAGGCTGGGAAAGAGGAAATGGTTTTCTTCAACGTATTGAGCACCGAATAATCCCTTTTCCGCCCAAAAGTATCGATCAGTGGTATGCTCATTGCGCTTCACCAGCAACAGAGCTGGCGGAGCAATACCTTCGGAATGGATAAAGTTTCTAGCTGCAGTTACAGGTTTTTCATCGCCGCTCTCAATACTATACTGAGGAACAGCTTCTAATATACGGCGACCTTCCAGTCGACGACGGCTCTTGCGCTTGCGTCTCCTTGCCAAGTGGCCTCCCTCCCTCTCTCTGGATATTTCAATGTAGTTTTAGTTACAAATTCTTGCAACAGGCCCAGTATATCGGCTTAAAATGAGAATTTCAACTTCTCTTAAAAATCTATCTTAGCTCCCCCAAACCTCTACCATAAAAGCAATTCGGCCTTTTGCACCAAGTCCCCATGCACAGAACTGTTAAAAAGTTGACAAAACTTTAAATTACCTGTCGAGATAATTACCAATTGGGCTTCTTCCATGACTGTTGCCAGCGCAGAATTCATTGCCCTTTGTCGATCTCAGGTTATGTTGCTGGGGCAAGCTCTGGGGGCAATTTCGACGGTGGTGTATCTAGCGGACCATGGCGCTAGCCCCGCTCAGATTTCTCTGGTGCCCCTGGTAGCCTACCCGGAAACCACCGATCCCTGGTTAGGCTTTAATCCGGCAGAGACCTCTGGCAGCGTAGTTGGGGTGGGGCTGGGAGCTGAGGTTTGGGACCTAGAGCACTTAGACTATTTACAAACAGAGCCGCTGGCTGAGAACTCTGCCAGCGCCGATTCCCCGACCGGTGAGGGCCTGCAGGAGCCGGCTTTGGCAGCTAAAACCGAGCCTCCATCGGGCTCTCCCGGGGCACCCTCACCTCCTCTGATTTTACCCTTGGTTCATGAAGGGGTGGCCCTGGGGGTAATTGTTAGCACCCGGGACAGTCCCCTGTGGAGCCGGGAAGACTGGCAACAAGGCAAAGCCGTGGCTAATACCCTGATCCTCGGATGGGTGCTAGATCAACGAGGTCAATGGTTGCAGCAGCAGTTACAACGACAGCACCATGGCCAGTTGCGCCAGTCGGAAACCTTTCACGACCTGCTTCACCAATTTCGCAACCCAATCACGGCCTTGCGAACCTTTGGCAAATTACTAGTCAAGCGCTTGCCGACGGAAGACCCGAATCAGTCTATAGCTGAGGGTATTGTGCGGGAAAGTGGACGACTAGCGGATCTAGCAGAAGATTTTGATCAAACCCTGGAACACCTGGATGCCAATTTTTACCCGGCGTCTGGCTCGGCAGCGGCAGCTTGGCTACTACCACCAGCCGACCCAGTCGGGGCAGAACTGGCAAGGCCGGAACAGTCTGTCATCGATCTGGCCAGCTCCCCCCACCAGAGCTGGAGGCGATCGCTCAAGGGTGAATCCACAGCCCTGGCGGCGGTCGTTGTGCCCCTACTAGAGTCGGCTCAGGCGATCGCCCAGGACCGGGGATTACAGCTATGGGCAGAGTTACCTGAGGGTTTGCCGGCTGTATGGACAGATCGATCAGCGTTGGGAGAAGTGCTGAATAATTTGCTGGATAATGCCCTTAAGTATGCCCCGACTGGAGCCCTGGTCTGGTTACGCAGCGGCTTGGAACAGCGGCTTGACGGTCGATTATTGGAGGGGATCGCCGTAGGAGACACAGGACCCGGTATCCCTCCCCAGGATCAAGCGCAGGTGTTCGATCGCCACTACCGGGGGGTCCAAGCCCAGGGGACGATCCCTGGCACGGGCTTAGGTTTGGCCATTGTGCAGGATCTGGTGACTGCTATGGGAGGGCAGTTGACCCTGATCAGTCCGGCTCCGGTGGAGCAGTGGTTGCCGCAACCACCCCAGGGATTTATCCGGGGGCCGGGGACGGTGTTTGTGGTTTGGCTGCCGGTGGCGACCGACGCCAGGCCAGGGTGAAGCGATCGCGCCCTGCCAGGTCCAACTGTATCTGAATATCGCGGTAGGCACCGCTGGCCTCTAGCAGTGCCCTTACCGCTGGCCCCTGGCCCTGCATCATTTCTACCAGCCATAGCCCCCCTGGCGCCAGGTAGGTGGGAGCCTCTGTCACCAGGGTAGCTATGGCTTCTAGCCCATCCATACCTCCATCCAATGCCGATCGGGGTTCGTGGCCAATCACCTCTGGGGGTAGGCTGGGCAACAGGCCGGAGGGAATGTAGGGGGGGTTGGCCACCACGGCGCTAAGCAGACCGCGGTAGGCGGCTAGGGGCGTAAACCATGACCCCTGGTAAAAGCGGATGCGATCGCCTAAGCCCAGGGCTTGGGCGTTAGCTTGAGCCAAGGCCAGGGCCGCCTGACTTTGGTCCACCGCTAAAATCGTCGCTTCTGGCAGGGCCCGGGCTAGGCCCAGGGCAATGGCTCCACTGCCGGTGCCCAGATCCACCCAAAGGCCCTGGCCCAGGGCTGGGACCTCTTGACTAGCCGCCATCGCCAGGTCGATGATTAATTCCGTTTCGGGACGAGGAATTAATACCGCTGGTGTCACCTGCAGGGTAAAGTCTCGCCAGGGCGTCTGCCCCGCCAGGTACTGCACGGGTACCCGTTGTTGTAGGCGTTGCTGCCAGCGCCGATCCAGTTCCGCCAGGGGAAGGGCAAGGGGAATGGGGGGTGCCTCGGCCAAGCGACCGAGTTTTAGAGACAAGGGGTCGAGGGGACTCAGGGCCTGCAGCAACCAATCTACCTCCTCGGGGTCAATCCCGACAGACCGGGCCTGGCGCTGGGCCCGGGTCCGCCAGGCCGCCAGATCCGAGCCGGAAACTTGGGTAACCACTCCCCTAATCTAGGCGCACTGCTGTACCACTGGCGGCCACCATCAGCATGGTGCCACCATTACTAATGGCAATGGATTCGTAATCAATATCTACCCCAATGATGGCATCGGCACCCACAGATTGGGCCGCCTGCACCATCTCCTGGATGGCGGTACGGCGAGCTTCCTGCAGGGACTTTTCGTAGGCTCCCGATCGCCCTCCGACGATATCCCGAATGCCGGCAAAGAAATCCTTGAAAATATTGGCCCCCAAAATCGCTTCGCCATTCACCAGACCGCAGTATTCTCGAATTGGGCGGCCTTCCACCGTAGGGCTCGTAGTGATAATCATGGTTTCCAGTTCTCCGGCCCCAGGCCTATCTGTAGTTTAAGACTTTAAGAAAGTCTATGGGGATAATTGAGCCCCCTAGGGGCCTAAACCACCAACCGCATGCTTAAATCTAGCCAGGCAGCCCGAGTGACTGGGCCACTACTGGATATAAAGTCTACACCGGTGGCGGCGATTGGTCCCAGGGTGGCCAGGCTAACGTTACCCGAGGCTTCAATCTTCAGCCGGGGTTGAGCCTGCCGTAGACGCTGGACCGCTATGGCCATGGTTTCTACGGGCATATTATCCAGCATGATAATGTCTATCGGGCAGGTAAGGGCCTCCTCCACCTGGGCCAGGCTACTGACTTCTACTTCCAGACTGAGGGGGTAGGGCATGGTCTGGCGCACCTGCTCGATCGCTGCCCGTACTCCTCCGGCGGCGGCGATGTGGTTGTCCTTCAGCATCACCGCATCGTCTAGCCCCAGGCGATGGTTGGTGGCTCCCCCCACTCGACTGGCGTACTTTTCCAGGATTCTCAGGCCAGGGGTAGTTTTGCGGGTATCGACAAACTGACTGGGGTAAGGGGCCAAGGCCTCGACGTACTGGCGGGTGGCGGTGGCAATGCCACTCAAACGCATAGCCAGGTTAAGGGCCACCCGTTCCCCCATCAGTAGGTAGGCCAGGGGACCGCTGAGGCGGGCGATGGGACTGTTAACCTCACAGCTCTCGCCCTCGGCCACCAGGGCCTCAAACTCTACCCCACCCTCCAGCAGGCTAAAGACCCGCGCCGCTACCGGCAGGCCGGCAACGATGCCCGGGGCCTTAGCGACCCACTGGGCCTGGAGCGATCGCTGCCCTAGGGACCCCAGGCAAGCACTACTCCAGTCGCCCCGGCCAATATCCTCCTGGAGCCAGGTGCGGAGTAGGGGATCGAGGGCGATCGCCGGTAGGGTAAGGGGCAACGGGGTAGACATGGAACACAGCTCAGGATAGGCAGGAGAGCCTTGATCAGGATGGGGACAGGATGCATCGGTCAAATCCCGGGTTTGGGTTGGTACTTGATTGTCCTAGCCAGCTTGGGCACGACCACAGCTATTCTGTGCTATGGTACAGTCAATGTTGAGTACTCAGCAGATTAACCCATTGTACCCTTTAGAACCCAGGAGGTGATGCCCATGCAAGAGAGTAGTAAACGTGTGGGTCTTCAGGTTAATGTAGGCCGACTGTGCGCCGGGGCTGTACTTTAATTGAGTTAGTTCCTGAAGCAATTAATACTTTTGTAGCCGACTGGTTTGGGTTCCTCCCGGCAGTCAGGTTTAACTGAAGATCCGACTAGACCGCCCTTACCCTGGTAAGGGCGGATAGTTTTTCGGGGGGGTAGCTCTGCCAGCCTTCACAGTGCAGCCATTACAAGGTTGCCAGGGCCCCTAGGGCTAGCCAAATCTAGCCGCTGTGAATAATCATTTCTCGGCCGCTAGACCACTATCAGGCCCCCTAAACTAGAGAATAGACGGTCTGGAGAAACACCATGACTCTAGAACTGCACCCCCAGCAGCCGATCACCCCAGAAGCGATTGATGCGGTCAGGGGCCAAACCATAGGGGAGTATGCCTGCAGCATTATTGCTCAGCAGTACTACCACCTGATCGAACAGGAGGCCGGGGTACGGGCTGACTGCAATCCTGAGTACTTGCATCAGATGCGGGTGGGCTGCCGCCGCCTGCGTACAGCACTACAGGTATTTAAGCCGGTGATCACGCTACCCAAACAGGCCCGGGCCCATTCGATTCGGGCGATCTCCCAGATTCTGGGTCGCTTACGTGACCTAGATGTCCAAATTGCCAGTATTGAAACTGACTACAGCCCGCGAATTCAGGCTCACGCAGAGCAACGACTCCTCCGGCAAACTCTAAAACAGCTAAAACACAGACGGGGTCTAGTGTTAATCGAGGTGAGAACCCTACTCACCAGTCCCTCCTACCAAGAGTTCAAACGGGCCTACGAAAAATGGTTACGGTTTCCCCGCTACAAGCCTATGGGGACACTTCCCTTGCAGCTAGTATTACCAGATTTACTCAATCCCCTCATCAGTAAATTGCTCCTCCACCCCGGTTGGCTAATAACCCTCCAGGAAAGCTCTACCCCCAGTCGACAAACCCTCCACAACCTGCGCAAACTGTGCAAGCATGTGCGGTACCAGGCTGAATTCTTCAGTCCCTTCTATGGTCCCTCCTTTCGTAGCTGGATCCAAGAACTAAAAATCTGGCAAGATAACCTGGGTACTGTTCAAGATATTTACGTTTTTAGAGAGCTAATGGCCACCCAGACGGGCCCACCGGAGACAACTCCGGCAGAATTACACCAGATCACTGAAACCAGCCGCCACCAGGCCCTCCAGGGCTGGGAAGAGTTGCGTCACCGCTATCTAGACTTGAACTACCGGCGATCGCTGTATGGTCTGATTCTCTATCCCCAAGACCAAACCCCCGAGATCGCCTAACTACCTCGGCCGGGGGACTCCAGCCAACTCAGCAGATCCTGTTTTAACTGTTGCAGGTCACGGTACCATTCCTGCTTGAGAAACTGACCCAAAACATCCAGGGGAGTGAAGGCTTGTCCCGGTTGCCAGGCTACATCCTGGGCAATAGGGGTGGTGTGGCTACCCGGCAGAATTCGCACCGCCGTTGAGTGGGGAAAACGCCGTATTAGCACCTCCGAAAGGGAACGGGTTTGATCGAGATTGTCACTGCGAAACTTAATCAGTAAATTGCGACTAACGGGATAGTCTTCAGCCACTAGGGCCAGGGTAGCCGAGGGAGAGGGAGTAAACTCCACATTGAAGGTGGAATTCAATTGTCCCAGTTGCTCCAGCAGGGGAATAGCCGCCTGGGCCGGATAGTTGTTAAAACTAATATAGATATTGCCGGCCCGTTCCACCTCCCAAAGGCTATTAATCAACAGGTGCAGCTTACAGCCCATACTATGGCCCAGGCCGTAGACTGGCAGCCTAGCCCTGGTCTGCAGGTAGGGCTGGGCCTGGATAAAATTTCGCAGTACTGTTTCTGCCATTGCCTCATGGTCAAGGCCATTGAGAAAGGGGGTCGCGACTACCAGGTAGCCGGCCTGGGCCAGGTTTTCCAGCAACCAACCATAGGTCAGACTAGGGGCAGTGGCAACAAAGGCACCCCCTAAAAAATGAAGTATAGCGATGGGATGGGCCGGTGCCAGGATCCAATTCCCCGATACCTGTTGCCACTCCATAGGGGGCTGTGCCATAGATTCTCCAGAGGTACAGGCTGCACGCTAAACTTAACATTTAGATACTTTACTGATCCTAGCCCATGAACATCTCCGCCTGGTCTGTTCGCCGCCCGATCCCAGTGATTGTGATGTTTCTGGTGTTAACCCTGGCAGGTCTGCTGGCCTTTGGCCGGCTGGGTATCGACCTTAACCCAAATGTGGACTTTCCGGTGGTGACAGTCAGTGTTGCTCAAGTAGGGGCAGCACCAGAGGAAATGGAAAAACAGGTCACCAAAAAAATTGAAGATGCCGTGGCGGGGCTGGGGAATATCGATAAAATCACGTCCACGGTCAGAGATGGATCCTCCACTACCTCCATTGCCTTTTTGTTGGGAACTAATATTGATCGAGCCACCAACGATGTACGGGATGCGGTGACCCGCATCCGTCAGGATTTGCCGGGAGGCATTCAAGAACCCGTAGTACAGCGATTAGAGTTTGGCGGCGGGGTGATCATGACCTACGCAGTCAACTCCGATCGCCGATCCGTCGAAGAACTCAGCGATCTGGTTGATCGCACCATCAGTCAAGAAATTCTCACCGTTAAGGGAGTGGCCCGGGTAGCCCGAGTCGGGGGGGTCGATCCAGAGATTCGCCTGGACCTCGATCCACAGCAACTGGATGCCCTGGGCATTACCGCCACCCAGGTAAACGACCAGGTGCGAGCCTTAAACGTTAATCTACCCAGCGGTCGGGCTAACCTAGGCAACCAGGAACAAAGCTTTCGTACCCTGGGCAGCGCCTCTACCCTCGAAGCCCTGCGCAGTTACCGGATTGCCCTGCCCCAGGGAGGCACTGTGCCCCTGAGTAGTTTGGGTAAGGTAGAGCGCAGCTACCGAGAAGCTCGCCAGTCGGCCTATTTTAATAACCAACCAGTGGTGGCCTTTTCTATCTATCGCAGCACCGGTAGTACCCTGGTGGCGGTAGAAGATGGGGTGAAGACGGCCCTAGAACGGCTGGCCCAAACCCTGCCTAAGGATATCTCTACCGACCTCATCTTTACCCGGGCCGATGATATCCGCGAGTCTTACCTGGCTTCGATTGAGGATTTGATCCTGGGGTGCGCCCTGGCGGTAGTGGTGGTGGGGCTGTTTCTGCGGGATTGGCGATCGACGATCATTACCTCTATGGCCCTGCCCCTCTCGATTATTCCTACTTTTTTGGTGTTGCAGTGGTTTGGCTACACCCTCAATAGCATGACCCTGCTAGCCCTCACCCTGGCTATCGGGAACCTGGTCGATGATGCCATTGTAGAAATTGAAAACGTCGAGCGCCACAGCCGCATGGGTAAGTCTCCCTACCAGGCAACCCTGGACTCCACCGCCGAAGTGGGTCTGGCGGTGCTGGCCTCCACCGCCACCATCGTGGTGGTATTTCTACCTGTAGCCTTTATGGGGGGTATTCCAGGGCAATTTTTCAAGCCCTTTGGGTTAACGGTGGCGGTTGCCACCATTTTTTCTATTCTGGTGGCCCGCCTGGTAACCCCGATCATGGCTGCCTACTGGTTAAAACCTAAACCCGAGACCATGGCTGAGTCTGAGCTAGTCCAGGGGCCGGGCTTTTACCGAGCCATGCTGAGCTGGGCGCTACGCCACCGGGGCGTGACCCTGGCCCTGGCGGTGATCTTTTTTGTAGGTAGTCTGCAATTGGTTCCCTACATTCCGACTAATTTATTTGATCGCAGCGATACAGGTCTATCTACCCTTGCCCTTGAGTTACCTCCAGGGTCTACCCTCAAAGATACAGAAACTGCGGCCAATCGGCTTACCCAACTGCTTAAGCAAGACCGGGTAGTGGCCACGGTATTGTCCCTGGCGGGGGGAGAAGAGGTGAATCAGGCTACCCTCTATGTGCGGTTGGTAGCCAAGGGCGATCGCACCCTTTCCCAGTGGCAATTTCAAGACCAGGCTCGCAACCTCTTTCAACAGGTCCCTGGGGCCCGGATTAGTTTCAAGTCCCAGGGTGCCACAGGGGATGGCAAGGATTTAACCGTTGTGCTCAAGGGGGAAAACCCTGACGGACTGTCACAGGCCGCCGACACCTTAAGTCGAGAAATGCGATCGATCCCGGGGTTGGTGGATGTCAGTTCTAGCGCCAGTCTGGTAAAACCGGAGGTGCAGATTATCCCCGACCGCGACCGGGCCGCCGACCTGGGGGTGACGGTACAGAGCATTGCCCGCACCGCTGCCCTAGCTACCCTGGGAGACAGCGACGCCAACCTGGCTGACTTTAACCTGGGCGATCGTCAGATTCCCATTCGGGTCCAAATCGATCCGATTTTTCGAGATGATCCAAAAATTCTTCAAACCCTTAGGGTTCCCGGCCAGAATGGGGAGTTAATTCCCCTGGCGGCGGTAGCCCAGGTGAACTTTAGCAGTGGGCCAGCCCAGCTGGATCGGGTAGACCGCTCTCGGCAGGTAACCCTGGGTGCTAACCTGCAGGGCCTTACCCTAGGCCAGGGTCTGGCTGCAGTGAGCCAGCTACCAGCCATGAAAACCCTGCCTTCGGGGGTAACCCAACAGCCAGCGGGGGATGGAGAAATTATGAAGGAAATTTTCGGTCGCTTCGCCCTCGCCCTGGCCACCGCTATTTTGCTAATCTACGCGGTGCTGGTGTTGCTCTACAACAACTTTATGCACCCCATAACGGTGATGGCTGCCCTCCCCCTTTCCATCGGGGGTGCCTTACTGGGTTTACTGGTGACCCAAAAACCCATGGGACTCTACGCCCTGATTGGCATTGTGCTGTTGATGGGGCTGGTGACTAAGAATTCTATTCTTCTGGTGGATTACGCCCTGACAGCCCAACAGGAGGGCCTAGGGCGTAAGGCCGCCGCCATTAACGCTGGCGTCACCCGATTGCGACCGATTTTAATGACATCGGTGTCTACGGTAGCGGGAATGCTGCCCCTGGCCATGGAACTGGGGGCCGGTGGAGAAACCCGCAGTCCCATGGCGATCGCGGTAATCGGTGGCTTTACTACCTCCACCCTGCTCACCCTGGTGGTCGTGCCGGTGTTGTTCACCTACATTGACCAGATCAATAGCTTTTTAGACCGCCGTTTGAATCGATCTCCCCAACCACCTGGGCCGATCACCCCCGAGCCGAAGGCAGAAACCCCCGCCAGCCCCTATACCCTAATTAAATACCTTGATTAAATAGTTCTATAATGGAGGTCGGGAAAAATTTTGGCCTCTAGCTGCCTGACGCGGGTGTAGTTCAGTGGTAGAACGTCAGCTTCCCAAGCTGAATGTCGACGGTTCGAGTCCGTTCACCCGCTTTTGCTGCGGTCTTGCAGCTCCAGACTAGCCATCGCTGCCCAACTCTGTCAAAGTCCCAGCCAGGGTCAACGGCGACGGTCCTGTAATTTACGGTAAACACTCTTTAAGTCGACCTGGTGATAGGCTAGGGCCACCAGGGTGTGGTAGAACAGGTCAGCCACTTCGGCAGCGATCGCTTCTGGATCGTCATCTTTGCAGGCCATCACCACTTCTGCCGCTTCTTCGCCGATTTTTTTGAGAATTTTATTATCCCCCCCCTCCATTAACTTACAGGTATAGGAGTTAGGGTCTGGTTGCAAGCGGCGCTGGGTAACCACTGCGAATACCTGGGATAGGGTATCGGCAGGGGGCAGGACGCGATCATCACCGATCTGATGAAAACAACTGCGCTCGCCGGTATGACAGGCCACCTCACCCCGCTGCTCTACCGTGAGTAGCAGGGCGTCACTATCGCAGTCGTAACGGATAGTTTGAACCCGTTGAGTGTGGCCCGATGTCGCCCCCTTATGCCAGAGGGACTGGCGAGATCGACTCCAAAACCAGGTTTCCCCCGTGGCCAGGGTCTGGCGCAAAGCCTCTGAGTTCATCCAGGCCATCATCAGCACCGTACCATCCAGGTGGTCCTGCACAATGGCAGGCACCAGCCCATGGTCGTTATAACGGATGCGATCAACCGGTACAGCGTTAAGTAAGGAGGGCAGAGAAGCCATGGGAGTCGGGGTAAGGACTAGATAGGGGTTACTCGTGGCGCTGGTCAGGGTCGTGGTCTCGCCCAGCAATCGCCTCCATAGACGCTAAAACAGCCTGCTGGGCAGCTAAGATATCTCGCTCTTCTCCCCCCAGATAAAGACGACCAAAGCTGCCTACCGAGCTGATCTGCAAAATGTTAATCAGGGCGGCTTTTTCTGCCTGGTTAGCCGCCAAAGAAGCGTAGGCCGCTGGCTCAACCTCAAACACATAGAGGGTTTGCCCTGCTACAATCATATTACCGCGGCGGTTGCGATTAATCAGTTGGACATGGTGGGGATCGAGGTTCCGAATCACCTGACTGGAAATCACCCGTGGTTTAAGGCGATCTCGATAACTAACTCCCAGGGCCTCTAACATGGCCTTTCCGGCTGCATGCACTTCCCCCTGTTTACTGGCGTGTACTTCCAACAGACCGTAGAGACGCTCAACAATCAAGGTGCCCGATCTGACCACCGCTGCCTTCAAACCAATATCTAAAATTCGGTTGATTTCAATGCCTGGAGAGATCTCAATCCATAGAGAAGCGTCCCCAGGTAAGGGCAAAAAACCCAGGGCAACGGTGCCCATATAGGCGGCATGCTGAGGTTGTAAGCTGTCAATGTATACGTAACTGCGAAGATTAACGCCCAAAAAAGTATCCCGCTTGTTTCTCCTTGTAGTAGCAGTATAGCGGCCAGTGGGGCTAAAACTTAGAACCGAAACCGACGGAGGTAGTCCCCATAGTGCTGTAAATAATCAGACCCATGGGCAGGGTCAGTCGACCATCGCGATCAAGGATATCCGCCAGGATGGGCAGTTGCTTTAAATCTAAGACCGGCTTAACAACCGCAGCCGGATCTGGGCCAGCCGGGTGAGCAACATTCATTTGTTGAGCCAATTCCTCTAGTTGATGGGCCCTGACCGCCCGGCCAGCCCCGGCGGCAACCTGGGCCTGACGGTCTACCGATAGGGGGGTAATGGCCCAACCAGGCAGGGGTAACAAGCCTATTGTGCCCAACACAACCGTAGCCAACTTTAAAGTATTAATCATCATAGTTAGAATGTCCCTGACTAGTTGTCATCTAAACTGAAGTATTGACTAAGGCGGGGCGGACAAACAAATAGTTACGACTGCTAACCCGGCAATTGCAATGCAGTTCACGCCGGTAAACCCAACCGTCTCTCTCTGCTTCCAGCAATTCTCATTGTGAAAACCTTGACCCTATCTTAGCTCTGGCTATTGAGAATATTCTCAATAGCTCTGCCTGGCAAGCCTATGCTTTGGTCAGACGATCTAAGGTCGAAACGGCGTCTTTGATACAAGAGTTCTAAAATGAGAAGGGCTGCTCTATTTCCGTGGTTCTGACCATTAACTAGACCCATAGAATTTTTAAGATTGATACTTGGAAAGCCAAGCCTGAGTCGACAGTAAACTGAGTTGCTAGTCTGCTTGCTGGCGATCGCAGACTTAACCCTAACAAGTCAATGTTGGAGCTGACTATACCACGGTTGACTGGGCGACCAGTATTAAGAAATATACCTAAATCAATGGGAGTTCGGTCACCCTTGAGATCGGTTTAAACCCGGTTGCGGCTCAGGTAGATGCGTAGACGGTTACCAGTTCCCTCAGCCTGCTCCTTAGGGTGACCCTCGTCCTAGGGCTGAGCTGAGGAGCGACCCAAAGGTTGCAGCTTGCCCCATGCTTCAGCCGCCGCTGCTTGTTCTGCCAGTTTTTTAGTAGGGCCCCGGCCAACGCCCCAGCAAGCACCACGAAACCACACCTCCGATCGATAACGACGGGCCTGGTTATCCCTAGGGGCTACTTCTACGGTGCGGTATTCGGGTCGAGTCCGGTCATGGGCCTGGGTGAGAACCTGCAAGGCATCTTTATAATTTTGCCGAGCCGGGTCTTGCTGCAGACGGTGGGTGAGCCGTTGCAGGTGAGGGTCGAGCCAGGGGCGAATCAGATCAAGGTTGTGGTTCTCCAGATATAAAACCGCCAGAATAGCTTCAAAGCTATCAGCCAGGAGGGCTGGAGATACACTCTCTGGTCGCGCCAACCCTCTAGCCGTTAATAGATAGCGATCAAGCCCCAGTTCGGCGGCCAGCTGGGCCAGGGTGCGATCGCTGGTGAGTACCGATCTCAGGGCAGAAATTTCCCCCACCGTAGCTTGGGGAAAGGCACTTTGCAGGTACTCCGTTGCCGCCAGCCTGAGTACAGCGTCCCCCAGCAGTTCGAGCTGCTCGTAGTTATCCTCAGCATCGGCAGAGTCATGGGTCAACGCTCGATCTAGCCGTTGCCAATTGACCTCAATGGGTTCGGGCAGACCCAATTTCTGTAAGCAGCGGTGAAGCTGACGATGGGCTCTTGAGGGTAGGGAGTCGACCATAGAAAGGGGGAAGGAGCTAGACGTAAGCCGGGTTCTGTTCCCCCGTTGGGGGGCGGTTATCTATCTGGGACGGCTGTTACCAGCCGCCTCTTGCGGTGCTCTATAACGGGGCCGGAAAAAGACCAACCCTTGCCCCTCTGACCTTGCACCCGACCGGGGTTTACCGAGCCAGCACCTCTCGATGCTGCTGGTGCGCCCTTACCGCACCTTTGCACCCTTACCTGTGCCACCCAAAAAGCCAGGCTTTTGGAGGCCATTGGCGGTATGTTTCTGTGGCACTATCCTCACGGTCACCCGCACTGGGCGTTACCCAGCAAGTCTGGTCTTTCGGGAGCCCGGACTTTCCTCAAACTGGCTAAACCAGCCTGCAACCGCCTGCGCTACCTCCTTCCCCCCTTAGTGTAACCCCTAACCATCAGCAGGAAGATAACCAGGCCAGGGTAGCAGGGTGCGATCTCCACCCCAAAAAAGGGGGATACTGATTGACAGCATCCCCCTGAGCTTGAGTTCGGTCTCCACCCTTCCACCTACCCCACCCTAGGGGCGCAGTAGATGATTACATAGGCTGGGCCTAGAGTTGGCGATAGGGTACGGCGGTGGCAATGTTGATGTCGCCCACCGAAACCCTGGCCGGAGCAGCACTGGCTGGAGCTAGACCACGAGCCATATCCAGGAACATTCTCGGGTTACCAGGGGTAATCTGTTTCTCCTGGGGAACAAAACGCTTCACCTGAGACTGCCAGATAATTTGGGGGAAGCCCAGTAAATTACGATGGTAGGCATCGTAACGGGGATTTTTGATATGAATGGGCCGTTCCCCTTCAACCCGACCGGGAAGAACTCGACGACGCTGATAGGGCACAATGTTGTAGCCGAAGCTGTCTAGATACTCTTGACTATCTAGGAGTTGATCGACAAAGCCTTGGATCCCCTTAGTGGCCACGACAATCGACCAGGCAATTTTTTCCCGCTCGCTGTAAACATCACGGCCCAAAAACTTCTGAACGCAGTGCTCAACAAACTTATAGTTGCTATTTTTCTCGTAGAAGCTGTTGTAAAAGGTAGGGGACAAGGCAAGACCGCGGATGAAATCCCGCACCGTAATCTGACCATTACGCAGTTGAGACTCTAGAAAAGTCTGGCGGTCCCACTTAAAGGCATGGAAAAACACTTGCCGATAGGCAGCCTCGATCAAGGCATCCATATCACTGGCACTAAACAAATCATCGGTGGAAAACACCCTGGGCTGCTCGTCACCCCCCACTTCGTAGGCAGCAACCCGTTGGTTTTGACTGGACGGAGAATAGCTTAATAACGGAAGAGACACGTTTGAATCTCCAGACTCTTAGCAAAATTTACAAACTTTACAGATGATCATACGGGAATGGCTGCCTTGAACTAAAACCCGATGAAAAAATCAACACAGTCCTTAACATTTTGGCCCCAGGCTACTGCCTAGCCTGACAGAGGGGGAGGCAGTAGCACTCGGTTGCCCCTGGCACCGTTAGAGAGTACCTGACGATGGGCCGTAGCTGCTGCTTGCAGGGGTAGACACTGGTTAACGATGGGGCTAAGACTACGGTTGATTAAACCAGCGTAGAGGGCTTTTTGAATACGATGGAGGGTCTCGGGGGGGCTGCTAAACAGGTTTACCCCCGTCACCCAAATTTCCCGACTAAGAATATGGCGAGGATCAATGGTGATCTCACCCCGACTACCCACCACCACCACTCGCCCGGCCGGGGCCAGCCAGGTGAGGTCCTGGTTGAGATTAAGGTTGGCCAGCATTTCTAGAATAATGGTTACCCCCTCTCCTCTGGTGGCCCGGCTTAAGTCGGCAGAGTAGGTCACACTGTGGTGGTCAAGCACCACCGCATCGCCCTGTTTGGCCACCAGGTCGCGCCCGGCGGTACTACCGCCGGTACCAATGACGCTTAAGCCAGCGGCTAGGGCCAGTTGTACCGCCGCCAAACCTACGGCTCCGGTGGCTCCATGAATTAATACCCGATCTCCGGGCTGGGCCCGGCCCTTTTCAAACAAAGCCCGGTAGGCGGTGGAGTAGGGAACAAACAAGCAAGCCCCCTGTTCAAAGGACAAATGGGAGGGCAGGGGATAGACCCAGGGGCGATCGTAGCGGGCAATCTGGGCATAGGTGCCGGTCTGGGGCCAGCCACCGTAGACCCGATCGCCCACCTGTAGATCCTTAACCGCTGCGCCCACCGCCAGCACCCTGCCGGCGCCATCCACCCCTGGAGTGTAGGGTAGACAGGGCAGTCGACCATAGGTGCCGGCCCGAATGTAGGTATCTACAGGGTTAACCCCCGCCGCTAGAATTTCTACCAAAACCTGAGTATCGGTTTCCAGAGTGGGGGCAGGGATGGTTTCCATGCGCAACACCTCAGGTTCACCAAAATGATCGACACGAATGGCTTCCATAGGCTGTGAGTATCCAGGGTAGGTAGGGATGGCCAGAACTCTAGTGGCCCCCAGCAACCTTACCATTCCAACTGATCGGGGGTGGCTCGCTGGACATGGTGCTCAATGCTTTGAATCTGGCCATCGCGCATGGTAATCACCCGATCGCCCATGGCTCCAATGCCGGCGTTGTGGGTAATGACAACAACGGTAGTGCCTAGGTCCTGATTGACCCGGGCCAGCACCTCCAGCACCCGTTTACCTGTACTATAGTCTAAAGCACCGGTTGGTTCATCACAGAACAACACTTCGGGACGCTTGGCAATGGCCCGGGCAATGGCAACCCGCTGCTGCTCGCCCCCCGAGAGTTGGGCGGGGAAGTGGCTTAGGCGATCGCCTAAGCCTACCAGTTCCAGGGCCGTGGCTGGAACCATGGGATGAAGGGCGATATCCGTAACCAGGGCGACGTTTTCCTCAGCAGTGAGACTGGGGATCAGGTTATAAAACTGAAAGATAAACCCAATAAATTGGCGACGAAACTGAGTCAACCTCCCCTCACCGGCCTGGGTGAGATTTTGTTGGCGAAAATAAACCTCTCCATTAGTGGGCACATCCAGCCCCCCCAGAATATTGAGCAGGGTGGATTTGCCACTACCCGAGGGGCCGAGAAAGACCACAAACTCGCCTTCATAGAGGTCTAGATCGACCTGCCGTAAGGCCTGTACCTGGACTTCTCCCATGGTGTAGGTCTTGGTTACCTGGCGGGCGTGAAAAAGCACCACAGGCGCCGTGGCCGGGGCAGCAGAGCAGGCCATCGCTAGTCGACCGAGCCCAGTAGCGGAAAGAAGTGCCCCACCGGGCCCTGGCCCTGGCCCAGAGCCAGGGAGTGTTTGAGAGCTTCTGTAACGTAGGCCTTAGCCGCCTCTACCGCCCTCCGGAGGGAAGTGCCAAGGGCCAGATGGGCCGCGATCGCAGCTGACAGGGTACAGCCAGTCCCATGGGTATGGGGGGTATCGACGGTTTCAGTGGCCAAGACCAGCACCTCCCTGCCGTCAAACCACAGATCTACCCCTCGCAACGGCTCAGCCATTCCCCCGCCCTTGACCACAACCGCCTGAGGACCAAGCTGATAGATAGCCCGGGCGGCCGCCTCCATATCCGCCAGGGTGGTCAGGGTCAGACCACTCAACAGCTCAGCTTCGTAGCGGTTGGGAGTGACCAGGGTAGCCAGGGGCATTAGTTGGGTGATCAGGGCATTAATCGCTCCATCATCAATTAGCTGAGCCCCCGTGCGAGAAACCATCACCGGGTCCACCACCAGGGGTGGGCAAGCAGACAGGCCCTGGAGGGTAGCCGCCACCGCCTGAATAATCTCCTGATTCAAAAGCATGCCAGTTTTTACAGCATGGGCCCCAATATCATCGAAGACCGCCTCCATCTGAGCGACTACCGCCGCTGCTGAAAGGGCATCAACCCGACGCACCCCCAGGGTATTTTGAGCGGTAACGCAGGTCAGGGCGCTGGTACCATGGACACAATGAAAGGCAAAGGTACGTAAATCAGCCTGAATCCCTGCTCCACCACCGCTGTCAGAGCCAGCAATGGTAAGGCCAACAGGAATTGCCGCAGAGGAAAAATCACCCGAAACCATGACAATTTAGCGGTTATTAGGCCGTCGTCGCTGCAAAAATTCAGGAATGTCTAACCCCCCTACCAGACCACTAGGATTACTACCCCCACTTGCTTGTAACGGAGGGCTGGAGAGATTGCGCTTAAAGGGGGTTACCCGGGCTATTTCCAGGTCCGAGGGATGGCTGACCCGGGTGTTAAATCCAGTGGCAATCACGGTAATTCTGACCTCACCCTGGAGCCGTTCGTCAATGACGGCACCGAAAATGATATTGGCGTTGGGATCAACCCCTTCGTAGATAATTTCTGCTGCCGCATTGACTTCGTGCAGGGTCAGGTCACTGCCACCCGTCACGTTAAACACCGCCCCTGAGGCACCATCAATGGAAGCTTCCAGTAGGGGAGAAGAAATAGCAGCAATGGCCGCTTCCCGGGCCCGCGACTTACCCGAGCCCACCCCAATGCCCATCAGAGCTGTACCGGCATCGGCCATAATCGCTCGCACATCGGCAAAGTCGACATTCACCAGACCAGGGATGGTGATAATGTCAGAAATACCCTGTACCCCTTGACGCAAAATATCGTCGGCGGCACGAAAGGCCTCCTGCACCGGGGTCTGCTCAGAAATAACAGACAATAATTTATCGTTAGGAATCACAATCAGGGTGTCCACCCGCCCTTGCAGCGCGGCAATGCCCTCATCGGCCTGGGTCATGCGTCGCCGCCCTTCAAAGGTAAAGGGACGGGTCACCACACCCACGGTTAGGGCTCCCGCTTCCTTAGCCGCCTCCGCCACAATTGGGGCTGCCCCGGTGCCCGTACCGCCCCCCATACCCGCTGTAATAAAAACCAGGTCGGCGCTATCAAGGGCCGTGGCAATCTCATCACGAGACTCTTCTGCTGCCTTCTGGCCAATGGCAGGGTTGCCCCCTGCCCCCAAGCCGCGAGTGAGCTTTTGACCGATGTGCAGGGTGTTGGATACGTCGGTATGGTCAAGAGCCTGGGCATCGGTATTTACGGACCAAAACTCAATTCCGGTCAGACCGCTGTGAATCATCCGGTTGACCGCATTACAACCGCCTCCACCAACCCCAATCACCTTGATACGGGCAATACTACCAGGCGTGGGATAACTGTGGTTGAGCGTATCTGCGGACATGGGGTTAGCACCGTTAAGTTGACTGTGGTTGAGCCCGACAAGGCTAAAAGGATTGGGGGATGCAGCTGAATGGTTCATAAAATCTGCCGACTGAAAAACATCGCAGAAGCTAAAGGCAGCCTGGACAGGGGTGAAACGGCAACCTGAAGGAAGGGAACGGTGAAAATCTAAGGATTTTTATGGGCCCTAAATTTTGGTACTGAACTAGCAACCCCTGCCTGGTTTCAGACAACTATAGATTACTTCATCGAGAAAGGAACAAACCAGGCAAAAAAACTGAAAATCTTAAAGCCTACTTCATTCCTTTGCCGGCAACTTTGCCATGCCATCGGGGGTGAGGGTAATGGCTGGTTGCTCGGGCTTGGTTAAATCAATGTGGGCTACCAGGGATTTTTTCACCCGTTGGGGCAGGTTGCGCATTTTATCAAGGGTGGCTAGCTGCTCTCCCAGTTCTGCCGTATAGGGGCCCAGATAGACCTTACCCAGGTCTGTCTCTAACACCAGGTTGGCGGGATCTCGCCAGTCTATGGTGTGAATGGCAACCGGACTACGATGGATAGTGGCATAGAGTTGGGGCCAATAGCGCTGGTATTCGGGTTTCATGCCCTGAAGTTTTAAGGCTGGTAGAGGTGGACTGGCAGTCCTGAGCTGGCCCAGGCTGGACATCGGCATCCAGGCTCCCTGGTCGTCGATTAGACCAGCCTGGAGAAATTGACCCTGAGCCTGCTCAGTAGGCAACACCACCGCTACCGGTAGCCGTTCCTGCACCGTCACCAGCAAACCGGGGGGAAGCAGTTGACGATTGACCTTGACCCTGACCACCGGAGCCCGTTGCCGCAGTTGCTGGGCGATCGCCTGGGGATCAATCTCCATCAAGGACTGGGGATAGGAGAGCGGCACCAGGTCCTGAATCATCTCGGCACTCAATAGGCGGGTACCTGTGACCTGAATCTGACGGGGGGACTGAATCACCCAGTTGGGTCGGGTAGCGACCCAAAAGCTGGCTGCCGTCAGACCCAGCAGGGCCAGCCAGCGCCAGCAAGATTGACCCAGGGAAATTTGGCGTTGACGCCGCAGGGCCTGCCGACGGGTCTGGAGTTGCTGACGGGATAGGGGAGCCAGGGGTGTCATACCAGATTCAAGTATTTTCAATGTCATTAGAGGCCGATTTTAGCGTCTGTAGCAATTCCTGCAATACTTTTTGCCAACGACTGGCTAACTCAACTTCGGTAAAGGGAATCTGATGGCCTGGGCCCTGGTGAAGGCCCAGGTGCAGATAGATCTGCCGACCGGCCCGGGGGTGATCCCCGGGCTCTAGCAGCTGGCCATCCACCTGCAGTCGAATCTGGTCTACCTCAAGCAGGGATACCCTGATCAGGTCTACCGGTCCCTGGCGGGTCGGGCGACCCCAGGTCAGGGTCGGCCCCACCTGGCCTAACACTGCCCTAATGTCGTACTTACTGCGATCAAACTGGGCGGCCCAGCGCTGGTAGGCCTGGACCTTTTGATATTCATGCCAACCAGCCCAGGCTAGGCCGACAAAAGCAGCTAAGAGGGGCAGCCATAGCAATCCTCGTTCCATACTCTAACCCTAACATCCGTTGAAATTGTAAATTCTTGCAACAGCTTTTGCCTGAAATCCCTGACCCCATGGAACAGTAAGCCTAGGCCTGATGCCCTGCCATCGGTGCTGGCAGCGCCAGGAACAGGTACCGCGTGTAGATAGTTTTTTGGAGATTCTCCTATGGTCTTATTACCGGTTTTAGCCGTGGTCCCCACCACCCTAACCTGGAGCCCCAAGGTAGCGATCGTGATGGTTGTGTGCAACATCTTGGCGATCGCCTTTGGTAAACTGACGATTAAGTATCCCAGTGCCCCCCCGGCCTTACCTGCTTCTAGCCTATTTGGTGGTTTTGGTTTGCCGGCTCTGCTGGGTACCACTAGCTTTGGCCACTTGTTGGGAGCCGGCGTGATTCTCGGTCTGGCCAACCTGGGTGCCCTCTAGTCTGATCCTTGACTACGGGCGTGGGTTTACCGGGGTGGATCGGATCTACCCCGGGCTGATGATCTCATCGGCTGTTTAGACTGCCAGGGGGCAGCCCTAGGCACTGGGGAGATGGCGACGATAAAGCACCAGACCGGCGATCGCCACTGCCAACCCTGAGAGGATATGCACCACATTAAAGGCAGTACCAGGAAAAAACCAGGAATCAGTCCGAAAAAACTCCAGAAAAAAGCGCCCCAGGGGATACCAAATCAGGTAAGCCAGGGACAGGTCGCCGGGTTTAAGCTGGCCAGCAAATCGTTTGATCACCCAAAGTAGGAGGCCAAAGCCCAGTAAATTCCAGATTGACTCATAGAGAAACAGGGGCTGAAAGCGGATGCTATCGGGATATAGGCTGAGGTTGTCGTAGGGGGCCAGACGATGCTCTGAATCAATGCGCAGGCCCCAGGGCAACTCCGTAGGGGGCCCGTAAAGTTCCTGGTTAATGAAGTTACCCCAGCGTCCAATCGCTTGGGCCAGGGGCAAACCCAGGGCAATGCCATCGAGGTAGGGCAGAGCCCGGAGTCGGCGTATACGGGTAAAGACCCAGAGGCCGATCGCCCCAAAGATAAAACCACCAAAAATATGAATACCGCCAGCCCAAATTTCTAAAATTTTCAAGGGGTGGGCCAGATAGTAACCGAGCCCATCGGGGCCCCGCGGCGATTGAATAAATACATAATAAAGTCGAGCCCCGATAAAACCCGGTATTAAAATCCAGAACAGCATGTCCCAAAGGGTGTCAGGGTCCTCTCCCTGGCGACCCACGTAGCGACTGGCTACGGTGGCAGCCGCAAAAATTGCCGTCAGCATCAGCAGCCCATACCAGCGCGGGGCAAAAGGACCCAGTTCAAAGATAATCGGGGAAACCGGTGGATACATAGCAAAGGAATCGGGCAGTTTACTCTGGGATAACCTCTGGAGTGGCCTCTGAATTGGTCTCTGGCGGTCGTAAATGACGAGGTCGCCAGTTGGGATGGAGCGTTTGCGGCGATCGGGCAACCACCAGGCAGTCATCTGGTACATGGCGAGTGACTACAGACCCCGCCCCCACAGTCACATCACTGCCCAGGCTGAGGGGGGCAACCAAGACGCTGTTAGCCCCGGTTTTAGTGCGATCGCCAATCAAGGTAGCCTGTTTACGATAGCCATCATAGTTGGCAGTAATCGTCCCTGCCCCCACATTTACCTGATGCCCCAGGGTGGCATCTCCCAGGTAGGAGAGATGGGCGACGTTAGTCTGGCTGCCCAGGGTGGCTTTTTTTAATTCCACAAAGTTACCAATGCGGCAACCCTCCCCCACCAGGGTCTCACCCCTGAGGTGGGCGTAAGGACCAATGCGAGCCCCAGCCTCCACCGTGCTATCGGTAATGACTGAAAAGCTAGCGGTCACATGGGCCCCAATCTGGCTATTTTCAATCATAGATCCGGGCCCTAAGCGACTACCGGTGGCAATGGTAGTTTGACCACGCAGGTGGGTTTGGGGCTCAATCACCACATCGGGCTCGATCACCACAGTGGTGTCAATGGTAATACTATCGGGATCGACTAGAGTCACCCCCGCTGCCATCCAAAAGTCCTTGATCCGGTCCTGTAAAATAGCGTAGGCCTGGGCTAACTGCTTGCGGCTATTAATGCCAAAGATTTCCTGGCTATCAGCTACATCTACTGCCATGGTGGGATGGAGGTCCTTAACCACATCGGTGAGGTAATATTCCTGCTGATCATTATCAGCCCTGAGATGGGGCAACACTGTGATCAACTGGGGCCAGTGGAAACAGTACACACCGGCATTGATACGGGGGTTCTGACGCTGAGCAGGGGTACAGTCCCGATGTTCGATAATTTCGGTGACAATGTTTTGTTCAGTACAAAATACCCGGCCATAGCCGCTGGGGTCAAGGAATTGAGCCGTCAGTAAAGTGGCTGCATTGCGGTGCTGGTGATGAATGGTGAGCAAATTTTCCAGGGTGGAGGAGCGCAGTAGAGGAACATCCCCATTCAGCACCAGCAGATCACCCTCAAAGCCTTCCAGGTGGGTCAGCAGTTGTTGCACCGCGTGACCGGTACCCAGCTGCTCTGCCTGTTGTACAAAGGTGAGGCCTGGGCGGTGCTTGAGGGCCCTTTGCACCTGGTCTTGGGCAAAACCTACAATAATAAAGGTATGACTGGGCTGAATCACTGTCAGTCCGTCTAGAACCCGCTCTATCATGGACATGCCCCCTACCGGGTGTAAGACCTTGGGCAAACTTGATTTCATGCGGGTGCCGCGTCCAGCGGCAAGAATGGCGACCGCAACCATTGGGATTCCTCTCAGGGGCTTCTGCTGGGAGTATATCGCGCTTTATGATCACAATCATAGGGGGGTTGACTTTCCCGCTACTGGTCCTTAGTCCCTGGCCCTGATGGGCAGATAGGGTAGTTCAATTCCTAGCCCTGTGCCTGCCGCCTCTATGATGCTGTCTAGCGCTTCGGCCCCGGTTCCCTGGAGCCCCACCCATGCCCACCTACATCGCTGTCTACAGCAGCGATCGCTGCTTCCGGTCGGGGCTACCCTGCTCGTTGCCGTTTCCGGTGGTCAAGACTCGGTGGCCCTGTTGCGGCTGTTGCTAGACCTCCAACCCCACTGGCACTGGCAACTCCAGGTGGGGCACTGTGATCACCGTTGGCGACTCGACTCAGCCGATAATGCGGCCTTTGTCACGGGTCTCTGCCAGGACTGGGGCATACCCTGCCAGGTGCTCACCGCTCCCCCCCTTGCCCCCAGCGAAGCCCTGGCTCGCCAGTGGCGCTACGGGGCGCTGGGAGCCTGGGCCCAGACCCAGGGCTGTACCTACCTGGTGACCGGCCATACCGCCAGCGATCGGGCTGAAACCCTGCTCTACAATCTGATTCGAGGCAGCAGCAGCGATGGCCTTCAGGCCCTAGGCTGGCAGCGCCCTTTGGGGGGCGATCTCCCCAATTTGCAGCTGGTTCGGCCGCTGCTGGAGTTGACTCGAAAGGATATCACCAACTTTTGCGAGCGGTTACACCTGCCCTACTGGAACGACAGTACCAATCAGGACCTCCACTATGCCCGTAACCGCCTGCGACTAGAGGTTTTACCCTACTTACAAGCTCACTTCAACGCCAGGGTAGAGCGGACCCTAGCCCAAACCGCAGAGATTCTCAGCGCTGAGGTTGCCCTGCTCAGGACCCTAACCACAGAGCTTTACCAGCAGGTGGTAGACTTTCATCCCGATGATCACCTCTGTCGTCTGCGCCGTCTTCCCCTACAGTCTGCTCCCCTGGCCCTGCAACGACGCCTCATCACCCAGGTATTGGGCCATCTGACGCCGGCCCAGCCTACCTTTGATCGGGTGGAAACCCTGGTGAAGCTAATTTACGCCCCCCAGGGCAGCCGTAGTTCCTCCTTACCGGGAGGGTTAGTGGCTCGGGTTCAGGGAGAGGCCCTTGTGCTATGGTTAGAGGCCAATGGTAATCAGCTCTAGACAATCACCATGATAGAGAGCTCATCCCTGGATGGCATTTTGGCTGGCCTGGCCCTATTGGTTTTACTGGCGGGGCTCTGTCTGCTGGTCAATGGGGTGAGTCACCTCAACCGCTAGGCCCTGTGGGCCAGGGCTAGGAGACTCCCGACTGAGGGCCTGACCAACCATAGTGAATTAGCTTAATCAGGGTATAACCCAGGGTCAAACTCAGAAAACCGACGGCAATGCCCAGGTGAGCCTGCTTCGCCAACCATAGCCACGCCATTGCCAGACCCAGCCCATCTAGCATTAACACCAGCCACCGAGAATACCAGGGAGCTGGCGCTATAGCCTGGCGACCGCCAAGGTCTAAATGGACCCCAGCAGCCAGGTTAAACCCCAGTAAACTGGTCATAATCACCAACAGCCCCAGCCCCAGATAGCCAAAACTAGCTAGATAAAAGCCCAGCAGCTCTACCCCCAAGGTGGTTATCAATACCCAGGCAAACCGGTAAAGGCGGCGATCTCGGCCATAATCGGGGTGCCGTTCCAGGGTTTGCACCTTCTCCAGGTCAATGCCAGCCATATGGGCCTGTTCCAGCAAACCCAACAGCAGGGCCAGGGCCAGAATTGAGCCCGACAACGACTGAGAACACCAGATCTGCCAACCTAACCCTACCCCTGCCGGCCAAAAGCAGACCCTGACCGGAGGGCCCAGGGCAGCGGGGGAGACCAGAAAGGAGCGCAACCAACCCATCGGTTTGACCCTATCTACTCGCCTGCAGACTTGGGACTACGACTTACCTTAGGATTATGACCGTAAAGACGGTCCAGCACCCGCTTAACCGAAACCCTCTGCCACTGGTGACCGCGCTTAGTGGTGTAGGCCCTTTGATTGAGCCAATCGGCAATTTGTTGAAGAGACTTACCAGAACAATGGTGACGGCGAATCAACTCAATGATCTGCTGCTCATCAGGATGGCTAACCAACTGGCCATCGACTGACGCCAAACCAAAGGCCGGAGACCCAAAACCAGCATAGCCTCCCTGGGCAGCTTTCAGACATCGACCCTGATATAGCCGCTGCCAAACCCGATTTTTTGAGTATTCTACTGCCATCGGTCTGCACCTTAAATCAGGAATTTCTCTCAGTATCGGCCCAGCAACAGCCCAACCCACCTGGTTATCACGGCAGAGCCTTGACAACACAGATTGCCTAGGGTTGAGCGGTCAAGGCGGGAGCCACAGCCCTCCCTCGAGTCTCTTCTCCATCTTCAATAATGGTAAGTTCAACGGGATCGCTGCAATACTTCAGCACGCATCGAATATTTTGGGCTCCTTCCTGCTCTAAATCCTCAATATAGCCATCCTTCAAGGCGCAGGCCTCAGCTTTGCTGACAAAGGGACCAAAGTAGTAAGTGCAGACCGGTCGACTAGTTTTAACTTCGAGCCACCATGCTTGACGAGCACCAAAAAGATTGGCCAAAAAGTTACCAAAGGAGGTTTTCATAATTTTGCCTGTCTAACTGAAGAGTCTAAAGCACCAGACCCGGAGGAAGCCTGTGAATCAATACTGACCTTATTTTTTATACCGGGTTAGATTTGATTTTGCCAAGGGGACATCTGAATTTGTGATGTCCACTGATTACGATAGATCTCGTAAAGGGCCATGCCTGTAGCAACCGATGCATTTAAGCTGGGCACCTTGCCTGGCAAGGGAATTGACACCAGGCCATCGCAGCTTTGCTGAACACGAAGGCTTAACCCCTGGCCTTCGGACCCAACCACGATCACCGTAGGTTGGTCAAAACGAGTGCGGTAAAGGGGTTGACTAGCCTGGGAAGACAGACCATAGATCCAGAAGCCTTTTTCCTTCAAGGTGTCTAAGGCGCGCCTGAGATTTACCACCCGGGCGACGGGCAAATGCTCAAGAGCTCCAGCCGCCACTTTAGCTACGGTTGAGGTGATCCCCGCCGCCCGCCGTTGGGGAATCACCATGCCCTGGCCGCCCAGGGCCTCAGTGGTACGAATAATAGCTCCCAGGTTGTGGGGATCGGTAATACCATCGGCAGCCACAATCACTGGCATTTTGGTTGAACCCAGGGCTGCGTCTATCAGATCTTCGAGGTCTCGATAGTCGTAGCAGGCGGTCTGGGCAGCGATGCCCTGGTGGTTAGCCCCTTCAGTAATTTGGTTGAGCCGTTTAGTATCAACCTCATCGATCACCGCTCCACTAGCCTTGGCCTGATCAATTAAACCCAGAAAGCGAGGATCATAGCGGATTCGACTATTCACCCATACCCGATTCAAGGGACGGTTACTCTCTAGAGCCGCTGATACGGCATGGCGACCGTAGATAAGATCGCTGTTGGCTTCTTCTTGCCTGGGTTCTAGATCGAGGGGCTGATGGTGATCAGCCCGGTCCTTTAAGACCGGTGCTGCTGCGGCCACTTTGGGGCGAGAAGACCTTTGATCTCTGGTTGCGAACCTCCGGTCCCGGGCTTGGGGTCTGGACTCTTTAGATTGGGAACGGCCTTGACGGGGCCTGTCTTGAGCAGACTTGGGGTTGCGCTGCGGTCTGGGTTTAGGAGTGGGTTTTTTGGGGGCCATGGTTAGGGAGGCTAAAGTCTATATAGCCTAGCAGGTCTGCCAGGCGAGCTGGATCGGTGAGATAGAGATAGCCGACGAGGGCTTCAAATCCGGTAGCCAGTTGGTAGGTAGACGCATTGAGTCGCTTGGGCCCCCTGGAAGCAGCATTGCGCCCCCGGCGCAGCACGTCTTGCTCTAACCTACTCAGGTGGGGTAGCAGCTGCTCTACCCAAAGAGCCTGCTGTTCGGCCCTAACCTGACTGACCACCAGGCGATGGTAGGCATTGATTTTTTTGGAGGGAAATAAATAAGCACACCGCACAAGCAATTCATAAACGGCATCGCCAACATAGGCTAGGGCAATCGGCGAGAGAGCCTGGACCTGTTCCTGGGAGAGCGTTCCACCCTCGAGCATGGGCACGTTTTTCCCGTTGCTATACTGCTTCCACTGTAACACTCCCCCAGAGTGACACCGGGGGCCGCCCGCCTTCTCCCCGACCGCCCCTGATGCCTTCACCAGTCGCTAATTGGGAGTCCAGCTCCTCTGCCCAACCATTTTTGTTGCAGATCTGGCGATTGGGTTTAGCTCCTTCGTGTAACCGATTATCATAGTAAAAAGTGGGAAAGAAACTGAAGATTTATTAATAAATATGGCTAGCATTCTTGACATTGCGACTCAAACGGAGGGCTTTTCCACCCTGGTGGCAGCCGTGCAGGCGGCTGGTCTGGTAGAAACCCTGCAAGGACCAGGCCCCTTTACCGTCCTGGCCCCTAACGATGAGGCCTTTGCCAAACTACCCCCAGGAACGGTGCAAACTCTGGTGCAGAACCCTCCCCAACTGGCCAGAATTTTGAAGTTTCATGTTGTACCAGGCCGCTATACCCAGGCCCAGCTGATTGAACTGGGGACCGCTGTTTCTGCGGAAGGCGCTACTATTCCCATTAGGGGAGATGACGGGTTTGAAATCAAAAACGCGACGGTGCTGGCAGCGGATATTGAGGCCGATAACGGTATTATTCATGTCCTTGATCGGGTGATTTTAATGGGATAGGGAGCAATCGTAATGGCGACCTTGAGGGGCTGTTTTAGCTTTGGCCGATCGCGCTTGAGCTGGCCCAACTATAGTAGGTACTATCATGACCTCTGCTGACCAGGCTGCTGCTGAGGAACCACTCTCTGACCCGCTGTTGCCCAGTCATTGCTGGTTGGCGCCTGAGTGGCCTCCCTTACTAGTGCAGCTCTTGGAGGGGATGGCCGCTCCAGTCTGCCTCAAGGACCGGCACCATCGCTGGCTGTTGGTCAACCGAGCCTATGCCGATCTCCTCGGATATCGGCCGGAGGATTTGCTGGGGCGATCGGAGGCAGATGTGCTGCCTGCCGCCCAGGCCCAATCCTGCAGAGAGGCTGAGGAGCGGGTGTGGCAGCGGGGAATAGATGGGCAGTACCCGCTCACCTGGCCCCACCCCGACGGTAATCAGCGGATTCTCTGGGTGAATATCTCGCGGGTGCAGGAGAACGCCGCTCCACCCTGTTTAATTCTCACCCTGCGAGATCTTACCTGGCAGTGCCAGGCCGAGCAGGAGTTGAAACAGCAGGCAGAACGGGAGCATCTTTTAAAGCAACAGGTAACGGAGCGAACTGAGGCATTACAAACTGCTCTGGAAGTAGAAGCCAGCCTGAAGCGGATTAGCGATCGGGTCCGGGACAGCCTGGATGTTAATCAGATTATGCTCACAGCTGTACAGGAACTAACCGAGGCCTTGGGTGCTAAGGGGTCTAACACAGCTCTTTATAATTTAGAGCAGCGCACTTCGACTATTTACTACGAGTACAACAGCTCGAATAGCGCCATTCCGGCCTACCAGGGACGGGTTTTACAGATGGATGCCTTCCCCGAGGTGTATAACCAGCTACTGAGGGGCCAGTATGCTCAATTTTGTTCTATGGTTCCCAACCCAGACCGGGGTTACGTGGCCATGCTATCTTGCCCGATTGTAGATGACCGGGGCATTTTAGGAGATTTATGGTTGATTAATGGCTGTGAGTACGGCTTTAACGATATTGAAATTCGTCTGGTGCAGCAGGTCGCCAACCAGTGTGCCATCGCCATTCGTCAGGCCCGTCTCTATGAAGCGGCCCAGTCCCAGGTGAAGGAACTGGAACGGCTCAATACCCTTAAAGATGACTTTCTCAGTACGGTTTCCCATGAGCTGCGAACCCCAGTGACAACCATGCGAGTAGCCCTACAACTGCTGGGGGTGCACCTGAATCAGGCCTTTAATATTAGCCAGGATGCCCATAAACCGAAGGCCGATCAGAATCGCCTGGCCCGTTACTTTCATATCTTGCAGGAAGAATGCGAACGGGAAATTAGCTTGATCAATGACTTACTGGATTTACAGCGGCTGGATATGGGTAGCCACACCCTGCAGATAGAACCAGTGATGATTAGACCCTGGTTGCTGAGCTGGATTGATAGCTTTGTCACCCGGGCTAAAAGTCGGGATCAAACCCTGGAAGTGGCTACGGCTACCGCCTTACCGGTCGTTCACGTAGACCGCCCCAGCCTGGAGCGAGTGCTGGCGGAATTACTCAACAACGCCTGTAAATATACTCCACCGGGGGGACGCATTACTCTACAGGTGCGGGCGGTGCCAAATTCAAGGGATAGCCAGGTGGAGTTTATCCTGACCAACACCGGGGTCACCATTCCCCCCCAGGAGCTGAATCGGATTTTTGATAAGTTCTACCGTGTACCCAGCGCCGATCGCTGGAAGCAGGGGGGCACTGGGCTGGGACTGGCTCTGGTGAAAGGCCTGGTGAGCCAGTTGGGAGGCGCGATTGGGGTCACTAGCGATCGCCAGGTTACCTGTTTTAAAGTGGTTTTGCCTACCCAACTGGCTCTGGCCCCCCAGCTATAAGCCCTGGACTCCGTTGTCTAGCCTTTGCCCACCCAATTACCCAGGAGACAGGTCTATGGATCATCCAACTCAGCCCCTCCCTCTTTACCAGGGCTACTTTGGGCAGTACAGCATTACGCCGGCAGATCGGCAAGGGGTTAGACTGTATCGCCTGGGCCTCCTACTGTCGGCTTTGGCCTTTGCCGTTGGTGCGGGCCTGGGGCTTGCCAGTGCCGCCCGGGCTGACCTGGTCTCCCTGATCGACGGCTGCTACCTAGTTTTCTGGTTGGGGTTGGGGTTAAGTCTAGCCACCATTCATATCTATATGATTAGCCTGCACCGGTTACTTCAGGTTTGTTGGGGGGTAGGTGGCCTGGCCTCACTGGCGATCGCCTGGACCGCTCAGGCTCCCCTGGCCCAGACCCTGGTGAGCTATCCCCAAACCCTCTGGGGTATAGGATTAACCTTTGTAGCCCTGACCGGTCTTTACGTTAAGGAAGCCTTTTGCTTCCATCGCCTGGAGACTAAGCTGCTGACTCCCTTAGTACCCCTGACCCTGCTGGGACATTTGTCAGGGTGGGCACCAATACCAATCAAGCAAGGGCTCCTAGGGGTCTGGGCACTGCTGTTTTTATTCTTTGCCGCCGGCAAACTGACCCAACCCCTAACCCCCGATATTGGCGATAAATCGGTGTTTGAAAACCTCAAGAAAAAGCCCCCCGGGCCTACCCCTACTGAATTATCAGGGTGACACTGAAGCGATCGGCCACCTCGGTCTCAGCTTCCCAGGGGCGACGCAACTTTAGCAGTAGGGGTACGGTTCCCGGAGCTTTGGCCTGCAAGCTAAAAAGACGAGTTCCGCCCCGACCCACACCACTACCAGGGGACTCTTGATAGTCTGATCCCTTAATCTCTATCAAGCGGGAATCGGCGTTGCCCATTTCCCAGACGTAACCGGTTGTGGGGTTTTCGGCAAGACGAATCACAACCCTATTCCCCACGTGGGCAACAACGGTTTTACCGCGATCTCCAACTAAAAGTGTAACGTCGGTCATAGAAGAGGGATTTCCTGAAAGGTGGCTGGAATGGCAGGCCGTGGCCAGGCCCGGTAAGATAACCTGGATCAGCAGGGTGAAGGGAACCACCCAACCTAGGGATAGTTTGTAGGGCATTTTGAACTCGTCAATAGGCAATAGATGAGCTAGCCGATGGTAGGGTCTGGTGGACCCGCAACAACGGCCTAGCTGGATCTGAGCTTGCGGTCAGGCCCAGCTAGGCAGAACAGACCACTCGAAAACCGTTACCGCGGCTTCGGTAATCAGGCAAATTATAGTCCCGATAGGCACTGCGACAGAACCTGGGAAGACTAACCCAGGATCCACCGCGGAGAATCCGAAATGAACTATCCCCTGCCGTCGTCCAGGCGCTGCCATTGGCAGGGGCACCGGTATAGCTAGGATGCCAATGGTCTAAACACCATTCCCAGACGTTGCCATGCATGTCGTAAAGACCAAAGGCATTGGGGGGAAAAGTGCCGACGTCGGTAGTTTCCTGGCGATAGGCACCGGTAGGACCAGCACCGTAGGCAGAGCTACCATTGTAATTGGCAATGTCAGTGGTCACGGTTTCACCAAAGTGAAAAGGGGTCGTCGTCCCAGCTCGACAGGCATACTCCCACTGCGCTTCGCTGGGTAGGCTGTAGGTTCGACCGCTGTAGGCTGACAATCGGGCACAGAATTCCATGGCTTCCTTCCAGCTAACCAGCTCTACCGGGCAATTATCCCCCTTAAACCACAGGGGGTCAGGACTCAGGTCAATCTTGACCTTAGGTAAAGCCTCTACTGCCCGCCACTGAACATGGGTGATGGGGTATTTAGCCATAAAGAAAGGGGCCAGGGAGACGGGGTGTTGAGGCAGTTCTCCGGCATAGACCCGGCTATAGGCTTCTTGCCCGAACTGGCGAAGCAGTTCAGCCTTTTCAGCACTACTTTGACCCATTAAGAACTGACCACCGGGTAGGGCGACCATCTCAATCTGGCCATTTCCCATAGGCTGCTTAAAGCTACTGGCCTGACCTGGATTACGGGCCACCACCTGGCCCCGGGCGTTGACGGTGATCACCTCAAAACTAAAGCTAGTCAAATCGGGCAATGGCAGGGGCTGAACCGGCTTAGAACCAGCCCCCTGGGCCAGGGCTCTACCACCCAGTAGGGCCAGCCCCATACCGGTACCACCGTAGCCCAAAATTTGCAGGGTACGCCGTCGACCGTAGTAAAGCTGGGTTGGAGAGGGGGGCACAACAATGAAACCGGGGCCAGTCAGAGAAGACCTGAGCAAAGGGGTAGCAGCAGCCTGCTGAAGAAGGTGCCGTAGCCTTTTGGTTAGCCAGTGCATGGTGATTAGCCGGTTGATAATGATGCAGGAGGACGGAAATTGAGAGTGGACTAGGGTTTTAGGGCATGGGTGGGCAGCCATTTGACCTAACCCACTCCGCCCTGAGCGATTAAGGGGTTTACCTATTCTTCGGTGTCAGCCAGAGTCACGATCGCCTGGGCCCACAGCACATATTTCAAAGTGGCCAGGTCCCTCACGGTGTTTACGCCAAAGGCAGCGCGGAGGTGGTCAGCATCAGCTTCAGTTACGCCGGCAATGACTGCCACGGGGGCATCAGCCAACTCCTTCAAAGACTTACCTTCCCACTCTTTCATTAAGGCTTTATTAATATTCATGGTGCAAGGACTTAAATAACGGCCAGAAATAACTGAAATTATTTCCTGCTTATGTATAGCACCCTGACTCAGGGAAGTCGGGTTTTTTGGTCTTTCTTTATTATCTCTCCCCCGGTAAGGAATCATGGCCGCGGCCTAAGCCCCCCGGCCAGGGTAAGGGGGATAGCCAGCCTGATCGGGCTAGCACCAGGGCCGCCCCACCCCCCCGTCGGCTGGGTTCGGCGGCGGCCAGCAGAGCCCCGTCGGGAGTCATGGCTAAGCCAACGGCAGCCCCGATTTCTGCCACCGGGGTGAGGCGATGGCCAAGCCCAATCAGGCCCTGGCCCAGGGGGGTTTGCTCCAGCTGGCTGTCTACCTGGGTTGAGCCGGTGTTGCGCTGGGAAATTCGGGGGGCGGAGATCGCCTCCGGCAGGGAGAGGCCAAAGTCAATCAGATTAATGGCGATACCGACCACCGTCGTAATAATGGTGGAGCCCCCGGGGGAGCCAAAGGCCACCAGGGTGCCGTTGGGGCTACGCATAATAGTGGGGGCCATACTACTGCGGGGGCGTTTGTAGGGTTCGGGGGCATTGGGGTGGGGGCTGATCGGGTCAAAGTCGGTCAACTGGTTATTCAAAATAAAGCCATAGCCGGGCACCACCATGGCCGATCCGCCGGTGGATTCAAGGGTGCAGGTGTAGGAGACCAGATTGCCCCAGCGGTCACTGGTGACCAGGTGGGTGGTAGATAGGCCCGATTGTTGCGGCCCTTGAGCCACCGAGGGCAGGCTGGTGAGGCTGGGGCTGGGGTCCTGCTGAAAGGGTAGGGGGTCCCCGGCAGTAGCCCTAAAGTCTGGTTCTTGAGGGGCTCTATCGCCCATCTGCGTCCGCCGGGTTTGAGTGAAGCCCTGGCTCTGCAGGCCGGTTAGGGGCACATCCACAAACTCCGGATCCCCCAGGTAGGCGTTGCGATCGGCAAAGGCTAGCCGTTCGGCCTCGATCACGGTGTGCCAGGCTTGGGCCCGATCTCCCCGGCTCAGATCAAACCCCTCCAGGAGGCGCAGAATGGACCCGGTGGTGATCCCACCGCTGCTGGGTAGCCCCATGCTGTAGAGGGTGTGGCCCCGATACTGGGTGACTGTGGGGGGCCGTACCCGCACACCATAGCGATCGAGGTCGCTCAGGGTCATGGCCCCGGGGATGACCGGGAAGGGGGCGGTGGCCGCTACCGGTGGCCGTTGGACGGTGTGCACTACTGCCGCTGCGATGTCTCCGCGATAGAAAGCATTGACCCCCTGCTCTGCCAGCAGGCCATAGGTCTTGGCCAGATCAGGATTTTTAAATCGGCTGCCGATTACTGGCGGCTGCCCCTTGGGGAGATAGAGGGCCCGGGTAGAGCTAAAGGCCCCCAACCGGGCCTGGTTTTGTTCAATCTGTTGGACAAAGGTGCGATCCACCACAAACCCCCGCTGCGCCAGGGCTATGGCCGGTTCCAGGGCGGCGGCCAGGGAGAGGGTGCCATAGCGGTTTAGGGCTTCGGCCCACTCCAGGGGGGCACCAGGTACCCCCACCGCCGCTCCGGAGGAAATGCGATTAGGAGAAAAGGGTAATAGCTGCCCGGGCTTAGATGGATCCTGGAACAGGTCGACGGTGGTGGCGGCTGGAGCCTGCTCGCGGCCGTCCAGGGTAATTACCCGGTCCTGCTCCTTGAAGTAGATAACCATGAACCCACCGCCGCCAATGCCGGTGGAAAAGGGTTCTGTCACCCCCAGGGCGGCGGCGGTGGCGATCGCCGCATCGATAGCATTGCCGCCCCGGCGCAACACCTCCAGGCCAATGCGGCTGGCATCGCCATCGACGGTGGCTACCGCCCCGCCCCGGCCGGTGGCCACCACCAAATTCCCCTGGGCCAGCCCAGCCCGACTCAGCCCGACCCCCAGGCAGACCACTACAGCTAGGGCCAGGGCCAGAGCCCGTTTCAGCATGGTAAATCCTGCCAGTCACAGTCCACCCCATTGGACGACAGGACCCACCAAGCTGTCAAGAATTAGTCTTACCCCCTGAGCCCTGGGCAGGGCTGCCCAGGGCTCAGGGCAAATAGGCGAGCCATTCCGTTAGGCTTTCCAGTTGCTTTTCTGGTTTCAGGGTGCCCAGGCCCCGCACCACTACCTTGCCACCGCTGTAGACAAAGCGGGACTTGAGGTGGCTGGGCAGCTTTTCGCTGATCATTTTCCAGGCCGGTTCCTCCATCGGGGTTTCCAGCACCACGTGCTGTTTGCCCTCTGGTTTAATCCGCGAAAACCCCGCCGCCTTAGCCACCAGCTTCAGTTCCAGCATGCGCACCAGTTGTTCGGTGGCGTAGGGAATGGGGCCGTAGCGATCGCTGAGGTCCGCCGCAATCTGCATCAGCTCCACCTTGCTCTCTGCCACCGCCAGGCTGCGGTAGGCCGCCATCTTTTGATCCAGGTCCGGGATATAGTTATTGGGCACAAAGGCGGTGACGTTGAGGTCCACCTGGGTATCCTCCACCGGGGGAATTTCCTGGCCCCGAATTTCGCCGATCGCCTCCTCCAGCATGTCCATGTACAGGTCAAAGCCAATCGCCTCCATCTGGCCCGACTGCTCCACCCCCAGCAGGTTACCCACCCCCCGAATCTCCATATCCCGCATGGCCAGCTGGTAGCCCGACCCCAACTGGGTAAACTCCTGGATTGCCCGCAGCCGCTGGCGGGCCTTGTCGCTCAAGGCCTGTTTAGGGTAGAACAGCCAGGCATGGGCCTGCACCCCAGCTCGCCCCACCCGGCCCCTGAGCTGGTAAAGCTGGGACAGGCCAAAGCGGTGGGCATCCTCCACCAGGATGGTATTCACCCGGGGAATATCCAGCCCCGACTCAATGATGGTGGTGCACACCAGAATATCAGCCTCGCCACTGCTAAAGGTGAGCATGGTGGATTCCAGCTCTCCCTCCTCCATCTGACCGTGGGCGATGGCCAGGCGAGCGGCGGGCACCATCTCTCGAATTTTGGCCGAGACCTCCTCAATCCCCTCCACCCGGGGCACCACGTAGAACACCTGGCCGCCCCGGTCCAGTTCCTGCCGAATGGCGGTGCGTACCGCCTCCGGGTCTAGGGGCGACAGGTGGGTTTGGATCGGTCGCCGGGAGGGCGGCGGGGTGGTAATCAAACTCATTTCCCGCACCCCCGACAGGGCCATGTAGAGGGTACGGGGAATGGGGGTGGCGCTGAGGGTGAGCACATCCACCTGGGTTTTCAGGGCCTTAATCCGCTCCTTTTGATTCACCCCAAACCGCTGTTCCTCATCCACCACCAGCAGCCCCAGGGCCTTAAAGTCGATGCCCTTGCCCAGCAACTGGTGGGTACCCACCACCACATCTAGTTCGCCGGTTTTCAGCCGTTGCAAAATCTCCTTCTTCTCTGGCGGCGTGCGGAAGCGGTTGAGCAGCCCCACCTGGATCGGGTAGGGGGCAAAACGCTCCTTGAGGGTGTGGTAGTGCTGCTGGGTGAGGATGGTGGTGGGGGCCAGCAGGGCCACCTGTTTGCCGGCGGTGACCGCCTTAAAGACGGCCCGCAGGGCGACTTCGGTTTTGCCAAAGCCGACATCGCCGCACACCAGCCGATCCATGGGGCGATCACTCTCCATGTCCTGCTTCACATCCTGCACCGCCTTGAGCTGGTCGGGGGTGGCCTGGTAGGGGAAGGAATCCTCCAGCTCCTGCTGCCAGGGGGTATCGCTGGGGTAGGCAAAGCCCTCCAACTTGGCCCGCTGGGCGTAGAGCTGCAACAGGTCCACCGCCACCTTTTGGATCGCCTTTTTAGCCCTCCCCTTAGTTTTTTCCCAGGCGCTGCTGGTCATTCTATTCAGCACCGGCGCCTGCCCGGTGGCCACCCGATAGCGGGATAGGGACCCTACCTGGTCGGCGGCCACCCGCAGCAGTCCATCGGCGTACTGGATCACCAGATAGTCTCGGGTTTCCTGGTTGAGGGTGAGGCTCTCCAGCTTCAGGAACTGGCCAATGCCGTGGCTGCGGTGGACCACAAAATCCCCCGGTTTCATCTTGTTGGGATCCACCTGTTTAGAGGCGGCTCGACGGCGCTTGCGCACATAGCCCGGGGTAGCCAGACTGTGTTGACCAAAGAACTCCCGGTCGGTCACCACCACCAGGCGGAAGGTGGGCAGGATGAACCCCTCCAACTCCGCCAGCCCGGAGTATTTTACCGCCACCGGCACCGACTGCCCCTGCAACTTGTCGATGGCGTTGTAATCCCTGGGGTTGGGGATGAACTGGGCCGGACAGTCGTGCTCCTGCAGTAGGGCCACGGATCGGGAGGGCTGGGCCGACACCAGCCACACCCCGTACTTGCGCTGGCATTCCCCCCGAATGGTTTCCGCCAGCTTGCCAAACTGGTGGGGCAGGGCGGGCACCGGCCGGCTGGCCAGGTTCAACCCCTGGTGGTTGACCTCCGCCAGGGCGGAGAGAAATAGGCGGGGAAACACCTCCGCCGCCGCCAGGGCTTCGCTGAAGGGGCGGTGGATTTTGGGGGGTAGGGCCTCACCGGCCTGCTGTTGCCAGTGATCCTCCACGTGGTCTAACCAGCGATCGCCGTGGGCCTGGCACTGGTCCAGCTCATCCACCGCCAGCAGGGTGGTGGCGGGCAGGTAGTCTAGCAGGCAGGCGGGCTGGGGAAAGGCCAGGCCCAGCCAACGCCGCAGCCCCTCGGGGAAGATGCCGCTGTCCAACCCCTCCTCGGCGGCCGGAGACAGGACCCTAGACAACCTGTCCTGGCGGCGCAGGTGCTCTAGAATCACCGGCCCGTACTGGGTGGGGGTGAGAATCAGCTGCTCAACCGGATCGAGGGATCGCTGGGTGGCCGGGTCAAACTCCCGCATCCGCTCCAGATTATCGCCAAACAGCTCCAGCCGCACCGGCAACTCGGCCGCCACCGGGTAGAGGTCAATGATGTCGCCGCGCTGAGCCCATTGGCCTTCGGTTTCCACCACCGCCACCCGCTCATAGCCGAGGCTGGCCAGGCGCTGCCCCAGGGCCTTGAAGTGGATATCCTGCCCCAGTTGTAGCCGCAGACAGTGGGGATCAAGGGCGGAGACCGGCGGTAGGTGGGGTTGGAGGGCCCGTTCTGTAGTGACGATGGCCAGTTTGCGATCGCCCTGGGGTTGCTGCCCCAGGGCCAGCAGGTCCGCCAGTACCTGCATCTGCCCCCAGGTCATTTCCGATTCCTGGTCAAAGGGGTCGTAGGGGGAGGCCTCGGAGGTGGGGTAAAAGTGCACCGTATCCCAGCCCATGGCCTCCAATTGGGGAGCCCAGCGGCTGGCCTCCTCCAGGGTGGCGGTGATCACCAGCAGGGGTCGTTGCTGGGCCAGGGCCAGGGCCGAGCTCACCAACCCCTTGGGCAGACGGCCTGCCCCCGTCAGGCTGAGACTACCCTGCTGGTCTAGCTTGGCCAGCAGCTCAGCGGTCAGGGGCGATCGCTGCAGGGTGCGGAGAAGGGAGGAAAAAACCATAGGGCCAATTGCCAAAAATCAGGAGAGTCACAAGGGGGGCAGAGGACCGCACCAACCGCTCATTATTGTAATAATCCCTGGTCTGGTTTGCCCTAACCGCCAATTTGGGCCATGGTCCGATCGTAGCCCCCCGTCGCCCCAGACTGCCGCATTGTGTAGTTGATTGCCGGCTTGGCCTGGAGCAGATCCGCTACCTGCTGCCGTAGCCAGTTTAGGGCGACCCCCTGGCGCAGGGGAGTCTTCAGATCGATCTGGCCGGTTTGATTCAACAGGCAGGGCCGCAGCCAGCCATCGGCAGAGAGTCGTAGACGGTTACAGCGATCGCAAAAGCACTCCGACATTTGGCTAATAAACCCCACCGTCCCCAGGGCTCCAGGAATCTGAAACACATCGGCGGGGCCATTGCCCTGCACCTGAGCGGGCTCTAAACCCCAATGGTGACGAATCTGCTGACGCAGCTGGGCAGAGTCAATCCAACCCCGCTCAGCAAATAGCTGGTCGTTGCCAATCGGCATAAACTCAATAAAACGGATATGCCAGGGGCGATCGCGGCTGAGGGCGGCCAGATCCAACACCTCCTGGTCGTTCACCCCAGGAATCACCACCACGTTGAGTTTGAGGGGAGCAAACCCCATCTCGTGGGCCACCAGAATACCCTGCCAGACCTGCTGCCAGCGGTCTCGCCCCCCCGTTAGTTGTTGAAACACCAGGGGATCGAGACTATCCAGGCTGATATTCAGGCGGCGCAGTCCCGCCTGCCAAAGGGCCTGGGCTTTGGCAGCCAGCAAAAAGCCGTTGGTACTGATGGCCAGATCCTGGGTGCCCGGCATCTGGGCAATATCCGCCGTAATTTCCCCAATGTCGGGGCGCAGCAGGGGTTCACCGCCGGTGAGGCGAAAGCGGCTAAAGCCAAGGGGCACAAACACCTGGCTGAGTAGCTGTCGCAGTTCCTCTCGGGTGAGCCAGTCGGCGGGCGGCGGGTAGGACATCGCTGCCCCCGCCGGCATACAGTACTGGCATTGAAAATTGCAGCGATCGACAACACTAATGCGGAGGTAGTTGATGGTGGCCATGGTAAGGGGGGATGGGAGATTTTAGTCCAGCAGGCTGAGTTGCTGACTGCTAGGGGTGGAGCGAGGGGGACTGGAACGGGGCGGAGCGATGTTGACATGGGCAACAAACCAGGTACGCAGATCCTGTTTCTGGGCTTGGTCCAGAGTCTCCAGATCAAGGGCAGGGGGAAACAAACTGAAGTTTGATCCTAACGCCCAGCCCACCTCGCCGCCGTAGCGATCGACGCCAAAGGGGGTGAGATCGGCGGGCAGGGGGGCCAGGTGAGGCAACAGGCTAGGGGCCTGAATAAAGGTTTGACGCTGCTGTTCTAGCTGCTTAATGCGCCGCTGGCGAGCGACTTTGTAATCGAGCACAGGGGCCGGATAGGTGGCCCGGGGGGGAGGACTCCCCAACTGTTCGGGGGAAACATCGGCCAATTCTGGTAGCCAGCGCTTAATGAACTGGCCCTGGGGGTCACAGCGGTCTACAGCGGTCTGACCGGGGTGGTAAATACGGGTCCAGGATTTGTCGATGCAGTGGGTTACCCCCGCCTGCATGGCCCACTGGTAGTGGTCAATGGGGCAATCGCCATCAATTAGGTGGCGCATAAAGTGAAGAGCTCCGTAGCGCCAATCAATCCCGATCAGATTGCTGAGAAAACTGGCGTAGATGGCGCGGGTCCGAAAATTCAGGTGCAGGTAACCACCGGTGGCCTGGAGACAACGGGCGGCGGCATCCACGATGGGAAAACCGGTATGCCCGGTTTGCCAGGCTTGGTAGAGGTCGGCATCAAAGGCCCAACCGGCCTGGTCAAAAATTCGATAGAGCGATCGCAACTCCAGCTGGGGCAGATAGCGAAACCGCTGAGTAAACCCCTGGCCCCAGCGCAGTCGGGCAATCAGTTGCTGATGGCTACGGCGGCGGCGCTCCGATCCTCCAGTATCGGCCTGCAGAACGGTCTGGACGCACTCCCGCACCGAGATCACTCCAAACTTCAGGTGGGGACTCAGACCCGTGGTCACTGCCGCACTGGGGTAGGAAAGCTGCCAGTAGTAGCGATCGGCCTTTTCTTCAAGAAAGGTCTGGAGCAAGGCTCGGGCGGCGGCGGTACTGGCCGCCGGTAGTGGTTTACCATCGGCCTCATGACCCAGTTGGGTCAGACTAGGCAGGGGCTCACTGCTAATCTCGGGGGGCACCGCCACCCTCTGGGGCCGGGGCACCTGAGGTTCCCCCATCTGCCCATACCAGCGTTGGCGATAGGCCGGATAGGGCAGCAGTTCCGCCAGGCTACCGGGGGGGTCGAACCAGCGAATTTTCATCCCCGCCGTTGCTAAGGCCTGATTAAGACGGGCATCCCGCACCCGACCATAGATACGTTCGCAATCGGTGTAGGCGTAGATACCCTCGGCCTGGGACTGACGTACCAGATTGGGCAATACCTCCACCGGGTCTCCCGATCTTAGAATCAACCGCCCTCCCAACTGCCTTAGATCGCGGTCTAACCCCCCCAGGGCCGCCAGCAAAAATTCCACCCGGGCCGGGCCGGTTTCTGGATGGTGTAGCAAGGCTCGGTCTAGCACAAACACAGGAACCACCAGCCCCCGGCGAGCGGCTCGAGCCAGGGGCTGGTGATCAAACACCCGCAAATCTCGACGAAACCAGACCAGGGTTCTAGTCATAAATAGAACAAGTATACTATAGTGACATTAAGGTTCTGGTCTCGATGGCTGATGTAGAAGGATTGTCTAGCTTCTACCTTGCCGGTGTCCTTAAGGATCAGGGCCGCCCCTGTTCACCTGATTTTATGCCCCTACCACCATGGCTAAGCACCTTCGCCAATCCCTATCTATCCATTATCAACAGCAATCATCTCCGCCGCCCAGTCTGGGCCCCGCCCCCCGCCCGCCCCAGTGGCCAGCCCCAGACCCCGGTAACGGCTCCCCAGCCCGTCCTATCCAGCCTCCAGCGTTCCCTCTGTCCAGTCTGACCTCGCCACCCCCCCTGAAGGCCGTGGTGCTGGCGGGGGGATCAATGCTGGCGGCGGCGATGGTCGGGCTGAGTCCCCATTCAGGCCCAGTGGTTGAGTCCCCCACCCTGACTGGAGAGTGCATCAAGATTGAAAAGACCGTCAATGGGCTGTCTCGAGATCGCCTCAAGGCGATGCTAGCCCTGCCGGTGCCAGCCCCCCAAGCCACCCTGAAAAGCTTGCTCACCTCCCCCTACTGTGTACTTAAGCCCAGCCCCAATGAACAGGCAGAGGGGCTGGAGCGGCAGGCCTATCCCCTGGAATTTGACCCCCAAACCTGGCTAGTCGTGATCTATCAGGGCGATCTCTACCAGGGCTATGATTTTATTTTTCACCCCTGAGCCAGGACCGGCCCCGTCGGGATCAGCCCTGCGGCCATGCTAGATTATTCAAGCCAATCCCTTTGGGTTACTAGAGGGGCATTGTGATGGAGAGTTGGGCCATGGCTAAGGACGTCCTGGGCATCGGGGTGGTCGGTACGGGCTTCGGCCAAAAGGTACATATTCCGGGCTTACAGGCCCACCATCGCACCCAGGTGGTAGCGGTTTACCATCGGCAGCGGCAGAAAGCTGAGGCGATCGCGG
>JAGWXD010000062.1 GCA_018970085.1 Cyanobacteria bacterium REEB459
CAGGCTACCTTGCTGGTGATTCTAGCCTTGCTGGTTACCATTACCATCGCCACCTTCACCTATCTGGGGCAGGACCTCAGCACCAGTTGGGTGGATGCTCTCTATTTTTCCGTGGGTATGATTACCGGAGCTGGGGGACAGGAGCAGATAGCGGAAAAAGCACCTGGAACCATCAAGGTATTTACGGTAATTATGATGTTGGTCGGGGCAGGGGTGATTGGTATTTGCTACGCCCTGCTTAACGACTTTATCCTGGGGTCCCATTTACAGAGCCTGTGGAGCGTAGCCCGCATGCCCCGGCAGCACCATTTTATTATTTGTGGTTTAGGCGGAGTCGGATACCGGATTGCTACCCATTTGCAGGAGACCGGGCACCAGGTGGTGGTGGTGGAACAGGATAGTCATAACCGGTTTTTACCTGCCGTGCAGGGCTTGAAAATACCGGTTATTGTGGGTGATGCTACCCTGGCTTCCACCTTAGAAGCGGTTAACCTGGCTTCGGCTCAGGCGATTTTGGTAGTTACCAGCGATGATACGGTGAACCTGGAAATTGCCCTCACCGCTCGCAGTATTACGGCCAGGGTGCCGGCGGTGGTGCGGATTTACGATGCTGAATTTGCCCAGCAGGTGCAACAGGTGTTTGAGTTTGATCAGGTTTTGAGTCCTATGGATTTGGCCGCCCCTGCTTTTGCGGCGGCAGCCCTAGGAGGGCGAATCCTGGGCAACGGCCTGTCCGGAGATTTACTCTGGGTGGCGATCGCGACGCTGATTACCCCTCACCATCCCTTTGTCAACCAATCTATTCAAACCGTAGCCCAAACTGCCCACCTGGTGCCCCTCTATATCGAGACCCATGGCCGTACCTTGCATGGCTACGATCTACTGGAGGTGACCTTGCTAGAAGGTGACATTCTCTACCTCACTATGCCTGCTAATTGCCTTGACCAACTAGGACAGCCAGCTTGCCTGACTCTGGTGGAACCCCACAATAGTTTTAGGCAGAATCATTGACTCCCCCGGCAAATACTGCAATAGTTGAGCGTAAATACCTATGATGCAGAGACGGCTTTAATTGCCTGGTAATTATGGAGTTCTTCCTTTTCCAGATTGTTCGATTGGCCTAACCCTGACCACAATGGGATTTTCCCGGTCCGAGTCGTGGCTACTGAGCCAGATGTGCGGCTGACCTGACTAGAGTTCTATTCACCTAACCGACACGATGCCTTATTCCGCCAAAATCCTGATTGCCGCTCTATTGCTTGTCGGTAGTACCCAGGCCGGTATTAAGGCCCTGGCGCTACCCCTATCCACCATCCTGGCCCAAGCTAATTCAGGCTTTCCAGTCCCTAAGCAAGTACCCGCTGGTACCCGGCTAACCATTCAAGCCTCCCCTAACCTGGGGGTAGCCACCCAGGTGCTAAAGGACAAGTTTGAAGCTGCCTACCCCAATACGGCGGTAGAGGTTTCTATCGCCGCCAGTCAAGACGCTCTGGCGGCCTTAGAGGCCGGTAAAGTCGACCTGGCCGCGATCGGGCGCCCGCTTACTGAAACAGAGCGCCGCCAGGGACTGACCACCGTCCCTCTCAAAAGGGGTAAAATTGCTATTATTATTGGCCCAGAGAATCCCTTTCGCGGCACTCTGACCTTTGATCAGTTTGCCGCCATCTTTCGCGGCGAGATTACTAACTGGTCTCAGGTAGGGGGGGCGGCTGGTCCTATTCGCTTTGTGGATCGTCCCGATACCAGTGATACCCGTCGATCGCTGAGTCAATACGAGGTCTTCCGTCGCGCCCCCTTTGTCACTGGTACTACCGCCGAACCGGTGAGTGAAGATGACACTGCCACGGTTATTCGGGCTTTGGGTAAAGACGGCATAAGCTACGCCATCGCTGCTGATGTCCTGAATCAGCCGGGGGTAACCATTGTGCCTATGCACAAGATTCTGCCAGACGATCAGCGCTATCCCTACTCCCAACCCCGTTATTTTGTCTACAAAGGCACATTAGGGCCCGCTGCTGCTGCCTTTTTAGGCTATGCTACTTCATCCTCAGCCACGGAAGCTCTGGCTACCCTTGACCCAGCCAAAGCCGCAGCGATCGCGGCCAACCTCAAGGCGGCTCCTCCCTCCGCCGTCAGTCCAGCTCCGATCCCCAGTCCAGTTCCCGTTCCTGGCCCTACTCCTGAGGCCCGGGGGGGGCTGGCCTGGTGGTGGCTGTTGCCCCTGGCTGGGGCAGGAGCCCTAGGCGCTGCCGCCTGGGCGGCGGGGCGTAAATCTGGCACGGCTGTGGCGCCTTTAGAATCCCCCCTACCCGATGCGACTCTGCCTGCCGTACCACCGGCAGGTGGCGGGGCGGCCCTGGACATCTATGCCACGGCCAATCCTGAAGACATCACTGCGGCAGAAGCAACTCCTGAGCTGGCTGTCCAGCCCCCTGATGTGAATCTGCCACCGGTCGCTCTCGGTGCCTTGGGAGCCGCCGGTCTGGCCGCCGGGGCAGCCGCTTCCCTGGCCGGCACAGAAGGTCAGGCTACCCCTGAACCAGAAGCCCCACCAGAGCCCGCCGCCCAAGCCGCTGCTTTAAATCTGCCAACCGCCGCTCTCGGTGCCCTGGGAGCCGCCGGTCTGGCCGCCGGGGCAGCCGCTTCCCTGGCCAGCACAGAAGACCAATCCGCCATTGAGGCTGCTAAGTTTAATGTCATTGGTCAACCGGTAGAGGGAAGCCTGGACCTGTCTACCGTAGATGACGGCCTGCCGCCTCTACCCGATGGCTATAGCGAAAGCCGTATTATCTTGATGCCTCGAGATCCTCAATGGGCCTATGCCTACTGGGATACCCCCAATGCTCACAAGGCTGAATTACGCAGCCAGGGCGGAGAACGACTAGCTCTGCGACTCTACGATGTTACTGATATCGATCTAAACCAGCAGGCTGCCCACAGCATGCAACAGTTTGACTGCGACGAACTGGCCCGGCAGTGGTATCTATCTATTCCCATCAGCGATCGCGATTACCAGGCAGAAATTGGTTATCTGACTGGCGATGGTCGTTGGCTGGTGTTAGCCCGGTCCAATACTGTGCGCATTCCCCCTGTTTATCCCTCCGATTGGAATGAAGACCACTTTATGACCATCAGCTGGGAAGAGACTCTGCGGGATAAAGCCTTGATGACCCTGGTTAAGCCCCGTTCCAAGGGCTATGGAGTCGGTCTGCACGAGCAGCTCTATGCCCTCTCCCAACCCTCTGAATGGGACCGTCTGGCTGGCTCTATGTTTGGCTCGATGCACCATATTCCTGCCTCCATGGCCCCCGGCCAGGGGGTTAGCTCCTACGTCTTTGCTTCTGGCATCGGCATGGCCGCCCTGCCAACTCTGTCGGGATCGATTCCGACTCTCTCTGGCATTGGGTTTTCTGCATCCATACCGCCCCTGCGCCCCCGCAAATTCTGGTTAGTCGCCGATGCCGAATTAATTGTTTACGGAGCGACAGAACCTGATGCTACGGTGACCATCCAGGGTCAGCCTATCCAGCTCAGCCCAGAGGGCACCTTCCGGTTCCAGACCACCTTCCCCGATGGTCATATCGAGTACCCAATTATGGCGGTGGCCGCTGACGGAGAGCAAAATCGGTCGATTCACATGACCTTTGATCGCCAGACCCCTGAGCGCCGTACCAATACCCGGGAGGAAGCCCAGGAGGAATGGCCCCAGGATTCCTAATCTTGTACGTAGGCGGCCCCACTCACCAGGGCCGCCTCTGCCCGCATAAACTCCCGGCCCAGGTAAGCAGCATGGTCCAGGCAGGTAATGGGGCAAGACGACTGGGAATTTTCAAAAATAGCAATACAGAGTTCCTTAGCGGTGCGTCCGCTGTAGATTTCTCTGGGTTCTCGCTGGACATTGCCCCGCACCGGTAGAGGCTGGCCCGTGCCGGGATCACAGGCCAGTCCGACATGGTTAATGGTGTTGGTAAAGTGCTTGGCGTAGATCAATCCCTGCTGGTGGTCTAGATAGATGATAAAGTAGCCCCCAGGGTCGAGCTTGATAAAACGCTTAGAGAGGTGGTCGTCCAGGGCTTGTAATTCAGCCTGGTTAACAGTAATAGCAGGTTCACTCATAGATGGGGAAAGGCAACTAATACCTGAATCTGAGACGGTGGTCAGCGTTGAGGAGACCGGTAGACAGAAGGGAGAACCCTGGCCAAACTGTTAACCCACTGGCGCAGGGATCAGCTCGATTCAGCCGAGCCCCCTTGGGGAATAGCCCTAACCCGACCTCAGGCTAGCAAGCCCAACCAGGTCTATCTTAACCAGTTCTTATTTTAACCTGTCCACCAGGGGGAATGGAGCCTTAGCTGCGAAACCTGGAGACTTTAGAAAGAATCGCTACAGACTGAACCTGCTCGGGATTAATCAGGCTAGGATGAACCTACACAGGGTATCCCTCTCCTCACCTACGGTATAGAACTATGGCCACTGACGTCCAGGTCCGGGATTTTTTAGCCCATTGGTTTCAGTTAGGGAAGCCCGTAGTCCTGCCCGGTGGACGGGGGGATTATTTGCCCCGTCCAGTTTTCTGCCAGGGGAGCTATAGTCAGGATTTTGAAAACTGCTGGAACCAAATCATGGCCACCCAGGGTCAAGATTGCTACTTGAAGGGAACGGTTCAGACCATTGCCGCCATGCTTTCCCCAGCTTGGGATGTACAGGACTGCGCCCGCTGTGCCATGCCAGTGTCTATACCCACCCTGGGCCTAACCTCCTTTCCCTGTCCCTGTCATGATCTGTTGAGCTGGCCTAATCAAGATATTCCAGTGCCCCGGGGTGCGGTTAACGACCAGCGCCACCTGGAGCAGGTTCGGGAGCGCCTCAGCCGTATTCAAGGCCAGTCTATGGCGGCTCCCCAGGGTACCTATAAAACAGAAGGCAGGGCGGTTTTCTCTTCCTGGCGCAAAATGTTATAGATCATAAAATCGTAGGCCATCGTAGTACTGGGGAAGATGGCCTGGGCCTCCCTCAATAGATCGCTGAGTTGAATATCATTGCCGGGGGCATAGCGGGGACTGAAGTGGGTCATGATTAATTGCTTCACCTCAGCCCCCAGGGCTACCTGAGCAGCCATGGTGGAGGTGGAGTGAAGGCGCTCATAAGCCAACCCCGCATCCTGATGGGCAAAGGTGGCTTCGTGGATTAAAACATCCGCCTGGTGGGCCAGACTAACGGAGCGATCGCAATAGATGGTGTCGGTGCAATACACCAACTTACGCCCTACCAGGTCAGGGCCACACAAATCAGCCCCGTTTACCCTGCAACCATTGGGTAGGGTTACCTGTAGCCCTTGCTTGAGCTGGCCGTAGATCGGGCCGGGGGGAATACCCAGAGCTTCTGCCCGTTTAGCATCAAAGTGACCAGGTCGGTCCCGTTCCTCTACCCGATAGCCGTAAGCAGGAATGCGGTGTTCCAGGCGATCGCACACTACCCGATAGTCCCTATCCTCAAAAATCATCCCAGGCTCCACCCCATGCACCTTAATCGGCAGGGTCAAATGGGTGTGGGAATATCGTCGGCAGGCCTGTAAGTAGTCATTTAAAGGCTTGGGGCCATAAATATCAATGCACTGCTGACGATTACCCGCCAGTCCACAACTAGCCAGCAGCCCCATTAGACCAAAAATATGGTCGCCGTGCATGTGGGTAATAAAAATACGGCGAATCTGACTGGACTTAAACTCACTGCGCAAAAATTGATGCTGAGTGCCCTCACCACAGTCAAACAGCCAAACTTCACTGCGCTGGGGCAACCGCAGCGCTACACTAGACACATTACGGGAGCGGGTTGGTACGCCAGAACTGGTTCCTAGAAATGTAATCTGCACCAGAAATGTCCCCGAACCTACCCTCCTATCTTGCCATGGTGACGAGATAGTAGGGTAATCTCTAGGCTAATCAAAGGGCATTAATTAAAGCGATTATCCCCCAGGCCGCCGGTGGACTCAAAAGCCCCAACTCAGTTAGAGATAATACCTCCTGGTCCGACCTAAGTCCCTGTAGCAGTCATTTTAGACCATGCGTGTAGTTGCCTATTGCTACCTGGAGTGCGGCCAATCGCCGCCATCCCCTGCATCCTGGGGATACCCTTTGCAGCAGGTCTACCTGGATACCTGGCTGCCGGCCCAACCCAGCTACCGCCCCCAACTGGCCCAACTGATTGCCGACAACCAGAGGCATCCTGCCGATCTACTACTGGTTTTAGAGTTAGAAGCCCTGGGGGACAACCTGGCTGACATCGAAGCCCATTGCCAGACCCTGGCAGCCATGGGTAGTCGCATCGTCACCCTTAATTCCAGACCAGCCGACCTGACCTTAGCCGACAATGCCCCCCTCGCCCCTGGTAACCTCAAGCGCCTAACCATCCTGCCCGATCGCCTGCGCCGTCGCCAGTTGCGTAGGGGGCACGCCCGTAACCGTCTACAGGCCCTACCGCCCCCCGGTAAAGCGCCCTACGGTTATCGACGGGGGCAGGAGCGTTATCTCGTCGATCGCACCACCGCCCCAGTGGTCACCGCCTTTGTGAACGAATTTCTACTGTACGGGTCATTGCGAGGGGCCGTACGGTTTGTGGAAAATCGCTTTGGCAAACACATAGCCGTGTCTACAGGGCGTCGCTGGCTGACCCATCCGGTCTACCGGGGCGACCTGCAATACCAGGACGGCCAGGTGATTCGGGACACCCATACAGCTATTATTAGCCGCGAAGAGGCGGCTCAAATCGACCGCTTACTGCGGCGCAACAGTCAGTTACCAGCTCGCACCGCCGGGGCACCTCGATCTCTGGCGGGATTAGTCTACTGCCAGGCCTGCGGAGGCTGCCTCACCATTACCAAAACCACCCGGCGGGGGTACAGTCAAACCTACCTCTACCTGAGACCAGCCCATTGTCCCCGCTCTCCCCGCTGTCGGACCATCCCCTACGATCAAGCCCTTAATGCGATTATTGAACAAATTTGTCAGGACCTACCCCAGGCAGTAGCCCAGTTGCAACCAACTGCCCAGCAGGTAGCCTCAATCAGTCCTACCACCAAAATCCAAGGACAGATCCAGCAAAAACAGCAGATTCTCCAACAATTACCCAGCTTAGTTCAAGAGGGTATCCTGGATGGTGACACAGCCGCCCTGCGCCGTTACACACTCCAGGGAGAAATTGCCCAGCTTGAACAACGGCGAGCTCAACTGCCGCCGGTTAATTTACAAGAACTGTCTCAGTCAGTAGCCCTACCTCAATTTTGGCTAGATCTCTCCGAAGCTGAGCGGCGCTTTTTCTTCAGGGAATTTATTCGCCGCATTAAAATTAACCCCCACCCCCCTGACCGGCAAGAAAGAAGATGGCAGATTATTTTAGAGTTTGTATTTTAGCCCGTTAACTACCCCGGCCCAAGCCCTGTTATGGGCCCTGTTACGGTTGAAACAACAGATATACGCCCACCAGAGCCAGTCCTACCCCCGCCACTGTACGCCCGCTCACCGGGTCTCCCAGGGCTGCCGCCATCGGCAGCACAAATAAAGGGCTGGTGCTGGTGAGGGCCTGGGCTACACCAGCGGGGCTATGCTGCAGGGCAAACTGCTGCAAGTAAATCGCCAGATAGGTCCCCAGTAGGGCCGCCAGCCCCACCATAGCCAGGATTCTAGGATTCTGCAAGGGCCTGATTCGGTCCCCTATCCCCCCCTGTTTGATCACAATCATCAAAATTAGTGCGCCGCCGCCACCCAAACGCAGCAGGGAGCTCCATAGAGGATGAATAGCGCTTTGGGCCAGGGCTGCCCTGGAGAGAACAGCACCAGTGGCCTGGCCCAGAGCCGCCAGCACGGCGTAAATAACTCCCCCGTTGAATTGCCAGGGCACTCTTTCGGGTTGAGAAAGGCGCTGGCTAATGACCCAACCCACCCCTACCAGGGTCAATAGAATACCGACCCAGGCTGTCAAACCAATATTTTCTGCCAATAGAACCCCAGCCAGCCAGGCGGTCATAGCCGGAGCTAGGGTTTCTAGCAAGAGGGCTTGTCGTGCCCCAATGCGATTGATAGCCGCGAAATAGGCCGTATCCCCCAGCCCGATGCCCACCATGCCACTGAGGATTAGTAGCACTATGGGCCTCGGTTCCAAGCCCGTGGGGGGCCCCTTGAGCAGAAGTAGGGTGAGTAGAATTAGCGCGATCGCCATTACCCCCTTAGCCAGATTTAATACCAGGGGTGATAGGGATTTGCCCAACTGACCAAACATGACGGTGGCCGTAGCCCACAAAAAGGCTGCACCTAAAGCCGCTAACTCACCGTTTATGGGCATCGCTGCAAACTATAACTGTAAAGTTGGGAAGCATATTTATAGAAAGTCTTCACACTCAGAGTGCCAGATTATTCTGATGGCTCCAAATATCTCTGTATCTATTATTAATACGCAGTCAGGCTGATGAACGGTAAAAACAATTTAATCAAGACCATGAACAATTCCACCATCCGTATTTGCACGCTGGCATCCTGTGGCGGTTTGCTCACCCTGACCGCCTGGAACCATCACAAGCCCCAATCCCTTGAGGTGGCGTCCTCCTCCACTACAGACACGGGGACATCAACGATCAAACCCGACGCCAAGGTGGCCAGGGTTTCCTCTGGCTCCGCTACCCGACCAGAACTGCGGTTACCCCTCGGCCTGAGTCAACCGGTCAAGGCTGTCAGCGCAGAAAAATCTCCCTCCACCAGCGCCCTAGTGGCAGTCCGCCTAAAGCAACTCCGACAGGAACGGGAGACCTTAATGCAGTCGCGATCTGTAGTTGTGCCCGCCCCACCCACCAGGATTCAAAGCCTGACCGTGGCTAGACTACCCCAAAGTCTAGGGCGGGTAGATCGTTCCATAGAAATGCCGGCGGTACCGGCCGTAGGAGCCTTGCGGCCAAGGGCAGCAGCACCTCGAGTCGTCGCCCCTAAACCTGCTCTAACCAGCCCCCAAAAGCCTGCACCTAACCAGGTCCCGGCAGCGATTTCAATTTCTGCGACTCCGGCTGAAGTTCTGCCACCTCAGGCCGCCACCTCCCCGGCTTCCCCCCAGCACCAGAGCTATGGCCTGAGCCAGGGAACAGCCCCCGCCCTGACTCCGTCGGTTCAGCTCCCTACCGGGCCCGATGGCTTCCATAGCCAAGAGTTAAACAGTCAAGCCAGGATTTCAGGCACTAAACTAATTTCCCAAGTCGGAGCCTCAGGCGATAATATGAACTCCCTAATCAGCAGTGAGTTCCTGGCTCCGACCCAGACAGGCAAAACTAAAATTCTGCCACTAGCTGTTGGGGGCGAGGGGCCTGCCCTATCTGGTCAGACTCCTGGGTTTTCTCCAGCTACAGGCATTTTATCGCCAACCCCTCGGCAACGACAGTGACCAATGGTGATGGTAGCAATCCCTAGCTAGAATAGTCGCCACCCTTAAGGCCTGATCGCAGCTGCTCAATCAGGGCACCCCTAGCTAGCCGGGTTAGGGCGCCCTGATTAATGGCCTTAACAGGGCAGCACTTCTCATTTTAAAAATCAGCTGCTATTGGGAGGGATTTTCAGTTCTAGCCCTCGAGCATGAAGGTAAGCAGATGATCCCAACTGTCGAAATACAGGTACTGAGTTAAGGCCCTCAGGTCATCAAAGCAGGTTTTTCGGGTGGGAAGGTGGGCCCTCAGCAGGGCATACTTCTGGTCAAGCCGCTCCAGCGCGGTGTGAAACAGCAAGGACAGGATGTTAAGGGTGGCGAGGACGGAGGCCAAATGTTGCTGGCCATGGCCGAAATTGTGCTCCAGATTGTAGCCCTTAGTTTTGAGGGCGTTGTTGTTTTTATTCTCAACTGTCCATCAGTGTAATAGCTAGAACTTTATCTGACACTCCTTCCAAACGTGTACCGACTTAGGCGTGTCACCATGACTACCCAAGCAAAGATCGTCAAAAACAGATTGGGCCTGTTAAACCTAGCCAAGACCCTGGCGGCTCCCAAGCCTTTAACGTGATGGGGGTCTCGCGCGACACCTTCTACCGCTACCAGAAATTATAGGAAACGGGTGGGGAATTGGCCTGGCAAGACATTGACCGTCGTAAATCCTGCGTCAAAAACCCTGTTGAGGCGGTCATTGAAGAGGCTATAGTCGCCTTTGCTATCGAGCAACCGGCCTAGAGTCAGATTCGGGTGTCTAACGAGATGAAAAAGCGGAGTCTCTTCGTTCCCTCCGGGGGGTGCACTCGATTCAATGACCGGGTGGTTCTCTACTTTGAAGAGCATGGCTTGCGGATCCTACGGATCCTGAGCGACCGGGGTACAGAATACTGTGGCAATGTTGAATATCATGAATACCAGCTTTACCTCGCCATTGAGGACATTGACCACAGCCGCACCAAGGCCAAATCCCCTCAAACCAATGGCATCTGTGTTGGCGCACCCTGCCAAAGGCATATGATTCCACCGCACCATCCTCGAATAGTTTTACCAGGTCGCCTTTCGTAAAAAGGTCTATGGCAGCATCGAAGAACTGCAAAAAGATGTTGATAAGTGGCTGGAGTTTTATAATCAGGAGCGACCCCTCTCAGGACGCTATTGCTATGGCAAGACGCCTATGCAAACCTGATCAATACGTAGAAGAAAAAGATACAAATCAAACACGATCTGACACCCTTCCACGTGTCTGATATGTCCCGTCTGTCAGATGAGGTCTAATTTGTTACATTTTTTATCGGCGGAATGCTGCCCTCATGTGGTTTTCGTTCGTACGTATGCTTAGTTTTCTCCTGAGGGCATCGTCGTGAGTCTCACCGACTTTTCCCTTGTCGCTGTTGCCGAACGCGGCAACGGCCATCGTGGTGTTTACGCCGAAATTTTCATTCCCGCCGAAACCGTGATCGGGCTCTTCGATGGCAAAGCCGAGCGATTTGCGGTCGGTGCCGATGGCAAGGTCGATTATCGTGGCCACGACAGCGCGATGATCATGCACATCATCGCCGATGCCGACTTCGTCTATGGCCTAGTGCCGCTACCGGGGGACATCGCCGGAATCGATTTCATCAATCATTCCTGTCATCCCAATTGCCGCGTCGTCGGCGGCTTGGCTTTGGTTGCGGCGCGCGATATTCAGCCCGGCGAAGAACTGTTCTATGACTATCGAAGCATCGAAACGCACCCTGAAAGCGTTATGTGCTGGTGCAACAAACCTGAGGCTGAACGATGCCAGATTTAAGCCCCCTGGCCCTGAAACGGGCATATGTCCGCCTTTTCGATGAATACGGGGCCTTCACCGGAGAAACCTGCCCGGCTAAACTGTCGCTCGATGTGTCTCGGCCCGGCCCGGGTCTCGGCGTCTTCGGCAATGCCATGGCGGCACGCTTGAGCGACGGCCATTTCGGCGGCAAATTCATCACGGTTAATGAGGACAACGGCGGCGAAATGGCGGCGCTGATCGCCGTATTCGCGCCGTCCGGCCATCTCCTGCGGACCCTTGATGGCGTGCATCTGACACGGCTGCGTTGCGGCATGATGGCCGTACAGGCGGCGCATCGATTCTTTGGTGCCCACGCCCTTCCTGGATTGCGCTACGGTTTTGTCGGCAGCGGCAAGATCAATGCCCAGACGGCGCGGGTGTTGAGCGAGGTGTTCGCGGTGCCGGGTACGGCTCTCTTTCTGCTCGGCAGTCGGCGTAATCCTAGCAAAAACCTCAACCTCTATCCTGGCGGTGCCCGTGTCGTGTCGGCGCCGGGCGATCTGGCCTCCTGCGACGTGATTTTCGAGTGCAGCAATGTCTCGCAGCCGGAAGAGGTGCTGGAGGTCTCGGACTTCACGGTCGGCGCGGCGCTGCCGCCATTGTTTGTGACCCAGAACAGTGGCTGGATGTTGGGGCCGACCTTTCGTTGGATGATGCCGTCTTTCACCGATCATGTGGAGCAAATGAATGCCCATCGCGGCAGTGATTACGATTGGCCGTGGGACGGCAACCCCCATGTGCTGATCGAACACGATCTGCGCCACTCCGGCTATTCCCGCACCGTGCTCGACCGCGCGGCCGTTTACCTGACCGGCATGGCTCTTGCCGATCTCGTCGGCGCCCTTGAAGCCGATCTGCCTTGAGCCGATGTGGACGTGCCCTGAGAACAAAACTGTGGAGGAACCGAGCGACGGCTGTACGCTCTTGGCTTTCGGGGCATGCCGAAGCAAAGATTAGCCTTGGTCCGGTGTGCTAAAAATGCGGCATATCAAGACGTTCGGATCAGGAGGCGCTGATGACGGCGAAGCGTTTGATAATGGCGTTGACTCTGGTTCCCATTCAATTGGCATACCCAGCGATTGGGGACGGTTAGCGATGGCAGTCTTAATTTCGGGCACTGGTCTGTTAAGAGGAGATGCATCTAAACCCTGACATACAAAGGATTTCCTGGGTAGATAAGGGGCGAGAGCAGAGGCCGATGGCCATCGCTGGAGTCGTCCGTTTAGCTAATCCCCAATGCGGTCTGACCCAATTATGGATGATCCGCTGGACATCCAAGACC
>JAGWXD010000063.1 GCA_018970085.1 Cyanobacteria bacterium REEB459
GGCACCGCCGGGGTGGCGAACACATTCCCAGGTGCCCTCAGCCTGATTAGGCAAGCGCAGCCGATTGACTTCAAAATTAAATTTACGCCCTTCATAAAAGAGGCGCTGCTTTAATAATTGAGGAGGCTCTTGTCCAAGGGGCATAGGCGAGCTGTAGACAGTCTCCCTATTGTAGGGGTAAGTAGCCCAGACTTGGCAGTTCGGAACCGGCAGGGAAGCTTTAAAAAAAACAGTGCTCTGGTAGTCACCAGAGCATCTGCTGTTAGCTGAACTAGAACCCTGGCCACCCCTAGGACAGCCAAAGCCCCAGGTAGTTTAGTAGAGCTCTTCTTCAGCGTGGGTTTTAATGGTGCAATCAGAGGTCGGGTAAGCTACACAGGTTAGCACGTAGCCTGCTTCTAGCTGATCGTCATCCAGGAAGGACTGGTCAGATTGATCAACGGTACCTGCGCTCAATTTACCTGCACAGGTAGAACAGGCCCCAGCCCGGCAGGAATAGGGTAGGTCAATGCCCTGCTCTTCAGCTGCATCAAGAATAAACTGGTCGCCTTCAACATCAATCGTTTTATTGAGCCCTTCTCCCTCATGTATTAGCGTTACCTTATAGGTTGCCATAGCGCTATCGCCTCCTCAAATATCAGTTCAACGTCAATCCACAGGCTATTCTAGAAATCACTCTTGCTGAATTTCACGCCCATGGGTTCATCACATTTCTGATCCTACGGGAAAACCTTTGGCCTGTCTGCTTTTTTTTGGCTTTGGGTGAATGGGATTCGTAATCGAACTGAGGGATTGCTGGTTACTTTACTTATGATTGACAGGGGGCCTTGGGCCTGACTATGACTGAGCTAATTCTATTCTGGCATCGGCGCGACCTGCGCCTCAGGGATAATCTGGGGCTAGCGATGGCCTGCGATCGCAGCCCCCTGGTGGCGGGAGTATTCTGTTTCGACCCGGCCCTGCTGACGGCAGCGGACCTGGCCCCGGTTCGGGTAGCCTACCTGCTGGCCTGTTTGCAAGAGCTGCAGGAAAGCTATGGGCGAGTCGGGGGGGATTTAATTCTGCTGCACGGTGATCCCCGCCAATGCTTGCCGGCCCTGGCCCAGGCCCTGGGGGCCGCCGCTGTTTACTGGAACCAAGATGTCGAGCCCTACGCTCGTCAGCGGGACCCAGCCGTGGCCGGGGCCCTTAAAACCCTAGGGATTGAAAGTCAGGCCAGTTTTTGGGACCAGTTGCTCCATGCGCCTGGAGAGGTTAAAACCGCCGCCGGAGACCCCTACACCGTATACACCCCCTTTTGGCGTAACTGGGTCAAACAGCCTAAGGCCAACCCCTGGCCCTGTCCCCAAGGGTTAGCCCAGCTCACCGCTGCCCAGTTAGCCGCTGCCACTGCAGTCGGTGCCACCGGTTTACCCACCCTTGAGGATTTAGGGTTGGTGTGGCCGGGTGAATGGTCGATGCCGCCGGGAGAACTCGCCGCCCACCAGCGCCTAGAAGACTTTTGCCAGAGTAGCCAGGGGCTAGAGGCGTACCATCACCAGCGTAACTTTCCCTGGCTGGAGGGTACCTCCCGCTTGAGTGCGGCCCTTAAATTTGGGGCGATCGGTATTCGTACCGTCTGGGCCAGCACCCTGGAGGCGGCTCAACATGCCCGCAGTAGTGAGGCCGCCGAGGCGATTCAAACCTGGCAGCAAGAACTGGCCTGGCGAGAATTTTACCAGCACTGTCTGTACTTTTTTCCGGCTCTGGCCACCGGCCCCTATCGTTCCCAGTGGCAGGATTTTCCCTGGGTTAACCATCCAGATCAGTTTCAGGCCTGGTGTACCGGTAGGACTGGCTACCCAATTGTGGATGCTGCCATGCGCCAGCTCAACCAGACCGGGTGGATGCACAACCGGTGCCGTATGATTGTGGCCAGTTTTTTAACCAAGGACTTAATCATTAATTGGCAGTGGGGAGAACGGTACTTTATGCAGCACCTGGTGGATGGCGACCAGGCGGCCAATAATGGCGGCTGGCAGTGGAGCGCCTCCAGTGGTATGGACCCTAAACCCTTGCGTATTTTTAACCCTGCCACCCAGGCCCAAAAGTTTGATGCCACCGCCGACTATATTCGTCAGTGGTTGCCGGAGCTGCAATCCCTGGAGACGGAGTGGCTGGTGACCGGTAAAATTCCGCCGCCTCACCGCGAGCGCCTGGCCTACCCGGCACCCCTGGTTGACCACAGGCGTCAGCAGGCCATCTTTAAGCAAAAATATCAGGCCCAAAGGCAAGCCCAGGCTAGGGCCTTGCCCCCAGGCCATCGAGAAAGCTGACAATCGCAATGCCGACCGCCTCCGGCTGCTCCAGATGGGGTACATGGCCCGACTGGGGAATCCATACCAGGTGACTGGCGACGATCGCCTGGTGAAACCGTCGGGCATCCTGGCGACCTAGAATTCGGTCCTGTTCTCCCCAGATTACCAGGGTGGGGCTGGCGATCTGGGAAATCTGATCGGCCAGAAAGGTGTAGCCCCCGCTCTGGGTAAAGCGAATTAAGCCCTGCTGCCAGTCGGGGCATTCTAAGTGAAGCGCGGCGCACAGCTCGGCATCCGGGGTTACCCGGGTGCCATCGTAGTAGGCCTGGCGGCTAATATTGCGACGAACCCAGGGCTGACGGAGAAAGGAGGTGGCCAGGCGATCGAAGGGAGGCACCATAATTTTTTCCATCGCCGGTCCAGTGGCAAAACCAGCGCTATCAATCAACACCAAGGCAGCGATCGCCTGGGGATAGGTGAGGGCGAAGTCAATCGCCGCCGCCCCTCCCATAGAGGCTCCAATCAGCACCACAGGCTGGGCAATCTGCTGCTGCCAGAAACTATAGAGATGGGTCTTAATGTCAGCGGGGGAAAGACTGGGACTGAGGCGGCGATCGCTAAAACCAAATCCTAGCAAATCTAGGGCCCAGGTCTGGCGATGCGGTGTCAGGTAGGGCAGCAGGCGACGAAACTCCAGCAGCGAACTGTCAAAACCGTGCAGGAGCAGCAGGGGCGCTATTCCTTCTCCTGCCAGGGCATAGGTAGTTGGCAAGGGCACCGGGGTCAGGGGGGTAGGGAGACTAATCCGCTGGACCAGATTGGCCAGGGCAATGGAGGTGGGCTCGCTCAGGGCCTGGGCCTGGGCTGGCAAAACCGGGTTATTCGTAGAGGGCATAGAGGCTATCCAGTTCCTGCTGCATCATCTGCCGCACCTGATGATAGCAGCGATCAACATAGACCGGATCGCGGGCGGCCTCTCGTCCGTAGTGGGGAAAGGTAATGGCAGAGCAAACTCGGGTATGGAGCGGCACCGGCAGGGGAATATTGGGCAGCGGTCCCAGGGCCAGCCCCCAGGGTAACCCCAGGTAGAGGGGAAAACTACCCGGATCAATGCCCGTCAACCAGGGCAACCCCCAGCGGTGCAGGGTGGCCAGAGCTGGATAAAGGTCCGCCAGTACCTGCAGGGTGTCGTGGGCACCATGGGAGATCAGCGGGACAATGGGAGAGCCCGATCGCAAAGCCAACTTAATAAACCCCTGCTGACCAAAAAAACAGACCTGGCGCCGCTGATGGTGGGGGCGAAACACATCCCGCACACCGCCGGGATAGATTAACACCGCTGCCTCCCGCTCCAGGGCAGCCAGGGCCATGCGACGTGAGGCCTGCACACAGCCCACCCAGGCCGCCATGCGGGCTACCCCGGGAAACACCTGCCACATGCGGGGATCCATCAGGGCATAGGCTGGTCGCTGGGTACCAAAACGACGGTACCAGTCGTAGGTCATCATCACCGTATCGGGGGCCGCCAACCCCCCATTATGGGAACCCACCAGCAAGACTCGTCCCTGGGCAGGAATATGCTGCCAGCCGTCGGTTTTGACCTGAAAGTAGTGGTGGTAAATCCAGTCAAAAAATGGCAGCATCTGGTCAATCAGGGCCGGGTTGCGATCGTCTAGAGACCAACCGGTTAAGCTATCCGCCGGGGCCAGGGAGGCCTGTAAAAACAACTTCAGCACAGTCCCTGCAGCTGGAGCCAGGGCTGGCCAGGGGGTCAGGGGCTGGAGGGGCGAGGTCAGATCTGAAGCCATGGGGGGTACTGCGGTAGATTAACCAGAACCCTGGGGGCAGGGCCGATCGACACAATGGCTAGCGAGGCCCTGCCGGTAAGATGACAGACTAAGCCGGAGCAGCCGCCTGAGCCCTTGACCAGGGTAGGCAGCCAGCCAAACCCGGGCTGACATCCTCCGTCGCCATCGCCTGGGAGCCCGTAGCTAGGGCCTCTAGTCAGGGAACATGCCCCTGGAGCAGTTCTACAATGGCCTGATGCTCCACCGGCGGTTCCAGGGGCAGGTCTTGCCGGGTGTCGGTAATCAGCCAGTCCAGGGCGGCCGCCTTCATATCAATGGAAGCGCCACTTTTGTCCACACAATACCGGCCAAATACCAGCTTATCTACCAGTCGCACCCCCGGTCCAATCCGGGAATATTCAAAGATCACGCTTTTATCGACGATCGCCCCGCTGCAAAGCTCGCAGTTATTGGCAATGGCGCTGGGCCCAATAATAGTTGCCCCATCTTCGATGTGGGTCATACCACCAATGTAGACCGGCCCCTCAATGTGAATTTTATCCCAGTTAGCCTTGACATTAAGACCGGCATAAACCCCCGGATAAATTTCCTGGCCGGGAATATCCACCAGGTTGACCACTCCGGTCAACACATCTTGAATAGCCCGCCAGTAATCCGGCACTTTACCGATATCGACCCATTCAAACTCCATGGGAATGGCATAGAAGGGAGCCTGGCTGGCTACTAGCTTGGGCATCAGGTCGCCCCCAATATCAAAGGGCACTCCCGAGGGAATATAATCAAAAACCGCAGGCTCAAAGATATAAATACCCGTATTGATTTCCGTACTGAGGGCATCTTCCACTGCAGGCTTCTCTTGAAAGGACTTCACCCGACCGTCTGGGGTGGTCACCACTACGCCGTAACTGGGCACCTGCTTAAGGGGTACGGTTTTGGTAATAATTGTAGCGATCGAGCCCTTTTCCCGGTGGCGCCGGACAGCTTCGCTGAGGTCCAGATTGATCAAGGCATCTCCACAGAGAACCACGAAAGTGTCATCAAAGAAGGGGGAAAAATCCTGGATTCGGCGCATGCCCCCTGCCGACCCAACCGCCTCTCCCACTAGTTCGCCATCCACAATCCGGCCTTCAAAGGAATAGGCAATCTCGACTCCAAAACGCTGGCCATCACGAAAATACCCCTCAATCTCGTTAGCCAGGTGACTGACGTTCACCATGATTTGGTTAAAGCCGTGCTGCTTTAGGAGTTCAAGCAAAAACTCCATAACCGGCTTTTGCATAATTGGAATCATCGGCTTGGGGATGGTGTAGGTAATGGGACGCACCCGGGTACCCTTACCAGCGGCCAGAATCATGGCTTTCATACCAAGAAGGTCCTTAAAACTGAGAACAATCAATAGCTCAAAACTATAAAAGTTAATGCAAAACCCCAGCTGAATTAAATTGCCGGGTGGCTCAGAGTGATTATTTTAACTATGCTACGACACCATGGCGATGGATTAGCAACCCCCTTGAATCACTTTAAGGAACCTTTTTAATGGCTATTTAGCCCAGATTAAGTGCTGATTTATACTGCCTGCCCGACCTGTTCTGCTCTGGTTTGGGTAGGAACCTTTTACCGAGCTTATCAGGATTTTTCTTAACCCTATCTTAGTCAAACTATCTCCAGCTATTGGTTTTGTGGGTCGGCCTATAGTCAAACCAGAAACAAAATGGTAAGTATGGAAAGGTATTAATGTAATCTGTCCTCCATTTTTTTATGACTGCTAGAGCCTGGCTGGGATTAGTTCTGTTGAGTACTCTGGCCCTTAATGCCTGCAGTAATCGCCTCGATACATCTCAGGTGGAAAAATCCATTCAGACCGATATTGAACGTCAGGGTCGTCGCTTTTCCCTAAAGGAGGTGCGTTGTCCTGAGCAGGTTAACCGCCAGGAAGGAGCCTATTTTCGCTGTGTGGGTGAAATTGAGCCGAAGGGCAGCTTCACTATTAATGTCACCCAGCGCGATAAAAAGGGTAACCTCAACTGGGATATTCCCAACTCTAAGGCCCTGCTGAATCTGGCTAAGGTGGAAACCAGTATTCAAGACGGGTTAGCCAGAGCCATGGGCAAACAGGCCACTGTTGATTGCGGTTCGGCTACTTACCGCATTAACCAACCCGGTGATCGCTTTGAGTGCCAGATTGTGGGAGGCATTACCATGGGTCCCGACACAATTAATTCTGTTCTGGTCACCATTGATGCCACTGGCAATCTGGATTGGCAGGAAATCAAGCCTCCCAAGCTGACAGCAGCCCTACCCCCCAACCCAACCCTTGCTCCCCCTGCAGTGCCTGGGACCGTCGTCAGTCCAGCGACTGCCCTGCAAAAGGGCAATGTCCCAAAGAAAGCTCCTGCTGTTTTGGGATCAAGCGATTAGCCTGGGTCGCTTGGGTGACTAGCCAATCGTAGTGACCTTAATTTCAACAGCGGTAACCAGGTGTTCCGTTGGCCTAGGGCCTGGTATTTTTAATCAATGTTAAAACAGCCATCTAGCTGAGTGAGGGCTTCTATGGGACTCCGCAATCAATCCAGGGAAGTTAACCTACCTCTGGTGCATTTGGCAGATTCCCAGGCAACCTTGGAACTCGGAAAAAGTCTGGGCAGGGGACTTTCTGCGGGAACCGTTCTGCTGATCCTGGGGGATCTGGGCAGTGGCAAGACCACTCTGGTGCAGGGGTTGGCGGCTGGATTAGGGATTCCTGGCCCCATCAGTAGCCCCACCTTTACCCTGATTAACGAGTACCTGGAGGGTCGTCTTCCCCTTTACCACGCCGATCTCTACCGACTCAGCCCAGACCAGGTTGAATTCCTAGACCTGGATCGCTACTGGGATGACGGAGAAACCTTACCGGGAATTGTGGCGATCGAATGGGGCGATCGAATGATTCAACCGCCCCCCCAGGCCTTAACCCTGGCCCTCAGCTATAGTCAGCAGGAGGGTCGTCAAGCCAGGCTGGGAGCGATCCTGGCAGCAAACCTTGTTCAATGGGAGGCAGTGATTGACCATGGCCTACTGGTTAATGAAGTCTGAGCCGAGTGTTTATGGAATCCAGGATTTACGCCGGGATCACACCACCCTCTGGGACGGAGTGCGGAATTATCAGGCCCGCAATTTCCTCACCAGCATGACAGCTGGGGATCAGGCCTTTTTCTACCACTCCAACACCCAACCCCCCGGCATTGTGGGCCTGATGACCATCCTGGAGACCCACCAGGTTGACCCGACCCAATTCGACCCGGCCAATTCCTACTACGACCCCAAGTCCTCCCCCGATCAACCCCGCTGGTATACCGTCAGGGTCGGTTACCTGGAAACCTTTCCAACAGTCCTCAGCCTTGATCGACTCAAGCAGACCTTTAGCCCCGAAGAACTCTGGGTGGTGAGGCGGGGTAACCGGCTGTCAGTGATGCCGGTGGCCGAGGCCATTGGCGATCGCCTGCTGGCCCTGGCCAGAGCATAAGAATTTAAAATTTTCCGGAATCCCCATCTCTGCCGCTGAAGTAATAGATAGTACACCTTCAGTTATCGGGGCTCTCCATGCTGGTTTATCCATCCATTTTTCACCGCGCCAACTCCCTTGAAGCGATTGTCCGGCAAGCCCTTTTGCTGGGCGAACTGTCTACCCGAGCAGCGCAGACGGTGGAGGGAATTAGCCAGGAAGCAGACATTTCAGAGGATGAACTGAGAATGGTACAGATTCTCCAGGATGCCCTGGGCCGGGGCTATGTGGAGCGGCGGGGCTAGGCCCCTACCCCTACAGCCCAGCCAAGGCTCTAGGGCCGGCAAACCCTTGGCAAACCAGGGTCACCCCTGAGACAATGGTGAGAGACCTTAGCCCTTGCCTATGCGCTTGCCCGAAGAGCCAGACAAACCCCTTCAGATCAATGTGGTTCCCATGATTGATGTGGTGTTTGCCGTACTGGTCTTTTTTATGCTTTCCAGTCTCTTTGTCAGTCAGCGCCAGGGCTTAGCCGTAGCCCTGCCTGGGGCCCAAACCGCTACCGCACAGCCCCAAACGCCGGTTACCGTGACCATTGATGCGGCAGGCCAGGTAACGGTGGGCGATCGCCCGCTGGCTGAGGATCAGATCGCCCCAACGGTGCAAACATTGGTGACTGAGGGCAAGAGCACCCTGGTGCTAATTCGAGCTGATCAAGCCGTCAGCCATGGCCGGGTCGTGGCGGTGATGGACCAACTCAGAGCCGTGGCGGGAATACAACTGGCGATCGCCACCCAGCCCAAATGATTCTACAGGTAGGCCGGGTCCAGGCAGAATAGGTAGTAAGATAGAAAATATTAACTTTTTGTAACAGTTGAGTGGGCATGACCATGGGTCGCAAGCAGGCAATCGTAATTGGGGCAGGAATAGGCGGTCTGGCCATGGGCATTCGTCTGCAAAGCCTGGGCTTTGATACCACCATTTTAGAAAAACTGGATGCCCCTGGCGGGCGAGCCTACGTCCGCCACCAGGAGGGCTTTACCTTTGATATGGGACCCACGGTGATTACCGTACCCCACTTCATCGAAGAGCTATTCGCCCTAGAACGTGACAGTGCCGATCTGACCAGTGCCGATTTCCCGCCGGAAATTGTAGACGAAAGCAAACGGGTCACCACTGGGGTATCCGGTGGGCCCCACACCAGCCGTTACGTCAAAATCGTGCCAATCCTACCCTTTTACCGCATCTATTTTGATGACGGTACCTTTTTTGATTACGATGGCGACCCTGACCATACCCGGCAGCAAATTCAGGACCTGGGGGAACCCGGCGATTTGGAGGGCTACCAACAGTTTGAAAAGGCGGCTCGAGCGATTTTTGAGCGGGGCTTTTTAGAGCTGGGCTATACCCACTTCGGCAGCATGGGTGCCATGCTCAAGGTGGCTCCCGACCTGCTACGCCTGGATGCGGTCCGTAACCTGTTTCGCTTCAGCAGCCGCTACTTCAAAAGTGACAAACTACGCCAGGTATTTAGCTTCGAAACCTTACTCGTAGGTGGCAATCCCCTTTCGGTGCCAGCCATCTACGCCATGATCCATTTCGTCGAAAAAACCTGGGGTATCCATTTTGCCATGGGAGGAACGGGAGCCCTGGTGCAGGGTTTCGTGAAAAAATTTAAGGACATGGGAGGCCAGATCCAGTACGAGGCCCCAGTTAGTCAGATTAACGTTGATCGCCAGGGTAAGCAAAAGTTGGCTACCGGCGTTACCCTGGCCAATGGTGAGGTTCTTAAGGCTGATTTGGTGGTGTCTAACGCTGACTGGGCCAACACCTATAGCCAGTTAGTTGAACCCCAGTATCGCTTCTGGAACAGTAACTTGCGGGTCAAGCTAACCCAGCAATCCATGTCTCTGTTTGTGATTTATTTTGGCTTTAAGGCTAACGGAGAGGAGGCGGAAAAACTCCGTCACCATACCATTATTCTGGGACCCCGCTACGAAGAACTGCTGCGGGATATCTTCGGTCGTAAAATCTTGGCCAGGGACTTCTCCCAGTATCTGCACCTACCCACCCTTACCGATCCCTCCCTGGCGCCACCGGGCCACCATGCTGCCTATACCTTACTGCCGGTGCCCCACAACGGTTCCGGCATTGACTGGTCGCAAATGGGCGATCGCCTTACCCAGATCGTACTGACCTTCTTAGAGGAGCGGGGCTACCTACCTAACCTTAAGGAGCGGCTAGTGTGTCATAGCTACATTACCCCCGACTACTTCGAGCAAAACCTCAGTTCCTATCTGGGCAATGCCTTTGGTCCCGAGCCCTTGCTGGTGCAGTCGGCCTTTTTCAGACCCCACAACCGCAGTGAAGATATCGCCAATCTTTACCTGGTGGGAGCCGGTACCCAACCAGGAGCAGGTACCCCCAGCGTCATGATGTCGGCCAAGATGACGGCGCGGCTGGTGGCAGAAGACTTTGCCATTGACCCGACGATCGTCGGTGGTAAGGCTAGCCCAGAATTGAGTCGCCTCTAGGCCCAGGTAACCCCAGCCAATACCCAATCAGGTAGGGGCAACCGTACTCCTATGGGGAGAAATTGCCGCTTGTGGATTCTGCCACGGCGGCAAAGAATTTTTTTAGAACTATTACCCATAACAACTGAGTTAAACCCGCCATGACCACGATTCTGGAACAGGGCAATATCACTATCCATACGGAGAATATTTTTCCGATTATTAAAAAGGCGCTCTACTCCGAGCATGAGATCTTTTTGCGGGAGTTAGTTTCCAACGCCGTCGATGCCATTAAAAAGCTGTCGATGGTGTCGAGATCGGGGGAATATACCGGCGATGTTGGAAACCCCGCCATCGAAATCAAACTGGATAAAGATAAAAAGACCCTGACCATCTCCGATACCGGCATCGGCATGACCGCCGAGGAAGTGAAAAAGTACATCAACCAGGTGGCCTTTTCCAGCGCCGAGGAATTTATTACCAAGTACAAAGATAGCGCCGCCGCCGATCCGATCATTGGCCACTTTGGTCTGGGCTTTTACTCCGCCTTTATGGTGGCGGCTAAGGTAGAGATCGATAGTCTGTCCTATCAGGAAGGGGCAACGGCGGTGCACTGGTCTTGCACCGGCTCCACCGAATTTGAACTAAGCGCCAGCGATCGCACCACCGTTGGTACCACCATCACCCTTTCCCTGATGGAGGGGGAGGAGGAATACCTGGAGCCCGCCCGGATTCGCCAGTTAATTAAAACCTACTGCGACTTCATGCCGGTGCCCATCCAGCTGGACGGGGAGGTGGTCAACAAACACGAAGCTCCCTGGAAGCAATCCCCCAGCAGCCTCAGCGACGAAGACTATTTGGAGTTTTACCGCTACCTGTACCCCTTCCAGGAAGACCCCCTGCTGTGGATTCACCTCAACACCGACTATCCCTTTGTGGTCAACGGCATTCTCTACTTCCCCAAGCTCAAGCCCGACATCGACATCACCAAGAGCAGCATCAAGCTCTATTGCAACCAGGTGTTTGTCACCGATAACTGCGAAGAGGTGGTGCCCCGTTTCCTGCTGCCCCTGCGGGGGGTGATTGACAGTACCGATATCCCCCTCAACGTCAGTCGGAGCTTTCTCCAGGGCGATCGCACCGTCCGTCGCATTGCCGAGTACATCGCCAAGAAGGTCGGCGATAGCCTCAAGGCCCTCTACCGCGACGACCCCGCCAAGTACATCAGCAGCTGGCAAGACCTGGGTAATTTTGTCAAATTTGGCTTCCTCAATGACGAGAAGTTTAAGGGTCAGGTAGAAGATATCGTCATCTTCCGCACCAGCGCCGACCTGGGTCAGGACTCGGAGACCCCCACAGTAGAGGTCCAGGGCGACGGTGACGACGCCTGGGCCGAAGTGGCCGACCGCACCCAACCCGCCACCGATGGCCAGGGGCGTTCCTACACCACCCTCAAGGACTACCTGGAACGCAACCAGGACAGACACCAGAATCGGGTATTCTACGCCACCGATGAGGTTTCCCAGGCCACCTATATCGAGCTGTTTAAGGGCCAGGGTCTGGAACTGCTCTACCTGGACTCCTTCATTGACACCCACTTTATTCCTGCCCTAGAGCAAACCTTCAGTGACGTTAAGTTCTCCCGGGTGGATGCCGACCTGGATGATACCCTCCTGGATCGGGAGAAGCAAAGTGAAATCGTCGACCCAACCACCAACAAAACCCGGGACGACCAGGTCAAGGAAATGTTTGAGAAGGCCCTG